>NZ_LT598496.1:643158-1286316 GCF_900091425.1 Micromonospora krabiensis
ATGGGCGCCGCCCTGGCGGTGTGCCGGCGGTATCCGGTGGTGACGCTGATCGCCGTGACCGCCACCATGCTGGCTCTGCACGTCCGCGTCCACCCCGGGGTCTCCGCCGCGTTCCCCGTCCTCGGCGCGGTCTACGTCGCCGCCTGGCGCGGTCGCCGCGTCCCCTCCGTCCTGGCCAGCGTCGTCTTCCTCGCCGGATTCCTGGCCCGCGACATCTCCGTCGCGCCCGCCGGCCGGCCCGGGCAGCAGATCGCCGAGCGGACCGCCCTGCTGCTGGGCTGGTTCGTGGCGGCGAACGTCGCCGGGCTCGTCGCCGGGCAGCGCCGGGCGTACCTCGAACAGGTCGAGCAGCGCGCGGCGGAGGCCGAACGCACCCGCGAGGAGATGGCGCTCCGCCGGGCCGGTGAGGAACGCCTGCGCATCGCCCGGGACCTGCACGACTCGCTGACGCACAGCATCTCGGTGATCAAGGTGCAGGCGGGGATCGCCGTGCACCTGGCCCGTAAGCAGGGCGAGGAGCCGCCGGCCGCGCTGCTGGCCATCCAGGAGGCCAGCGGTGCCGCGATGCGGGAGCTGCGGGCCACCCTGGGCACCCTGCGCTCACCCTCCGACGACGACCACGTCGGGCTGGCCCGCGTCGGGGAGCTGGTCGAGCGGACCCGGGCGGCCGGCGTGCCGGTGCAGGTGACCGTCACCGGTCAGCCGCAGGACCTGCCCGCCGAGGTCGACCGGGCCGGCTACCGCGTGGTCCAGGAGGCGCTCACCAACGTCGCCCGCCACGCCGGCCCCGCCACCGCGCGGATCCATGTCGAGTACGCCCCGGCGCAGCTGACCGTCTCCGTGACCGACGACGGTCGGGCCGAGCCGACCCGGCCGGCGACGCCCGGGGTGGGACTGCGCGGCATGCGCGAACGGGTCACCGGGCTCGGCGGCACCCTGCACACCTCCGCCCGCGAGGGCGGTGGGTTCGGCGTGGAGGCCACGTTCCCGCTGGAGGGCCCGGCGTGATCCGGGTGCTGCTCGCCGACGACCAGGCCCTGATGCGGGCCGGATTCCGGGCCCTGCTCGACGCCGAGGACGACATCGAGGTCGTCGGCGAGGCCGCCGACGGCGCGACGGCCGTCGAGCTGTCGCGTCAGCTGCGGCCGGACGTCGTGCTGATGGACGTCCAGATGCCCGGGCTCGACGGCATCGAGGCCACCCGCCGCATCGCCGTCGACCCCACCCTCACCGCTGTCCGCGTGCTCATCCTCACCAACTACGGGCTCGACTCCTACGTCTTCACGGCCCTCCGCGCCGGCGCCAGCGGGTTCCTCCTCAAGGACGCCGAGCCCACCGACCTGCTGCAGGCCGTCGCCGTCGTGGCGCGCGGCGACGCGCTGCTCGCCCCCGCGGTGACCCGCACCCTCATCAGCGAGTTCGTCGCCGGCCCGCCGGCGCCCGAACCGGCGGCCGGACGGGACGTCCTGACCGCCCGGGAACAGGAGATCGTCGAGCTCGTCGCCCGAGGGCTCACCAACGACGAGATCGCCGAGCGCATGGTGATCAGTCCGTTGACCGCCAAGACCCACGTCAACCGGGCAATGACCAAGCTGCACTGCCGCGACCGCGCCCAGCTGGTCGTGTGGGCGTACGAGTCGGGTCTCGTCACCCCGCGTCGTCGATGACATCACGGTGACGGGCATGTCGTCCCTTCGTCCGGGTACGTACCGACGTGACCTTCTCGATCGCCGCACGATGTCCGCGCACCGGCCAACTCGGGGTGGGGGCGCTGACCGCCCGACCGGCCGTCGGCAAGCTCGTCGCGTACGTCAGCGCCGGCGGCGGTGCGGTGGCTACCCAGGCCACCCCCAACCCGTTCCTGGCCCACGACGGCCTGCCCCTGCTCGCGGGGGGCCGCTCACCCGGGGACGTCCTGGCCGAGCTGCTGGCCCGGGACCCCGGTCGGGAGGTGCGCCAGGTCGGCATGGTCGACCGCGAGGGGCGCTCGTACGCGTACACCGGGTCCCGCGCGGTGCACTGGGCGGGGCACCGCACCGGGCCCGGCTACGCGGCGCAGGGCAATCGGCTGGTCGGCCCGGAGATCCTCGCGGAGATCGTCCGGGTGTTCGAGGACAGTCAGGACCTCGATCTGGCGGAGCGGCTCGTGCTGGCCGTCGAGGCCGGCGAGGGGGCCGGCGGTGACCGGCACGGCGCACGGTCGGCGACGGTGACCGTGGTCGCCGACCAGCCGTACCCGCTGTGGGACGTGCGCGTGGACGACGCCGAACACCCGGCGCGGGAACTACGCCGCCTGCACGGCGTCTTCCAGGCGGAGGTGGTGCCGACCATCCGGGGGCTGCCCACCCGTGACGACCCGATGGGCGAGGCCGCCCGCCGGGCGCTCGGCCGCCCGCCGAGTGTCCTCCGTAGCGCCGGGCCGGACCGCTGACCTGATTTCACGCATTGGCCCGGCGGAGGCGTTCGGCTGCCTGCGCCCGCAGCGCATCGGCGCCCGCCGGAGAGCCACCGCACAGTGCCATCTCCCGTGCGTTGTACGCAGCCATCCACACGCTGGCCGCCCATGCGATCTCCAGCTCCACGGCCGTGAACAGACGCCGTCGAACGTCTTGATAGGTCAGCAGGAACGCCTCGGAGCTTTCGATCGGCGCCAGCGTCGGCGGCCCGGCACTGGCGAACGATCCGCTCGCCGCTCCTACCAGCGCCGCCTCCGGCTGCCACGCCAGGCTGTCCCAGTCGTGCACCGCCCACACCTGCCAACCCTGCCACCGCAGGTTCTGCGCCTCGAAGTCGGCGTGGCCGAGCACGCACGGCAGGCCGGCGGCCAGCAGCCGCTTCCGGGCCCGCTCGGCCGTCCCGACAATGCGTTCGGACACGACACCCTGGTCCCGGCTGTCCAGAGAGTCGATCGCCGGCCAGAGACCGGAATCGGTGTGGTCCCACCGCACCCATGGCGGGTTCGGCAGCGGCGGCGCGACGGGCACCCCGGCTAGTTCGGCCGTCAGCCGGGCGAACACGTCCGCGCAGCGCACCGCAACGTCCGGGGAGTCCCCGTGCAGCACCTCGCCCCCGGGCCGGAATTCCTCGGCGTGCACGGCCAGTGCACCGACGCCGACCACCGGCGTGAGCGGCCGGGCACACGGAAACCCGCGCTCGGCCAGCCGGGCCTGCGCCGCGACGCACGACGAGGCCCGGCCGCCGTCGGCGCGTGCCTTGACCACGACGTCCCCGCCATCGACCAACCGCAGGCCGAACACCATCGATACCTGTCGCGACTGGAACAGCACGTCGGCGGGACCGCTGCCCAGGTGTTCACCACACCAAGCCGGCAACCAGTCCGGCAGCTCGTCCAAGGACATCCTCAGGACTGTGCCATCCGCACCGAACGCACCGGGGGCGAGAACCTTTGCGGGACGAGCACCGGACCGAACGCCTCCCTCGGTGCTGTCGTCACGGGGCGGGGCGGGAGCGGGCCGTGTTGAGCCGCGCGGCCTGACGCAACAGGTGGTCGCGCTCGGCGAGGTTGGGCGCCTCGTGGGCGGCTTCGGCGTACAACCGTGCCGCCGTCGCCCGGTCGCCGTCGCGTTCGTGCAGGTACGCGGCCACCGCGGTGTGACGGGGCAGGGCGGGGTCCAGCGCCGCGAGCGCCGCCAGCCCGGCACGTGGTCCGTCGGCCTCCCCGACGGCCACCGCGCGGTTGAGCCGGACGACCGGGTTGTCGGTCAGGCGGACGAGTTCGTCGTACCACTCGACGATCTGCACCCAGTCGGTCTCCTCCGCGGTGGGCGCGTCGGCGTGGAGCGCGGCGACGGCTGCCTGGGCCTGGAACTCGCCCAGCCGGTCACGCGCGAGGGCCGCCTGGAGAATCGCGACGCCCTCGGCGATCAGACCGGTGTCCCACCGGCCGCGGTCCTGCTCGGCGAGCGGCACCAGGCGCCCGTCGGGTGCGGTCCGGCTGGGGCGGCGGGCGTGGTGCAGCAGCATGAGGGCGAGCAGCCCCACCACCTCGGGGTGGTCGATCGCGGCCGCGAGTTGCCGGGTGAGCCGGATGGCCTCGGCGGCGAGGTCGACGTCCCCGGAGTAGCCCTCGTTGAACACCAGGTACAGCACGCGCAGCACGGTGGCGACGTCGCCGGGCTGGTCGAACCGTACGCCGGAGACGGTGCGTTTGGCTCGACTGATGCGCTGCGCCATGGTCGCCTCGGGCACCAGGTAGGCCTGAGCGATCTGACGGGTGGTCAGCCCGCCGACGGCGCGGAGCGTGAGCGCGACCGCGGACGACGGTGTCAGTGACGGGTGGGCGCACAGGAAGTAGAGCTGGAGCGTGTCGTCGACCGCCGGTGTGGGCCCGGGCGCCGGTTGGTCGTCGACCAGGTCCTCACGCCGGCGGCGGGCCGTGTCGGACCGGGCCGCGTCGAGGAACTTCCGCCACGCCACGGTGACCAGCCAGCCCTTCGGATCCCTCGGCGGGTCGTCCGGCCAGACGCGGATCGCCTCGACCAGCGCGTCCTGCACGGCGTCCTCGCCCGCCGCGAAGTCTGCTCCGCGGCGGACGAGGACGGTGAGCACGCTCGGCGTGAGACGCCGGAGCAGAGCCTCGTCCATGGGGGAGGTCATTCCGTGATGGTGGGCGGCTCGGTCAGGAACGGGCGTACCTCGAGCCACTCGTGGATCGGCTTCCCGCCCGCGCCCGGAGCGGCCGACAACTCGCCGGCCAGTTCGATCGCCCGGTCGTAGCTGTCGACGTCGATCACCATCCAGCCGGCGATGAGGTCCTTGGTCTCGGCGAACGGGCCGTCGGTGACCGGAGGGCGCCCCTCACCGTCGTACCGGACGAACGTCCCCTCGGGGGCGAGCGCCTGACCGTCGACGAACTCTCCGGTCCCTTCGAGCCGGCTCGCGAAGTCCCGCATGTACGCCACGTGCGTGGTGATCTCCTCGGGCGTCCACTGGTCCATGGGCACGTCGTTGACCGCGGCCGGAGCGCCACGGTAGTGCTTGAGCAGCAGGTACTTGGCCATCGTGTTCCCCTCGGTGCTGAGGCGACCCATTCTGGTCACCTTCACCCGGGGGACGAAGCCCGCCACGCTTTCTCGACATCGCCGTCCGGGTCGAGTTGGTGGTCAGCCCGCTCCTGACGTCAGGGCACCTGCCACCGAGGGTGACAGGTGCCCTGACGGCCGCGGGGACAAAGGTCAGGCGGCGCCGCCCGGCTGGACGACGCCGTTGACCTTCAGGGTGTACGGCGCGTACTGGGTGACCTGCTCGGTCGGCTCGTCGTAGGCGACCACGGCGACGACCTTGGGGAAGATGCTGAGCAGGGCCAGCTGCACCCGGTTGAGGGTGAGCGCGGACTTGCCGTCGAACTCGAACTGCCAGGCGCGCGAGTGCTTCTCGTCGAGGCCGATGAGACGCAGGTTCCAGTTCGCGACGGCGGTCGGCTTGATCTCGGTGGGGGAGTCGAACGGCGTCAGGCTGCTGCCGTCGCTGACCACGGTGCCGCCGACGGTGATGTCGTCGACGAGCCAGCCACCCTCGTTGACGCCGCCGTCGCTGACGTAGCGGAAGCCGAGCAGCACCGACTTGCCGGCGTATGCGGACAGGTCGTAGCTGTGGGCCTCGAACCCGTTGGTGGTGCCGTTGACGCCCGGGCCGAGGGGCCCGTCGACGGTCTTGTCACCGGGGACGATGGTGTAGGTGGCGCCGCCGTCGGTGGACACGGTGACGTAGCCGTAGTCGAAGCCGAACTCGGCGCCGTACTTGGCGACGAAGCGCAGCGTCGGGTCGGCCGTCGGCACGGTGACCTTGGTGACGGCGGCGGCGTCGGTGTTGTTGCCGTTGCCGGAGAACAGGACCGGGTTGCCGGCGCGGTCCGGGTCGTTGTTCACGACGGTCCAGGCCAGCGGCAGCGCCGGCAGGGTCTTGTTGCCCTGGAACGACAGCGACCGCAGGTCGGAGCCGCGCAGCAGCGTGCCGTTGGCCTTCTGCAGCGGGACGTAGTCGGCGCCGTTGGGCGCCGCGCCCGGGGTGGCGTACGCGGCTGGGTTCTCCAGGTTGACGGTGGAGCGCAGGCTCTTGCTGGTCACCCGGCTCTTCGACACACCCAGCATGATCCCGAGCTTGGCGTCTCCGACGATCTTGTCGACGAGCGTCATGGTCTGGTAGTCGTGGATCACCTCGTACATGTCCGTGGCGCCCTCGGCCTTCAGCGCCTTCTTGACGCTGGCCAGCCCCTGGAGGTCACCGTCGTTGTGCAGGCGGTGGACGATGTCCTGGCCGTACCGGTCGTAGAGGAACTGGATGAACGAGTACGCGTTGCCGTAGTCGGCCAGCACCGCGTTGGGGTTGGGGCTCTCGTCCCACAGGTTCAGCGAGTTCTCCGGGCCGCCGCAGTCGCGCGGGTTGGCGTTGTACGGCGTCTTGACGGTGCCGAAGCCCTGGTAGCAGTAGAGGTGGCCGTCGGCGCCCCGGTCGTAGACCGTGGCCCGGGTGTCGACGTAGCCGGTCAACGTCTGGGCGAAGTCGGACAGGCCCTCGTTGAGCCAGGCGCCCTCGAACGGGTCGGTGTAGTACTGCGCCAGGTGCTGCCACTCGTGGGCGAAGGTGCCCTCGTAGCTGTGCGGGCGGGCCGGGCGGCTGGTGCACAGGTCGTCGGTCGGCTCGTCCGGCGGGTTCGCCCCGGTGCGGTGCAGCCAGTCGAACGCGTCGATGGTCATCACGTTGCGGTCGAACAGCTCGTTGAGCTGGGCGGAGAAGAAGCCGGCGATGTAGGTCGGCGCGGCCGGGAACTGGTAGTAGTTGTCGTCCCGGACGTTGTCGACGAGGGTGACGGTCTTGTTGCCCGCACCGGTGTAGACGCCGCCGTTGCCGTTGGCGTCCGGCCCGACCTGGGCGTTGCTGCCGTCCCGGTCCGGGGGCCGGGAGAAGGCCGCGGTCTCCTTCGGGTACATGGTGGCGTCGAACTCGTGGACGAAGTTCTGCACCTGCGCGTCGGTGATCTGCGTGGTCGTGGCGACCTGGTTGCGACAGTCGTTCGCCGGGAACGCGAGGTCGGTGGCGACCCACACCTCGATGTTCTCGCCGACGCCCCGCAGCGTGTAGTCCTTGCGGTAGTAGGCGCCGGTGGTGTCGTCGAGTCCGAGCCACTGGCGGACGGTCCCGACCGCCGGCGTCTGCGCCGCGGCCTGGGTCCTCGACCGGGCCTGGGTGCGCGGCTGGTAGCGGGCCGGCGTCTCGACCTTGCGGCCGTCGAGGGTGAAGTTCTTGCGGGTGAGCTCGCGCGTGTCGTCGCCGGGCCGGTCGTTCCGCGCGGTCGGCTGGGCGGGAGCGGCCGCCGCTCCGGACGCGGGAAGGACGGTCAGGAACGGTAGGACGAGTGAGATGGATGCGGCAGCGGCGATCCGGCTGCGTGCCATGTGCCCCCCTTGGGGTCGACGGGTCCGGTGAACGGGTTGCGATCCATGCACCGGGATGACAATGATCTTCGTACTGCCGGTTAGTTGCCCATGGCAATAAAACTGGCGCATGATCCATCCCACTGCGTTCCTGCCGGAGTCGGTTGAACCGAATCCCGCCCGGCCACGTCGCCCGTCGGTCCTCGGTGGCGGGACCGCCGGGGGAGCGCCACCCGGTCTCGGCCCGCAATATTGCGACTTGACTACGGACATGTTATCGCTCACAGTCGATGTCGAGGGTGACGACACTCGGCTTACCGGGCAAGCCGCTTCGTCAACCTCGAATTGGACGCGCGCCAGCACCCGCACCGGCCTGTTAGCGCTCACTCACCCCCACGTGCGCACCCGGCCGCGCGTCCCGGTGCGCCCATCCCTCTGGGCAGACCTTCGGCTCTCGGACACTGGAGGAGGAACATGTCTGTCATCCATAGACCGACGTCGATCGAGCCGCTGCCGCGGCGTCGGTCGATGCTCCGGCTCGTCATCGCCGGCATGGCGGCGTTGGTGATCGGTGGCGCCACCGCGGCGGTGGTGTCGACACCCGCCGCCGCGGCGACGGTCGACACCAACGCGTGGTACGTGCTGGTCAACCGCAACAGCGGCAAGGCGTTGGACGTGTACAACCTGGCGACCAACGACGGTGCGCGGATCGTGCAGTGGGCACGGAACAACGGCAACCAGCAGCAGTGGCAGTTCGTGGACTCCGGTGGCGGCTACTACCGGTTGAAGTCGCGCCTGTCCGGCAAGGTGCTGGACGTCTACAACTTCTCCACCGCCAACGGTGCCAACATCGTGCAGTGGGCCGACCACAACGGGACCAACCAGCAGTTCCGGCTGGCCGACTCCGACGGCGGTTACGTCCGGTTGATCAACCGGAACAGCAACAAGGTGGTGGAGGTGCAGGGCGCCTCGACGGCCGACGGCGGCAACATCGTGCAGTACGACGACTGGAACGGCAGCAACCAGCAGTGGCAGCTCGTCCGCGTCGACGGCGGGGGGGACCCCACCACGCCACCGCCCGGCACGTGCAACCTGCCGTCGACGTACCGCTGGAGCTCCACCGGCCCGCTGGCGACCCCGAAGTCGGGGTGGGTGTCGTTGAAGGACTTCACCTACGCCCCGTACAACGGCCGGCACCTCGTCTACGCGACGACGCACGACACCGGGACGACGTGGGGCTCGATGAACTTCAGCCTCTTCTCGAACTGGTCCGACATGGCCTCGGCCAGCCAGAACACGATGTCCTCCGCCACGGTGGCGCCCAGCCTGTTCTACTTCGCGCCGAGGAACCTCTGGGTGCTCGCCTACCAGTGGGGTGGACCCGCGTTCTCCTACCGAACGTCGACCGACCCCACCAACCCCAACGGCTGGTCGTCGCCGCAGGCGCTGTTCACCGGGAGCATCACCGGCTCCGGCACGGGACCCATCGACCAGGCGCTGATCGGTGACAGCACGACCATGTACCTGTTCTTCGCAGGGGACAACGGCAAGATCTACCGGGCCACCATGCCCATCGGCAACTTCCCGGGGAACTTCGGCTCGACGTCGACGGTGATCATGAGCGACACGACCAACAACCTGTTCGAGGCCGTTCAGGTCTACAAGCTCCAGGGCCAGAACCGGTACCTCATGCTGGTCGAGGCGATCGGCGCGCAGGGTCGCTACTTCCGCTCGTTCACGGCCACCAGTCTCGGTGGCACCTGGACGCCGCAGGCCGCGACCGAGAGCAACCCGTTCGCCGGCAAGGCCAACAGCGGCGCCACCTGGACCAACGACATCAGTCACGGCGAGCTGATCCGCAGCAACGCCGACCAGACGATGACCGTGGATCCCTGCAACCTGCAGCTGCTCTACCAGGGTCGCTCGCCCAACTCCGGCGGCGACTACGGCCTCCTGCCCTACCGGCCGGGCCTGCTGACACTGCAGCGCTGACGGGGTCGGACACCCCGAACCAGCGGCGCGAAAGGGGCGGGCCCGGCACACGGCCGAGCCCGCCCCCGGTCCCGGCTACCCGTCGTAGCCGTCGTTGTCGCAGGTCTTGCGCTGCAGAATGCAGTTCTTGGTCTGCTTGTTCATCATGCGCACGTCCCACATGACAAAGGCGTCACCGTGCATTGACGAAGCGCTCTTCCCCTCCTTGTCGGAGGAGAGGTAATAGCCCGCCGGAGTGCCCTTCACCCCGTACTGGATGTCGAACGTGATCGCCGGGATCCGCACCGGGTGACTGGAGGGGCAGCCCTCGTTGCTGCCGTACGCCACGTGGGATTTGTGGTTGGGGCTGTCCAGGTGCTTGCCGTCCCAGCAGTCCGGGAACTGCATCATGAAGTGCAGCGTGGCGTTCCCACCGCAGATCGGCCAGTTGCCGTTGGTGCTGCGGGCGACTCCGTCGAGGTCACCGGGCCCGTAGTGGGCGCAGTAGAACTGCCCGCTCGCGCCCCGCGGCGTCGGCACCTTCTTCTTGGCGTCGCCGCTGATCATCCGCATGCCGTTGGGCATCGGCATCTGGCCGCTGGAATTGCTGCGGAGGGAGCGGTAGTAGACCCGGAAACCCGTGGTCTCCACCGGCTTGCCGGTGGCGTTGTCGTAGAGCGTCGGCACCCAGTAGGCGGAGTGGTCCTGCGCCGGCTTGCAGGTGCTGGCCGTGAACATCATCAGGTCCTCGGCCACGGTGTCCGCGTCCACACCCTTGTTGCCGACGAAGGAGTGCATGTGCGACGCCCCCGGCAGGCCGGGGGCGACGATCGGGTCGTCCGGCCGTCGGTGGCTGTACTGACAGTCCGCGCGGAACTCCGGAAGATTGCCCACGCCGGCCGGAACGGGGTCGGTCTTCATGGCCTTGTACGCGTCGGCCTGCGCCTTCCACGCCGCCGGGTCGACCGGGATCCAGCCGCCCTTGGCGACCGGCTTCGCGGCGGCGCTCGGGCCCGTCGAGGTCGACGGCTTCCCGGACGGGGAGGCGGCGGCGGACGGCGTCGTGGACGTGGCCGCCGACGAGCCGCCCGGCGCCGCCAGCCCGGACGGCGGCGAGCCGTAGGCGAGCGCGTTGGCGGCGTTCGTCGTCTCCTCGGCGGCGGGAGCGTCGGCCAGGTACACGGCCGTGCCCGCGACGACCGTCACGGCGACGGCCGCGCCGGCGGCCATGCCCCACCAGCTTCGGACGACCCGCGCCGGAAGGCCCGGACGTGACGGCGGTGGGCTCGCGTCGGGTTGACCGAACGAGGGGTACGACACGGAACTCTCCCAAGGAAGTGCGGGGCACGACAAAGCCGACCGGACGGCCACGGCCCCGGTATGTTAGGCGCCTTTCCGTCGCGCCTGACAGGCCTTTAATCGTTCCTTAAGAGAGCCCGCCGAAACGGGCTACCGAATGTCGTCGAAATCCCGCCCGCCACCTCCGCGACGTTTTTCTCGCGATCGGATTACCATTTTCTGCCGCACGAATTTCCGTCGGCGCGGGGCCGACCTCGATCAGCGGTCATCGGCGCCGGCCCGCGAGGTCCGGACAGACCCGTGGATGTTCGGTTCGGGCCGCGGCGCGCCGATCCGCTGGGGGCGACCGTCAGGAGGCGTCCGGCGTCGTCGTCCCCGTGGGGCTCGCCGGTGGCGACGCCGGGGTGGTGGACGGGGAGCCGCTGGGCGCCGGGCTGCTCGGCTCCGGCGTGCCGCCCGACGGGCTCGGAGCAGGTGTGGTCGGGGCCGAGGTGGGGCTGCCGGACGGACTGGGAGTGGCGGTCGGCGGCGGCGACGAGGGGGTGCCGGTGGGTCCGGGCGTCGGGCGCACCGTCGGCGTCGCGGTCGGTGGCCTGGTGGTCGGGCGCGTGGCCGTCGGCCTCGGTGCGCCGGTCGCGGGGCGCGCGGTCGTCGGGTCGGCGCTCGGCCGGGGCAGCGACTCGGTCTGGGCCACCGGAACGGTCGGCGGGGCGATGTCGGCAGGAGACGGACCGGAGACGACGTCCGCGCCGGGTGTCGCCGGAAGGCCCGGCGTCGGGGTGGCCGGCGCCGGCCGGAGGTCCGGCGTGCCGGCGGCCCGCGCCGGCCGAGCCCCGCCGGAATCGCTCTCGGCGTCGCCGAGCACCGCGAAGCCGACGCCCGCTCCACCGAGCAGCAGGGCGGCGAGGGCTCCGGTCACTACGGGCAGCGCGGCCGAACGGGGTTGGCGGGGACGCCGGTGGGCGGGCAACGAACGCTCCTGACCTGCTTGAACGACGAGTTCGGCGAGATGACGCCGACCCCCGACCCTGCCGCCCGACCTCAGCGACCGCCAATGGCCGGACGGTGGAGGTGACCGGGATCACCACCACCGGGGCACGCAGCGGCCGAAGCGGTCATCAGACCGACATGTCGGATGACTGCACCGGCGGCGGTGGTGCCAGACTCGACCGGGTGGTGACGAGGGACCGGTCGCGGGAAGTCCGATCAGTGCTCGCCCTGGTGGCGGCGTGGGCGGTGGAGCGTGCCGACGTCGGGGGCGTGGTCCTCGTCGGCTCCTGGGCACGCGACGCCGCGCGCCCGGACTCGGACGTCGACATCGTGGTCCTCACCGACAACCAGGGCTACGCGCGGGTGAGCGTCTGGACGGAACTGCTCGACGGCCGGCTCGTCCGGTCGGCGCGGTGGGGGCCGGTCCGGGAGATCCGCGTACGCCGTACGTCCGGACTCGACGTCGAGGTGGGGGTCGCGCCGGTGAGCTGGGCGGACACCGATCCGGTGGACCCGGGCACCCGCCGGGTCGTCAGCGACGGTCACCGCCTTCTGCATGATCCGGCCGGTCGGTTGGCCGCGCTCTCGGCCGCGTGCCGGTGACGGCCAGCTCCACCGAGACGGTGGCCGCCACCGGCGCCGGGTGTCACAGGTTCGCGCAGTACCCGACGCTGAACGTGCTGGCACCCGCCTTGAGGACCCGGTTCCAGCCCACGCCGCTGATCCGGTAGCTGTCGCCGCCCATCGGCTCCCGCTCGACGTTCCACGCGTTGTAGATGTCGCCTTCGAGGTCGACGACGGCGTGCCACTCGACGGGCTCGGTGCCCCGGTTGGTGGCGGTGATGGTGGCGCAGTAGCCGCCTCCGCTGTCCGACGGCCACTGGGTGTACCGCTGCACCACGACGTCCACGTTGGCGCCCGTCACCAACCGGCCCACGCCCCACCGGGCGGTGCTCTGGTAGCCCGTGCCCTCCTGCTCGGCCCAGTTGCGGATCGCGGTCCGGTTGCCGTTCGACGCGTCGTTGACCTGGAAGTCCAGGCCGTGGAAGGTGTCGAGGCCGCCGTACTCCAGCAGGCTGATCGCCGCCTCGACGGTGTAGCCCGTCGGCGTACGCAGCACCGCGCTGCGCACCCGGCCCGCCTGGAACGCCTCGTCGCCCGTGCCGAACGAGACGACGTTGTCGGCGTTGATCCGGATCTGGGTGTCGTCGTAGCGGTAGGCGCCGTTCTTGGCGTTGCCGGCGTCGACGTAGATCTCGACCGAGTCCTGCGTCCACGGGTCGGAGCCGGAGACGTCGACCACCGGGTCGGTGACCTCGGCGAGCACGTAGAGCGTCTGGCCCAGCCAGAGCGTACGGACGGTGGCGGTGGCGCCGCCGGTGCCGGAGACCTGCTTGGCCGTGGTCACCACGCCCGCCCGGGCCCAACCGGCGTCGACCACGCCGTCGACGACCGGTTCACGGGCCGCCTGGACCACCTCCAGGTACGACAGCTCCTCGACCAGGGTGAGGGTGCCGACCGCGCCAGGGCTGTTCCAACCGGACGTGGCGCCGTTGTCGGTGACCCGCACGTCGAGCGTGAGCGTGTCACCGTGGGCGGCGTCGTTCAGCGGCAGGTGGGCGACCAGGTGGTAGCCGCCGTCGCGGGCGGCCGCCACGGCCGGCGCCGCACCGCTGCCGTCGCGGGAGACCTGGTAGGTCTCGCCGCCCAGGACGAAGGTGACCCGGTCGTCGGCGGAGGGGGACGCGTCGCTGACCGTGACGTACGCGGTCAGGTGGTCCGGCGCCCAGCGCAGCTGGAACCGGGCCTGCTCCCCGACCGGGTGCAGCGGGAGCTTGCGCCAGGTCAGGTCGGTGGTGGCAGCGGCGGTCAGGGGCACGTCACCGGCGAAGACGTTGGCCGTCCGCAGCCGGGCGGGCAGCTCGCCGTCGACCGCGCCGTGGTACGCGGGCTTGGCCCGCAGGTTGTCGTCGAAGAGCAGCGGCGCGCCGCTGCCGGCCCGCCAGGAGCGTCCGTCGGTGAGGCCCCAGACGGTGACCGCGAACAGGTCCTCGCCGTGCGCCCGGAAGATGCGGAAGGCATCCCGGTAGTAGTAGCCCTGCTCGATCAGGTTCGCCTGGGTCACCGGGGTGCCCGTGGTGACGTCCAGTTCGGTGACGGCCTGGGTCACCGGCAGGTCCGCGAACGCCTCCAGCGCGGTGTTCAGGCTGTCCACGGGCGTGGCCAGCGAGACGTGGAACTGGTGGCCCACACCGTCGACCGGTACGCCGCGCGCGAGCAGCCGCTCGACCAGGGCGCGGTAGCGGGCCTGCTTGCCGCTCTGCTCGGTGTTGTAGTCGTTGATGAAGAGGGCGACCGGGTCGGCGCCCTCGACGGCGTAGACGTCGTTGAACGCCTCGTCCGCGTACGCGAACGTGAGGTCGATGAAGTTCTCGCCGAGGATCCGGTACCACTCGCTGCGGCGCAGGCCGTCGTTGTACTCGCCGCTGTCGCTGATGACCTCGTTGACGGCGTCGAACGCGTACAGCGGGTTGGTGGGGGAGCCGAACCGGCCGTACCGCTCGCTGAGCGACTCGGCGACCGCCAAGATGTGCGCGCGCAGCCGGTCGCGCAGCACCTGCTGGTCCGCGGTCGAGGTGGTCAGCGGCTGGCCGGTCGAGTCCTGGAAGAACCAGGCGGGGGTCTGGCTGTGCCAGACCAGCACGTGGCCGTAGACCCGCAGGTCGTTGTCCCGAGCGAAGTCCATCAGGGCGAGCGCCTGGTCGTGCGGGCGGAAGGTGCGCTCGTCGTCGTACCAGGCCTCGGGCTTCATGTGGTTCTCGGGCGTGATCTGGTTGAAGTGCCGGGTCAGCAGCTGGGCGGCCCCGCCCACCGTCTCCCGGCTGTCGATCGCGACGCCGACGGGGAAGTCGGTGGTCTCGTGGATGCCGGTGAGGTCCTCGACGACCGGTGGCTCGGGGACCCGTACGACGAGGTCGTCGACGAGGAAGTCGCTGGTGTTTCCGGTCGTGTCCGCGCCCTGCCACCGGGTCTCGAAGTAGAGCAGGGCGCTGTCCGCGGCCGGTATGGTGAAGGTGCCGGTCACCTCGGTCCAGCCGGTGTTGGTGACGGTCTCGAACTGGGCGAGGGTGCTGAACGACTGGCTACCACCCGAGGTGCTGGCGAGGCTGAGCCAGATCTGGTCGGTCGGCTGGCCGGCGGCGAAGCGCAGCCACACCCGGAACTCGTACGTCACGCCCGTCTCGAAGAGGCCGGTCACGTCGCGGCCGACGCCGGCGCCCTGGTTGACCCGGTCGCTGACCAGGGCCGCGGCGGCCCCGCCGTGCGCGACGTCGCTGAGCGTGACGCGCGGGGCACCCGGTCCGCCGTCGCGTGGCCCCCAGCCGTCCAGCCCGTCCTCGAAGTCGCTGTCGATGACGACGGTCCCGGGCACCGGCCCGCCGGGGCCACCGTCGGGTCCGGTGACCACGACGTCGTCGACGAGGAACGGGGTGGTCCCCTCCGCCTCGACGTAGAGGGTGGCGGAGCTGAGGCCCGCCGGCAGGGTGTAGTCGCCGCCGATCCGGACCCAAGCGTCGGCGGTGGTGGCGACGCTGCCGCCGATCCAGGTGTACGTGGTGTCGCCGCCACCAGTCGGGGTGGCCTCGACGGTGAAGTGCACGCCGGCGTTGCCCTCGGTGCCGGCGGGGAGCTTGACCCAGGCGGTCACCGAGTACGGCGTCGAGGGCTGGAACAGGGCGGTCGCACTGGTCGCCGGGCCCTGCCAGTTGGCCGTGCGGCCGGTGACCGAGAGGCTCTTGGCGCTGTCGTGCCCCTCGTCGGCGATGCCGAGGGTGACGTCGCCGCGTGGGCCCCAGGGGGCGTACGAGCCGTCTTCGAAGGTGTTGGACAGGACGGTCGCGGCGGCGGCCGGGGTGGGCGCGGCCACGACGGCCGCGACGAGCGCGGCGCAGCCGAGCACGGCCAGGTGTCGCGTCCGGCGTGGTGTTCGGGAGGACGGTAGCCAGAGTCGCATCGGGGGTCCTTACGCGAATGGGCAGCGTGGTGGGGGTGGTGCGGCATCGCCACGGACTTCCAGACGCGTGAATGTTATGACGTGGACCGCTCTACCGGAAACATCTCGGAAATTTTTCGGAAGGCGAGCGTCGGCCGCCCACGTCGGGCCGACGGGGGAGCGGTCACCCGCGGTCGTCGACTCCTGCGGGTTCGGCCTTGACGATCTCGGCCGCCCACGGCTCCCGCGGCACCCCGCCGGGCCCGACGGCCTGCATCGCGGCGAGGACGGTCAGCAGCATCCCGTGGCCGAGGAAGGTGGTCGCGGCGTCGGGGTCGGTGCCGGTGAGTTCCCGGACCATCCGGTAGATGCGACCGAATCGCTCGCGGACCACCGCGCCGATCGCGGGATCGTTGCTCGCCGCGAAGCCGTGCAGCAACAGGACGGGAAGGTCGTGCCGGGCGAGGAGCCGGTCGTAGGCGTTGCCGAGGGCGGACAGGTCCGCCTGCTGTGCGGCGGCCTCCCGGAATTCCTGCTCGATGCGGTCGGTGGCGTGCTCGATGGCGGCGATGAACAGTCGCTGCTTGGAGCCGAAGAGGCGGATGACGTACGGCTGAGAGACCCCCGCGAGGCGGGCTACGTCGTCGGTCGAGGTGCCGACGTAGCCGGTGGCGGCGAAGGCCCGGACGGCGGCGGCCGCCAGTTGTTCGGTCCGTTCGCTGGCGGTCAGCCGGGTTCGCGCCATGCGCGTCCTCCTCGCACTAGTTATCAGTCGATAACTAGTGTACCGTCCTGTCTTGTTATCAGTGGATAACAACTTCAGGCCGATCGGCCGCCCGAGAGGAGAACCATGACCACCCTCGACCAGCCGACCAGGTCCGGCGCGACCCAGCGACCCGTCGCCGGCACGAGACGACCCCTCGCGGCCGTGCTCGCCGCGGTCGGGATCCCGATGTTCATGGTCACCCTGGACAACCTGGTAGTGACGACCGCGCTGCCGGTGATCAGGGAAGAGCTCGGCGCCTCGCTGGGCCACCTGCAGTGGTTCGTCAACGCGTACACGCTCCCGTTCGCCGCGCTGCTGCTCACCGCCGCCGCGCTCGGTGACCGGATGGGACGTCGCCGGCTCTTCCTCGTCGGCATCGCCCTGTTCACCCTCGCCTCCGCGGCCTGCGCGCTCGCGACCGAGCCGTGGATGCTCATCACCGCACGGGCACTCCAAGGAGTCGGCGGCGCCGCCGTCATGCCCCTGTCACTCACGCTGCTGGCCACCGCCGTACCCGATCGGCTGCGCGACCCGGCGATCGGGATCTGGGGCGGGATCAGCGGCCTCGGGGTCGCGGTGGGCCCGGTCGTCGGCGGAGCCGTGGTGAAGGGCCTGGACTGGTCCTGGATCTTCTGGCTCAACGTGCCCGTCGGCCTGGTCGCGATCGTGCTCGCCAGGCTCGTCCTGACGGAGTCGCGGGCAGCCGCGACCCGGCTGGACCCGCTCGGGCTCCTGCTCTCCGCGACGGGCGTCCTCGCCCTGGTCTGGGGGGTCATCCGTGGTCAGGAGCACGGCTGGACGGCCGGCCCGACCCTCGCCGCGCTGATCGCCGGTGGCGTGCTGCTCGTGCTGTTCGTCGGCTGGGAGCGGCGCACCCCCACCCCGATGCTCCCGATGGGCCTGTTCCGTTCCCGGGGCTTCCGCAACGTCAACGGGGTGACGTTGGCCTTCTCCGTCGGGGTCTTCGGTTCGGTCTTCCTGCTCGCACAGTTCTTCCAGGTCGCCCAGGGGCAGAGCCCACTCGGTGCGGGGCTGCGGACCATGCCGTGGACCATGGCCCCGATGGTCGTCGCCCCCATCGCCGGCCTCATCGTCAACCGGGTCGGTGCCCGGACGCTGATCGTCACCGGTCAGGCCCTGCTGGCCGCCGCACTCGGCTGGATCGCCATCGTCGCCAGCCCCGACGTCGCGTACGCCTCGCTGGTGCCCCCGTTCCTCCTCGCGGGCGTCGGAATGGGCCTGACCTTCGCCCCGACCAGCACCCTCGCTCTCGCGAGCGTGTCACCGGAGGCCCAGGGGGTCGCCTCCGGCACCCTGAACACCATCCGCGAGCTCGGCGTCGCGATCGGGGTCGCCGCGCTCGCCTCGATCTTCGTCGCGAACGGTGGCTACGGCAGCTCCGAGGCCTTCACCGACGGCCTGGTGGCGGCGGTCGGGGTCGGCGCCGCCGTGGTCGCCCTCGGCGCCCTCCTCGCGCTCCGCCTGCCCGGACGTGGCCGATAGCCGTACGTCGCCGCCCAGGGCCGGCGCCCTCCGCAGTCGTCGCGCTCCCGGCCACTGCGGAGGGGTCGCGGGTGTGAAGGCGGATGAGCATCCCGTGCGGGGCGACGCTAACCTGCCGTGCGATCGATCCACCGCGCGACAAGAGACGAGGCATCATGCCGAGCTGGTACGAGCTGCGCGAGCACGCTCGCACGCAGTACGAACTGGACAGGACCGAGGACGACTGGTTCTCGCTGCTCTGGACCTACGAGTCCGGGCGCACGCAGCAGATCGTGGTCACCCGGTACGAGTCCTTCGACCAGGAGTGGGTGGAGTTCCGCAGCTTCGTCTGCAAGGAGGCCGACATGAACCCCCGGGTGGCACTGCGCCGCAACGCCGATCTCGGCCTCGGTGCGCTGGCGCTGGACGAGGACGGCGACTACGCGCTCATCCACCGCGCGCCGCTGGCCACCATGGATCAGGACGAGTTCGCCCTGCCCCTGCGCGCACTGGCCACCATCGCCGACCAGATGGAGATCCAGCAGACCGCCCGGGACGAATTCTGATGGCCGAGGACGTCGGCGAGGTGTACGTGCCGGCCCAGTGGCGCGACGCCCGGCCCGGCCCGAAGCACTGGACGGCCGAGTCCCGCAGCGACGATCCGACCACGCGCGTGGTGTACACCCCCACCGGCACGGGCCCGGGCGAGGGGAGATCCTTCCTGTTCCTCTTCGGCTACAAGACGGCCAGCGAGCAGGACCGCTCGATGCTGGCCGAGGAACTCGCACAGATCGACGACGACGTGGCGGTCCTGCGCGAAGCCGGGTACACCGTCGTCGTCGATCAGCAGGCCACCCGTGCTGACCTGCTGGAAGCGGTGTCCGGCAAGGGCTCCGGCGTCGAGGAGCTGGCGCCGGCCGGCTTCTACTGGAGCTCCCACGGCGGTGACGACGGCAGCCTGGAATGTTGCGACGGCGCCACCGTGTCCCCGGCCGACATCGACCCGGCCACCGTCTCGCCGGCCCTGCGGCTGGCGGTGCTCGGCGCCTGTTACGTCGGCGCCTACGCGCCCGCCTGGCGTACGGCGTTGGGCGGCCACCCGCTGGTGGCGGGCTGGGGGCGGCCGGTCACCCTGGAACGGGCCGTCGACTTCCTCGAAGCGGGGCGGGAGTCCGACATCGGCCTGGACGACCTGATCGAGCGCTGGCTGCTGACGGACACCCCGATTCCGCCGAGCCCGGCCCTGACCGGGCTGTCGCCGGCCGCCGTGGCCGGCGGACGGACCGAGGGACTGGCGCGCAGGATACGGTCGATCGCGGCGCGCCTCGGCGCGGAGTGGACCGAGCAGGACAACCACTACGCCGTCAGCGTCGCGCTGCCGGGCGCCCGGACACACGTGGTGCGGATCTTCGTTGTCGACGGCGCCGAGCCGTTCACCGAAGGTGTGCGGCTGTGCGGGATGGAGGCCGAGGTCGGCCCGACCTCCGTGCTGGTCACGCCGGAGACGTTGCTGACGGGGCTGGCCCAACCCGGATACGGGCGGGTCGCGCTGGTCACCGGCGGCACCGGCGTACCGCAGATCGTCACCCAGTCGTTCACACCGCTGGCGGGCGCCTCGAACCAACAGTTGGCCGCGCACTGCCATCAGGTGGCGCTGCGCGCCGACGCCCTTGAGTTCGCCATCTTCGGCGCGGATTGAGGGCCGTCCGGTGACGTCCGGTCCTTCCTGCCGGGCAGTGGCCTGCCCGGCAGGAAGGACCTCTCCGCTACTCGGTGCGGAGATGTCCGAAGCGCAGCATCCGCCACAGCACCGGCAGGCTGGCACCGGTCACCAGCAGCACGACGCCCGCGGCCAGCGCGCACATGCCGACGACGTCGGCCCAGACGAGGCGTACGGGCTCGCCCACCATGGCCAGCAGGGTCGCGCCCAGGGCCGTGCCGAGGGCCAGAGCCAGGCCCAGCCCGAGCAGCACCGGGACGGCGGTCTGCCACAGGACCGACCAGCCCAGGACACGGCGGCGGGTGCCGAACGCCACCAGCGCGGCGAACGTACGGCGGCGTTCCCGCAACTGGTCGAGGATGCCGACGAGCAGACTGGCGCCGAGCAGCAGCAGAGTGGCCGTCACACCGACGTACAGGCCACGGCGGATCTGACCGAACCGCTCGGACTCCTGGAACGCCTGCAGCGTCTGGACCCGCGCGCCGAGGTCGACGCCGGCGGCGGCGTTGCGGGCCTGCTCGATGCTGTCGGATCCGGTGTCGAGGTTGAGGAAGACGGTCGCCTCCAGCCCGCGCAGCGCGGGCAGATCCACCGCGCCCGGGGTGGCGAGGACGGCGCTCGCCCGGCCCCCGCCGGGGTCGTCCCGGACCGCGACGGTCGGCAGGGTCGCCGGGAGGCGCCACCGCACGGCGTCGGGCGCGCCCTCGCGCCCGACGTCCAACTCGCCGCCGGCCGACACGCTCGGCGCGGTCTGCTCCGGTGACTGGGCGTCGACGGCGTGGAAGACGTCGCCGTCGGCGCACCGGTCGAGGGTGGCGAACTCCCGGAGGGCGGCGCAGTCTCCGATGCGGAGCAGGAGTCGCGGCCGGTCACCCCGGTCGGTGGGCGCGGCGACCGGGGCCGCCGTGGTGGTGAAGACCCCCACCACGTTCTCGATCCCCGGTGCCGCGCGGAACCGGGCGGCCAACTGACCGGCGTCCGTCCCGGTCAACGTCCCGGGCACCAGCACCTGCACCTGCGCCCGGGACACGTCCTGGTCGGTGGCGTGCACGTAGCCGTGCTGGACGCCGGTGAAGAGCATCTGCAGCGCGATTCCACCGGCGACCGCCACCGCGACGCCGCTGACCAACCGCGCGGAGCTCCCGGTCTCGAGCTGGAGCCGTCGGACGGCGAGCTGCCAGGAGACCGGGCCGCCGCGCATCCGCCGGACCACCACCTCGACCAACCAGGGCAGCAGCGCGGTCGACCCGGCGAGCAGCAGGAGCACCCCGGCCATCACCTGAACCTGGTTGAAGGCGCCGCTCGCCTGGTCGATGCCGCCCACCAGCGGGATCAGCAGGAGAACGCCGAGGACGGGCATCGCCAGACGCCACCACAGCCGCCGACGGCGCTCGGCGGCACGGCGTACGACGCCGAGAGGTTCGACGACGATCCGACGCAGCGCGAGCTGGGCGACGGCGACCGCGGTGATCGGCACGGCCAGCACGCCGAGGACGCCGAGGACGGGATCCGGTCGCAGATCGTCGGTGAAGGCACTGAACCCGGCAAGGGTGAACGTCTCCACGAGGTGCCGGGCGGGCAGGAACAGCAGGACGCCGACCACCAAACCGAACACCGCACCGACCAGCGCCTCTCCGGCGGCGACCCGGCGCGTCATGGCGGCATCCGCGCCGACCAGGCGCAACGCGGCCAGCCGGCGGTCCCGAGCCTCACCACCGAACCGGACGGCGGCGGCGACGAACACGGCCACCGGGAGCAACATCACCACGGAGGCGATGAGCACCAGCAGCGTCAGCACCGCGTCGAGCCCCGGGCTGTCCCGCCGCACACCGAACCGGTCGATCCGCAGCACCCCGGGGTCACCGTCCCGAAGCCGGTCCGTGCCCAGGTAGTAGGCGTACTCGTGCGGGCCGGAGAGCCCTGCGTCGGCGATGGTGCCGACGATCGGATGGTCGAGACGTGGCCGCAGCAGGGCGCCGTCGGGGGAGCGGAGCAGCTCGGCCAACGCGGGGGACACCACCAGCTCACCGGGCCGGGGAAGTGCCGTCAACCCCGGTGGTACCGCTGGCCGCGCACCGTCGGCCTGCAGCAGGCGACCCCGGACCTGCCGGTCCCGGAACACGGTGTCCGACTCGGCGACGAGCAGGCTCCGCTCGGACGGCGCCGGCTGGTCCCCGACACGCTGGTCGTCGCGTGCGGCGGTGCGTTCCGACCGGGCGTCCAGCATGGTGGTGATCGACGTGCTGGTGAGCAGCAACGTCACGCCGAGGCCGATGCCGACCGCGGTCAGCAGCGTCCGGAACAGACCGTGCCGTCCGCCGGCGAAGACCAGTCGGGCACCGAGGGCGAGGTCCGCGGCCCAGCTCGGGCCGGATCGGCGGCCGGTCACCGGTCGGCCAGCAGGGTCTCGCGGACGTGGCCGTCGCGCACCAGCACTTCCCGATCGGCGTACGCGGCGACGCGCGCCTCGTGGGTCACCAGCACCACCGCGGCGCCGGTGTGCCGGGCGGCCTCGGTGAGCAGCCGCATCACCTGCTCGCCGTTGAGCGAGTCGAGGGCTCCCGTCGGCTCGTCGGCGAAGACGACGCGAGGCTCGGTGGCGAGCGCCCGGGCGACGGCCACCCGCTGCCCCTGGCCGCCGGAGACCTCGCCAGGCCGCTTTCCGGCGACGTCGGCGACCTGGAGCCGGGTCAGCCACTCCATCGCCCGGCTCTCCGCGTCCCGACGGCGGGAGCCGTTGAGGCGCAGCGGCAGGGCGACGTTCTCCAGACAGGTGAGCTCGGGCACCAGCTGGCCGAACTGGAAGACGAAGCCGAAGTCGCTGCGCCGCAGGGCACTGCGTTCGCTGTCGGACATCGCACCGAGTTGCCGGTCGCGGTAGCGGACCTCGCCGCCGTCCGGGCGGATGATCCCGGCGAGGCAGTGCAGCAGCGTCGACTTGCCGGAGCCGGAGGCGCCCATGACGGCGACGATCTCCCCAGGGCGGATGTGCAGCGTGGCGCCGTTGAGCGCCGGGGTGGACCCGTACGACTTACGCAGGTCGACGGCGGAGAGCAGTAGCTGCCCCCCGGGGTGGGGCACGGTCACGCCAGGCTCCCGTCGCGGTGTTCGGGGTTGTGCGGGGCGGGCGTCGCGTCGCCACTGGTCGAGCCGTCGACCACCGTCGCGGCGAGCTGGTCGAGTCGGGCGGCGGTCAGTTCCAGCCAGCGCAGGTCGGCCTCGAGGTGGAAGAGCGCGAAGTCGCAGATCAGCTGGTCGGCGAGGTCGCCGCTGGTCTTGCGCCGGGTCAGCTCGCGCATGACCCGCAGGTGCGCGGTGCGTTGCACGTCCAGGATGTCGGTGGCGTCGCGCCCGGTGAGCAGCCCGAGGACGACCTTGGCGTAGAGCGTGTTCTGGAGGTAGACGTCCGGCTTCTCCGGCTCGCGAAGCCAGCGCTCGACGTCTGTCACGCCAGCGGCCGTGATCGCGTAGCGCTTCCGGTCCGGGCCGGCGCCGGGCTCGACCCCGTCGACCTGCACGAGGCCGCTCTTCAGCAGCCGGGCCAGGGTCGCGTAGACCTGGCCGTAGTGCAGGGGGCGCCCTTGGCCGAAGCGTTCGTCGTAGAGCCGTTTCAGCTCGTAGCCGTGCCGAGGGCTGCTCTCCAGCAGGCCCAGGAAAGTCTGACCGATGGACATGGGTCGGGACTATACATGTCGTGTATACGCGGTGTGTGTTCTCCTCCGAGGGCAGCTCGACGCCCTTGCGCAGGATCCTAGGACGCCTGAGCCGGTGTGACCGGCTGCGGCGCGGGCAGAAGCGTGTTCTGCACGACAGCCCGGGCCGGGGGCAGGCCTCCTCCATCGGTATGGCGGTACCGTATTGTCGTACCGACCCGTGGCGCACGCTGCGGGTCTCGCTTCGACGAAAGGGTTCAGATGACCAGGTGGGCTGACGCCGTCGCGCGGTGGGCGTGACCCGTGGCCCTTCGGAGAAGGCGCGCGGGCGGCGCCAAACGGGCCGCGGTTCTGCAGGCCGTGGCAGAAGTGCTGGCCGCACGCGGTTTCGAGAACACCCGGTTCACGGACGTGTCGGCGGCCAGTGGCGTCGCGATCAGCACTCTGCAGAACTACTTCGGTTCCCGCGAAGACATGATCATCGAGGCCATGGAGGTCTTCACCGACGACGAGGTGACGGCCCTGACAGCGGCGGCCGCCGACGAAGCCGACCCCTGGCGACGACTGGTGGCGCTGGTGGACCGGAGCCTCAACAACTCGGCGAGCACCCGGCAGATCCTCGTCGAGTTCTGGCGATCCGCGATGCGGGACGACGATCTGCGGGACTACAGCAGGGACGTGCAGGCGCGCTACCGGGCGCCCTTCGTCGCCGCCGTACGGGAGGGCGGTGAACAGGGTGCCTTCACCCTGGCCCACGACCCCGAGGCCGTCACGGATCTGCTCCTGGCCGCCCTGGCCGGGCTGATCGTCGCCCGCGTCCAGCACCACCCCACGCCGACGCCCGCCGAGTTCCGCCAGGTCCTCCTGGCCCAGCTCGCGCTGATGCTCGGCGTCGACGACCCAATCCCACACCGAACGGACCGAGACGAATGACCACCGTCGAACTGACCCGCTTCCGTACGCCCGAGGCACGCGCCGACGCCCTGCTGGCCGCGCGTCCGGCGATGCTGCGCGACTTCGAGACCGACCGCACCGGCTTCCTCGGCGCCCGACTGATCCGGCTGGGCGCCGAGGAATGGCTGGACATCGTCTTCTGGCGCTCGGCCGAGGACTTCGCCGAGTCCCGGCGCCGGGGTGGCGACCGCCCCGGCATCCAGGCGTTCTTCGCGCTGATCGACCAGGTGGTCGGCGTCGAGGAGGGCACCACCACCGATCCGGTGGAGGCGTGATGCGCGCCGCCTGGTACGACCGGCAGGGCCCGGCGCGCGAGGTGCTCCAAATCGGTGAGCTGCCCGATCCGTCGCCGGGGGAGGGCGAGGTCCGGGTCCGGGTCGCGGTGTCCGGCATCCACGTCGGCGACCTGGGCAAGCGACAGGGTTGGTGGGGGTCGACCATGGCGTTTCCCCGAATCGTCCCGCACGGGGACGGCGCGGGAACGATCGACGCCGTCGGAGCGGGCGTCGACCCCGCCCGCGTCGGCGAACGGGTGTGGGTCTACCTCGCCCAGTCGTACCGGCCGTTCGGCACCGCCGCCGAGTACACGGTGGTGCCGGCTCGGCACGCCGTCACGCTGCCCGCCGACGTGCCGTACGAGCAGGCGGCCGGGCTCGGCATCCCCGGCATCACCGCCCACCGGGCGATCTTCGGCGATGGGCCGGTGACCGGCCAGCGGGTGCTCGTCACCGGTGCGCTCGGCGCGGTCGGCCGGGCCGCCGTGGCGGTGGCCCGCCGGGGCGGTGCCACCGTGATCGCGACGGTACGCAGCCCCGGCCAGGTCGGGCAGGCGCTGGCCGCCGGTGCCCACCGCGCGGTCGACACGGCGAGCGGCGACCTGGCCACCCGGATCCTCGAACACACCGGCGGGGAACCGATCGACCGGGTGGCCGAGTTGGCCTTCGACACCAACCTGGCGACCAACCTGGAGATCCTCCGGTACGGCGGCGTGATCGCCACCTATGCCACCGGGGAGGCCGAGCCCCGCATCCCGTACTGGCCGCTGGGCTTCAAGAACATCACGGTCCGGTTCCTCAGCAACGACGACTTCCCGGAATCGGCGAACGAGGCCGCCGCGAGCGAACTGACCGCCGCGCTGGCCGCCGGCGACCTGCGCTATCCGATAGCCGCCCGGCTGCCGCTCGCGGAGATCGCGCAGGCCCATGAACTGGCCGAACACAGCTCGGCCAACGGCCGGGTCGTCCTGGACGTCGCGGACCGCCGGTGATCTGGACGGCCGGTTTCCGGAGCGCGGTCATCAGTCCGCACGAGCGGCTTCAGTTGAGCCGACCCCGTGGCTTCGCCGACCAGACCGTGCGGCAGGTGCTGCACCTGGCCGGCGGCGGGGAGGCCCTGCGCGTACGCCTGACGAACCGCTACGGACGTGCCCCGCTGACCGTTGCCGCCGCGACGGTGGCGGTCGGCCGGCGACTGGTCCCGCTCACCGTCGACGGCGCCGAGCGGTTCGTCGTCGCGGCCGGCGAAGAGGCCGTCTCCGATCCGGTCGAAGCTCCGGTCGCGGCCGGCGAGGACGTGGTCGTCAGCCTCTACCTGCCGGAGCGGACCGGCCTGGCCACCTACTCCCACAGGCCGGCGGACGTGGCCCGGATAGTCGACGGGAACCACGTCACGTCCCCCGCGCTCACCGGGGTCGAGCAGGTCGAGGGCAGGTACTACCTCTCGGGCGTCGACGTGCTCGCCCCGCCGAGCACCGCGATCGCCGTGGCCTTCGGCGACTCCTGGTTCGAGGGCGTCGGCACCACCGTCGGCGCGAACCACCGCTCGGTCGACTTCCTCAACCGCCGCCTCGACCACGGATGGGTCGTCAACCAGGGCATCGCCGGTAACCGCCTCCTGCGCGACGAGATCGGCGAGCACGCGCTGGCGCGCTTCGACCGTGACGTCCTGTCGATCCCCGCGGTGACCCACGTCCTGGTGCACCTCGGCATCAACGACCTCGCTCTGCCCGGCCTGCTGGGTGAACCTCCGGCGACGGCCGGCGCCCTCGTCGAGGGATTCACCACCCTCGCCGACCGCGCCCACCGGGCCGGCCTGAAGATCCTCGTCGCGACCATCGGCCCGTTCGCGGGCGCCGGCCCCGGTGTCAGCACGCCGGCGGGCCTCGCCATCCGACGTGTGGTGAACGACTGGATCCGTACGACCGACGCCTTCGACGCCGTCTTCGACGTGGCCGCGGCGGTCGCGGATCCTGATGCTCCCGACCACATCCATCCCGCCCTGGACAGCGGCGACGGCATGCACCTGAACGATCGGGGTGCGGAGGCCATGGCCGGCGCCGTTCACCTGGACGACCTCGTGCTCCGGAGCCAGGGACGATCGCAACGGGTGCCGGTGACCAGCACGTCCATCACGAACCCTGGTCCACCTTCTCCTCCAGCCCTCGACCGGTCGGCCGCTGGCGTCCCCAGGCGGCCAGCGGCTCGAGTGCGTCGTTGAGGCGTGTGCCGTCCTCGGTCAGCGAGTACTCGACGCGGGGCGGTACCTCGTCGTAGGAGACGCGGTGCACGACACCGTCCGCCTCCATCTCGCGTAGGTGAGAGGCCAGCACCTTCTCGGTGATCCCCGGCAGCAGTCGACGCAGCTCGCCGAAGCGGCGACTGGGGTGCTCGTGGAGCGCCCAGAGGATCAGCACCTTCCACTTGCCGCCGATCACCTCCATCGCGGTGTCGATCCCGCAGGCGTGTCCGTCTGGTGCGCCCGGCCGGTTCAGCGTCGTCATGCCCCACCCTCTGACGTGCTCACTCACCCCAGGGTAACCACCCACTCCGAAGTGCGTACTTGATCTTGCCCGGGCCTGTGACCAGGCTAATCGGCATGGCACAGAACACTGTCGAGAAGACCTCCATCACGCTGCTGGGCCTCGGCGCGATGGGTACCGCGCTGGCCCGTACCTGGCTCGCCGCCGGCCACCGGCTCACCGTCTGGAACCGCACCCCGGGCCGCGCCACGGCGCTCGCCGCCGAGGGTGCGAGGGTCGCGGACAGCGCCGCTGAGGCGGTAGCGGCGAACGCCCTGGTCGTCGTTTGTCTGCTGGACGACGCCTCGGTCGACGAGGTGCTGGCGGCCACCGACCTGGCCGGCAGGGACCTGGTCAACCTGACCACCAGCACCCCCGCCCAGGCCCGCGCCCGCGCCGAGTGGGCGCGCGAGCGCGGCGCCCGCTACCTGGACGGCGGGATCATGGCCGTCCCACCGATGATCGGCGTTCCGGAAGCCGGTGGCTACGTCTTCTACAGCGGCTCGCGGGAGCTGTTCGAGCGGTATCAGGAGACCCTGCGCGTCCCGGCCGGCACCACCTACGTCGGCGAGGACGCGGGCTTCGCGGCTCTGCACGACGTGGCCCTGCTCAGCGCCATGTACGGGATGTTCGCCGGGGCCGCGCACGCCTTCGCCCTGATCCGCAGGGAGGACATCGACCCCGCGTCGCTCGCCCCGCTGCTCGCCGACTGGCTCGTCGCGATGGCCCCGGCGGTTCACCAGACCGCCGACCAGCTGCGCAGCGGCGACTACACCAAGGGCGTCGTCTCCAACCTCGCCATGCAGGTGGCCGGCACGCCGACCTTCCTCAGCACTGCCGAGGAGCAGGGTGTCAGCCCGGAACTGCTCAGCCCCTACTTCGCGCTGATGCGCCGCCGCCTGGCCGAGGGCAGCGGCGAGGAGGACCTGACGGGCGTGATCGACCTGCTGGTGCGCTGACCAGCACTTCCACAACTCGCTGCTAGTAGTGGTCGTCGATCGGCCGGCGCGCCTCGTCGAACAGCGCCGGCCCTTCGTACCGCACGGGCGGAAGCGGCGGCGTCACCGGCTTGACCGCCTCGAACTGCTCCGAGGACAGGGCGTACACGACGCGGCCGAGGCCGGAGCGGGCGATCGCGGTCTCGCACATCGGGCAGGGCTGGCAGCTGGTGAACATGGTGGTCGTGGCGGCCACGTCCGGTGCGAGTTCGCGGGCAGCCCAGCGGGCCAGCTTCAGTTCCGGGTGGGCGGTGATGTCCGCGTCGGAGACCACCGTGTTGTGGTCCTCGATCAGGACGGTGCCGTCCGCGTCGACCAGCAACGAGCCGAACGGCCGCTCGCCGGACTCCCCGGCCTGGCTGGCGAGGGCCACGGCACGGCGGAGGAACGTCTCGTCTTCGGGCGTCATCGGTCCTCCTGGGATCGGTGGTACGCGGCCACGGCCGCGAGGGTCTGCCAGGCCCGTTCGGGCTGGCGGATCTCGGTCAGCTCGCCGTTGAACGGGTCGAGAACCAGCGTCTCGGCGCCGAGCCGGCGGATCTGGTCGATGTCGGCGATGATCTGGTCGATGGTTCCGACTCCGGCGAGCCGGTCGGCGGCGGCGATCGGCTCCCGCACCTCCTGGAGCGCGATGCGCGGCACCAGCGCGGGCGTCGGGCGGCCCAGGCCGTCGGCCGTGGCCCTCAGGCGCCCGGCCGCGTCCGCCAGCCAGCCGGGTGTGATCCGAAGGGGATGCCAGGCGTCACCGAGCAGTGTGGCCCGTCGCATGCCCGCGTCGCTGTTGCCGCCGACCCAGATCGGGATCGTCGGAGTGTCGTAGTCGTCGGTGTCGCGCCAGGCGTCGCGCATCGCCTGGAGGTACTCGTCGGTCAGCGCGCCGCGCCCCCGGAACGGCACGCCGAGCGCCTCGAACTCCTGCCGGGCCCAGCCCACACCGACGCCCAGGACGAACCGGCCGCCGCTGAGCCGGTTGAGGTTGGCCGACATCCGGGCGGTGAGCAGTGGGTGCCGGTACGGGACGATGAGCACCGTCGTGCCCAGCCGGACCCGGTGGGTCACGCCGGCCAACCACGACAGTGTGGTGAACGGCTCGTAGAACGGCGCCGGGTACTGCTCGGCCACGTCCGGGGTCACCGCGATGTGGTCGGAGACCATCAGCAGGTCGAAGCCGAGGCCTTCGATGATCTGCGCCCACCGACGCAGCAGGTCGGGATCGGTGCCGGGGGCGAAGTT
Organism: Micromonospora krabiensis; assembly: GCF_900091425.1. GTDB lineage: Bacteria > Actinomycetota > Actinomycetes > Mycobacteriales > Micromonosporaceae > Micromonospora > Micromonospora krabiensis. The sequence goes on from NZ_LT598496.1 coordinate 672,410, forward strand.
CGGGACGTTCACGCCGATCTGCACGCCGTCCACGGTAGTCGCGGCGCGGGTCCGCCGGGAACACCCTGGGCGGCCGCGCGGCCTTGCCGGTCGCCCGCCTCGGCGCTCCGGTCGGGACCACCTCGGGGGATCGTCGGGGCGTCAGCAGTCGCAGACGATCGCGGCGCGGGGCGCGGTCAAGGGGTCCACCGGGCCACGGACCGTTCCCTCCGGGGTGACCACCGGCAGCCCCTCCCGGGCCCAGTACTCGAAGCCACCGATCATCTCCTTCACCGGGAAGCCCAGTCGCGCGAACTCCAACGCCGCGCGGGTGGCGCCGTTGCAGCCGGGCCCCCAGCAGTACGTCACCACAGTGGACCCGGACGGCACCAGGTCGGCGGCCCGGGCGGGGATCGTGGCGGTGGGCAGGTGCAGCGCGCCCGGCAGGTGCCCCTGCCGCCAGGCGGCGTCGCCGCGGGAGTCGACCACGACCAGCTCCGGCGTGCCGGCCTCCAGCGCGGCGTGCACGTCGCTGACGTCGGTCTCGAAGCGGAGCCGGGCGAGGAAGTGGGTGGCGGCGGTCGCCGGATCGGCCGGCGGTACGGAAAACGTCATGCCCCGATCCTGCTGGCCCCGCCGCGCCCGGGGGGAGTGGCTCAACTGCCGCCCTTCGCTAAGATCCCGCCATGGCGGCTGTCGACCGGAGCGTGGCGGTGCTCGCGTACCCCGGCATGTCGGTCTTCGAGACCGGGATCGTCACCGAGGTGTTCGGGCTGCCCCGGCCCGAGCTCGGCGTCGACTGGTACCGGCTCACGGTCTGTGCCGAGCGCCCCGGGCCCGTGCCGGTCGTCGGCGGTGCCGCGCTGCACACCCCGTACGGCCTGGAAGCCCTCGCCGCCGCGGGCACGGTGATCGTGCCCGGCGTGCCCGACGTCACCGCCGACCCGTCGCCGGACCTCGTCGCCGCGCTGCGACGGGCGCACCGGCGGGGCGCGCGGCTGATGTCGATCTGCTCCGGCGCGTTCGCGCTGGCGGGTGCCGGCCTGCTCGACGGTCGCCGGGCCACCACCCACTGGCGGTACGCCGACCTGCTGGCTCGCCGCCATCCGGCGGTCACGGTCGACGCGGACGTGCTCTATCTCGACGACGGCGACATCCTCACCAGCGCCGGCAGCGCCGCGGGGCTGGACCTCTGCGTGCACGTGGTGCGGCGTGACTTCGGTGCCGCCGTGGCCAACGCGGTCGCCCGACGCCTGGTGATCCCGCCGCACCGCGACGGTGGTCAGGCCCAGTTCATCGAGGCCGCGGTGAGCGTCGACCCGGACGACGACCGGATCGCCGCCAGCATGGCCTGGGCGGTGCGCCACCTCGCCGAGCCGTTGACCGTGGCGGCGCTGGCCCGGCAGGCGCACATGTCGGCCCGCAGCTACCTGCGGCACTTCGCCCGGGCCACCGGCGCCACCCCCATCCGCTGGCTGATCGACCAGCGGGTCCGGGCCAGCCTGGCCCTGCTGGAGACCACCGACGCGCCGGTCGCGGAGATCGCCGTCGCGGTGGGCTTCGACAGCCCGGTCACCTACCGGCACCATTTCGGCCGGGCGATGCGGACCTCGCCGTCGGCGTACCGGCGGGCCTTCCGGGCCGCCGTGGCCTAGGCAGGGTCACCCCGTCCGATTCCACGTTCCCGACCAGCGGAACGGAAACGACGTGGAGCGGCGACAAACCGCCGAAACGGGCCACCCGGGAGGCGCGTTCATATCGCCGTCCACCTCGTTCGCCGAGTCCTAGACTGCGAGCGTGCGCGGCGGGCGTTCCATCGCCGACGGGGAGGGAAGTGGACGCCATGCAATCTCGCTCGACACCGTCCGGCACCCGGTCGGGCACACAGTCCGACACGACCACCCCCGGAGCCAACCGGGAGATGCCGCCGGAGTTGGGCTCGGACGCGGTCGGCGTCTTCGAGGGCCGCACCTTCATGTTGTCCAACGCGGCCGGTGACGTGCTGACGGACTCCATCGGTGGCCTCGTGCACGACGACACCCGCTACCTCAGCAGGTGGGAGCTGACCATCGAGGGCTCGGCTCCGCTGGTGCTCAGCGCGAGCGCCGTCGACGCGTACTCCGCCGCGTTCTTCCTCGCGAACGCGGAGACCGACGGCCTCGCGGCGAACCGCGTCGGCGTACGTCGGGAGCGGTTCGTCGGGGACGGGATGTGCGAGCGGGTCGAGGTGGAGTACTTCGGCGTCGAGCCGGTGTCCGTACGCCTGCGGTTGACCGTCGGCGCGGACTTCGCCGACCTGTTCGAGATCAAGCGAGCGGGCCGCAGCAGGATGCCCGACATCGAGCGCGCGCACCGGGCGGACGGCTCCGCCCTGCGTTTCTCCTACCGGAACTCGCACTGGTCGGCGGTCACGACAGTGGTGCCCGAGCCGAGAGCCGACCGCGTCGAGGGGGACTCGCTGGTCTGGGACCTGCACCTGGGACGAGGCGAGACCTGGAGTTGTGACCTGCGGGTGCTGCTGAACTGCCAGGGCGAGGACTACCGGCCGGTCAGCCGCACCTTCGGCGAGGAACACGACCCGGGCGAGGACGACGCGGCGTGGCGGTGGCGGGCCAACAAGCCGTACCTCAGCGCCGAGTCGGAGCTGCTGTCGCGGGTCTACCACAAGTCGGCCGTCGACCTGGTGTCGATGCGGATCGTCAAGGAGATCCGGGGCGAGCGGGTCGTCCTGCTGGCCGCCGGCATGCCCTGGTTCCTGACCATCTTCGGTCGCGACACGCTGATAACCGCCTACCAGAGCATTACCTGCGGGCCGGACGTCGCCCGGGGCGCGCTCCTCACCCTCGCCAAGCACCAGGGCACCCGGGTCGACCACTTCAGCGACGAGGAGCCCGGGAAGATCCTCCACGAGTACCGGTCTGGTGAGCTGACACAGCTCGGCGTCGTGCCCTACGGGCCCTGCTTCGGCGCGGCCGACACCACCCAACTCTGGCTCGTCCTGCTCTCCGAGTACTGGCGGTGGACGGGCGACGACGACCTGGTCCAGCGGCTGCGTCCGCACGCCGACGCGGCGCTGCGGTGGATCGACGAGTTCGGCGACCGCGACGGTGACGGTTACGTCGAGTACGCCACCCATTCTCCCGAGGGCATGCGCAACCAGTGCTGGCGGGACTCGCCGGACGGCGTGCAGTTCGCCGACAGCAGCCTGCCGGCACTGCCGATCGCCACCTGCGAGATCCAGGGCTACACGTACGACGCGAAGGTCCGCGCCGCGGAGCTCGCGGACGGGCCCTGGGCCGACGGCGCGCTAGCCCGGCGGCTACGTGCCGACGCCGCCGACCTGCGCGACCGGTTCAACCGCGACTTCTGGCTGCCCGGGCGCGGCGGCTACTACGCGGTCGGGCTCGACGCCGACAAACGGCCCATCGACTCGATGACCTCGAACATGGGCCACCTGCTGTGGAGCGGGATCGTCCCACCCGACCGGGCCACCCAGGTGGCACGGCACCTGGTGTCCGACGCGATGTTCTCCGGCTGGGGGATCCGGACCCTGTCCCGTGAGGACGTGGGCTACAACCCCATCGGCTACCACCTGGGGACGGTCTGGCCGCACGACAACTCCATCATCGCCGCCGGGCTCGCGCGGTACGGCTACCACGAGGAGGCCAACCGGGTCGCGATGGCGATGCTGGAGGCGGCGGCCCACTTCGAGTACCGCCTGCCCGAGGCGTTGTCCGGCTACGACCGCTCGCTGGGCCGGCGTCCCGTGCCGTACCCCACCGCCTGCAACCCGCAGGCCTGGGCCAGTGGAGCGCCGCTGCTGTTCCTGCGCACGATGCTCGGGCTCGACGTCAGCAACGGCAGCCTCGCCGCCGACCCGCACGTTCCCGAGGCGCTCGGCCACATCCGGTTGAGCGGCATCACCGCGCGCGGTCAGCGCCACACGGTCGAGGCCGGCGGCTCGCGCCCCTAGCCGTCGACGTTTCACGGTGGTCGCCGCGGGTAGACCGGCGCGAATCGTGCGCCGGTGCGGTCCACCGGTGACGTCCGCACGATCGGAGGGGAGATTGTGCGATGAGGGCAGTGGTCTTTCACGGCTTGGGGGACATCCGGCTGGACACCGTTGCCGATCCGGTGATCGAGCAGCCGACCGACGCCGTCGTACGCATCAGCACCGCCGCGATCTGCGGCACCGACCTGCACTTCATCCGGGGCACGGTGCCGGGGATGAAGCCCGGCAGGATCCTCGGGCACGAGGGGGTCGGCACGGTGGAAGAGGTCGGTTCCCAGGTCCGCAACCTCAGGCCGGGCGACCGGGTGCTGATCTCTGCGGTGCTGGGCTGCGGATCCTGCGGTTTCTGCCGGCAAGGCCACTTCGCCCAGTGCGACAACGTCAACCCCTACGGTCCCCGATCCGGAACGGGATCGTTCGGCTCCCCGGAGCAGCAGGGCCCCTTCAACGGGTTGCAGGCCGAGTACGCGCGGGTGCCGTTCGCGCACACCAACCTGTTCCGGCTGCCGGACTCGGTCTCCGACGCGCAGGCGATCACGTTGTCGGACATCTACCCCACCGGGTACTTCGGCGCGGTCATCGCCGACGTCTCCGACGGCAAGGTCGCGGCGGTCTGGGGCTGCGGACCGGTGGGGCAGTTCGCCGTCCGCTCGGCGTTCCAGCGGGGTGCCGCCCGGGTGATCGCCGTGGACGGACACCCCGACCGGCTCGACCACGCCCGAGCCGCCGGCGCCGAGGTGATCAACTTCAACGAGGCCGATCCGGTCGAGGCGATCATGGAGTTGACCCGCGGCATCGGTGTGGACTGTGCCATCGACGCCGTGGGGGTGGACTCGGAGAGCGCCAAGTCCGGCCCCGCGTCCGGAGCGGCCCGCCGGGCGGACCCCCGGCACCGCGAGGAGCTGGCCCAGATCGCGCCCGAGACCGCCGCGCAGGACGGGCACTGGAAGCCCGGGGACGCGCCCAGCCAAGCCCAGTCCTGGGCCGTCGAGAGTCTGGCCAAGATGGGGACCCTCGGCGTCGTCGGTGTCTACCCGATGACGGACCGGTTCTTCCCGATCGGCACCGTGCTCGCCCGCAACCTCACCGTGAAGGCCGGCAACGGCAATCACCCTCGGTACATACCCCGGCTGCTGGCCATGGTCGAATCCGGCCAGGTCGACCCGGAGACCGTCCTGACCCAACACGAGCCGCTCCGCGACGCCCTGGCCGCCTACCGCGAATTCGACCTCCGCAGCCCCGGCTGGCTCAAGGTCGCCCTGCAGACCGAGAGCGCACTCCAGCCCGCCTGACCGTCCGGAGAACCGGTCAGCCTCGGCGACCGCCACGCCCCCCACGGAACAACCCGGCGCGGACGCCCTCGCTGGTGAGCCCGTGGTAGATGATCATCACGACGATGCCGGCGAGCCCGAGCATGGGGTTCACGATCCAGCCGAGCAGGCCGGTCAACCCGTAGAGGACGAGACCCGTGATCGGTCGGGCCTCCTGCCGGCGCACCTCGTCGCGGCCCACGTGGCTGCCGAGCACCGTCGGGTGGCGGCGTAGGTAGGCGAAGAACAGCAACCAGGGCGCCGACATCAGGGCTGCCGCGACCGAGTACATCACGACGGCCACCCGCAGGTCGTCGGCGTTCCCGTCGTCGAGCGCCGACGCGAGGACCGCCGTCGGGAAGGGTATGACCACCACACCGAAGAGGATGCCGAGATTGATCCAGTTGAGCCCGAGAGTGGTGCCGCGGACCAGCCGAAGCACCGCGTGATGGTTCAGCCAGAGGACGCCGATGTAGACGAACGACACGACGAAGGCGAAGAAGGCCGGTGTCTCCTCGAGGATCGACCCCGCCAGCTCGCCCTCGTGGAAGTCGGGCACCCGCAGCTCCAGCACCAGCAGGGTGATGACGATGGCGAAGACAGCGTCGCTGAACGCCGCCAGTCGTCCGGTGTCGGCCACCGTGTGGCCGGGTCCGGCAGGCGGGACCTCTTCCGGAGCCTCGGACATTGCCGCAGGCTAACAGTCGTCGTCCCGGAATGACCGAATTGCGCACCCGACACTCGGAGCACCGGGCTCCCACCGGCCCTCGCGCTCCGGGCCGGCCGGTCCGTCACACCAGGAGACGCTCCCGCATCGTCGCGCCCGGGTTGAACCCACCCACCGCCCGTGGGCTGGCCGGGTCGTGCACGTCGAGGGTGTTGTTACGGCGCATCAGCTCACGGACCGCCGGTGGCAGCCGCGGCGGGTCGTCCATGACCGCGAGGATCTGTCCCGCGCTCACCGTCAGCCGGTCGACCAGGGCGGCGCCGTCGGTGTCCACCCGCACCCGGCCGTACTCCCAGCCGGCCGTGATGAGGTCGAGCAGCTCGAACACGCAGGTCACCAGCGGGATCGGGTCGGTCACCCGGTCGAGCCGTCGGGCGCCCTCGCCGACCACCGCGACGGCGGCGGCCACCTGGGCGTACGGGTGGAGGTTGGACGGGAGCGCGAACAGCGGCCACCGCAGCGCGTGACCGGCCTCCTTCCACAGCGGCCGGTAGTTGCGGCGGTTCACCACGAGCCGTCGGCCCGTCCGCCGGTGGATGTCGTGGGCCTGGGCCCGCAGGTCCGCGTACGCCTCGTCGGCGACCTGGGTGACGATCCGGGCGGCCACCACCAGCCCGTCGTCACCGTCCAGCATCCGGGTGACGGCCTCGACCTGCTGGGGGAAGCGGATCTGCGCGCCGGCGCCGTACCGGGACTGGGCGTCGTGCAGCAACGCCTGCTGCCGCCCGGGATCGAGCTGGACCCGCCCGCCACCCAGCAGCTGCCGCAGCCAATGCATGTCGCCTCGTTTCAGCAGAGCCGTCCCGGACCGCGGCAATGCTAATGCGTCGGCCCGCACCCGTACGGTGACGGGGTCGCCCGAGAAACCCGCGCCCGCCCGCGCCCGGTGCGGGCGATCGGATCGTGCGGAGTGACCGCGGCGAGAGCGGTCGACCTCGACAGCGCAGGGCGGGATCCCGCGTTTGTGGTGATCCCTGTGGCAGCATCGTGGACATCGCGGTCCGCGCACCCTAACGTGCGCCGGGGACGGGGTTCCCCGGCGCATCGCGTGCCGGGGCCGAATCCTTGCCGGACGGGGAGGGCGCATGGCACGGGGGCCGGTGCTGGTGATCGGTCTGGATCCGGTCAGGATCCCCGGATGGGACCCGCAGCCGGTCGTCGCGGCGATCGCCCGGGGCCAGGCCCGCTTCGGCGTTCATGACGTCGACGCCGACCTCTGCCTGGTGGCACCCGACGACCACCCGGAGGAGGCGATCACCGAAGCACTGGTCCGGCGGGACTACGCGTGTGTGGTGGTCGGGGGTGGCATCCGCAAGCACGAGCCCCTGCTCGAACTCTTCGAGAGGGTGGTCAACCTCGTCCGGCAGCACGCGCCCGGGGCGGCGATCGCCTTCAACAGCAGCCCGGAGGACGCCGCGGACGCCGCACTGCGATGGCTGCGGTAGGTCCCGGCGACGGCGACTCGCCGGACCCATGATTGGTACCGTCGGGGTATGGATCGACCGGAGGTGCGGGACCTCGTCTACTTCGTCGCGGTCGCCGAGCAGCGGCACTTCGGGCGCGCGGCCCAGCAGTTGGGCATGGCGCAGCCGCCGCTGTCCCGGGCGATCAGCAGGCTGGAGCGCCGGCTGGGGATCCGGCTCTTCGACCGGACCAGTCGCCGGGTCGACCTCACCGGTGCCGGTGAGGTGTTCCTGCGGGAGAGCGGCAAGGTCCTCGCCGCCCTCGACGCCGGGATTCGCCGCACGCAGCAGGCGGCCCGGCCGCGTCGGCTGGTGCTCGCCGCGCCGGCCGGTACCGGTGTGGGTCTGCTCGCCGAGACGTTGGAGGCGTACCGGAACGGCCCGGATCCGGTGCCGGTGGAGGTGCTCTTCACCACCGACCAGGGCGCGGCCGTGCGCGACGGCACCGCCGACGCGGCCTTCATGTGCAGCAGTGATGATCTCGGCGGGCTGGACACCGTCGACCTTCTCGACGAGACCCCGGTCGCGCTCCTCGCGGCCGGACATCCGCTCGCCGAGCGGGACAGCCTGACCGTCGACGACCTGCGGCGCGACGACCGATTCCGGGAGCAGGTGCCACCGGTGGGCCTCGACGAACTCCTCGACCGGGTCGCGCTCGGCGAACTCGTGGTCCTGTCCGGGGCGAGCGCGACCGGCCGGCTCGGCTCGTCCGTCGTCGCCGTTCCGGTGCGCGACGTGCCCGCCAGGCAGATCGTCCTGGCCTGGCCGGCGGCCGCCCCGTCGGCAGCGCGCGACCAGTTCGTCCACGTCGCGGTCGCGGTGGCGGCCCGCGGCTGACGCGAAACCGGGTCGGCGCGTGCGGCGCCGACCCGGCCCGTCGCGGCGCCGTGACCGGCCCGCGGTTGGCGGTCAGATCTGGTTGACGCCGCCGTCCACGAGCAGTTCGAAACCGGTGATGTAGCTGCTCTGGTCCGAGGCGAGGAAGAGCGCCGCCGCGGCCTGCTCGGCCGGGTCGGCGATGCGTCCCAGCGGCGCCGCCGCGCCCAGCATCGCGATGAACTCGTCCGCGCTGGTGCCGGACGGAGCGTTGCCCCGCACCAACTGCGTCTCCGTCACGCCCGGCGCGAGGGCATTGACCCGGATACCCCGCCCCCGGAGCTCGTTGGCCCAGCTGCGGGCCAACGACCGGACCCCGGCCTTGGCCGCCGCGTAGAGGCCGACGCCCTCGGCCCCCCGGCTCGCCACGGTGGACGAGCAGAGGATGACCGACGCCTGGTCGTTGAGCAGGGGCAGGGCCTTCTGCACGGTGAACAGCGCGCTGCGCAGGTTGATGCGGGTGACCTGCTCGTAGTCCTCCTCCGTCGCCAGGGACAGCGGCAACATGGAGGTTCCGCCAGCATTGGCGAAGAGGACGTCGATCCGCCGCCCGTCGCCGTCGATCGTGGCGAAGAGCTGGTCGAGGTCGGCCAGGTTCGTCACGTCACCCGGCACCCCGCTGGCGCGGGCCGCGCCGATGCGCGCCACCGCCTCGTCGAGTTCCGGCTTCCGCCGGCCGGTGAGATAGACATACGCACCCTCCTCGGCGAAGCGCTGCGCGCTGGCGAACCCGATGCCCGTGCTGGCGCCGGTCACCACCGCGACCTTGCCGTCGAGCTGACCCATTTTCGATCTCCCATGATTCGCTCTGGTGATGGGCGGTCTCGTGATCGCCCGCTCACCACTGCACCTCGCGCGAGCTGCGACAACAATGATCAATTCAGCAAGGACCGATACCCGGGAGGTATTGGCCGTGGTGCGGCGCCGACTCTGCCGGTCTTCAGCCTTCGAGTGCCGACGTGGTCGGATGTCGGGCAGTGGCAGGCGGAGGTCGACCGGCGTGACCGGAGTTCGACGCGTTGTACGGTCGACGGGTGGCGGGCAGGCGGCAGCGGAGACGGCAACGCCGCTCGGTTCGTGCGCCGCTGGTCAAGACCACGGAGACACCGCCGCGTGGTCTTCGTCGGCGCGGCGGCTGGGTCGGGTACTGGCTGCGGCGACCCGAGCCGAGCCTGCTGGCTGCGGCGGTGTTCACGGCGGGGTTCGGGGTATCGGCGGTCGTGGAACGCGACTGGGTGGCGCTCGTCGGGGCGGCGCTCTGCGGCGGCAGCGGGTTGTTCGTGTGGTTCTTCCGTGACGGCGCCGTCTACAACGCCGAGCGCTGGCGGCAGGGCCACGAGGACGTCTATTAGCGGGTCGCTGGACCGTGATGCGGGCGGCCGATACACGCCCGCGGGGCCGCACCCGTGGGTGCGGCCCCGCACGGTCAACAGCTACGGCACGATCACGGCCTTGAGCGGCTCGCCGCGGCCGACCGCGTCGATGGCGTCCTGCGCCTGGTCCAGCGAGAAGCGGTGCGTGACCATCTCGGCGAGCGGGAAACGCCGATGGGCCGTCCGGGTGACCTGGATCGTCTGGTACATGTGACGAGGCGTGGTGTAGGCCGAGCCGATGACCCTGATGTTGTGGTTGTTGAGGTAGCGCGGCTCGACCGGCGACGTGCCGGGTGCGGACCACAGGCCGAGGATGACGTACGTCCCGTCGGGCGCCACGAGCGGCAAACCCTCGGTGAACGCGGGCACCCGGCCGGCGGCCTCGATGATGAGGTCCGCGCCGCGGCCGTTGGTGATCTCCTTGACCGCGGCGGCCCGCTCCTGCTCGCTGGTGCTCGTGACGTCGATCGTGGTGGTGGCGCCCAACTTGCCGGCCATCTCGAGGCGGTTCGGCGGCGCGCCGAGGACCGTCACGGTGCCCGCGCCGGCGAGATGGGCCAGAAGCGTCGCGGCGAGGCCGACCGGTCCGGAACCCTGCACCACGACGTGCTGCCCGTACCCGATACCGCCGGCGCGGTTGATTGCGTGCAGCGCGGTGGGCATGGCGCACCCGAACGCGATCAGCGCCTCGTGCGGCACGTCCGCCGGAACCTTGAAGAACGCGGTCCGCTCCGGCAGCCAGGCGTACTCGGCGTAGGTCCCCACCGGCGGTTCGTCCGCGTGCTGATGCAGCTGGAAGGTGACCAGGTTGGGGCACATGGACACGTCTTCCAGGACAGTGCAGGCGTAGCAGCGGTAGCACGGCTGCGCCGGCTGCCAGTAGATCACGTCGCCCACGGCGACCGGCTCGCCGATGCTGTCGGTAGTGACGTCCGAGCCGAGTTCCTCGATGCGGCCGATGGCCTCGTGCCCCAGGACCATCGGGTTGGGCAGGGTGATGTCCCCGGACTGCAGGTGGTGGTCGGTGCCACAGACCCCGGACATCTGCACCGACACGATGACGTCGCCGTGGGATGCGGACGGGGTGGGGCGCTCCCAGATCTCCAGGGGCGACCCCGGCTTCACCAGCACAGCGCGCTTGACGTTACGCACGTTTTGTTCTTCTTTCTGTGGTTCGTCAGGAGCCGCGGGAGGGCGCGGAGGGTCAGCGGGCGTACCCGCCGTCGGCCATGATCGTCTGGCCGGTGACGAAGGTGGCGTCGTCGCTGGTGAGGTACAGGATGGTGCCGACGACATCCTCGGGTTCGGCGATGCGCTTGATCGCCTGGAGTTGAGCGACCTGCTCGATGTCGTCCGTCGTGCGCTCCTGCAGCACACCCGGCGTGCGGGTCAGGCTGGGTCCAACCGCGTTGACGGTGATGCCGAACGGGGCGAGATCGTTGGCCAGGCCGCGGGTGAACCCGATGATCCCCATCTTGCTCGCCATGTAGTGCGTCAGACCGGGAGCCGCGGAGATGATCGAGTTGGACGTGAGGTTCACAATCCGACCCCAGCCGCGCTCCTTCATTCCTGACAGAAGCGCCTTGACCATGAAGAACTGCGAGTCGAGGTTGACCGCGAGGACCCGCCGCCACGCCTCGTACTCCAGCTCGGCGATGTCCTGGAACGGGAAGATCCCGGCGTTGTTGACCAGGATGTCCGCCCGCCCGAACCGGCGCGCGACCTCGGCACCCACCGCTGCCGTCTGCTCCTGGCTGGAAACGTCAGCGGTGAGGCCGACAGCGGTGCCGCCGTTCTCGGTTACCAGCGCCACCGTCTCCTCCGGCGCGCGGAGGTCGACGGCGACGACGGTGGCGCCGCGCTCGCCGAGCTGCCGGGCGATGGCCTGACCGATACCACGCCCGGCGCCGGTGACGACGGCGACTCGGCCTTCATGCGTCTGAAAACTGGTCATTTCGCTTAACTCCTTGTCGATGTCGTATGTCATGTTCGTGCTGTGTGCGACCGCAGCCGATCGCTAGGCGCGCCGGCCCGCCTTCAAAGCCTTGGTGACGGTCGCGACCCGTTTGCCCTGGAACACGCCCGCGGCCAGGGCCGTCTCGTCGACCGGAATCTCGCCCTTTCCGCCTACCACGTGTGAGGTGCCGTAAGGGTTGCCGTCGACGAACTTGATGGGATCGGCGAAGCCCGGAGGGACCACGATCCCGCCGAAGTGGTACACGGAGTTGTAGAGCGCCAACAGGGTGGACTCCTGACCGCCGTGCAGTTGGGACGTCGAGGTAAACCCGCTGTACACCTTGTCGACGAGGTCACCCCTGGCCCACAGCCCGCCGAGCGTGTCCAGGAACTGCTTGAGCTGGCTGGTGACGTTGCCGAACCGGGTGGGGGAGCCGAAGGCGACGGCGTCGGCCCACCGGACGTCCTCCGGCGTGGCCACCGGGACGTGTTCGGTCGCCGCTGCGTGGGCAGCCCACGGCTCGCTGCTCGCGACAACCTCCTTGGGTGCCAGTTCGGCCACGCGCAGGAGCCGCACCGTCGCCCCCGCCTCGGACGCGCCAGCGGCGACGGCCTCGGCGAGTTGGTGCACCGTGCCGGTGGCGGAGTAGTAGATGACGGCGATGTTGACGTCGTCAGACAAGGGGATTCCTCCTTCGAATGGTCAAATGCCCGGGCCCACAACCCGGACGTCGGGGTGAAAGGCGTGTGCCGCGCCGGCTTGCCCGCCGGGGGCGGGCCGGACCCGAGCGCCGGATCGATCGTCGCCAGCGGCCGAGCCATCGACATCGGGAGGAATGCCCAGGGGGACGTGACGGCCGGCACCCCACCTCTTCGGGCAGCGGCGGCGCGACCGGGAGTTACTCCCCAGACGGGGCCGCCCGACCGGTGCCGACCACACCGGGCGGGAACGGGGAAGGCTGCCCGGGACACCGTTCCTGGACGGCGCGGCCGAGGGCTGTGTCATCCTTGCCTCGTGGAAAGCGCCCTGGGCGGCTCCGTTTTCGTGGGTCGGGCAACCGAACTGGCGCAGTTGACGCAGGCGGCGGAGGCCGCCGAGAAGGGCGAGAGTCAGGCCGTCCTCGTCCGGGGTGAGGCGGGCGTCGGCAAGACCCGTCTCGTCGACGAGTTCGTCCGAAACCTGGACCCGGAGCGGGCGGTGGCCGCGCTCGGGCACTGTGTCGAGGTGGGCGGAGACGGGTTCCCCTTCGTGCCGTTCACCGCGGTCCTGCGCTCGTTGTGGCGGCGCATGCCCGACGATGTGGGTGCCGCGAGCCGCGGCCGGGAGGGACTGCTGGCCCGCATCGTGCCGGACCTGGAGGTGCCCGAGGGCGCGTTCGATCGCCGGGAGGACGACGCACCGCGCCTGTTCGAACTCATCGCGCGGATCCTGGAACGGCTCGCGTCCCGTCGACTGCTCGTGGTGATCATCGAGGATCTGCACTGGGCCGACGCCTCAACCCGGCACCTGTTGGAGTACCTGTTTCGCACCCCACGGGCTGGTCAGCTCCTGATCATCGCCACCTACCGCTCCGACGAGGTTCACCGGACGCACCCACTGCGCCCGTTCCTGGCCGAGATGGATCGGCTGCGGTGGGTGCGCCGAGTCAACGTGGGCAGGTTCGGCCGGGTGGAGGTGGCCAAGCAGCTCGACGGGCTCCTCGGCGGCCCGCCGGAGCCGACCGTGCTCAACGAGATCTTCCTACGGTCGGACGGGAACGCCTTCTTCGTGGAGGAGCTCGCCCGTGTGCACCGCGAGCGCTCGGGCGTGGGGCTGGACGACCTGCGTGACGTGCTCCTGGCGCGGCTGGAGACACTGCCGGAGACGAGCCAGCGGATCGCCCGGGTGGCGTCGCAGAGCGGCCTGGTGATCAGCTACCCGCTGCTGCGGGCCGTGGCCGGCCTGCCGGAGGACGAGTTGATCGACGGCCTGCGGGCGATCACGCTGACGCAGGTCCTCGTGGCGGAACCAGACGGTACACGGTATCGGTTCCGCCACTCCCTCGTGCGCGAGGCCATCAGCGATAGCCTGGTGCCGGGCGAGCGGGCGCGGATCAACCGGCGCTACGCGGAGGCCTTGGAGGCCGACGCCTCGCTGGTGCCGGCCGACGAACTCACCGGACACCTCGCCCAGCACTGGTATGCGGCACAGGACGACGTGAAGGCACTGCGGATGAGCGTTGCCGCAGCCGACGCGGCGGGCCACCGCTACGCGCCCGCCGAGCAGCAGCGGATGCTCGAACGCGCGCTGGAGCTGTGGGATCGGGTGCCCGAAGACGTGCGTACGAGCCTACCCACGCTGCGGCTGCCGGACGGATACCCGGACGAGGGGCGTACGGCGGTCAGCACGGGGCCGGACCGCCTGGACCTGCTCGCCATCGCCGTCGGCGCCGCCTGGTGCAGTGGAAGCCTCGATCGGGCGCTGCAGCTGAACCGCGACGCGTTGGAGTCGATGTCGGCCGAGCACGGGCCACCACCCCTGCGGGCCGCGTGGTTCTGGGTCCGGCGATCGCAACTCGTGCAGGACCTCAACCTGGGCGACGGGTGGAACGAGCTGCGCACGGCGGAGGACCTTCTTCGTGGCCTGCCGTCGTCGTCTGTGCACGCCGACCTTCTGTCATACATGGCGGACTGGAGCGCCCAACACCGACCGGGCCCGGAGAGCCTCGCGATCGCCGAGCGGGCCGTGGTCTGCGCGAACGGCGTCGGCACCAACGAGACGCGACTGCGTGCCCGGCTCACCCGAGCTCTGCTCAGCGCCGAGTCCGACCCGGTCGGCGCTGGCGTCGCCGAGCTCTACGAGGTGCGCCAGCGCGCCGAGGCGCTCGGCATGGCCGAGATCATCGGGCGGGTGAACCAGTATCTGCCGTGGGTGCTTGAGGGAATGGGCAGGACCGACGACGCGATCACCGCCGCCCGGCACGGCATCGCGGTGTGTCGGGCGCTCGACATGGCCGACATCGAGGCATGGCTACACGTCACCCTCTCGGTGTCCCTGTTCGCGACGGGCCAGTGGTCGGAATCGGACGCGGAGCTCGACCGTGCGGCGGCGACGGCCCGTTCCCACCGCACCCGTGGGGCGGTGGCCGCGCGCCGCGCGTACGCCACGCTGGTCCGGGGTGACGCCGAGCGCGCTGCCGGGCAGGCCGCCATCGCCCGCGACCTGCTGGGCGCCCGGGATGTCGAGCCGCAGTTCCTGAGCGCCCTCAGCCTCTACCGCATCGCGATCGACGCGCGGCGGGGCCGCGTCGACGCCGCGCGAGAGGAGTTCCTGCGCGCCGACGCCGAGGGTCTGACCAGGTGGCCGGTCCGGCAGGCGCTGCCGATGCTCTGCGTCGCCGCCTGGATGGAGGCGGAGGCATCCTCGTCCTCCGGTCCGGACGTGCGCTCGGCGAAGGTGCTGGCGGCCGTGCGGCAGGCCGCCGCTGAACTCAACGTCGTGTTTCCGGTCTCCCGAGCGTTCGAGAAGTTGTTGGGCGCCGAGCTGAGCCGGGCGGAGGACGCGGACGACCCGCAGCGGTGGGCATCCGCGGGCGCGGCCTTCGCAACCCTGGGCCGCCCCTACGAGCTCGCGGTGTCACTCGTCGGGGAGGGTAGAGCCCTGCTGCGGAGCGAGGAGACACGGGACGCGGCGGTCGAGCGGTTCGCGCGGGCGTACGACATCGCGAGCTCGCTCGGCGCGAACCTGGTCCTTGCCGACATCGCTGCGCTGACCGGCGAATCCGCGGCACCGGTCGCGGTGGCCGCCACGTCTCCGGCGCCGTCGCCTCCAAGGCCGCCGGACGGCGATCTGGGGCTAACCCCGCGCGAGACCGAGGTGCTGCGACTGGTAGCCCGGGGGTGCAGCAACCGCGGCATCTCCCAGGAGTTGCACATCTCGCTGAAGACGACCAGCAATCACGTCTCCAACATCCTGGCGAAACTGGGGGCTTCCAGCCGCACCGAGGCCGCCGCCATCGCGCACCGTCGCGGCCTGCCGGTCTCGGACTGACGAAGGGCCGGACCGGGTCGTGTCCCGGCGCGGGACCCGCCCGTGGGCCGCCCGCTGCCCGCAGCAGGCGGTGGGGCTGGCCGCGGTGACCTCACGTTCCCGGCCCTGCGACGGCGACCTTGAGAGCTCGGGTGAACCAGCTCGGCCGCACTGATTTTCAAGATCAAATCGCTAAAATCAAGAATCTTGCATCTGTGCCTTGTAAAACTTAATATTTCTCCTGAAGCGCGAGCGAACCGAACGAATGCGGAGCCCACGGTGGACTGGCAGGAGCTGACGGACCTGACGCGCGGGCAGCCGTTCGTGGTCGAGCGGGTCCGTCTCACCGGCAGCGGCATCGCCGTCGAGGGTCAGTTCGAGCCGCCTCAGCTGGCCCGGCTCAGCGCCGACGACCAGGTGTTCGTCGCCGCGTTCGTCCGCGCGCACGGCTCGATCAAGGAGATGGAGCGGATCTTCGGGGTGAGTTACCCGACGGTCAAGTCCCGACTGAACCGGATTGCCGAGCGTCTGGACTTCGTCGACACCGACCCGGCGCCCGGCGGCGCCGACGTCCTCGACCGTCTGCAGCGGGGGGAGATCAGCGTCCAGCAGGCGCTGGCCGAGCTGGAGCGGTCCCGATGATGCCGCAGTTGGTGACCGTACGACGTCGCCGGTCCGACGGCCGGTCGATGCGGCTGCACGTCCCCGTTCTGCCGGTGCTGCTGGTGCTGTCGCCGCTGCTGCTGATCGCCGTGCTCGGCGGGCTGGTCGCGTGCCTCGCCACTCACGTGAGCCCGATGGGGGCGCTGCGCGGAGTTGGACGGTTGTTGTGGGCGTTGCCCGGCACCCGGGTCGAGATCGAGCAGGGCCGTGCGGCCGTGCTGGTAAGCGTCAGATGATTCAGAGGGGAGACGCCACCGTGAACGAGCAGCGCCGCCGGGTCCTGGAGATGCTGGCCGACGGCAGGATCACCGCGGACGAGGCGGAGAGGTTGATCGACGCTCTCGAGCGGGACGTCCCCGACCCGTCCCTGGGGGGCACGTCCGGCCCGAAGGCCCGGCCGAGGTACCTGCGCGTGCTGGTCAACTCGACGGACGACTTCGATGGGCCGAGCCGGGTCAACGTCCGGGTACCACTGCAACTGCTGCGCGCCGGGGTCCGGCTCGCCAGCCTCGTCCCACCGGAGGCGCTCACCAGGGCGAACGCGGAACTGAGCAGGTCCGGGATGCCGATCGACCTCACCCAGCTTAAGCCGCAGGACATCGAGGAGCTCATCGAGCATCTCGACGACGTCACCATCGACGTCGAGGAGCCCGACAGCAAGGTGCGGGTGTTCTGCGAGTAGGACCGCTCCGACGGCCGCCCGGAGCTACGAGGTCGGGCGGCCGGGCGAGCAGGTCGTGTGCGACGTCGTCGCGGTCCCGCGCGTTACGCGCCGACCTCGTCGCCCGCCGGTCGCCGCGCGACGGGGAACGCGTCCCGAGACGCGACCCGGCCGGCGGCCGCCGGCGGTCGGTCGTCGGGACCGTCCGGCTCGCCGGACGACGGGGGCGTGAAGCCGAGCTCGCGTGAGATCTGGTTCGCGGTGTCGAGCAGGAGCGGAAGGTTGCTCTTCAGCTCGTCGAGGCTGGCGATGACCTCGATGGCGGTGATCGAGGCCGCGGCGATGACCCGTCCGCGTGAGTCCCGGATCGGCGCGGCCACGCACATGACGTACGCGTCGTGTTCACCGTTGTCGGTGGCCCAGCCCTGTTCGCGAATGTGGATGAGTTCGGCTTCGAGGGATTCGCGGTCGGCGTACGTGGTGTCGGTGAAACGTTCGAAGACGACGTGGGAGAGCAGCCGGTCGCGTTCCTCCGAGGGCAGGTGCGCCAGGATGATCTTGCCGACGGCGCTCGCGTAGATCGAGACCGCGCGCCCCACCCGGGACGGCAGCTTGACGGCGTCGAACGCCTGGCTGTCGACCTTGTCGATATAGATGATCTCGTCACCGGTCAGCTGGGCCAGGTGCACGGTGTGGCCGGTCTCGCGCTGCAGCGCCCGTAGGTGCGCGGCGGCGAACTGGCGCAGGTCCATCGAGCCGAGCGCGAGTTCGGACAGTTCGATGAGGCCGCTGCCGAGCACATAGGTGCCGGCGCCGGTCCGGCGAACGAAGCGTGCCGATTCGAGCGTCTGCAGGATCCGCAGGGCGGTGGACTTGTGGACGCCCAGCACGTCCGCCGCCTCGGTGAGCGACAGCGGGTGCTCCGCGGATCGACGGATCAGGTCGATCGCGCGGCGAATCGATTGCGACAAGGCGATGTCTCCCCTCGTGCGGCGGTCCCTACCGTCGCTGGAAATTGCATCATTTGCAATGGTAGTGCGTCCCAGGCGCAACCGCTACTTGACACCGTTGCATATGACGCTACGATCGTTGCAAATTTCATCTCGACGACTCTGACCTGTTACAGGGGAGTAACGATGAGCAAGAAGCCCCTCCGCCTCCGCATCACCGGGGCGACATGTGCCCTCGGCCTGGTCGCTGCTCTTCTTACCGGATGCGGCTCGGACGACGGTTCCGGTGACGGCGTCACCAAGCTGACCTTCGCCGCCTCGACCTTCGGCGACCCCGGCCGCGGTCCCAAACTGACGGCCTGGCTCGACGAGTTCAACAAGAGCCAGGACAAGGTCCAGGTCTCCGCCGCCGCGGTGCCCTACCCGACCTTCGGCCAGACGGTGCTCACCCAGATGGGCAGCGGCAAGGGACCGGACCTGGTCCGCTTCGACATGCCCGAGTTCGAGGCCGCCTCCGACGCCGGCCTCATCGCGCCGCTCGACAAGCTGATCGACGTCAGCAAGTACGACCTGCTCAAGCAGCCGGACCAGTTCATGGTCCACGATGGAGTCCGGCACGGCATCATCTTCGAGGCGTCGAACTACGCGATGTTCTACAACGCGGACCTGATCCCGACGCCGCCGACCTCCTATGAGCAGTTCGTCTCCACGGCCAAGTCGCTGACCAAGGGCGACGTCTACGGGCTGGCGTTCCGGCAGACGGAGGCCGAGGAAGCCGGCGTGTGGCAGGACATCTTCAACTACGTCTACGGCTTCGGCGGCGCGTGGTCCGACGGCAAGACGCTGACCATCAACTCGCCCGAGAACCTCAAGGGCCTGCAGGCGTACAAGGATCTGTACGACGCGAACGTGATCCCGCGCGGAGCCGACGCGGCGACGTTCCGGCGCATGTTCGCCGAGGGCAAGGTCGGGATGGAGCTCAACAACGGTGGGTACGTGACCGCGACGCGCGGCCAGAACCCGCAGCTGAAGTTCAGCGTCGCGCCGATCCCGTTCCCGGTGCGCAAGCAGGGCGCCATCCTCGCGCCGATCGTGATCAACGAGTCGAGCCGGGCCAAGGACGAGGCGGCCACCTTCATCCGTTGGGCGCTGGAGCCGCAGAACCAGGTCAAGCTCCAGGAGATCCTCGGCGCGAGCAGCGTCGCCACCACCACGCAGCGAAGCGCGGAGACGCTCAAGGAGACCCCGTTCCTCACCGTCTTCGACGAGCTCACCGAGAGCAGCCTCCCGCAGATCGTGCTGGGGTTCGAAGCCAAGACGCCGGACATTCGCAAGGTGGTCGTGCAGAACGTGATCGCGGCGCTGCAGGGCAAGACCGACCTCAAGTCGGCCCTGGATCGCGCCCAGCAGCAGGCGACCGAGCTGGTCGGCTGACGCTCGTCAAGGCGACGTTGCCGGCGCGACGGTCCGTGCGCCGGCAGCGTCCTACCCCAGAAGGATCACCCGATGACCGTGCTCGAGCAGACCGGAGCACCGAAGACAACACGCCGACCTGGGGCGCGGCGGCGACCCAGCCCGCTCGGCAGCAAGTGGACGCCGTACCTGTTTCTCGCCCCCGCCGCAGTGTTCATCCTCGTCTTCCAGGCGGTGCCCCTCGCCCAGGAGGTCTATCTCAGCTTCACCCGAACGACGCTGCTCAACCCCACCCGTAGCGAGTGGGTCGGTCTGGAGAACTTCAACCGGATCTTCGGCGACCCCGACTTCCACCGGACCCTGCTGATCACCTTCGTCTACGTGATCGCGTGTGTCGTCGGGGCGGTCGGCAGCGGGCTCGCCGTCGCGCTCCTGCTCAACCGCGGCTTCCGCGGCCGCGGCGTGGCACGGGCACTCATCACCGTTCCCTGGGCCGCGCCCGGCATCGCGGTCGCGCTCATCGCCACCTGGATGCTCAACGCGCAGTACGGCATCGTGAACCGGTTCCTCGACGCGGTGGGTCTCGGCGTCCCGGGCGGGGCCATCCTGGACAGCCCGCGCTACGCGCTCCCGGCGGTGCTCGCCACGACCATCTGGCAACTGTTCCCCTTCACCTCGGTGGTGCTGCTCTCCGCGCTCCAGGCCGTACCGCAGGAGCTCAACGAGGCCGCGACCGTGGACGGTGCGGGACGGTGGGACGCCTTCCGCGCGGTCACCTGGCAGGTCATCAAGCCGACCGTGGGACTGCTGGCCCTGCTCATGACGATCTGGTCGCTGCGGCGGTTCGAGCTCATCTGGCTCATGACCAAGGGCGGACCCGTCGGCGCGACCGAGACGCTCGTCATCGATCTCTACTCGCAGGCGTTCGACTCGAAGGAACTCGGATCGGCGGCGGCCATCGGCATGGTCGGCGTCGTCATCTCGCTCATCGTCATCACCGGCAGCCGGCTGGTCGCCCGTGCCGCGGAGAAGGAGGACGTCCGATGAGGCGCTTCCGGTTCGGTCTCACCGCGCGGATCGTCGCCGTGCTCGTCGTGCTGGGTGTCGCGGTGTTCCCGCTGTACTGGATGCTCGTCACGGCGCTGTCCAGCAACGGTGACCTGTTCGCCGAGCAGCCCCGGCTCACGCCGGACCTCGGTCGGTTCGGCGTCTTCGTCGAGGCGCTGGCCGAGGGCAAGGCGGCCGGGTGGCTGCTCAACAGCCTGGTGATCGCCGTCGGCACGATGGTCCTCTCCGTGGGCCTGGGCATCCCGCTCGGCTACGCGTTGTCACGCTTCTCGTTCCGCGGCAAGGCCGTGTTGACCGTCGTGCTGCTGTTCACGCAGATGCTCCCCGAGGCGCTCATGGTCGTGCCACTGTTCGCGCTGTTCCGCCGCTTCGACCTGCTCGACTCGCTGACCGGCCTCGTCCTCGTGAACTCCGCCTTCGTCCTGCCGATCGTCGCGCTGATCCTCAAGGGCGCGATCGACGGCATCCCGAGGGAGTTGGAGGAGGCGGCGCGGGCCGACGGCGGACGGCCGTTCACCGTCCTGACCCGCATCAACGTGCCGCTCATCGCCCCGTCGATCGCCGCGACCGCGGTCATCGCCTTCTTCCACGCGTGGAACGAGTACGTGTTCGCGGTGACGTTCATCTTCGATCCGGAGCTGCAACCGGCCTCCGTCGGCATCGCGAACTTCATCGGCGAGTTGGGCACGCCGATCCAGACGGTGATGGCCGTCGCCTTCCTGTTCACGCTGCCCGCCGTCGCCTTCTACCTGTTGGCGCAGAAGTACGTGGTGTCCGGCATGACCGCCGGCGCGGTGAAGGGTTGACCCGGAGCATGAAGATCATCTCTGTTGACACGCTGGTCGTCGACTTCTACCGGACGAACCTCGTTCTGGTGCGGGTCCACACCGACGAAGGGATCGTCGGGCTCGGTGAGGCGACCCTGGAGGGCAAGGAACGGGCTGTCCAGGGCGCCATCGCCGAGGTGGCCGAGGCGGTCGTGGGTCTGGACCCCACCAGCATCTCGAAGATCGTCTACGAACTCGCCCGGGACTGGTACTGGCGAGGAGGCCCGGTCATCATGACCGCGCTGAGCGCACTGGAGATGGCCCTGTGGGACATCTCCGCGCGCGAGCTCGACGTCCCGGTCTCCCGCCTGCTCGGCGGCGCGACCCGGGACCGGGTCCGGGCGTACGCCAATGGTTGGTTCTCCGGGGCCGTCACCCCCGAGGACTACGCGGCCGCCGCACGCCGCACCGTGCGGACCGGCTTCCGCGGCCTCAAGTGGGACCCGTTTGAGAACTACGACCTCACCATCACCACGAGGCAACTGGACCGGGTCCTCGCCCAGATCGACGCCGTCCGGGGCGCGGTCGGACGCGACGTCGAGCTGTTCATCGAGGGGCACGGCCGGTTCGACGTCCGCCACGCGATCAAGGTCGCGAAGGAGATCGCGCAGTTCGACCCGGTGTGGTTCGAGGAGCCGTGCCCACCGGACAACCTCGACGCGCTGGTCGACATCCGCCGCGCGTCCCCCGTGCCGATCGCCGCGGGGGAGCGCTGGTACGGCCGGCAGGGCTTCGCGCCGGCGCTGGCACGCCAGGCCGTCGACTTCGTCCAGCCGGACGTCACGCACGCCGGCGGCATCGCCGAGCTCGCCTTCATCTCCACGCTCGCCGCGACCAGCTATGTGGGGTTCGCGCCGCACAACCCCAGCGGCCCGCTCAGCACGGCCGCGACGCTCCAGCTCGGGGCGACACTGCCCAACTTCCGCTACCTGGAGATCATGGCGACGGACGTGCCGTGGCGTCCGGAGATCACCAACGAACGGCTGGTGCTCACCGAGGAGGGCGACGTCCTCGTGCCGACCGGGGTCGGACTCGGCATCGAACTGGACCTCGCCGCGATCGAGCAGCATCCGTTCACACCGCACCCGATGCGGATGTTCCGCGACGCCGTCTACGACATCCGGCCCCGGGACGAGCGGTCCTTCTTCAACCTGGAGAGCGCCTCATGACGGTGCCGCGGCCCCGGGGCTCCGGGGCGCAGTGGTTCGGGACCGCCGCCGAGGCGCTTCCGGACGACGTCGACCACAGCGTGCTCGTCGGTCGGATCTGGGACCCGTCCGTCGACGGCCCCTCACCGGTGGTCGTACGGGGAGACGACGTCATCGACATCAGCCACCGGTTCCCGACCGTCCGGGACATCTGCGAGCTGGACGACCCCGCCGCGACGGTGGCCTCGCTCGACGGGCCCCTGGTCGGTGACTTCGGGGAGATCCTGGCCAATACGGGAGCCGCGACCCGGGACCGCGCCCGGCCCTGGCTGCTCGCCCCGGTCGACCTCCAGGCGCTCAAGGCCGCCGGCGTGACCTTTCCCGTCTCGATGATCGAACGCGTCATCGAGGAACGGGCCCGGGGAGACCTCGCGCTCGCCGCGGACATCCGTGACCGGATGCTCGCCGACATCGGCGCCGACCTGCACAGCCTCGCCCCCGGCTCGGCGGAGGCGGAGCGGCTCAAGACCCTGCTGGTCGCCGAGGGGGTCTGGAGTCAGTACCTGGAGGTGGGGATCGGTCCCGACGCCGAGATCTTCACCAAGGGGCAGATCCTCTCCGCCGTCGGCACCGCGGTCCCGGTCGGCGTGCTCGCCGCGTCGACCTGGAACAACCCGGAGCCCGAGGTCGCACTCGTCGTCGCGTCCAGCGGTCGGATCGTTGGGGCCACCCTCGGCAACGACGTGAACCTGCGCGACGTGGAGGGTCGTTCCGCGCTCCTGCTGCCTCGGGCGAAGGACAACAACGCCTCGTGCGCCCTCGGCCCCCTGATCCGGTTGTTCGACGAGCGGTTCGGCCTGGAACGGGTCCGCGAGCTGGAGGTGTGCCTACGGGTCCACGGCGTGGACGGCTTCCACCTGGAGGCGGTCTCGGAGATGACCCGGATGTCACGGGACCCGGAGGCACTGGTGCGGCAGCTGATCGGCCCGCACCACCACTATCCCGACGGCGCCGTCCTGATGCTCGGCACGATGTTCGCGCCCATTCAGGATCGGGACAGCCCCGGCGACGGCTTCACCCACAAGGTCGACGACGTGGTGCGGATCAGCTGCCCAGCCCTGGGCACCCTGGTCAACCGCGTGCGGCACGCGGAGGAGTGCGATCCGTGGCAGTTCGGCATCCGCGATCTGATGGGCAACCTGGGGAAGAGAGGACTGCTGTGAACGTGGTCACCACGGTCGATCCGCGTGACGGCCTGCGTCGCCCGACCGATCTCGTCGAGACGGACGACACCCGACTGGAGTCCGTCGCCGGCCAGGCCTCCCGGGCCGCGCGATGGCTGTCGGACCTGGGAAGAGTCGGCAGAGCGGGGATGCTGGACGCGATCGCCGCGTCGCTGGAGTCCCGACGCGCGGACCTGGTCGCTGCCGCGGCGGCGGAGACCGGTCTGAGCCACGCCCGACTCGACCAGGAACTCACGCGGGCGGCGGTCCAGTTCCGGATGTTCGGTGAAGTGCTGCGTGACGGCGCGTACGTCGAGGCAGCCATCGACCACGCCGCCGACACTCCGCTCGGGCGGGGTCCGGACCTGCGGCGGATGCTCGTACCCCTCGGGCCGGTCGCCGTCTTCGGGGCCAGCAACTTCCCGTTCGCCTTCTCGGTCGCCGGTGGCGACACCGCCGCCGCGCTCGCCGCGGGTTGTCCCGTGGTCCTCAAGGCCCACCCGTCGCATCCGGTGACGTCGCGGGCCTCCGGTGACGCGATCGCGTCGGCCGTCCGCGACCTGGACGGGCCCGACGGGGTGATCGCGGTCGTCTACGGCGACCAGGCCGGCCTCTCGCTGGTGCGCCACCCCGCGATCCGCGCGGCCGCGCTGACGGGGTCCGTGGGCGCCGCCCGCGCCATCCAGGCCGCCATCGACGAACGACCCGACCCCATTCCGCTGTACGCCGAGCTGAGCAGCGTGAACCCGATCGTCGTCCTGCCCGGCGCGGCCGCCGACCGGGCAGACCAGATCGCCGACGGGTTGTTCGCCTCCTTCACGGGCTCGGGCGGTCAGCTGTGCACCAAGCCCGGTCTGGCGTTCATCCCCTCGGACGCGGCCGGCGACCACCTGGTCGACCTGCTGCGGACGAGGGTCGCTGCCAGCTCCGAGGGTGCGGTCCTGCTCAACGAGCGCATCCGTGACGCGTACGAGGATCGGGCCGCGGCGTTCGAGCGGGCCGGCGCCCGCGTCGCGGCGCGACCCCGGGTCGCGCCCGGTGCGGGCTTCACCGTCGCTCCGACGCTCCTGGAGGTCGGTCTGCCGGACCTGACCGCCGAGATCGCCGAGGAGTGCTTCGGTCCGCTCCTGGTGGTGGTCCGGTACGACGGCGTCGCCGAGCTCGACGCCGTGCTCGCGACCGTCCCACCGTCGCTGACCGCCTCCGTCCACCGTGGATCGGACGACGCTCCGGAGGTCGTGCGTCGGCTGGTCGACGTGTTCGCCGCCCGCTCCGGTCGCGTCGTCTTCGACGGCTATCCCACCGGTGTCCGCGTGTCGTGGGCTCAGCACCACGGTGGGCCCTGGCCGTCGAGCAACGCGGTGCACACCTCGGTGGGCGCCACGTCGATCCGACGATTCCTTCGTCCACTGGCCTGGCAGGACGCCCCGGAATGGGTCCTGCCCGAGGAGTTGCGAGACGACTGCACCGCCATTCCCCGGCGAGTCGATGGGAGGTTGGAACCAGGGAAGGAATAGCCGCGCCGGAAGGCTGCTCCCGGACGCGCTCACTGGTCGCGGCCGGTCGGCCCGCGATTCGCGTCTCGAAATGGTTTGAATAGATTGGCGCGCCAGAATTTCTGGCGCCGGTGAAACGTGCCCTAATTGCGCTGTCGGCAATTCGTGGAGACAATTATCCGGTCGACTCTTGACCCTCAATTAAACTCGTGGTTGTATTTTTGACAGGAAGGATGTTAGCGCTCACAAACTGCGCGACATCGGCACATCACTGGTATCCGTTCACCTCACCATCGAATGGTCGGTCGGCCGCTCGATGCGGTCTGACCACACGCCGAAGAGGGAGCAGGAACATGCCCGTCGCACTTCCCCGTCCCCTGACGCCGACGCCGAGGCGCCGGCTGATGCTCGCAGTGCTCGCCGCCGTCACCGTCGTGGCCGGCTCGGTCGCCGCCCCCGCGGCGTCGGCCGCGCCGCCGGCCCCGCCCGCACCCCTGGGTCCGACCGTGACCCGCACCGACCAGCCGCCGACCGGATACACGGTCACCTTCCGGTACCAGGCGCCCGAGGACGTCCAGCAGGTCCACGTCTACGGCGACTGGTTCTACTCGCGCCCGGAGAACATCCCGTGCCAGGACTGCGGCGACGCCCGTCCGCCGGCCGAGTGGCAGCCCGGCGACGTCGCGGCCACCCCCTGGCACATCCAGCCCATGCAGAAGGGCCCCGACGGGGTGTGGACGTTCACCACGCCGCTGCCCGCGGGCACCTTCCGCTACGCGTTCACGCACGACTGCACCAACGAGCTGGCCACCGGCTGCACCCTGCACGACGACCCCGCGAACCCGTGGCAGATCCAGCCGCAGTACCCGGGTGCCCCGGGCGCGGTGCGTAGCACCATGTACGTCCCGACCAGCAAGAAGTTCCCGACGTACGACACCGGCTACCAGGCCCCGGTCGCCAAGCTCGGCACGCTGGAGTCCCGGCGGTACACCTCGCCGCTGTCGACCAACCCGCCTGGGGTGCACGACATCGTCGTCTACCTGCCGCACGGCTACGACCCCAACCGGGCCAAGCCCTACCCGACCCTGTATCTGAGCCACGGCGGTGGTGACCACTCCACCGCCTGGACGATGCAGGGCGTGGCCCACCTCATCCTGGAGAACGCGATCAAGGACCGGGCCGTGGAGCCGATGGTGATCGTGTCCACCGACTTCAACGGCCTTCCCGGTGGCAACGAGGGCTACGTCAACGAGCTGCGGAACAACATCTTCCCGTTCGTCGAGCAGAACTACCACGTCTCGACGCGTGCGCAGGACCGGGCGTTTGGCGGCTTCTCCGCCGGTGGCAGCCGCGCCTACACCATCATGTACAACCACACCGACCTGTTCGGCTACCACGCCGCCTGGAGCGCGGGCGGCCCGACCGCCAGCCAGGCGCAGGTCGATCGCATGAAGGCGGTGGCCGGCGGCATCATGATCGGCACCGGTCTGCAGGACCGCCTCGGCAACATCGCCGAGAACTCGCAGCGGAACGCCGCCGCGCTGCGGGCCGCCGGCGTCGAGCTGGACGAGTTCAACGTGCCCGGTGTGCACACCTGGCACGTCTGGCGGCCCCTGCTGAACCACTACCTCCGTGACCTGGCCTTCCGCGCCACCAACATCGGTCTCGACGTCGAGACCGCACCCGCCGGCGCCTCGCCCAACACCAAGGTCACCGCCACCGCGACGGTGGGTGCGGTCAGCACGAGCATGTCCTCCCCGTCCGGCAAGGTCGAGTTCTACGCCGGCGACACGTACCTCGGGTCGGCTCCCGTGCACAACGGTGTCGCCCGGCTGAAGAAGAGCGTCCACGGTGAACTGGACGCTCCGGTGGTCGCCCACTACCAGGGCGACAAGCTCTTCAACGGCTCGCGGAGCGCGTCGGTCGCCCCGTAGATCCGTGCCCACGCAGGCTTTCTGCTAGGTGGGTGGGAAGCCCCGGCCGTTCACTCCTGGTCCCGCCAGGAGTGGACGGCCGGGGCGTGTCCGCCGCGAGGAGACGCCGTCGTGGCCGCGCCGCCGCCGTCGCGGTCGTGCGCCACCGGGACGGCACCGGGCGGCGGCCCTCAGGAGGTCGTGGTCGTCAACCGCGCCATCGTCCAGGACGCGGGTGGAAGGGTCAGCCCGATGCCGGAGCCGGTGCCGTGTGCGCTGCCGTTGGGGCGGGGGGCGGCGTGGTCCGGGCCGTCGGCCGTGTTCCTGGCGTCGAGGTCGCCGCCCCCGATGGTGACGCACTCGACGACTCCGGCCACCCGGGCGCCACCGACCTCGACGGTCACCTCGGCGGGGGTGTCGGCGCTCCGGTTGACGAGGAACACGGTCATCTCGCCCGTGCTGTCGTCCCAGGTCGAGACCGCGTCGACCGCGTCGACCTCGCCGTAGCGGTCGGTGGCGGTCGTGCTGCTGTCGCGTAGCGCGTCGAGGACGGCCCCCCGGGCGTGCCGGGCGGTGCGGGCGAAGGGGTGGAAGATGGTCTGCCGCCAGGCCGCGCCCCCCGGTTCGGTCATGATCGGCGCGATGACGTTGACCAGTTGGGCCTGGCAGGCCGCGGTCACCCGATCGCTGTGGCGCAGCAGGCTGATGAGGAGCCCGCCGACGACGACGGCGTCCGCGACGCTGTAGTGGTCCTCCAACAGCGGCGGCGCGACCGGCCAGTCCTCGCCGCTGGGGGGCGTGGACGGAGCCGCCGACTGGTACCAGACGTTCCACTCGTCGAACGCGATCATGATCTTCTTGGTCGACCTGCGGATCGCGCCGACGGAGTCGGCGATGGCGGTGACGGCGTCGATGTACCGGTCCATGTCCTCGGCGGAGGCGAGGAAGCTGGGCAGGTCGCCGTCGACCGGCTGGTAGTAGGCGTGCAGCGAGATCAGGTCGATGTCGTCGTACGCCTCGGTGAGCACGTCGCGTTCCCAGGTGCCGAACGTGGGCATGCTGGAGTGCGAGGAGCCGCAGGCGATCAGTTCGAGATCGGGGTCGAAACGTCGCATGGCCTTCGCGGTCTGTGCGGCGAGGCGTCCGTACTCGGGTGCGGTCCGTGCGCCCACCTGCCAGGGGCCGTCCATCTCGTTGCCGAGGCACCACAGCCGGATGCCGTACGGGTCGGCCGCGCCGTTGTCGCGGCGCCGGTCGGCGAGGTGGCTCCCACCACGGTGATTGGCGTACTCGAGCAGGTCGACGGCCTCGGCGGTGCCCCGCGTGCCGAGGTTGGCCGCCATGATCGGTTCGACTCCGGCGGCCCGGACCCACCGCATGAACTCGTCGAGCCCGAACGCGTTGGTCTCCAGGCTGTGCCAGGCGAGGTCGAGTCTGGCGGGCCGCTGGTCCACCGGGCCGATGCCGTCCTCCCAGCGGTAGGAGGAGACGAAGTTGCCTCCGGGGTAGCGAACCGTGGTGACGCCCAACTCCCGGACGAGTGCGAGGACGTCCCCCCGGAATCCGTGCGGGTCGGCGGTCGGGTGTCCCGGCTCGTAGATGCCGGTGTAGACACAGCGGCCCAGATGCTCCACGAACGAACCGAAGAGCCGGCGCGGCACCGGTGCGACCCGCCGGCGCGTGTCGAGGATCAGTCGTGCGGTGTTCACGAGACCTCCCGGCTGACCGTCGACCCGGTGTCGGCCCGGCGGTCGCGGCGCGACCGGAGCGGCGAGGCGCAGGGGCGGGGGAGTGGACCGTCGGTGCCGGCCAGGGGCTCCGGCGGCTGGTCGAGGTGGGTGTTCAGGGCTGGCTCCCTTCGTGCGGTCCGGACGTCGGGAAGCTTCCGCCGCGACGCCGGAACCGAGGGGTGGTGGGCACTGCGCGAGGTCTGGACAACGCGAAGGTCGTCGATTAGGTTCACGATCAATGTAAACGTTACCGATTACGTTTACAGTAAGGGACGCGATGCCCGTGATCAATGTCTTCGGCGGGCGGCCTCGGCACCACGCCGCTCCCGGGCGATCGGGGGTCTCGCTCCCGGACACGCCTCGCCGCCACCACCTCCTCCGCCGCCACGGCCGGGTGCGACCGACGAGGCCGAGACCGCCTTCCGGCGGTGATTGGGGTGACCGGGTGACCACTGTGGGACCGCGGACCGGGGCGATCTACGCCGACGCTTCCGCGCCGGTAGACGAGCGGGTGTCGGACCTGTTGGCACGCATGACCCGCGAGGAGAAGCTCGCGCAGCTGGGAAGCACGTGGGCGTTCGCGGTGCTGGAGGGCGGGCGGTTCTCGGCGGAGCGGGCCCGCACCGTCCTCCGACACGGCCTGGGGCACGTGACGCGCGTCGCCGGAGCGACCAGCCTGAAGGCGGTGCAGGTGGCCCGGGCGGCGAACGCCATTCAAC
Source organism: Micromonospora krabiensis (assembly GCF_900091425.1). Classification (GTDB taxonomy): domain Bacteria; phylum Actinomycetota; class Actinomycetes; order Mycobacteriales; family Micromonosporaceae; genus Micromonospora; species Micromonospora krabiensis. Next base: position 701,926 of record NZ_LT598496.1, read on the forward strand.
GGTTCCTGGTCACCGAGACCCGACTGGGCATCCCGGCGATCGTGCACGAGGAGGTGTGCTCCGGGGTGATGGCGCGGGAGGCGACCATCTTCCCGCAGGCGATCGGGGTCGCGAGCACCTGGGCGCCCAGCCTCAACCACCAGCTCGCGGACGCCGTCCGAGAGCAGATGCGCGCCATGGGAAGCCACCAGGGGCTCTCGCCGGTCCTGGACGTGGTGCGTGACCCGCGTTGGGGTCGGACGGAGGAGACCTACGGCGAGGACCCGTATCTGGTGGCGCGCATGGGTGTGGCGTTCGTCCAGGGCCTGCAGGGCGCCGACCTGACCGACGGCGTCATCGCGACCGCCAAGCACTTCGTCGGCTACGGGGCCTCCGAGGGCGCGCTGAACTGGGCGCCGGCCCACCTGCCCCCGCGGCTGCTCCGGGAGGTCTACCTCCACCCGTTCGAGGCCGCGGTCCGCGAAGGTGGCCTCCAGTCGGTGATGGCCGGCTACCACGAACTGGACGGGATCCCGTGCCACGCCAACGGAGAGCTTCTCGGCGAAATCCTCCGAGGGCAGTGGGGCTTCACCGGGAGCGTGGTGTCCGACTACTTCGCCGTGGACGACCTCCACTCCTACCACCACCTGGCGCAGGACAAGCAGCAGGCGGCGGTCCTGGGCCTCGCCGCGGGCGTCGACGTCGAGCTTCCGGCGACCGACGCGTACGCGGACGCCCTGGCGCGCGCGCTCGACGCCGGGGAGGTCGGCGAGGCGCGACTCGACGAGGCCGTCTCGCGCGTCCTGCGGCACAAGTTCGAGCTGGGGCTCTTCGAGGCCCCGTACGTCGACGAGGGCGCGGTCGAGGTGACGGTGAACGCCGAACGGCACCGTGACGTGGCGCTGGCGATCGCGCGCCGCAGCCTCGTCCTGCTGAAGAACGACGGCGTGCTGCCGCTGGTCGCCGGAGCCGGCACAGTGGCCCTGATCGGGCCGAACGCCGACGACGCCCGGCACCTGCTGGGCGACTACTCGTTCGCCGCGCACATCGAGGCGTTGACGGAGGCGCGCGAGCGGCGAGGGCTGCTCGGCCAGATGATGACGATCCCGGACGACCTGGAGATCGACGAGAGCACGGACGGCGTACCCACGGTGCGCGACGAACTCGCCGCCCGCCTGGGCGACCGGCTGCGATACGTGCCGGGGTGCGACGTGGTCGACCCGTCGACGGAGGGGTTCGCCGAGGCGGTGGCGGTCGCCGCCGAGGCCGACGTCGCCGTGCTGGTCCTCGGCGACCGCTCAGGGTTGACGCCCCGGGCGACCACGGGCGAGTCGCGGGATCGGTCCAGCCTCGACCTGCCCGGCGTCCAGGAGGAGCTGGTCCGGGCCGTCGTCGACACCGGAACCCCCGTCGTGGCGGTCCTCGTCGCGGGCCGACCGGTCGGCAGCGACTTCCTGCACGACAGGTGTGCGGCGGTGCTGATGGCCTGGTTGCCCGGGGAGACGGGCGCGCGGGCGATCGCCGAGGTCCTCCTCGGCGAGGTCAACCCGAGCGGCAGGCTGCCGATCTCCTACCCCCGGACGGTCGGCCAGCTACCCGTCTTCTACGGCCACAAGGTGTCCGGCGGACGGTCGCACTGGCACGGTGACTACGTCGACTCGCCGGTCGCCCCGCGATACTGCTTCGGGCACGGCCTCGGCTTCGCGCCCTTCACGATCGACGGAGCCGTGGTGGAGCGTGCGGAGGTCGACGCCGGCGACAGCGTCGGTGTCGAGGTCACGGTCACCAACTCCGGACGGCGAGCCGGTGAGGAGGTCGTGCAGCTCTACGTCCGCGACCCGCAGGCGACGGTCACCCGACCGGTGCTCGAGCTGAAGGGCTTCGCCCGGGTCTCGGCCGCGGCCGGCCAGCGGGTGGCCGTGCGCTTCGAGTTGCCGACGGGGCAGCTCGGCTTCTACGACCGGCAGCTGAACTACACCGTGGAACCCGGGCAGATCGAGGTGTACGTCGGCTTCTCGTCCGACAACCGTGTCCTCGCCGGAAGCTTCGTCATCAAGGCGGGGGCGGACCGTTCGACGACGTCGAAGGCGTTCTCCGGCGCGGCGGAGGTCCGGGATCTGTCCGGCGGGGCCGTCTGACCCCATTCCACCGCCGACCCGGAATGGTTCGCGCGCCCGTTCCCGCCCGTCTTTTCGTCGGGCGGGAACGAGCGCGGGAAAAGACCGTTCATTCGGCCACCGAGCGTGACCGTCGTTCGCGGTTCCGCAACGGTGGACGGTGATCGGTCGGTGTGTTTGTCAACAATCCCGGTAGGGCCGTCCCGCGGGGGTCCCGTGAGGACGCGAAGGCCTTGTGTTTGTAATCGTTCTCGGTTACGTTGACAACATCCTGGAAACGTAACCGATAACGATTGCAGTCCAGAGAGAGCGGCATGACTGAAGTCAATGCGCCGGTAACAATGAGTGATGTCGCCCGAGTCGCCGGCGTTTCCACCGCCACCGTCTCGCGCGTCGTCAACGGGCACTACGGTGTCAGCCCGCGGACGCTCGCCCAGGTCCGTTCGGCCATCGAGCAGCTCGGCTACGAGTCGAGTCTCGTGGCCACGAGTCTCCGCCGCAGCCGCACCAACGTCCTGGGCCTCGTCGCGCACAGCTTCCAGTCGTACACGGCCGAGGTGCTCAAGGGTGTGATGAAGGCGCTGAGCCGCTCCGGCTTCGACCTGATCATCTATGCCAACAGTGACCTCTACGGGTCCTATTCGGAGGGTTGGGAGCAACGGCACCTGACCCGGCTGTCGGGCACCCTCACCGACGGGTGCATCGTCGTCACACCCTGGGGCGAGATGCACAGCCGGACGCCGATCGTGGCCATCGACCCGGTGCGGGGCGCGACGGCGCCCTCGGTCATGGCCGACAACCTCGCCGGCGCCACCACCGCGGTCGAGCATCTGCTCGGTCTGGGGCACCGCCGCATCGGCTTCATCGCGGGCCGTGACAGCCTCGCCTCGGCGTGGTCGCGGGAAGAGGGCTACCGGGCGGCGCTCGCCGACGCCGGCGTCCCGGTCGACCCCACGTTGATCGGTCGGGGAGACTTCAATCCCGAGTCGGCGGTCCCGTTGGCGCGTGCCCTGCTGCAACGGGCGGACCGGCCGTCGGCGATCTTCGCGGCGAGCGACGGGATGGCCCTCAAGGTCCTGGAGGTCGCCAGGGAACTCGGCCTCTCCGTCCCGGCGGACCTGTCCGTCGTCGGGTTCGACAACATCCCGGAGGCGGCGTCGACCGGCCTGACCACCGTGGACCAGTCGATGTTCCAGCTCGGGTACGAGGCCGCACGGATGCTGAAGTCACTGGTGACGGGCGACTGGGCCGAGCCGAGCCAGATAGTGCTGCCGACCAGCCTCGTGATCCGCAGCTCGACCGCACCACCGCCGAGCGCGGCGCGACCATGACAACCGCCGACGGGCGCCACGACCTGACCGCTTCCGACAGAGCGATCAGGTCGGGTGCGCGCGTGGCCAACACCTGAAGGAGGTGTCCGCAGCACGCACGGCGAGATCCACCGATGAGTTGAGCCGGCGAGCGGGTCGCATCCGCTGCCGGCGCAGAGAGGAGTGGAGCGTGACAACCGAACACTATCACGGGCGGTTACGCCGTCTGGGCGTACGTCGACTCTCGGCGGCGTTCACCGCCGGAGTCATCGCGGTCGCCGCGGTGCTGGTCGCGCCGCAACCCGCGGCGGCCGACACGCCGTGGCTGGCGGTCTCCGACGACCGCTACGCCTCGTTCACCGTTCCGGCCGCGTACGTTCAGGAGCAGCTGGGCACGGTGTCGCAGGTCGTCATCGAGGGCAACTTCGGCCCGTCGGCCACCTGGGCGGAATTCGGTCTGACCCGCCGCGGTGACGCGTGGTCGGGTGTGCTCGGTGCCCTGGAGCCGGGGCTCTACCACTACCAGGTCACCGCCGACGACACCAAGACCATCAAGGACCCGACGAACCCCACGAGTGTGGCGTCCCACCCGCTCTGGAGCAGCTTCCTGGTCGCGGGTGACTCGGCTCGCTGGTTGGTCGACGCGCCGACCGGCACCGGCGGCACGGTCGGGACGCTCACCTACCGGGTCCGTAACGAACAGCGTTCGGCCCTGGTCTGGACGCCACCGGGGTACGCGGCCAAGGGGCCGAAGAGCTACCCCACGCTCTTCCTGGAGTCGGGTGACGCCGCGGCCGCCACCGACTGGCTCGACCTCGGCCGCGCGAAGCAGATTCTCGACAACCTCTCGGCGGCCGGCAACATGCAGCCGATGGTGGTGGTGATCGCCGACAGCGCGGACGACCGGGAGCTGACGGACCTCCGCCGAGCGGTCGCCGACAACTACCGGGTCCGGCGTGATCCGGCGCACCAGGCGATCGCCGGCGTGGCCGACGGCGCTGCGCGGGCCGTGCGGGCGGCGTTCGCCAAGCCGGGGCAGTTCGGCTACGTCGGCTGGTTCTCCGGCGACTCGGCGCCGAGCATCGACCGCAAGGACGCCAAGGCGATCAACCGCGGCCTCAAACTGCTGCGTCTCTACACGGGGAACGTCACCGACGCCGCGCACAACCCCACCTACCGCCTGACGAAGGCGTTGGGTCGGGCCGATGTCCGGTTCGAGTTCGACGGCGTCAACCCGGACGGCGGCGGGAACTGGACCACCTGGCAGGAGAACCTCGTCGACTTCGTTCCACGGCTGTTCCGGCACGTGTCTGACCACGGGCCGAGCCCGGGCCACCGGCCGATCACGGGCGAGTTCGCGCCGCCAGCGGCCGGCACCACCCCCACGCCCTTCCTCACCGAGGACGGGTTCGTCACCTTCGAGACCACCACGGACTTCGCCACCGCCCAGCACGTCACCGTGTGGGCCAACATCGCGCCGGGCGGCAGTTGGCTGCGCGTGCCGTTGACCCGCGACGGCGACCGGTGGCGGGCGACCGTGGGGCCGCTGAAGCCCTGGTTCTACTACTACCGGCTGATCGTCGACCGGGTCCCGTTCAAGGACGTCTCGAACCCGACGAAGGTGACCACCGAGCCGATGTGGAGCACCTTCCTCGTCCCGGGCCCGGAGGCCCGACTGCTGACGGACGTGCCGGCCGGCCAGGGCGGGAAGGTCGAGGCCATGACCTACCGCAGCACGGTGGCGGGTCAGGACCGCACCGCGCTGGTGTGGACCCCACCCGGCTACGACCCGGGCCGGGCGCAGCCGTACCCGGTTCTCTACCTCCAGCACGGCGGCGGCCAGAACTACACGGACTGGGTCGAGATGGGTCGCGCCAAGCAGATCCTCGACCACCAGTTCCTCGACGGCGACCTCACGCCCATGGTCGTCGTGATGGGCAACGGCAACTCGTCCAACTTCAACCGGGAGCTGTTGGAGAACATCGTGCCGACAGCCCGGTCCCGCTACCACATCTCCAGTGACCCGTCCCAGCAGGCGCTCGCCGGCCTGTCGATGGGCGGTGGGCAGGCGTTCGGTGTGCTGCGCGCCTACCCGGGCCAGTTCGCCTACGTCGCGGCGTTCTCGGCCGGCTTCGGCAGCGGCACCGGCGTCGACGTGGAGGCCATCAACAACGGCACCAAGATGTTGCGCCTGTACGTCGGTGACCAGACCGACTTCGTGTACCCGAGCTTCATGGCCTCGCTGACCACGTTGAACAACCTCGGTATCCGCTACGAGTTCGACGGGGTGACCCCCGGGCCGCACGGCTGGGACGTGTGGCAGAAGAACCTCATCGACCTGGCGCCGCGACTGTTCAAGCGCTAGGGCCTCACCAGGCGACGCCACCGGGAGCAGGTTTCCTGCCCCGGTGGCGCCCGCCAGCGCATGGATCCTGTGCACCGCGACCCCCGAAGGGAACCATCTCAATGAGCCCTTTTCATCATGAGTAGGGGCTGGTCTCGACGCGGTGCAGGACGAGGATGGCCTGCACGATCGCGGTCGCGCGGCGGGGACAGCAGCGCAGCTTGGTCAGGAGCTTCCAGGTCTTGAGCGTGGCGATGGCGCGCTCGCCGCGGGCGCGGACACGGGCATGTGCGCGGTTGACGGCCTCCTGCCGGCGGGACAGCTTCGGCCGGTAGCGGTGGCGCTTGAACGGCGTGCGCACGCTCCCGCCGGCTCCTTGGTAGCCCTTGTCCGCGAACGTCATCACGTCCGCGCTGCTCAGCGCGTCGATGATGCCGTGAACACGGGCGGCGCTCAGGTCATGAATGGCGCCGGGCAGCGCAGCCGATGCCCAGACCAGGCGACCCGCAGCGTCCGCGATGACCTGCACGTTCACGCCGTGCCGCTTGTGCTTCCCGGAGTAGTAGGGCCTCTGATCGGCGACCCGGTCGATCGGGATCAGCGTGCCGTCGAGGATCGCGTATGCCAGCTTGCGGATGCGCTCCATCGCGGTAGCCAGATCGTCGGCCGCTGCGGCGAGCAGGTCGACAGCTTCGCGGACGTAGCGCCAGGCGGTGGTGACGCCAATGCCGAACCCGGCTGCGAGGCGGGTGTAGGTGTCGCCGTTGCGCAGGTGGGCGAGGGTGAGCAGGGCTTGCCGACCGGGGTCCAGACGCCGCCACCGGGATCGACGCTGCCGACGGTGGCCGCGGATGCACTCGGCGAGGTGGCTCAGGGTTCGACTGGACAGCGGAATCGTGGCGGGGTAAGACAGCACGGCGAGGCTCCCGGTCGGGGCATCGGATCTTGGTCGACTGCTGTCTTACCTGGAGCCTCGCCCTCATCGATCTCCGGGTTACCCACACCCGCCGTGACCAGCACGATCACGATGAAAAGGGCTCAATGAAGAGAAGACGCATACTCGCCACGGTGGCCGTGCTCGCGGCCGGGGCCGGTCTCGTCGGCTGCTCGTCGTCGGACGACGGCGGAAGCGACGCCAGCAACTGCACGAACACCATCACCAAACAGAACGTGCCGGTCGTGACGATGTGGGGCTGGTACCCCAACATGCAGCTCGTCGTCGACAACTTCAACAAGCAGCACGACGACGTGCAGGTCTGCTGGACCAACGTCGGCCAGGGCAGTGACGAGTACGACAAGTTCCAGACGGCCATCTCGGCCGGCACCGGGGCACCCGACGTGATCATGATCGAGGCGGACCGGATCCCGACGTTCCAGATCCAGAACGCGCTCGTCGACATCAAGCAGTACGGGTACGACGCGGTCAAGGCCAACTACAGCGACGGCGCCTGGAAGGACGTGTCGGTCGGCGACGCGGTCTACGGCGTGCCGGTCGACGGCGGCCCGGTGGCGATGATCTACCGCAAGGACATCTTCGACAAGTACAAGATCACGCCGCCGAAGACCTGGGCCGAGTACGAGCAGGCCGCGCAGAAGGTGAAGGACGCAGGCGGCCCGCTCTTCGGGGACCTCGGCGCGAACGTCTCGGCGCTCACGATGGCGCTGCAGATCCAGAAGGGCGCCACGCCCTTCACCTACGATCCGGCGCAGCCGAAGTCGATCGGCGTCAAGCTCAACGACCAGGCCTCCAAGGACGTGCTGGACTACTGGGGCGGCCTCGCCAAGAAGGGCCTGGTCGGGACGCAGGACCAGTTCACCCCGGAGTACATCTCCGGCGTGATCAACGGCAACTACGCGACGTACATCTCCGCGGCGTGGGCGCCCGGCTACCTCACCGGCGCGGGCGTCGGCAAGGGGCAGGACACCGGCAAGTTCGCGGTGGCGCCGCTGCCGCAGTGGGACCCGGCCAACCCGGTGCAGGTCAACTGGGGTGGCTCGGCGTTCTCGGTGACCAAGCAGGCGAAGAAGCCGGAGTTGGCCGCGAAGGTCGCCTACGGGCTCTACGCCGACAAGGAGTCGCTCACCGACGGCTGGACCAACCAGATCATCTTCCCGTTGAACCTCACGGCGCTCAAGGACCCCGCGTTCATCGACCTGAAGGTGGCGTTCTTCGACGGCCAGCAGGCGAACAAGGAGGTCTACGTCCCGGCCGCCGACGCCTACAAGGGTGTCTCCTACGCCCCCTTCGGTCAGTACTACCTCGACGCGATGACCGAGCAGGTCAGCGAGGTCATCAAGGGGTCCATCACCGGGTCTCAGGCGGCCGACCGGCTGCAGGAGGACGTGGCGAAGTACGCCAAGGAACAAGGTTTCACCGTTCAGTGACCGGACGGGTGGGCCGCGCCGGCAGCGGCCGGCCCACCCTCGACCCTCGGCGTCCACGTCCCGGAGACCAAGATGACAGTCCTGACCGAGAAGCGCGCCCCGCGTACCACGCAGCAGACGCGCAAGATCCGTGGCAAGGTGCACCTCCGCGAACACTTGATGGGATGGCTCTTCGTCGGGCCGTTCGGGATCGTCTTCCTGGCGTTCCTCATCGCGCCGCTGGGCTACGCGCTGTATCTCAGCCTCTTCCAGAAGAAGCTGATCGGCGGCACCAGCTTCGTCCTCTTCGACAACTACGTGAAGGCGTTCACCGACCCGAGCTTCCTGTCCGGGGCGTGGTTCGTCATCCGCTTCTCGCTCGTCTCCATCCCGTTGCAGATCATCATCGCGCTCGCGATGGCCCTCATCCTGGACTCGGTGACGACGCTGTTCGCCCGCTTCTCCCGGCTGATGATCTTCCTGCCGTACGCGATCCCCACCGTCATCGGCGCCGTGATGTGGGGCTTCCTCTACAGCAAGGGCTTCGGCCCGCTGACCGACATCTTCGGGTTGTTCGGCGCCACCGCGCCCGACTTCCTGAGCAGCAACCTGATCTTCTACGGTCTGCTCAACGTGGTCACCTGGCAGTGGGCCGGCTACTACATGATCATCCTGTACGCCGCTCTGCAGGGGGTCGACCCGACGCTCTACGAGGCCGCCCGGATGGACGGCGCCAGCCGATGGCAGATCGCCACCCGGATCAAGATTCCGCTGATCGCCCCCGCGCTGATCCTGATCCTCGTCTTCTCGCTCATCGGCACCCTGCAGTTCTTCAACGAACCGCAGATCCTGCGCTACCTCGCCGCCGGCACGATCGGGTCGGACTTCACCCCCAACATGTACGCCTACCAGCAGGCGTTCTCGCTCGCCAACTTCAACTACGGGTCGGCGATCTCGTTCGCCCTCGGCGGGATCGTCTTCATCTGCGTGTACGCCTTCCTGTTCTTCACCCGCAAGCGGAGGAGCTTCCTCTGATGACCGACCGCACCAGCGTCCGCGCGGGCACCCGCCGGGCGCAACGCCACCTCCCGCTACAGATCCTCCTCGGCTTCCTGGTGATCTACTTCCTGGTGCCGTTCTGGTGGGTCGTCGTCAACAGCTCCAAGGACGCGCCGGGCCTGTTCGGCGGCGGCAACACCCTCTGGTTCACCGACCAGATCGACTACCTCGGCAACCTCGAGCTGCTGTTCACCTACGACGGTGGCATCTACGGGCGGTGGATCCTCAACTCGACCCTGTACGCGATCGCCGGCGGGGTCGGCGCCACGGTCCTGGCGGTCATGGCCGGCTACGGGTTCGCCAAGTACCGGTTCGCCGCCCGGCGCTTCAGCTTCGCCGTCGTTCTCGGCGCGTTGATGGTGCCCGCCACCGCCCTGGTCATCCCGACCTTCATCATGTTCTCCCGGCTGGGCCTGACGAACACGATCTGGGCGGTGATCCTCCCGTCGTTGCTCAACCCGTTCGGCGTCTACCTCATGCACGTGTACGCCCGCGACGCGGTCCCCGACGAGCTCCTGGACGCCGCCCGGGTCGACGGCGCGGGGGAGGTGCGGACGTTCCTGCAGATCGCCCTTCCGCTGATGCGTCCCGCGGTGGTGACCGTGCTGCTGCTGTCGGCCGTGGCGTCCTGGAACAACTACTTCCTGCCCCTGGCCATGCTCTCCGACAACAGGCTCTTCCCGGTGACCGTCGGCCTCAGCCTCTGGCAGGGCATCGCCTCCGCGAACAACGCGGGTGGCACCTCACTGTGGAGCCTCATCATCCTGGGCTCGCTCGTGTCCGTGATTCCCCTGATCATCGCCTTCTTCAGTCTGCAGCGACACTGGCGCGGCGGGCTGTCCGTCGGAGGTCTCCGGTAGGGCACGCCCGTGCCACCAGCCCAACCAGAAAGGCGCCGCGACACCGCTCGCGGCCGAGCGGATGACAGAGAGGTGTGCTGATGTCGATGACGGATCGACCGCTGCGCAGCGGGCAGTGGTTCGGCGCGGACGGTCGTAACGGGTTCATCCATCGCTCCTGGATGCGCAACCAGGGGTTCGCCGACGACGTCTTCGACGGCCGCCCGGTGATCGGCATCGCCACCACCTGGTCGGAGCTGACGCCGTGCAACGCCCACCTGAGTGGCCTGGCGGAGTCGGTGAAGCGCGGTGTGTGGGAGAGTGGTGGCCTGCCGCTGGAGTTCCCCGCGATGAGCCTGGGTGAGCCGCTCATGCGACCCACGACGATGCTCTACCGCAACCTGCTGGCGATGGAGCTGGAGGAGCTGGTCCGGGCGAACCCGCTCGACGGGGTGGTCCTGCTCTCCGGCTGTGACAAGACCACACCCGGCCTGCTGATGGGGGCGGCGAGCGTCGACCTGCCGACCCTCATGCTGACCGGCGGCCCGATGCTCAACGGCAAGTTCCGCGGCCAGGACATCGGGTCGGGCACCGTCGTCTGGCGCTTCACCGAGGAGATGCGCGCCGGCCGGATGACCGCCGCCGACTGCGCCGAGGCCGAGGTCGGCATGTCCCGCAGCCGGGGCCACTGCATGACCATGGGAACCGCCTCCACCATGGCCTGCGTGACCGAGGCGCTGGGCGTGCAACTGCCGGGAGCCGCCGCCGTGCCCGCCGTCGACTCCCGCAGGTACGCGCTCGCCCACGCCGCCGGACGTCGGATCGTCACCATGGTCGAGCAGGACCAGCGGCTGTCCACGGTGCTCACCCGGCAGGCCTTCGAGAACGCCATCCGGGTCAACGCCGCGATCGGCGGCTCGACCAACGCCGTCGTCCACCTGCTCGCGATCGCCGGGCGGCTCGGCGTTTCGCTGTCCCTGGAGGACTTCGACACCCTCACCGCCGACGTGCCCATGCTCGTCAACCTCATGCCGTCCGGGACGTACCTCATGGAGGACTTCGCCTACGCCGGCGGCGTCCCCGCGGTGATGAACGAGATCGCGCCGCTGCTGCACCTGGACCACGTCACCGTCAGCGGAAAGAGCGTCGCCGACAACATCAGCGGCGTCCAGTGCTGGAACCGGGAGGTCATCGGCACCATGGCGGAGCCGTTCCAACCGGCCGGCTCGGGCACCGTGGTGCTGCGCGGGTCGCTGGCACCGTCCGGGGCGGTGCTGAAGGTGTCCGCCGCCTCCCCCCACCTGCTGACGCACACCGGGCCGGCGCTCGTCTTCGACCGAATCGAGGACTACGTCGTCGCGGCCGACGACCTCGATCTCGACGTCACCCCCGAGACGGTCATCGTGGTGCGAAACGCCGGTCCACGGGGCTACCCCGGCTTCCCCGAGGTGGGCAACGTCCCCATGCCACGACGGCTGCTCGCCGACGGCATCACGGACATGGTCCGGATCTCCGACGCCCGGATGAGCGGCACCGGATACGGGACCTGCGTCCTGCACGTGGCCCCGGAGGCGTCCGTGGGCGGTCCTCTCGCGCTCGTGCGCACCGGCGATCCGATCCGCGTCGACGTCCCGGCACGTCGGCTGGACCTCCTGGTCGACGACGCGGAACTCGCCCGCCGCCGGGCCGCCTGGCAACCACCGGTGCCGGCCGCCGACCGGGGCTGGGCCCGGCTCTACGGTGAGCACGTCCTACAGGCCGACCAGGGCGCCGACCTGGATTTCCTCGTCGGGGGCAGTGGCAGCGCCGTGCCTCGACACTCGCACTGACTCCGACGCACGCACGATGCCGCGAGGGACCGATCGCAGGGGAGGACGAATGGCCGGCGGGGGCGAGTTCGCGCGGAGGGCGACGGTGGCGGCCACCTCTCGGCCGGTCATGGCCGACGTCGCCCGCCTGGCCGGGGTGTCGCACCAGACGGTGTCCCGCGTCATCAACGGGGCGCCCAGCATCAAGCCGGAGACGCGGGAGCGGGTCCTGCGGGCCATCGAACGGCTCGGCTACCGCCCCAACACCGCGGCCCGCGCGCTGGTGCGCGGTCGTTCCGGAATGATCGGCATCATCGGCACCGCCCGGACACTGTTCGGTCCGACGAGCATCCACCGCAGCGTCGAGGACGCGGCCCGTGCCGCCGGATACTTCGCCACCTCGGTGAGCCTGTCGGAGGTGACGTGGCAGGCCCTGAGCGACGCGACCGAGCACCTGATGCGCGTCGGCGTGGAGGGCGTCGTCATGATCGCCGGCAATGACGAGGCGCTGGACGTGGTACGGATGAACCGGTCCACCGTCCCCTTCGTGGTCGTGGAGGGCGACCTGTCCCGGGCCTCGCTCACCGTCGGCGTCGACCAGGTGCTCGGCGCCCGGATGGCGACCGAACACCTCCTCGGGCTCGGTCACCAGGAGATCGTGCACGTGAGCGGCCCGCTCAACTGGGCGGAGGCCCGCGCCCGCGTCGACGGCTGGCGCCGGACGATGGCGGAGGCCGGCCAACGCCCCGTCGAGCCGGTCCAGGGTGACTGGAGCGCCGACAGCGGATACGCCGCCGGCCTGCGGATCTGTCAGATGCGCGGGACCACCGCCGTGTTCGCCGCCAACGACCAGATGGCCATCGGTGTGCTGCGCGCGCTCCACGAGTGCGGCCGTCAGGTGCCCGGGGACATCTCCGTCGTCGGCTTCGACGACGTCCCGGAGGCGGCGTATCTCATCCCGCCGCTGACCACCGTCCAGCAGGACTTCGACGCGGTCGGTCGACGGGCGATCACGGCCATCACGCAGGCCATCAGCGGAGCGACACCGCAGCCCCTGCCGTTGGTCATCCCCCGCCTGGTCGTGCGACGGAGCACCGCACCCATCGGGAGTGCATGAGCTGTTGAGGGTCTTGCCGTCGGCAGCACGGATTTGTCGGCAGAAGTCTCAACCGTCGGTTCAACGATAGCGTTCAAGGCATGACCGAGCGCATCACGGATACCGTCCATGCCGTCGACGCCGCCGCCGTTCTCCGGCTGCTCCCGTCCCGGCCCCGGCTGCTCGCCCTCGGTGAGCCCACCCACGGCGAGGACGTTCTGCTCGACGTCCGCAACGACCTCTTCCGGCAACTCGTCGAGCGGGAGGGCTACCGGACGATCGCGATCGAGAGCGACTGCCTGGCGGGTCTGGTGGTCGACGACCACGTCACCACGGGCGCCGGCACCCTCGACGAGGTCATGGAGAGCGGCTTCAGCCACGGCTTCGGCGCATCGGCGGCCAACGCCGAGCTGGTGCGGTGGATGCGTGCGTACAACGAGGGGAGGCCCGCCGCCGAGCAGCTGCGCTTCGTCGGTTTCGACGGCCCACTGGAGATCACCGGCGCCGCCAGCCCGCGGCGGGCGATCACCGCGCTGCACGCGTACCTGTCGGCCCGGGTCGACACCGACCTGCTTCCCTGCACCGCGCAGACGCTGGACGACCTGCTCGGCGACGACGAGCGCTGGACCGAGCCCGCCGCCATGATGGACCCGTCGCGGTCGGTGGGGCGGACGCCCGAGGCCGACCGGCTGCGCGTGCTCGCCGACGACCTGGTGGCCCTGCTCGACGCGCGGACGCCTCAGCTGGTCTCGGCGTCCACACCGGAGGAGTGGGACCGGGCCCGTCTGTACGGGCGCACCGCCGTCGGGCTGCTGCGCTACCACCTGTGGATGGCCGACACGTCACCGGGCCGCCTGGCGCGGCTGCTGGGCCAGCGGGCGTCGATGATGGCCGCCAACCTGTTGGCCGTCGCCGAGCGCGGCCCGGCGCTGGTGTACGCCCACAACGCGCATCTTCAACGGGACGTGAGCACGATGCGGATGGGTGACCTGCCGCTGGAATGGTGGAGCGCCGGAGCGATCGTCAGCGCGCAGCTGGGGGAGGGGTACGCCTTCCTGGCCACGGCCCTCGGCACCATCGGCCACCGCGGAGTCGACACCCCGCCCCCGGACAGCATCGAGGGCCTGCTGTACGCGCTCCCGCAGGACCGGTGCCTCGTCGACGCCCACCGGTTGGCCGCGACCCACGGCCGGGCGACCGCGCGCGTGTCACCCTGGTTCGGCTATGCCCCGTTGGACCCGGCCCACCTGGCGCGCCTCGACGGGATCGTGTTCGTCAAGAACGCCCCGGCGGGACGGTCGTGGTGGCCGGCGGCCTGACCGGTCAGGGCCGGACCAGCGCGTCGAGGTCGCGCAGCGCGAAGCGAAGGTGTTCCCACTCCTCGTGGAGGATCACGTGGAGGCAGCGCAGGACGGTCGCCTCGGTGTCGGGTGACCACGGGTGCGGCCGGGACTCGGCGAGCAGCTCCGGCGTCACGCTCGCGAGGAAGTCCCGCATCATGGTCTGCCGCTCGGCGCGCAGGTCGAGCACCTCGGCGAGGCTCGGCCGCGCGGTGGCGAAGACGGACATGTCGTAGCCGTCGGTCTCGTACTCGGCGTGCGGCTGCCCGAGCGGGTGGAGGGGCTGTGGTCGGCGCAGGATCGTCCTGCCGAGCCAGACGTCGGTGGCGAACACGAGGTGGCGCACGGTTTGCGCGAACGACCACTCGCCGTCGACCGACAGGTCGGCGGTGCCCGCGGGCAGGGCGGTGAGCCGGTCGACCGCGACCGCCCAGGCCCGCTCGAGCGCCGCCCACGCCGCCCGCAGGCCGTCCGGGTCCCCGGCATCCCTCAGCTCGCGGCCGGGGAACCGGCGGTTGATCTCGGCCTCGACGAACGGCACGACGTCCACACCGTTGACCAGGAGGGTGCCCTCCGGCAGCCACGGGGCGTCGATGTCGAGGCCACTCACGTCGACGCTGCGCATCACCGCCCCGGTCAACGTCGTCCTGATGAACCGTGCCTCTCGCAGGTCGCTGTCGACGAACGTCGTGACCTGGTCCTGGGTCATGCGGGCCCCCTTCTGCGGCGAGACGGGGCGATGCTAGCGCGAGGGTACGACGCAGCCCGGTCGTCGTGCGGTGCGGATCTCAGGAGGAGATCGCTCGTGCCCACGGCACGAGGAGCCGTTCGAGGCCGGCCATCAGGTAGAAGAGCAGCGCGCCCATGAGCGCCAGCAGGATCAGCGCCGCGAACGCGAGCGGGGTGTCGGCGGACTGACCGGAACTGGCGATCACCGCGCCGAGGCCGGCCTCCGGGTTGATCACCTCGCCGATGATCGCACCGATGATGGCGAGTGAGGTCGCCACCTTCAGGCCGACGAAGATCTGCGGCAGGGCCCACGGAAGCCGGACCTTGAGGAAGGTCTGCCACCACGAGGCGGACAGGGAGCGGGCCAACTCGCCGAGGTCGTTCGGTGTCGAGGTCAGGCCGGCCATGGTCGAGATCAGGATCGGGAAGAAGCAGAGCAGCACGACCATCACGATCTTGGTCTCGTAACCGAAGCCGATCCAGACCAGGAGCAGCGGCGCGAGTGCCACCTTCGGCACCGCGTTGATGCCCGCGATCATCGGCAGGGCCATCCGCTCGACCGTGCGCGACGCGGCGAGCAGGACCGCCAGCAGGAGCCCGCCCACCGCGGCGATCCCGAACCCGATGACCGTCTCCAGGAAGGTGATCCAGGTCTGCTGGGCCAGGTGACCGGGGAGTCGCAGGAACGCGTCGACCACGTCCGGGGGCGCCGGCAGGAAGAACGGTTCGATGTCGAAGGCCCAGGTGGACAGCCACCAGATGCCGGTCGCGAGCACCGCGCCCAGGGCCGGCAAGCCGACGGTGCGCCAGCGTTCCTGCGCCCGGACGTTGCCGGTCACGACTTCTTGACGATGGTCGGGTCCAGGACGGCCGAGGGCGCCAGGCCCGGCGGAATCAGGTTGGCGCGTTCGAGCACGGCGATCGTCTGGGCGACCCGCGACTCGTCCATGAACCCGATCTGGGCACCGCCGGCGGGACGGACGTGCGGGGCCATCGCCTCGATCTCGCCCTTGCCCGCCGCGACCGTGTAGGTGGGCTTCGCCTTGTTGAGGATCGTCGCCGCCTCGTCCGGGTGCTCGATGCTGTAGGCCAGGCCCTTGAGCGCGGCCCGGGTGAACCGCTGCACGAGGTCGGGTCCTCGCTGATGAGTGACGGAGTCGTGATGATCGCGTTGCCGAACAGGTCCGGCAGGTAGTCGCTGTAGGGCAGGACCACGACGTCCTTCCGGGCGGCCGTCTGCAGGGCGCCGCGGCTGAGCAGGAACGTGCCCAGTGCGTCGACCCGCCGACTCGCCATCAGCCCGTTCAGTGCGGTGGCCTGCACACCCTCGATCTTCACCGTCGCCGGATCGAGGCCGGCCAGCCGCGCGTACGCCGGGAAGAGCAGCTCCGTCACGGAGCCGGCGCCGGTCGCGATCGTCTTGCCCTGGAGGTCCTTCGGGGTGGTGATGTTGGTGTCCTTGGTGGTCATCACCGAGATCAACGTCTGCTGGTGCACCGCGGCGACCGCCCGCCAGTCGGTGAACTCGCCCTTGCCCGCCTGGATGACGGCGCCGGTGAAGTCGAGCGCCGCGAACTGGACCTGCCCCGACTTGAGCGCCGTCAGGTTCTGCTGGTTGCCAGCGCCCTCCTTGATGTCGACCTCGATGCCGACCTCGGCGAAGTAGCCCTTCTCCTTGGCCACCCACGCGAAGGCGTCTCGGCCCACCGCGCCGAACGCCGTGATGTAGGAGACCTTGTCCGGGGCGTCGCCGGTCGGGTCACCGCCGTTGTCGTCGGTGCCGCCGCAGCCGGCGGCGGCGAGAGCCACGATCAGCCAGGCCGCCACCAGCGTGTGAAAGCGCTTACCCATGCGGTGCCTCCAGCTTCAGCCTCGCGCTGCTCGGCCCGCCTCTGTCGGCGGAGGTCGGGACGACGCAGGTCCGCCCCGATAGACGAGTTTAGATCAGACTGGCGGCATCCGTCTGTCCCGAACGGATGCGAGCGGTGGCAACAAGGTTGCCACGCAAGGGTTTCCGTCTGTCCACTGTGCACAAGCCTGCTGAGTGCCTCTTGAAAGAGCCATGGTCGCCGATATGCTTGCGCCCGGCGGATCCCGTCCCTTCGACCGCCACGCGCTCGTCCGAGTGCGCCGTGCCACACCGCTCGAAGGCCCACCGAGGAGCGCGATGCCTGACCACCCGGTCCCGTCCGCCCGCGCCCGCGCCGCGGTCCGTGGTGCCTACGACACGCACGTGCACGTGGCCCCCGACGTGATGGCCCGGCGCATCGACGACATCGATCTGGCGCACCGCTGCGCCGAGGTCGGGCTGGCCGGTTTCGTCCTCAAGTCCCACTACGTGGCGACCGCCGAGCGGGCAGCGGTGGTCCGTAAGGTCGTGCCCGAGGTCGACGTCCTCGGTGCACTCACCCTCAACGGCGCGATGGGCGGCATCAACCCGGTCGCCGCCGAGGTCGCCGCGCGTCAGGGCGCGCGGATCGTCTGGATGCCGACGGTGGACTCCGGAAACCAGCGGCGCAGCACCGCCACCGATCTGCCGGGCGCCACGCCGGCGATGTGGGGGGCCTTCCAGTCCGACCTGCACAGCCAGGGCATCGTGCCGGACCCGGTCGAGGTCGTCGACGCCGCGGGGCGGGTTCTCGACCGCGTACGCCAGGTGCTGCGGGTGATCGCCCGGCACGACATCGCGCTCGCCACCGGCCACCTGAGCGGCGCCGAGATCGCCGCCGTGGTCCGGGCCGCGGGGGAGGAGGGCGTACGCCGCATCGTGGTGACCCATCCCGAGTTCACCTCGCAGCGGCTGACGCCCGCGCGGCAGCGCGAGCTGGCCGAGGCGGGCGCCCTGCTGGAGCGGTGCTTCACCACCCCGCACTCGGGCAAGGTCGACTGGGCGGACCTGTTCGCCACCATCCGGTCGGTCGGTGTGGCGCACTCCGTCCTCTCCAGCGACCTGGGGCAACCGTTCAACCCGCCGGTGGAGGACGGTCTGGCGCTCTTCGCCGACCGCCTGTTCGAGGCCGGCTTCACCGATGAGGAGATCCACGTCATGGCGGTGGTCAACTCGCGCCGGCTGGTGACGCCGGTCGCAACGGAGCCGGCATGAGCGGGCGGCGGATGCTGGTGGTGGGCGCCCACTCGGCCGACTTCGTCTGGCGGGCCGCCGGGACGATCGCCACGCACACGCGTGCCGGCGGCGAGGCCGTCGTGCTGGCGCTCTCCTACGGCGAGCGGGGTGAGTCCGGCGAGTTGTGGAAGGATCCGCAGCAGACCGTCGAGAACGTCAAACGGCTGCGGCACGCCGAAGCGGAGCGCGCCGCCGCCGCGGTCGGCGCCCGGTTCGAGGCGTTCGACCTGGGCGACTACCCGCTGCGGATCCGGAACGAGGACGTCGACCGGCTGGCGGCGCTGATGCGTGAGTACGCGCCACACGTGGTGCTCACCCACCCCGAGCGCGACCCGTTCAACCCCGACCACCCGACGGCGCACGCCGCGGTGGCGACCGCCCGGCAGCTCACCGCGGGCGCCGGCGTGTCCAGCGGCTTCCGGACCGCGCCGCCCTCGGAGTTCCTGGCCTTCGAACCCCACCAACCCGAGCTGTGCGGGTTCGTCCCCACCGTCTTCGTCGACATCACCGAGGCGATGCCGGCCAAGCAGGAGGCGATGGCGGCGATGGCGGCCCAGGGCTACCTGCGCGAGTACTACACGCAGCGTGCTGACCACCGTGGCAACCACGCCCGCCGGGTCACCGGCGAGGCCGCCGTCCGGCAGGCGGAGGCGTTCCAGCGGTTGATCCCGAACGTCGTGAGTGCGCTGTGACCGCCCACGACGCGGCGGCCGCCGAACCCGCGGTGATCGAGACGCTGACCGCCGCCGGGGTGGCCACGGTCTACGAGGCCGCGGGTCGGCGTGGCCTGATCGACGTGGACCTCGTGCAGGTGGTGCCGGGGTCCCGGGTCGCCGGCCCCGCCCGGACCGTCCGCTGCGGTCAGGGTGACAACCGGGCCGTGCACGAGGCCATGACGCTCGTCCGTCCCGGGGAGGTGCTCGTGCTCACCATGCCCGAGCCGGCCCCCGTCGCCCTGATCGGTGAGCTGCTGGCCACCCAGGCCAAGGTCGCCGGCGCGGCCGGCATTCTGGTCGACGCCGCCGTGCGGGACGTGGACGAACTCCGCGCGCTCGGCCTGCCGGTGTGGGCCCGCTGGTGTCGGGTACGCGGCGCCACCAAACGCGAGCGAGGCGCGCTCGACGTGCCGGTGCCGGTGGGCGGTGAGACCGTCGATCCGGGGGACGTCGTGGTGCTCGACGCCGACGGTGCCGTGGTGGTGCGGCGGACGCGCGTGGACGACGTGGTCGCCGCGACGAGGAGCCGACTGGCCAGGGAGACCGGACTACGGTCCCGGCTGGCGGCCGGCGAGTTCAGCTACGACCTGCACGGGCTGCGTACGCAGGACGAGTCCGGCGGGCGGTAGGGCCGGGGCCGATCACGCGACCCCACCGCCCGGCCCGGTCAGCCCAGGTACTTCTCCCACGGGCCGGTGATGGCCAGCGTGAGACCGGGGTCCTGCATGTTGACGAAGAGCACCTTGCCGTCGGCGCTGAACGTCGGCCCGCAGAACTCCGAGTCGTTGAGCTGGTTGCGGGCGATCGCGTACGTCGGGCCCCCCGGGATCGAGCTCAGCACGTGCGACGCGCCCGAACCGTCCTCGGCGAGCACCAGGCTGCCCCACGGGGTGACGGTCACGTTGTCCGGCCCGTCGAACGTCAGGTCGTTGTACTTGACGGCCGTACCCTCCTCGGACTGGGTCTGGTGCGGGAAGTACGTCACCAGCTGGATGGTCTGGGCGCGGTAGTCGTAGAACCAGACCATGCCGTCGTGCGGTGCCGCGTCCGCCGGGAGGTCACCCTCGTCCCACGCGTAGGAGTTGACCACGTACACGCCCTCGTCGGTGCCCCAGACGCCCTCGAACTTGCGTCCGCGGGTGACCTGGCCGTCGGCGAACTGCTCGCGCACCGGCGTGGTCCGCGCGTCGCGGTCGGGCACCTCGATCCACCGGACGGGGAACGGGCGGCCGAGCTGGGCGGAGGTCAGGTAGGCGACGTCCGGCAGCACCGAGCCGTCGTCCATGATGATCTGCATCGCGGCGAGGACGCCGGCGTTCGGGGCGAGGCGGGTGAGCACGCCGGGGCCGAGTCGGACGCCGTGGGGCGCGGTCCAGCGGTAGAAGAGGCCGTTGGGCTCGTCGGCGTCCTCGGAGAGGTAGATCTTCGTGCGGTCCTTGTCCACCGCGAGGGCCTCGTGCGAGTACCGGCCCAGGCACTTGATCGGCGTCGGGTCGGCGCCGCCGTCGGAACGGACCTCGAAGACGTAGCCGTGGTCCTTCTTGAAGACGCCGGTCCGGCCGTCCTCCTCCCACGTGTCGCCGGCGCGGTCCTCGGTCTCCTCACAGGTGAGCCAGGTGCCCCAGGGGGTCGGACCGCCGGCGCAGTTGGCGACGGTGCCGGAGAGGGCGACGAACTCACCCAGGTTCCGGCCCGCGCGGTCGGTCCGGATGACGGTGCAGCCGCCGGCGTCGACCGCGCCCGGGTCGTAGACCGTGCCCTTGACGTGCGGAACGCCGAACTCGGCGCCCGGGTCGATCTCGTGGTTCTGGATCAGGGTGTAGCGGCCGTTGCCGGCGTCGTAGACGGCCATGCCGTCGTGGTCCGCCGGAGTCACGCCCTGACCGTGGTCGAGGCGGGTGACGCCAGCCCGGGTGACGATGGTGTAGCTGAAGCCCTTGGGCAGGGCCAGGATGCCCTTGGGGTCGTCCACGAGCGGCGGGAACGGCACGTGGCCGGCCCCGACCGGCGGGCGGGGCCGGCCCGGGTGGGCCTGGGCCAGGGACGGCAGGCCACCGGCGACGGCGAGGCCCACACCGGCGGCGGCACCGCCGGCGAGGAAGGTACGACGAGACGAAGGCACGTGAATCAGCTCCTGTTCACATCGAGTGCGATGTGAAACCAACCCCCACGGGCCGACCCGTACGCGTCATCCACGGGATGGGTGGGCGACATCGGGGTGAAGATTCAGGGCCGCTCACGTGTCACCCGTCGACGATCGAGCTGCGCCCGGTCGCCGTCGGGGCCCGCGATGACGAGATGATGACCGAGCTTGACCGTTTTGTCGCTATTGGGTCGTAGGATTCTCCGTTGTGGAAGGGTTGATTGAGCAGTTCTTCGGCACCCTGCAAGCACGGACTCCGCAAGGGCTGCGCAGCCCCGTCAGCGGGGTGCTTCGTGTCGACCTCTACACCGGCGAACACACCGAGCACTGGGTGGTGACCATGCGGAGCGGCGTGCCGACCGCCGCTCGCGGATACGCCGCGGCGGACACGGTGTGGCGCAGTGACGTGGCGCTGTTCGAGACCCTGGTGACGGGCGGTTCCCAACCGGTCGCCGCGGTGCTGCGCAACGAGGCGACACTGAGCGGCGACGTGATGCTCTTCCTGGCCTTCCAGCGGTTCTTCCCGCCGTCACCGCAGGCGCGCGACCCGCGCGCCGTCGAGCCCGTGCCACCCGGCGTCCCGTCGTGAAGGAGCTGATCAGCCTCCTGGAGGGCAACACCTTCGTGGTGTCCGACCGGCGCGGGGACATCGAACCGTCGCTGGAGTACCCGACCGGTCTGTTCTCCTTCGACACCCGCTTCCTGTCCACCTGGATCCTGACGCTCGACGGTGAGCGACTGCACGCGCTGTCCGTGGACGAGGAGACCTCCTACGAGACGACCTACTTCCTTGTGCCGGGCGAACCCAGCCACTACGTCGACACGCAGATCTCCGTCCTGCGGCAACGCGCCATCAACGGCAGCTTCGAGGAGACGCTGACCGTCCTCAACCACACCACCAAGGCGGTCGACCTGGCGCTGCGGATGGAGATCGGCTCGGACTTCGCCGACCTTTTCGAGATCAAGAACGCGCAGCGTAAGCCCGCCGGCGCGACGGCCCAGGTGGAGGACAGCACTCTGGTGCTCAACTACCGCCGCCAGAAGTTCCACCGGCAGGTCCGCGTCACCAGCAGCGTCCCGGCGAGCGTCGACGAGCAGGGGATGACCTTCCACCTGCGGATCGAGCAGCACGGCGAGTGGCGTACGACGCTGCACACGAAGGCCCTGATCATCGGGGCGGACGGGCGTGACTTCCGCGAGACCCTACCCATCGGGATGGACCGCCCGGTTGACGAGATCAGGGCGGAGCGGCAGCAGTTCAGGGCGCTGGCCCCGAAGTTGACCTGCGACTACCTGCCGCTGGCGACCGCGTACGAGACGAGCGTGCGCGACCTCGGCTCGCTGCGCTACGAGTCCATCGCCTTCGGCAGCCAACTGATCGCCGCGGGGCTGCCGTGGTTCATGACCCTGTTCGGTCGCGACAGCATCTTCACCGCCCTTCAGGCGCTGCCGTTCCTGCCGCACCTCGTGCCGTCGACCATCGCGATCCTCGCCGGCCTGCAGGGCAGCCGCCTCGACGACTTCCGGGACGAGGAGCCCGGCAAGATCCTGCACGAGCTGCGCTACGGCGAGCTGGCGGGCTTCGAGGAGCAACCCCACTCGCCCTACTACGGGTCCGCCGACTCCACCCCCCTGTTCGTGATCCTGCTGGACGAGTACGAGCGCTGGACCGGGGACCAGCAACTCGTCCGTCGGCTGGAGGTTCAGGCCCGGGCCGCGCTGGACTGGATCGACACCTACGGCAACAGCCGTGGCACCGGCTACATCTACTACCAGACGCGCAACCCCCGCAGCGGGCTGCCCAACCAGTGCTGGAAGGACTCCGACGACGCCGTCAGCTTCCGTGACGGCCGGCTCCCCGGGTTTCCTCGCGCGACCTGCGAGCTCCAGGGCTACGCCTACGACGCCAAGATCAGGGGAGCCCGGCTGGCACGTACCGTCTGGAACGACGGCGTCTACGCGCGCCGCCTCGAACGGGAGGCCGCCGAACTCAAGGAACGGTTCAACCGCGACTTCTGGGTGGCCGACGGCGAGTACTACGCCCTCGCCCTCGACGCCGACGGCAACCAGGTCGACGCCCTGTCGTCGAACATCGGGCACCTGCTCTGGAGCGGCATCGTCGACACCGACCGGGCCGCCCGCGTCGCGGAGCATCTTCTCGGTCCGCGCATGTTCACCGGTTGGGGCGTCCGTACCCTGGCCACCGAACAGGGCCGCTACAACCCTCTCGGCTATCACGTCGGCACCGTCTGGCCGTTCGACAACTCCATCATCGCCTGGGGCCTGTGGCGCTACGGACTGCGCGATCAGGCCGGGCAGATCTGCACCGGACTGCTCGCCGCCTCCCGGCACTTTGAAGGTCGCCTCCCGGAAGCCTTCGCGGGCTACCAGCGAGACCTCACCAACTATCCCGTGCAGTACCCCACCGCGTGCAGCCCGCAGGCGTGGTCGGCCGGCGCGCCACTGCTGCTGCTCCGCGTCATGCTCGGGCTGCAGCCGCACGAGGACCACCTCATCATCGACCCCTCGGTGCCCCCTGGGCTGGGTCGTATCGAGATCCTCGACCTTCCTGGGCGATGGGGGACCGCCGACGCCCTGGGCCGCAGCCGGCTGGTCTGATCTCGCCGGTGGCCCTCCAGCCGCCCGCGTGGGCCTCCCAGGCCCGGCCGTTGCTCAGGCGATCAACGTGCCACCGTCGACCGTCACCACCGTGCCGGTGGCGTACGTCGAGCGCAGCAGGTAGACGAACGCCTGCGCGACCTCCTCCGGCTCGCCCACCCGGCCGAGCGGCAGCGATGCGCTGAGCTGGGCGTACATCTGCTCGCGGGTCTCCTCGGGGAGCGAGTCCCAGAGCGGCGAGCGGATCACCCCGGCGGACACGGCGTTGACCCGGAGCGGGGCGAGCTCGACGGCGAGCGCGCGGACCAGCGCGTCGATCGCGCCGGTGATGCTGGCCGCCACCGACCATCCCGCGCCGGGCCGGTGGTTGGCGGTACCGGTGGTGAGGGTGATCGACCCGCCCGCGCGCAGGTGCGGCACGGCCGCGTTGACGGCCGACAGCGATCCGAAGTAGCGCAGCTCGAACGCGGCGCGGGCGGCAGCGAGGTCGAGGGCGTCGACGGACATCAGCGCGAGCGGCTCA
Source organism: Micromonospora krabiensis (assembly GCF_900091425.1). Taxonomy (GTDB): domain Bacteria; phylum Actinomycetota; class Actinomycetes; order Mycobacteriales; family Micromonosporaceae; genus Micromonospora; species Micromonospora krabiensis. Next base: position 726,036 of record NZ_LT598496.1, read on the forward strand.
CCGGCGGTGTAGATCAGGTGGTCGAACGGACCGAGGTCCTCGAACAGCCGGGACACGTCCCCGGTGTCGGTGAGGTCGGCGACGTGGCCGGTGGTGCCGGCCGGAAGGGTCGACAGGGCGCGATCCACACTGCGCTGGTTGCTGGAGGCGACCACGACCTGGGCACCCTCGCGGGCGGCCAGGGTGGCGGTGGCGAGACCGATCCCCGAGGTGCCGCCGAGCACGACGACGCGTTGGTCGGTGAGAGTCATGATCTTGTCCTTCGGAGTGCGACGGGAAGGTGTCGTAGTGACGGTTCCACCCTGCGCCGGCCGGGCAGGCCGCGTCCAAGACCTTCTCCACCTCCTGTGATGCCCGCCGGGTATCGTTCCGGTCGGGCGCCGCCGCGTGCACCGCGAGTAGGCGCCGTACGCCGGGACGAGGGGCCGGATGGACGTCGATCTGCGCAAGCTCCGCTACTTCGTGGCGGTCGCCGAGGAGCTGCACTTCGGCCGGGCCGCCGCGCGCCTGCACATCGCCCAGCCCGTCCTGTCCCGCCAGATCCGAGCCCTGGAGCACGAACTCCAGGCCGAGCTCTTCGTCCGGGACCGCCGATCGACCGCCCTGACCGAGGCCGGCAGCCAGTTGCTGGCCGACGCCTACCCGCTGCTCGACTCGGCCGAGGCGCTGCGCCGGCGGGTCCGGCAGGCCGCACACGGCAGGGCGACGTTCACCATCGCGTTCATGCCCGGCATCATCGTCACCGCCGAGGCCCGCGCCCTCGCCGAGCGGCACCCCGACCTGGCCGTCGGCGTCGTCCGCACCTCCTGGAACGAGCAGGTCGAGGTGGTGCGCGACGGGCGCGCCGACGTCAGCTACGTACGGCTGCCGGTCGACCAGCGCGGCGTGCGCCTGCTCCCTCTGTTCAGCGAGCCCCGCGTCGTCGTCCTGCCCGGCGAGCACCGCCTGGCCGGCAGGGCGTCGGTCGGCCTGGCCGAACTCGTCGAGGAACGGTTGCTCCAGGACCCGGAGGCGGTGCCGGAATGGCGGGACCTGCCGCACCGGCCGACCGAGCCCGACCCCCGCCCGCGGCCCCAGTTGAACTCGGTGGAGGAGAAGCTGGAGCACGTCGCCGCGTACGGCGGGGTGGTGATCCTGCCCCTGTCGACCGCGGCGTTCTACACCCGGCCCGACGTCGTCCACGTGCTCGTCGACGACCTCCGGCCCAACCAGGTCTGCCTGGCCTGGGCCGAGAGCAACCGGTCGCCGTTGGTGCGTGAGTTCGTCGACCTGGCCGAGCGGCGGGCCCGGGCGACGGAAACCTCGCCGCCGGCGCCGGGCGAATAGTCGAGCGGCAGGCGGGGCGGGTCGGACGTCGGCTCAGACGACGGTCACGGTGATTCCGTCGTGCTGGCCGCCGCGTTGGGCGTAGTGCGGTGAGGTAGAGCTTCCACGTGATCGTCAGCTGGCGCGCTCCCGCGCCCGTACGCGGTACGCGGCGACATTCGTCCGGTTGCCGCACATCTCGTACGAGTGCCACCGCTGGGTCCGGCTGCGGGTTGTGTCGTAGAAGACGTGTGAGCACAGCTCGTTGCCGCAGATGCGTACCCGTGACCAGGTGTTCGCCGTGGTGAGTTCGGCGACCAGCAGGAGGATCCCGGCCACCACGGGATCACCGGTCGCCGGTCGCAGGTGTGCCCGCCCGTCGGTGGAGAAGGTCTGCCGGAAGGTGAGGTCGGCGTTCCGTTCGGTCAGGGTCGTCCACGCCTGGGCGGTCTGTTCCGGGGTGCCGGCCGCCAGTACGGCCATGAGGTCGTCGCGTACGGCGCGAACGCGCTCGAGTAGGTCAGGGGTCGGCGCTGCCTGCGCGGCGGGGGCGAACCTGCTGAGGATCGCCGCGGCCTGCTCGGGGTCGTCGAGACCGTCCGGCAGCGTGGGAGTCGCGTGGGGCCGGGAGTTGAGCAGGTCCACGATCGCCCCGGCCGACGCGGGGATCCGCGGATCCGCCTCCGGGCTGTCGTAGGTGGCCATGGGCCGAACGGTACTCCGACATGGTCTAAATAACAAAGACCTTTACGGGCCCTGGCGGAGGCGCTAGAAAGTAATGGCCAAACTTTGATAGCCAATTACGGCTGCCCAGTGCGAGGAGTACCCCTCATGAGCCAGCTCATCCTCACCGAGGTCGGCGGCGACCTGAACGACACGATCACCCTCGACCGGGATCCCGACCTGACCCTCGGGGCCGAGGACCTGCTCGTCGCGGTGGAGGCCGCCCCCGTGAACCCCGCGGACCTGCTCTTCACCGCCGGCTGGTTCAGCGTCCAGCCGCAGCCCCCGGCCCCGCTCGGCGCCGAGGGCGTCGGACGCGTGCTCCAGGCCGGGTCCCGCGCGGACCAGTCCCTGGTGGGGCGGCGGGTCCTGTTGCTACCGACGTTCAGGCACGGGACCTGGGCGGAACGAACCGTGGTGGCCGCCCGGGACGTCGTACCGATCTCGGAGACGGCGGACGCGGTGCAGCTCGCCATGCTGCCGGTGAACCCGGCGACCGCGTACGGCCTGCTGCACGACTACACCGAGCTCAAGCCCGGCGACTGGATCGGCCTGACCCTGGCCAACTCGGCTGTCGGCCAGCACGTCATCACCCTCGCCAAGCGGGCCGGGGTGCGCGTGGTGGCCGTGGTGCGCCGTGCGGAGGCCGCCGAGCAGGTACGGCAACTCGGAGCCGACCTCGTCGTGCTCGATGGGGAGGGGCTCGGTGACCGCGCCGCCGCCGCGCTCGGCGAGCACCGGCTGCGCCTGCTCCTCGACGGCACCGGCGGGCCCCAGCACGTGGGCGAGCTGGCCCGCGTGGTCGAGGACGGCGGCAGCGTCGTCACCTTCGGCGCGATCACCGGGCAGGCGCCCGTGCTGCCGCTCGGCGACTTCATCTACCGCTCGATCTCGCTGCGCAGCTTCTTCATCCTCTCCTGGATCCGTGACAAGCCCCGCGAGCAGCTGACCCGGATCTACGCCGAGCTCGCCGAGCTGGTCGAGGAAGGCGTGCTGAGGGCGGAGGTGGAGGCGACGTACCCGCTGGAGCGGTTTGCCGAGGCCCTGGCCCACGCGGGCCGCGAGCGGCGCTCGGGCAAGATCCTGTTCACGCCCGCGACGGCAGCCTGACACCGCGACCGTGGGCGCCGGGACCGCTCGGTTCCGGCGCCCACGCCGCCGCCCTCCGGAACCGGGACGTGCGGCGCGTCAACTGGCGCGGGGGGCGTACATGATGACGGCGACGCCGACCAGGCAGATCGCCGCGCCGACGAGGTCGTAGCGATCGGGACGGAACTTGTCGACGATCATGCCCCAGGCGAGGGACCCGGCGACGAAGATCCCGCCGTAGGCGGCGAGGATGCGGCCGAAGTTGGGGTCGGGTTGGAGGGTGGCGACGAAGCCGTAGATCCCGAGGGCGATGACCCCGCCCGCGATCCAGAGCAGCCCGCGGCTCTCCCGCCAGCCCTGCCACACCAGCCAGGCGCCGCCGATCTCGGCGAGCGCGGCGACCAGGAACAGCAGGATCGAGCGGGCGAGCGTCATGGCCAGACCGTAACGGAACTCGTCGGAGCCATCCGGGGTCACCGGGCCGGGCGGAGACCTCCACCCGGCCCGGCGTGCGCTGCCGGTCGGTCAACCAGGCGGTGTCACCCGACCCGGACGAGCTGCCACTGCTGGTTCGCGCCGTTCCAGTCGGCGTACTGGACGATGTTCGCGCCGTCGGCCGTCGACGCGCCCTGCACCTCCACCACCTTGGCGCTCTGCCGGCTGACCAGCCGTACGTAGCCGCCGGAGTCGGCGACGCGGAACTGCTGGTTGGTCCCGTTGTGGTCGCTCCACTGCACGATGGCGGCGCCGTCGGCGGTGGAGAAGTTGTACACGTCGAGGACCTTGCCGGAGTGCCGGGACTTGACCCGGTAGTAGCCACCGCCGGAGTCGACGAACTGCCACTGTTGGTTCGCGCCGTCGTTGCGTGACCACTGGGTGATCCGCGCCCCGTCGGCGCTGTCCCGGTTGTACAGGTCGAGCGCCTTGCCGCTGTTGCGGTTGACGAGCACGTACCAGGCGCTGGTGTCGATCGGACCGGGGTCGCCGGAGCCGCCGGCGTTCAAGGCGTCCAACGTCGCGGTGTACGCGGCCTTCTTGTTCCCGCTGCGGTCGAAGAGGAGCGGATTGTCGCTACGCCACGAGTCGCTGTCCCGGACGCCCCAGACCGTGATGCCGGTGCAGCGTGCGACGGCCAGGCAGGCGCGGGTGACGCCCGCGTAGATCGTCGCCTGGCTGCCGCCCTGCGCGACGTCCAGCTCGGTGATCTGCACGTCGACGCCGAGGTCGGCGAACCGTTGCAGGTTGGCCTGGTAGTCCCCGGGCAGGGTGGTGCCGAGGTGGGACTGGAACCCGACGCAGTCGATCGGTACGCCGCGGGCCCTGAAGTCGCGGACCATGTTGTAGACAGCGGTGGACTTCGCGTTGACGCCGTCGGTGTTGTAGTCGTTGTAGCAGAGCTTGGCGCCCGGGTCGGCGGCGCGCGCGGCGCGGAACGCGGCCTCGATCCAGTCGTTGCCGGTGCGCTGGAGGTTGGAGTCGCGGCGGGCGCCGCCGCCTCCGTCGGCGAAGGCCTCGTTCACCACGTCCCACGAGTGGATCTTCCCCCGGTAGTTGCCGGCCACCCGGCTGACGTGGTTGATCGCGGCGTTGCGTAGGGCGGAGCCGGACATGTTCTGCGCCCAGCCGGGCTGTTGCGCGTGCCACAGCAGCGTGTGCCCGCGCACCGACATGCCGCGGGACTGGGCGTGGTTGACGATGCGGTCGGCGTTGCCGAAGGTGAAGACGCCCTGCTGGGGTTCGGTGGCGTCCCACTTCATCTCGTTCTCGGCGACGACCGAGTTGAACTCGCGGTTGAGGATCGTGACGTACTGGCTGTCGGAGAGGCGCTGCGCCGCGACGGCGGCGCCGAAGTAGCGGCCCTTCTCCGCGGCCGACGTTCCCAGGGTCGTGCCGGCGGTCGCCGGGCTGGCCGGGGCGACCAGCGTGGCGATCAGGGCGCCGGCGGAGAGGAGCGCGAGCAGGGCGCGCCTCGCGGGATGCCGGCGGCGCCGGCCGGGTGGAGGTGGTCGTCTCACGGGTGGCTCCCTGGCGATGGTGGTCGGGGCGGTCGGGACGGGGCGGCTTGTCGACGCACCCACAGCCGGGCCGGCTACCGGGCAACACCCGACAGCCGCCGTGGGAGCGCTAACATTGATGACGGTAAGGTTGCCAGAAGGCTACGGACTCATCAAGTGCCTGCTCCGCAGCCCTTGGGCTTGAGTGATCTCGCTATCGGGTCGTTCAGGCGGTGTGAGCTGCGACATTGATGTCGATCGACATAAAACATTTGACGTATGACGATGTGAACGCTAACTTCGACGGCGCGGGCATGGCTGCCGGGAGCCTGACGGGCACCGCCGCGCGGCCCACGCGGCCCGCCTCGATCGCCTGGCCCGCGGCGCGCGGAGTCCCGTGGCCGGTGGGCCACAACCCGCACCACCTCCACTGTGCTGACGCCACCACCGGACGCTGGCACACCCTCACTGGGCGCCCGCGCTGCGCTCGCGGGTCGTCCCGATCGAAGGAGTCGACCATGAACCTCACCGGTGAGGCTCGTCCCGCCTCCCCGCCACGACCTCGCTGGCGGTCCGGGATGGCCGCCGCGGCGGCTGCCGTCCTGGCCGCCGGAACCCTCGTCGCGGCCAACGCGTCGTCCGCCGAGGCGGCGACGGTGGACACCAGCGCCTGGTACGTGCTGGTGAACCAGAACAGCGGCAAGGCGTTGGACCTGTACGGATCGGCCACCAACGACGGTGCGCGGGTCACCCAGTGGACGCGGCACAACGGCGCGAACCAGCAGTGGCAGTTCGTCGACTCCGGCGGTGGCTACTACCGGGTCAAGTCCCGGCACTCCGGCAAGGTCCTCGACGTGGCCAACTTCTCCACCGCCGACGGCGGCGCGATCGTCCAGTGGGCAGACGTCAACGGGACGAACCAGCAGTTCCGCCTGGCGGACTCGGACGGCGGCCACGTCCGCCTCATCAGCCGCCACAGCGGCAAGGTCGTGGAGGTGCAGGGCGCGTCGACGGCCGACGGCGGCAACATCGTCCAGTACGCCGACTGGAACGGTGCCAACCAGCAGTGGCAACTCGTCCGGGTCGACGGCGGCGGACCGCCGCCGTCGGACGGCAGCGGCTGCGGCAGCGCGCCGACGCTGTCCAGCGGCACGCACACGATCCAGAGCGGCGGTAAGAGCCGTTCGTTCATCCTGCGGGTACCGGCCAACTACAACCCCAACACCCGCTACCGACTGATCTTCGCCTTCCACTGGCGCGGCGGCACCATGCAGGACGTCTCCTCCGGAGGCACCAGCGGCGCGGCCTGGTCCTACTACGGCCAGCAGGAACAGTCGAACAACACCGCCATCCTGGTCGCTCCGCAGGGCCTGGGCAACGGCTGGGGCAATGCCGGCGGCGAGGACGTCACCTTCGTCGACGACATGATCCGGCGGATCGAGAGCGGGCTCTGCGTCAATCCCGCCCAGCGGTTCGCCCTCGGCTTCAGCTGGGGCGGCGGGATGAGCTACGCCCTGGCGTGCGCGCGGGCCACCGTGTTCCGCGCCGTGGCGGTCATCGCCGGCGCACAGATCAGCGGGTGCAGCGGAGGCACACAACCGATCGCGTACTTCGGGCTGCACGGCATCACGGACAACGTCCTCAACATCTCCCAGGGGCGTGCGCTTCGGGACACCTTCGTCCGGAACAACGGCTGTGCCGCGCAGAGCCCGAGCGAGCCGGCCCCGGGCAGCCGTACGCACATCACCACCGGCTACACGGGATGCCGTTCGGGCTATCCGGTGCAGTGGGCCGCCTTCGACAACGGCCACATGCCGGGCCCGGTGGACGGGACGTACGCCGAGAGCGGCGTCGCGACCTGGACCAAGGGTGAGATCTGGAGGTTCTTCGCCCAGTTCTCGTGATGGTCGGTGGCGTCACCGACGACGCCGAGCCGGTCGGGCAGCCGCCACCGCGTCCGCGGGTGGCGGCTGCCCCCGTCCGCTACCAGCCGGGCCGCGGTGTGACGGTCGACCCGTCGGCGCGGGACGCCCGGTCACCGTCGCAGGCGATCCGGCTTCCCCGAGCCGGAGCGCCGGACCAGCCAGGCCTCGGTGATGTGCGTGAACATCGCCTCCGCGGCGCCCTCGGGGTCACGTGCCGCGATGCGCTCGTAGATCTTGCGATGCCCCTGGTTGGACGCGACGCACAGCGACCGCTCCGTTCGCCCCATGTACCGGGCGGTGTTCATCACCTGGCTCTCCAGTGACCGGACGACCCCGCGGGCGATCCGGTTTCCCGAGGCCCGCATGACCGTGTCGTGAAACGCCCGGTCGTGTTCGTGGTAGGCGGCGGCGTCGCCGACCAGCTCGTCCATCCGGTCCACCAGCTCACGCAGTTGGTCGACGACGTGCTGATCGGCCAGCCGCGCGGCGAGATTGGCCATGTCGGACTCGAGGAGGCGACGGGTCACGACGAGGTCGTCGAGGATGGCCAGGGTGTCGTCCTGGGCGATGGTCGCGGCGAGCACCAGCTCGTCCAGCATGTCCCACGACGAGGGTGGGGTCACCATCGTGCCAGCGCCCTGGCGTACCTGCACCAGGCCCTTCTCCTGGAGGATCTTCACCGCTTCCCGCACGACGGTTCGGCTGACCGAGAAGGTCTCGCAGAGCACCGGCTCGGGGGGCAGGGGAGTGCCCGGCGGGTGCGCGCCCCGCACGATGCGTTCCACCAGCTCGGCTGTCACGGCCTTGGCCAGGTTGGTGGGCCGTCGTGTCCAGGCCGGCGTCGGCGACGTGTCCGCGCTTGTCTCCCGAGCTGTGGTCATCTTTCCTCCGGTGGCTCATCGCGACGATATGCCACGAACCAGACCTAGTTTACGACTGACCATTGACGTAAGACGTATAACGAGTTACGTTCCGCTCCTCAAAGATGCCTGGTCGGACCCCCCCCACCGGCCACCCCCCATCTGAAGGTGAACCGCGATGAAAATGCGAGCGATATGGTCGGCCGTCCTCGTCGCGGGACTGGCGTTGACCGGATGTGGCAGTGCCACCGGCTCGAAGTCCTCGCCCGCCGGCGAGGCCGGCAAGCTGGTGGTCTGGGACTGGAAGTCCGGCGAACCGAGCAGCGCGTCCTATGTGGAGAAGGCGAAGGCCGACTTCGCCAAGAAGCACCCGGATGTCACGGTCGAGTTCGTGGCTCAGCCGTTCGACCAGTACTACACGCTGCTCGGCGCGGCGATTCAGTCGGGCAAGGGCCCGGACGTCATGATGTTCAACGGCGGCGGGCAGATCCGTGACCGGGTCGACGCCTTGGTGCCACTGGACGAGTACGTGGCTGGTGACAAGCAGCGGTTGGCCGGCTGGGACGCGTTCGCGAAGGACGGCAAGATCTACGCCAGCCCGGTGACCCTGCAGGGCCACCCGATCTACTACAACAAGGCGATCTACGAGAAGGCAGGGCTCGACCCGGCGAGCCCGGCGACCACCTGGAGCGGGTTCGTCGCGAACTGCGCCGCCATCGCCAAGGCCGGCGCCAAGTGCTTCGCCCTCGGCAACAAGGAGGGCGCCGGCATCCAGTTCTGGCTGTCCGCCCTGGGCTCGGGCATCCTCACCGCCCAGGAGTACGACAACTGGATCGCCGGGAAGCGCGACTGGAACTCGCCCAACGTGAAGCGGGTCTTCCAGCTCTGGAAGGAGGCCGGCGACGCGGGGCTGAACAACGACGGGGCGAACTCGACGGCGATGTTCAACGACGGGTTCGCGGTGTTCCAGTCGGGTAAGGCCGCGCACGTCATCGGACTGATGTCCGACGTGGGGCACTGGAAGGACTTCAACGAGTTCCTGACGGCCGACAAGCTGGGCGTCATGGACGCCCCGGTCGTCACCGCCGGCACCACGCCGAGCCTGCCGTACGACGGCGGCATCGGCTACGGGGTCGCCAAGTGGACGAAGGACCCGAAGGTCGCCGCCGACCTGGTGCGTTCACTGACCTCGACCGACGCGCTCACGTCGTTCTACGCCTCCGCCGGCGCGGTCGCCGCCGACACCACGATCGACGTCTCCGAGGGTGGTGCCGCCCTGGGCACGATCGTCGCGGAAACCAAGAGCGGCAAGCCCGCGCTGCACGTGGCGCTCTCCTCCAAGACGCTGGACCTCATGGGGCGACTGTCCCAGCAACTGCTCGGCGGCTCGGTCGGCGTCGACGACGTCATGAAGCAGCTGGGCGCCTCCGACCAGGCGGGCTGAGCCTGTGCCGATCGGGAACGCACGTCCGTCGGTCCGCCCGGTGCACGCCGGGCGGACCGACGGGGCAACGGCCGCATCCTTCCGGCGCCCGGGCGCCGGGCCCCGCCGGCGTGCCTCGCGCGGGGTCAGGTCCGAGCGTCTCGCCCCCTACTACCTGGTCGCCCCGGCCGTTCTGATCATCGTTGTGCTGCGGCTCTACCCGCTGCTGCTCGGCGTCAACTTCTCCTTCACCGGCGACGGTGAGCGCAACGGAACGGCCGTCGGCCTCGACAACTACCGCGAGATCTTCGGTGATCCGCTGTTCCAGACCGCGCTGGGCAACGTCGGCCTGCTGGTGCTGCTGCTCCCGGTGGCGGTGGCCATCCCCGGCCTGCTCGCGACGTTCATCTACCTGAAGGTGCCCGGTCACCGCCTCTACCGAAGTGTCTACTTCTTTCCGGCGGTGCTCTCCCCGGTCATCGTCGGAGCGATCTTCAACCTCCTCCTCGCCTTCGACGGGCCACTCAACGCCCTGCTCGTCTCGGCCGGCGTCGGCCCCGTCGACTGGCTCGGAGACCCCGACATCACCATGCTGGTGGTCGTCGGCGTCCACATCTGGGCGACGTTCGGCATGTCGCTGGTGGTGTTCCTCACGGGGTTCGCCACACTGGACGCCGCGCTCCTGGACGCCGCTCGGGTGGACGGCGCGTCACTGGCTCAGACCATCCGGCACGTGATCGTTCCGGGCCTGACGCGAACCATCCAGTTCGTCTTCGTGACCACCATGATCGGCATGCTGACCTCCATGTTCGGCCTGCTCTTCGTCATGACCAGCGGCGGTCCGGAGGGGTCGACCTACCTGCCGGAGTACTACGTCTGGATCCAGCAGGGCCAGATGAACCGCCCGGCCCTCGCGTCCGCCGCCTCCACGGTCCTCTTCGTGATCATGCTCGTCGTCGGACTGCTCCAGATCAAACTGCTCAGGCGGGCCGGAAGGGAGGACTGATGTCGCACAGCCGTTGGGGCAGGTGGCTGGTGGCGATTCCGATGGCGCTGCTCGCGCTGGCCACCGTCTACCCGTTGCTGTTCACCGGCAACGTCGCTGTGAAGACCCGGCGCGAGTACATCCTCGACCGGTTCTCGCTGACCGACACGCTCCGCTGGGAGAACATCGGCACAGCCTGGGAGAGCGCCGGCATGGGCCGCTACTTCGTCAACTCGGTCATCGTCGTGACCTCGTCGGTGGTCCTGCTGCTCCTGCTCGGGTCGATGGCCGGCTTCGCGCTGAGTCAGCTGCGCTTCCGCGGCTCGTCGGCGATCTTCCTGGGTTGCCTCGCCGGCCTCTTCGTGCCGTTCCAGGTGATCATGGTCCCGCTCGCCCGGATCATGGCGGACAGCCGGCTCATCGACACCTACCTCGGCCTGATTCTCGTCTACGTGGCGCAGTTCCTGCCCTTCACCGTCTTCCTGATGACCAGCTACTACAAGACCATCCCGCCGGAGATCGTCGACGCGGCCAGGATCGACGGGAACAGCGTGTACGGCGTGTACCGCCGGATCATGCTCCCGCTGGGCACTCCGGCGCTGCTGTCGGTGGGCATCCTCAACACCCTCTTCTGCTGGAACGACGTCCTCATGTCGCTGGTGATGATGCCCTCGGCCGACCATCGGACGCTCATGGTCGGCGTGACCTCCCTGAAGGGGCAGTACTCCGACGACATCCCCACCTTCGCCTCGGGAGTGTTGATCGCCGCGCTGCCCGTCCTCCTGCTCTACCTCTTCCTCCAGCGGCAGATCGCCGACGGCGTCGCCGCCGGTTCCACGAAAGGCTGACATGCGGGTCACCGGTTATCGGACACTCACCACGGTCCAGGAATGGGGACGGCCCGTCGGCGACGCCAACGGCGTCTTCGCGGACGGCGCGGTCCCGGTGTCGATCGTCATCGTCGACACCGACGAGGGGATCTCCGGCGTCGGTCTCGGGCCACACGTCGAGATCGAGCGGATCTTCGCCGCCATCGACGGCGAGGATCCCCGCTCCGTGGCGAGCCTCTACGATCGGATGCTGCGACACACTTTCAAGGCCGGACACGCCGGCCCGGTGTTCGGCACCATCGGCGCGCTCGACACCGCTCTCTGGGACATCAAGGCGCAGGCCGCCGGCGAACCCCTCTGGCGGCTGCTGGGCGGCCGCGACCGGCGGGTTCCCGCCTACGCGTCCGGGCTGGACATCGCCCTCGACGACGACGAACTCGTCGCGGCCTACGAGGTCTACGCCCGGCACGGGCTGCGGGCCGCCAAGCTCAAGGGCGGCCTCGACATCGACCGCGACCGGCATCGCCTCGGCCTGGTCAGGGATGTGCTGACCGAGGCCGGTCGAGGGCGGCGTCCGGGTCTGATGCTCGACGTGAACGAGGCCTGGACCCGCAAGCAGGCGGTACGGCACGTCGGCGAGCTGGAGCGCGCCCTGGACCTGATCTGGATCGAGGAGCCGGTCCGGCGCTGGGACGCCGAGGGGCACGCCACGGTGAGTCGGGGCATCCGCGCGTCGGTCGCCACCGGCGAGAACCTGACCGGCCTGGAGCAGTACCGGCCGCTGATCGCCGCGGGCGCGGTCGACGTCGTGCAGGCGGCCGCCGTCTGGGGCGTCACCCACTTCTTGCGAGTGTCCGCGCTGGCACACGCCCACGACCTTCCGGTGAGCCCGATCGGCAACAGCCCGGTCGGCCTGCTGCACGCCGCGACCTCTCTGCCGAACCACCTGACCAGCGAGTTGCAGGACCTGCGTCCGCCGGTCGGCGTCTCCATCGACCTGCACGTCGAGGACGGCGCCTTCGTCCTCGGCGACTCGCCGGGCCTGGGCGTGCGGGTCGACGAGAGTCGCATCCGGGCGGTCGGCGGGCGGCCCGACGGTCAGTCGAGCCCCAACGTCCGGCCGGAGCGGGCCGGGCGGCGACTGTTGCCCGTAGCCGACGACGACGCGTCCAGGTGGCAGGCATCGCTCGCCCCGCTGCGCGTACGCGAGGACGTCACCTCCGCCGCGCACACCTGACCCGATCGCTCCTGTCCGCGTGCCGGGGGACGCCGACGGCGTCCCCCGGCACGAGCGCGGGCGCGGGTGGCGTGACCGCCGCGAGGCCCGGTCGGGACCGGCTCCGTCTGGCCGGATGCCGGCCCCGACCAGGCGCTCACCCACTGCGGCGAGGGCTCGTCACGCCAGGGTGAAGCGCCACTGCTGGTTGGCGTTACCGTGGCAGGTCCACTGCAACAGTCGCGCTCCGTCGGTGGTGGCCCCGCCGTTGACGTCCAGGCAGAGCCCGCTCGGCAGACTCCGCACCGTGTACACCCCCGATGTCGCGGTCGCCGTGACCGTGAACTTCTGCGGATTGCTGTTGGTGCAGGTGGCCTGCTGGAGGAAGGCGCCGGCGGCGGTGGAGCCGCCGATCACCTCGGCGCACTTGCCGCTGTGGACGGCCTTCAGGTAGACGGCTCCGCCGCCGGCGTCCACGGCCTGCCACTTCTGGTTGTTGCCACCGGTGGCCGCCCACTGGTGGATCTGGGCGCCGTCGGCGGTGGAGACGCCGCTGACGTCCATCAGCTTGCCGCTGTGCTGCGCGGTGACCGTCCAGGTCCGTCCCGCCACGCCACCGGTGCTGGGTACGCCGACGCCCGCGCCGCCGAACGTGTGCGAGTCCAGGTCGAACCAGTTGTTGCCGCTGCCCTTGAACACCATGTAGAGCGTCTGCGTCCCGGCCAGGGCGGACACGCTCACCGGCGCGGTGGACTGGTAGTTGTCCCAACCACCGGTGCTGGGCACGGGAGTGGTGGCCAGCAGGGTGCCGGTCGGCGAGCCGGCGCGCAACTCGATCGATCCGCCACCGGACGGCGACGACAGTCGGTAGCTGACGGTCGAGATCCCCGTCAGGTTCATCGGGCTGAACGCGATCCAGTCGTTGTTGGAGATGTCACCGACGCGCTTGGTGCTCTCGGCCGCCGCCTGGTCGACGACCCGGATGCCGGACTGACTGCTGAAGTACTCGGCCTGCTTGTGCTTGGGCTGCAGGATCGCCTGCGCGGTGCCGGTCAGCGGGGCCGCGCCGCCCGCGCCACCGCTGTCGGTGTACCGCGCGTTCAGCACGTAGAAGAGGTTCGCGCCGTCGGGATGCCCACCGAGCAGGTCGGTGGAGATCGTGCCCGAGCAGCCCGGATACTCCGTGGTCTCGTGCGCGTGGTCGTCGTGGCCCAGCGCCGGGTTGAGGACCACCTTCGAACAGTCGATCGTTCCGCCGTCCGGGTCGGTCACGGTGATCTGGTACGACACCCGGTCACCGAAGGTGAGCATGCCGCCATTGCCCGGAGTGGTGATGGTGACCACCGGTGCGCTGTTGCCGACGGTGATCTGGACGTTGGCGAAGCCCGTCTTACCGGTGTTGTCGGTGACCCTCAACTGCGCGGTGTAGTTGCCGTTGGTGGTGTACACCTTCGACGGGTTGGCCGCGGTGGAGGTGGTGCCGTCGCCGAACGTCCACAGGTAGCTGAGCGTGTTGCCCGGGTCCGGATCGGCCGTGCCGGCACTGCTGAACTGGACGGTGAGCGGCGCGCTACCGCTGGTCGGCGTGCCGGTGGCCTTGGCGATCGGGGACCGGCCGCCCTGGATGTAGTCGATCCGGTAGAGGCCCGAGTCACTGTTGCCGCCACCGAAGTTGGTGCCCCACTCCAACAGGTAGAGCGAGCCGTCCCTGCCGAACTCCATGTCCATCGGCTTGTTGAACCGCGTGCTGGGCAGGAACGGGTTGGTGCGGGTCACCGCCGTGGCGGAGTCGAAGTGCACCTCCTTGAGGTAGCTGCGTGACCACTCGTAGAAGAAGTGCACGCCGTCGTAGTAGGGCGGGAACTTGGTGGCCGACGGGTTCGACGCGTCGTACCGGTAGACCGGTCCGCCCATCGGCGCGGAGCCGCCGGACCCGAGCTCCGGGAAGGTCGGCGAGGCGCCGTAGCCGTACCACATGTTGGGCGCGACGATCGGTCGCAGGCTGGTCAGGCCGGTGTTGTTGGGGGAGTTGTTGACCGGCGAGTTGCAGTTGAACTTCGCGCCGACCACGCCGGTGTCCGGGTTGAACGGCGCGTAGGGCTGGTTGTCGCCGTGGCAGAACGGCCAGCCGTAGTTGCCGGGTGCCTTGATCACGTTGAGCTCGACAAGGCCCTCGGGTCCCCGGTTGGTGGTGGGCGGGTTGCGGTCCGGCCCATAGTCGGCGAGGTAGACCCATCCGGTGGCTGGGTCGATGGAGAAGCGGAACGGGTTGCGGAAGCCCATCGCGTAGATCTCCGGCCGGGTCTGCGCCGTGCCCTGGGCGTAGAGGTTGCCGCTGGGGATGGTGTATCCGCCGCTGGCCGAGGGCCTGATGCGCAGCAGCTTGCCGCGCAGGTCGTTGGTGTTGCCGGCGGTCCGGGCGGCGTCGAGGTTGGCCTTGCCCGGGCGCCAGTCCAGCGGGGCGTAGCCCTGCCAGTTGGGGTCGAGGTTCGGCGGGGTGTCGTCGCCGGTGCCGATGTAGAGGTTGCCGTCCGGGCCGAACTCGATGTACCCGCCGGTGTGGCCGGGCTCAGGGAAGGTGCGGTCCCGGTACGCCGGGATGTCGATGATCGTCACACCGCTGGACATGTTCAGGGTGTCGCCGCTGAGCGTGTAGCGGGAGACGCGGTTGATGTCGGTGCTGCTGCTCGCCGGCGAGTGGTAGAGGTACACGTACCCGTTGGTGGCGAAGTTGGGATCCAACGCCAGGCCGGTGAGCCCGTCCTCACCTCCGGTGTAGACGCTCAACGTGCCGGCGGTCACCGTGCTGTTGGTGGAGGGCTTGAAGATCTTCACCTGGCCGCCGCGCTGCACGTAGATGACCCGCCCGTCCGGCGCCACGGCCAGGGCCATCGGGTCGACCGTGTTGTCGTCGAGGGTGCGCTTCTCGAAGTTGCCCCACACGGTGCCGCCGCAGTCTCCGGGCGCGTTGCCGGCGGCCCACCGGACGCCACCGAGCACGTGGTCGCGGAAGTTCGTCTCGCTGTAGGACGCGATGGCGTGGCCCATCGCGGTCGCCCACACTCGGCCGCCGGCGGCGTTCCGACACCAGGAGATCGGATGGTCCGGGCCCATTGCCCGGGATCCCGGGTTGTACGTGCGCTCGTCCGCGGTCACCAGGACGTGCACGTTGCCGCGTGGGTTGGTGTCGAAGTTGTACCACTCCTCGCTGCGGTTCCAGCGGTCCGGAAGGCCGGTCGTCGACGGGTGCTGCTTGTCGGCGACGATGGCGGTGCCGGGCAGCACGCCGGGGGAGTGCTCGGGCATGTGGGCGCCACCGTTGACGGTCTGGTCCCACCAGGGGTATTCGCCCTCGATACCCATGTCGGTGGCGTTGTGGATGGCGACGATGCCCTTGCCGCTGGCGAGGAAGCCCTCCACGGCCTGACGCTGAGCGGCTGAGGTCCAGACCATGCCGGAGGTCTGGAACATGATGAGCACGTCGAACGTCGCGAGGTTGGCCGGGGTGAAGACGCTCGCGTCCTCGCTGTGCACCAGCTCGAAGTTGTTGGCGGTGGCCTGCTGCTGGAACATGCTGATCCCGGCCGGGATCGAGTCGTGCCGGTAGCCGGTGGTCTTGGTGAACAACAGGGCGCGGAAGGCCGGAGCCGCCGACGCGGGTGGTGCGAGGCCGAGTGACAGTAACAGGCCGGCGATCGTGGCGATGATCAAGGTGGTGCGACGCATGCCGTCTCCTAGGGTCGGCGGGCAACTCCGATGGCGACCACGGGCCCCGACGCCGCGTCGAGGCCGCGCCCGGACGCGCGCGTGTGTTGGTCGGTCGTCGAGCCGTCCGCCGCAACGGCCCTCAGCTCCGCAGGAACATCACACAGCGTGACCTTGACTGGCTTCTGGTCCCGTCGTCCGCGAGGCCAGGATGGGCCACTCATAGACCACTGTCAATGAATGGAGAGACGTCCGATCTTCCGCCGGTTTGTGACGGCAGCCGCATCCGTCCGCTCGGCGCGGCGCCGGTGCCGATCGAGCGGCGGGCCTGGCAGTCGGCTCAGGTGGAGGATTGCGGACCCGCATCCAAACATCTATCTTCATACGTGTGATGTTTCGTCGGTGTCAAGCGAATGTTTGCTCCGAAAAGACGTAAGCCCTCGCAGTTCGCTGCGAAAGTTCTGTGGTTCAGCGCCTCGAACGAGTCCGGCGCGATGCACGGCTCCTGCTAATCGCTACTGTCTGTGAGGGCTTTTGGATGTCAGACCCACGGCCCGCGCCGTTGCTCACCCTTCGGGGCATCGGCAAGTCCTTCCTGGGAGTACGCGTTCTCGACGGTGTCGACCTCGACGTCGCGCCGGGCGAGGTCCATGCCGTCGTCGGCGAGAACGGTGCCGGGAAGTCAACCCTCATGAAGATCGTCTCGGGTGGATACGTCCCGGACGAGGGCACCGTCGAGCTCGCCGGTGAAGCCCGCGTGTTCCGCGGCCCGCGCGACGCCCAACGAGCGGGTGTCGGCATCATCCACCAGGAGTTCAACCTCCTGCCGGAGCGCACCGTCGCGGAGAACGTCTATCTCGGGCACGAGCCGGTGCGCCGCGGGCTGGTCGACCGTCGCGCGATGCTCGACCGCACCGCTGATCTGCTCACCTCGATCGGGGAGACCGGCCTTCCGGCCGACGCCCGGGTGGGACGGCTCGGCGTCGCGCAGCAGCAGGTCGTCGAGATCGCGAAGGCGCTCGCCCTGGACGCGCGACTGCTCATCATGGACGAGCCGACCGCGGCGTTGGCCGACCACGAGGTCGAACTCCTCTACGGGTTGGTGCGCCGGCTCCAGCGGCGGGGGATCGGCCTGCTGTACGTCTCGCACCGACTCACCGAGGTCTTCGACCTGTCCGGTCGGATCACCGTCCTGAAGGACGGCCGGCGGGTCACCACCGTCGACACCGCCGACACCACCGCGGACGAGTTGGTGCGACACATGGTCGGCCGCGAACTGTCCAGCTACTACCCGGACCGGGCAGCGGCCGGTGACGTCGGCGCGGTGCGACTGACCGTCCGCGACGCGGGGAACCGGAAACTGCGTGGCGTCGACCTCGAGATGCGGGCCGGCGAGGTGCTCGGCGTCGGCGGTCTGCAGGGCTCGGGACGGTCGGCGCTGGCCCGTGCGCTCTTCGGGGTCTCCCCGTTCACGACCGGCGACGTCACGCTGGACGGCAAGCCCGTACGGCTGCGCTCCCCACGCGCCGCGATGCGGACCGGCGTCGCCTATGTCACCGAGGACCGCAAGGGGGAGGGGATCGTGCCCCGGCAGTCGGTGCTCGACAACGCGCTGCTCGCCAGTCGGGCCGTGTTCGCGGCCCGCTCCGGTCGCGCGGCCCGCACCCAACGGGTACGGGATCTGCTCGCCGCGGTGGAGGTCCGCGCCGCCGGTGACGACCAGGAGATCCGCTTTCTCTCGGGCGGCAACCAGCAGAAGGTCGTCCTGGCCCGGTGGCTCGCGGTGAACCCGCGGATCCTGCTCTTCGACGAGCCGACCCGGGGCATCGACGTGGGAGCGAAGTCGGCCATCCACGACCTCATCCGGCGCCTGGCCCGCGACGGCGCGGCCGTGTTGATGATCTCGTCCGACCTGCCCGAGCTGTTGGGGATGAGCGACCGGATCGTCGTCATGCGCGACGGCCGGATCGCCGGAGAGCTGCCCGCCGGCGCGACCGAGGAAGACGTCGTGGCCCTCGCGGTCGGCACGGTCCGGGAGGCGGCCCGGTGAGCGCGAGGAGTGAGCCGGGGTTGCGAGCCCCGCAGTCGCGAACGGAGATGACCCGGTGAGCGCGAGGAGTGAGCCGGGGTTGCGAGCCCCGCAGTCGCGAACGGAGATGACCCGGTGAGCGTCCTGTCGCTCCTGCCGGCCCGGCGCCCCGTACCGGGCGTTTTCGTGGCCCTGACCCTCACCCTGGCGATCGGTTGGCTGGTCGTCCTGCTCGACGGCGGTCAGCTGTTCAACCAGTCCACGACGGTGAGTCTGCTGCACGTCGCCGCGGGGCTCGGGCTCGTCGCGGTCGGCCAGACCCTGGTGATCCTGGGCGGCTCGCTCGACCTGTCCGTGGCGTACGTGATCAGCCTCAGCACTCTCGTCGCCGCCGAGACGATGAACGGCAGCGACGGCGCGGTGCTGCCGGCGGTCGGCCTGGCGCTCGCCGTCAGCGCCGGCATCGGGCTGTTCAACGGGATCCTCGTCACGAAGCTCCGGGTCAACGCGTTCATCGCGACCCTCGGCGTCGGGCTGCTGCTCAGGGGCTACCTCGACAACGGCTACGACGGCCCGGCGGGCACCACCGCGCCCTCGCTCGTGCAGTCGCTCGGGTACCAGCGCGTCGGGCCGGTACCGGTGTCGTTCCTGCTGCTGCTGGCCGTGACCGCGGCGGTCTGGTTCGCGCTCACGCGAACCCGCTTCGGCCACCATCTGGTCGCCGTCGGTGGGGACCCGGAGGTGGCCCGGCTCTCCGGTGTCCGCAACGACCGCGTCCTGGTCACCGCGCACGTCCTGTGCTCGATGTGCGCCGGGCTCGCCGGCATCTACCTCGCCAGCCGGCTCGGCTCGGGCGCGCCGCGCGTCGGCACGGAGGGCCTCTACGACCTGGAGTCGATCGCCGCGGTGGTGATCGGCGGGACCGCCCTCGCCGGCGGGCGGGGCGGCGTCATCGGCACGGTCGGCGGGGTGCTGCTGCTCGCCAGCATCGACGCCATCTTCAACCAGCTCGAGGTCGACGCCTTCTTCAAGCAGGTGATCCGGGGCGCCATCATCATCGCCGCGGTCGCCGTCTACGCCCGGCGGGCAATGCGAAAGGCGGGCTCCTGACCATGCAGACCGTTCAGTCCCGTTCGCTGCCGCTGCGCCTGCCCCGGGCCCGCCCCGGTGGGGTGCTGCCGATCTTCGCGATCCTCGTGGTCCTGCTGGTGCTCGTCGGTATCCGGCAGCCCGACTTCCTCAGCCCGCCGTCGCTCATGTCCTTCCTCGGTCGTTCGGCGCCGATCATCCTGCTCGCCGCCGGCCAGTACTTCGTGATCGTCTCGGGCGAGTTCGATCTCTCGGTCGGCTCCCTGGTCACCGCGCAGGTGGTGGTCGCCGCCCGGCTGATCGACGGCGACCCGGCCCGCACCTGGCCGGTGGTGCTGCTCCTGCTCGTCTTCGGAGCGCTGGTCGGGCTGGTGAACGGGCTGGTCACGACCCGGCTGCGGGTGCCCTCGTTCATCACCACCCTCGGCATGTTCCTGATCCTCTTCGGCGCGGTCTACCTGTGGTCCGACGGTGCCCCGAAGGGTGCGCTCTCCGAGGAGTTCCGCCGGTTCGGTCGGCGGGCCTTCGAGGACGTGCCGGTGCTCGGCCGGGTGCCGTACGCGCTGCTGGTCCTGGTGGCCCTGGCGGTCGCGGCCGTGCTGCTCATGCGGTCGGACTTCGGCCGGACGCTGGTCGCCGTCGGCGACAACCCGCGCACCGCCGAGTTGAGCGGGGTGCGCGTCTGGCGTACCCGAACCGTCGCCTTCATCCTCAGCGGGCTCGCGGCGGCGGTGGCGGCGATCCTGCTGGGTGGCTACAGCGGTGTGTCGTTCCAGGCCGGTGCGGGTCTGGAGTTCGGCGCGATCACCGCGGTCGTGCTCGGTGGCGTCGCGCTGGGCGGGGGGCGCGGTGCGGTGGTCGGCGCGATGCTCGGTGCGCTGACCCTCGAACTGCTGTTCGCCCTGATGAATTTCTACGGCGTCTCCGGCGCCCTCAGATCGACCGTCCAGGGCGCGATCATCCTGCTCGCCGTGGCGGTCTCGGCAACGCGTTCTTCGTCGAGATAAGGGGAAAACATAGTGCGACGATCCATCACGGCCCTCGCCGCCGTCACCCTGCTGTCCCTCACCGCCTGCGCCACCGACGAGCCGGTCGCGAGCCCGTCGGGCAGTGCCCCGGCCGCGGGATCGGGCACCGGAGAGCAGTCGAAGTTCTTCGTGCAGGCCGACTACGACGCCGAGCTGTCGCTGCTCACCGCCAGCCCCACCGGCCCGGCGGACAAGCCGTGGGAGCAGGTGCTCAACCCGACGATGGTCGACACCGCCAAGTTCAAGAAGAAGGGGCCGCACAAGATCTGTTTCTCCAACGCGGCCCTGAACAACCCCTGGCGTCAGGTCGGGTTCAAGACCATGCAGGCCGAGGTCGAGGCGCAGCGCAGTCGGATCAGTGAGTTCGTGCACGTCGACGCCGAGGGCAAGGACCAGAAGCAGATCGCGGACATCAACGACCTGCTCGGCAAGGACTGTGACGCGCTGATCGTCTCGCCGAACACCACCGCCACGCTCACCCCGGCCGTCGAGGCGGCCTGCCAGGCCGGGCTGCCGGTCATCGTCTTCGACCGCGGTGTCAACACGAAGTGCCCGGTGACGTTCATCAACCCGATCGGCGGTTACGGCTTCGGTCATGTCGGCGCCGAGTTCGTCAGCCAGAAGATGAAGCCCGGCGGCAAGGTCCTCGCCCTGCGGATCCTGCCCGGCGTCGACGTCCTGGAGACCCGTTGGTCGGCGGCCAAGGTCGCCTTCGACAAGGCGGGCGTCAACGTCGTCGGTGTCGAGTTCACCGATGGTGACCCGGCCAAGACCAAGAAGATCGTCGACGACTACATCCAGCGGCACGGCACCATCGACGGCGTCTGGATGGACGCCGGGGCGGTCGCCGTCGCGGCGGTCGAGGCGTTCCAGGACGCGGGCAAGCCCGTCCCCCCGATCAACGGTGAGGACCAGCTCGACTTCCTGAAGATCTGGAAGGACAAGAACCTCACGGCGATCGCGCCGACCTACCCCACCTACCAGTGGCGTACGCCGATCATCGCCGCGCTGCGGATCCTCGACGGCGAGCAGGTGTCCAGCCCCTGGAAGCTGCCCCAGCCCACCATCACCCAGGAGAACCTGGACCAGTACCTGGACGCGAGCATGCCGCCGCTGCACTACGCGATGTGCGGCTGCACCGACCTGCCCGGTTATCCGCAGCGCTGGAAGTAGGTAACCGGTGTACGCCATCGGCGTGAACCCCTGGGTGTGGGCGTCGCCGGTCGACGACAACGCGCTCGTCGAGCTGGTCCCACGGATCGCCTCGTTCGGCTTCGATGCGGTCGAACTGCCGATCGAACAGCCCGGTGACTGGGATCCGATCCGTACCCGCGACCTGCTGGCCGCGCACGGCCTCGTCGCGGCCGGCGTCTGCGCGGTCACCCCGCCGGGACGGGACCTCGTGGACGCCTCGCCGGAGGTCGTCGAGCGCACCGTGGCGTACCTGAAGGGGTGCGTCGACAGCGCCGCCGCTGTCGGCGCACCCTGCGTCGGCGGTCCGGTCTACGCGTCGGTCGGCCGCACCTGGCGCATGACCCCGACGGCGCGGGCCGAGTGTTACGCGGACTTCCGCCGCGCGGTCGCACCGGTCGCCCACCACGCCGCCGAACGGGGTGTGGCGATCGGTGTGGAGGCGCTCAACCGGTACGAGACGAGCGTCGTCAACACCGTCGAGCAGACCATCGAGCTGATCGACGGCCTGCCCTCGAACGTCGGCATCATGCTCGACACCTACCACCTGAACATCGAGGAGGCCGACCCGTACGCGGCGCTGACCCTCGCCGGGCCGTACCTCAAGCACGTCCAGGTCAGCGGCACCAACCGTGGCGCGCCCGGCAGCGACCACTTCGACTGGCCCCGGTTCGCCGCCGCCCTGGCGGCGACCGGCTACCGGGGCCCGGTCTGCATCGAGTCGTTCACCGCCGACAACGAGACGATCGCGACCGCCGCCTCGATCTGGCGTCCGCTCGCCCCGTCGCAGGACCGGCTCGCGCTGGACGGCCTGACCTACCTGCGGCGGGTCCTGGGCTGAGCGCGTAGCGGGGCAGTGGCGCCGACCAGCGGTGGAGCCTGCGCGACTGCCCGCGCCCGGGGGTGGGGCCCGGCCGACCGGCCCGGCCCGCCCCCGGGTCGTGCGCCGTCAACGGGGTGGACCGTCGGTGGGGCTGAGGGAGAAGTAGTCCTCCTCCTCGATGGCCAGGTGCAGCCGCAGCACGGCGTCCAACCCGTACAGGGCGGCGAGCAGGTCGGGCACCTCGTCGGGGCGCAACCGCCCGTCGGGCAGGTGTGCGAGGTGACCGCCGACGCGGTCAACCAGCCGGCTGATCTCCACGTGCTGCCGGCTCATGGTCGACGTCGCCTCGTCGCCACCGGGCGGGCCGGCCAGCGCCGGGTAGAGCCGGCGCTCCTCGCCCGATTCGTGTGGCAGCACCTCGTCGGTGAACCGCCGGTGCACCTCGCGCAGCGCCGGCACGCACTCTGGGGCGTCCGGGCGGGTCGCCACCAGGTCCGCGGTGTCCCGCAGCCGGGCCAGCGCCTCCCGCACCCCGGCGTGCTGGCCGGCGTACCGGTCGAGCAGGTCCCGGGTCTCCGGCGGCACGCCGCGGTGGCGCAGTCCGCCGCGGAGCGCCCGCAACGCGTTGAGGATCACCAGCACGTCGATGCCCTCCTGAAGGAACGCGCCGGCGACCGGGGGCAGCCGGCCGAGGGCCGCGACCACCATCGCCACCACCGCCAGACCCATCCCGACCGCGGCGCTCTGGATCGCGATCCGGCGCGCGTAGCGGGCGATCTCGACGGCGTCCGCGAGCCGGTCGAGCCGGTCCACGGTGAGTACCGCGTCGGCGACGTCGGCGGACGCGGTCGCGCCGGTGGCACCCATCGCCACGCCGACGTGCGCCTCGGCCAGGGCGGGCGCGTCGTTGACGCCGTCGCCCACCATCACGGTGACCGCCCGCCCGGCCTCCGACCGGACCCGGTCGACCTTCTCCCGCGGCGAGCACTGGGCGATCACGTCGTCGACGCCCACCAGCTGCGCCACCTGTCGCGCCGTGCGCGGCCGGTCACCGGTGACCATGACCAGCCGGGTCAGGCCGGCCTCCCGCAGCCGCCGCACGGTACGCCGGGCGTCCGGTCGCACCGGGTCCTCGAGGAGGATCGCGCCGAACGGGCCGCGGTCGTCACCGACCCAGACGGTGGAGCGCCCGGCCAGCTCGGCGCGCTCCCGGATCCGCCGCGCCCACTCCTGTGGTTCACCGGTCAACTGGCCCACCCGCACCAGACGGCCGTCCACCCGGCCGGTCACCCCGCGCCCCGGTTCCTCGGTGACGTCCGCCGGTTCGGCCAGTCGCAGGCCCCGCTCCCGCGCCAGCGTGACGAGGGCGGCGGCCAGCACGTGGGGGGAGAGCTGCTCGACCGAGGCGGCCAGCCGCAACACCTCGTCCCGGTCGCCGCCCGGAGCGGCCACGACCTCGCTCGCGCGCGGACGGCCGGCGGTCAGCGTGCCCGTCTTGTCCATCAGGAGGGTGCGGGCGCGGCCCAGCAGCTCCAGCGACCCGCCCTCCCGGATCAGCACCCCCCGTCGGGCCACCCGGGACAGCCCGGAGACGATGGCGATCGGGGTGGCCAGCAGCAGCGGGCAGGGAGTGGCCACCACCAGCACCGCCACCGCCCGCAGGAACTCGCCGGTCAGCAGCCAGGCGACGCCGGCCAGCAGCAGGGTGAAGGGCACGAAGGCGGCCGCGTACCGGTCGGCGAGCCGGACCACCGGCGCCTTGCGCGCGGTCGCCTCCTCGGCGAGCCGGACGATCCCGGCGTACGTGCTCTCCGCCGCGTTCCTCGTGGCATGCAGCCCGAAGCCGGCGCCGGCGTTGACCACACCACTGGCCACCTGCTCACCCTCGGCGCGGTCGACGAGCTGCGACTCGCCGGTGACCACCGACTCGTCCAGCGTCGCGGCCTCCTCGACCGTGCCGTCCACCGGCACCACGTCGCCGGGACCCACCAGCAACCGGTCACCGGCCGCGACCCGGTCCAGCGGCACCACCTCGATTGCGCCGTCGGGTGTGCGCCGCCGAGCCTGCCGGGGGGCCCGTTCCAGCAATGCGCGCAGGTCACGGGTGGCCCGGCGCTGCGCGTACCCCTCCAGGGCCCGCCCGGTGCCCACCATCACGGCGATGACGGCGCCGGCCAGGTACTCCCGGACCAGCAGCGTGCCGACCAGCGCCAGCACGGCGATCACGTCCACCCCGAACTGCCGGTGCCACAGCTGCCGCAGCATCGCCCAGGCCGCCGGCAGCAGCGCCGCCAGGGTCACCGCCCCCCAGACCAGGTCGGCCGCGTCCCGTCGGTCGGCGAGCCGGAAGCCGACACCGATCAGCAGGGCGAGGGTGAGCAGGGTGAGGGGTGCCCACACCCGCCAGTCGATCCGACGTCGCCGGGTCGGCCGTTCCGGCACGCACTCGCGCGGTTCCGCCCCCACCTGCGGATCGTCTCAGCGGCTTCGACGCCCGCACAGCGCAACCGGGGGTATTGGACACCTCAGGCCGTCGGCGGCATCACGTGGCGCCATCGCCATTGCGTATGGCATCACTGTGATGCCATACTGGCGTCATGGAACTTCGTGGGTACGTGGACGCGGTCCGACGCGACCTCGCGGTGGCGGCCGCGGCCGGCGGCGAAGAGGCGCGCGAGCTCGGCGAGCGGCTCAGCGCGGCGCTGGAGTCGTCGATCCGGCTGGCCCTGCTGGACGCGCTCTCCGAAGCGGCGACCGAGATCACTCGCGACCTTGCGCCGGGCTCGGTCGACCTGCGGCTGCGCAACCGGGAGCCGAGCTTCGTCGTGACGCCGCCGCCGGCCGAGCAGTGGGCCGACGACACCGAGACGCCGGTGATGCCATCCGTGATGCCACCGGTGATGCCACCGCCGCAGCCGCCCGCAGACGGCGAGGACGAGGCGACCGTACGAATCAGCCTGCGCCTGCCGGAGCACCTCAAGGCGCGCGTCGAGCAGGCGGCGGCGACCGCCGGCGTCTCGATCAACACCTGGTTGATCAGGGCGGCGGCCGCCGCCGTCGACGCCGGCAACCAGGCCCCGCGTGCCGAGGCCCCCCGGCGCTCCGGCGCCCCGAGCGGAGGCCAGCGCTACACCGGCTGGGTGCGCTGACGGCACCAGCCCCACCGACCACCCGAAAGGGGAACACCATGCCATCGTTCGACACCCCCAACCCGATCTCCGCGTCGGTCGAACTCGTCGCCGGCGACGTCCGCATCATTGCCGGCGCGCGGGCCGACACGGTCGTCCACGTGCGGCCCGCCGACGAATCCGACGAGCGCGACGTGCGCGCGGCCGCGCAGACCCGCGTGGAGTACGCCTCCGGCCACCTCCTGGTCCGCGGTCCCCGGCAACCCACCTTCGGCATCTTCGGCAAGACCGGCTCCGTCGAGGTGACGGTCGACCTGCCCGCCGGCTCCGACGTCGACGGGAAACTGGGCGTCGGGGCGGTCAACTGCTCCGGCGCGCTGGCCGACTGCCGCCTCAAGACCGGCGCCGGTGACCTGCAGGTCGAGGACACGCGCACGCTGCGCCTGAACACCGGCTTCGGTGCCGCCGTGGCCGAGAACGTGACCGGCGACGCCGAGATCACCACCGGCTCCGGCAAGATCAGTGTCCGCGCCGTCGGCGGGGAGGCCGTACTCAAGAACAGCAACGGCGACACGTGGATCGGCGACGCCGGCGGCGAGCTGCGGGTCCGCTCCGCCAACGGCCACATCGTCGCCGAGCACGCCGGCGCCTCCGTCACGGCGAACACCGCCAACGGTGACATCCGCATCGGCGAGGTGGTCCGCGGCTCCGCGACGCTGCGCACCGCAGCCGGCCGCGTCGAGGTCGGCATCCGCCGGGGCACCGCGGCCCGGCTCGACCTGCACACCCACTTCGGCAAGGTCCGCAACGACCTGGACGCCGCCACCGGCCCCGCGGACACCGACGAGAAGACCGAGGTGCTCGCCCGTACGGCGTTCGGCGACATCGTGATCCACCGCGCCTGACGCATCCCACCACCGCACGATCCGGTCATCGGCGTACACGCCCCTGACCGGCGGTGAACCGCGCCCCCGTACACCGGTCCCGCCCCGTCGGCCCGACCGGCGATGGCGCGCGCCCCCGGCACCCACACCATGACTTCTGTCGATGGAGGAGCAATGATCGTAACGACCGCGACACGGCCGGCCATCTCGGTGTCCGGCCTACGCAAGACGTACGGGGACAAGACCGTCCTCGACGGCATCGACCTCACCGTCACCGAGGGAACCGTCTTCTCGCTGCTCGGCCCCAACGGTGCCGGCAAGACCACCGTCGTGCGGATCCTGTCCACCCTGCTGCCCGCCGACGCCGGGTCGATCCGCGTCGCCGGCCACGACCTCGCCAGCCAGCCCGACGGCGTACGGGCGGCGATCGGCGTGACCGGACAGTTCTCCGCCGTCGACAACCTCCTCACCGGCGCGGAGAACCTCAAACTCATGGCCGACCTGCACCACCTCGGCCGTACCGAGGGCCGACGCCGCATCGCCGAGCTGACCGACCGCTTCGACCTCGGCGAGGTGGCCCGCAAACCGGTCTCCGTCTACTCCGGCGGCATGCGACGCCGGCTCGACCTGGCGATGACCCTCGTCGGCAACCCGCGGCTGATCTTCCTCGACGAGCCCACCACGGGTCTCGACCCGCGCAGCCGGCACGCGATGTGGCAGATCATCCGCGGGCTCGTCGCCGAGGGCGTCACCGTCTTCCTCACCACCCAGTACCTCGACGAGGCCGACCAGCTCGCCGACCGCATCGCCGTGCTCGACCACGGTCGCATCGTCGTCGAGGGCACCCCCGACGAGCTGAAGCGCCGCATCCCCGGCGGGCACATCCTGCTGCGCTTCACCGACCCCGCCGCCCTGCGCGCCGCCGCCCGCGCCCTCGCCGTCGCCCAACGCGACGACGACGCCCTCACCCTGCAGGTCAGCAGCGACGGTGACGTGCGCTCGCTGCGGGCCCTGCTCGACCGGCTCGACGACGCACGGGTCGAGGTGGACCACCTCTCGATCCACACGCCCGACCTGGACGACGTCTTCTTCGCCTTCACCGGCACGACCGCATCCGCCGCGCAGGACACCCACCCGGGGGGACACCGATGACCAGCCTCGCCCACACCCTGACCGACTCGGCGACGATGTTCCGCCGACAGGTCCGCCACCTCCAGCGCTACCCCTCGCTCACCGCGATGCTGATCGGCCTCCCCGTCGTCCTCCTGCTGCTGTTCGTCTACGTCTTCGGCGAAGCCCTCGGCGCCGGGCTCCCCGGCGGTGACCGCGGCGCGTACCTCAACTACCTCGTCCCCGGCATGCTGCTGTTCAGCGTGACCGGCGCCGCGCAGGGGACCGCGATCTCCGTGGCGATGGACATGACCGAGGGCATCGTCGACCGCTTCCGCACCATGGCCATCTCCCGCGCGTCCGTCCTGACCGGACACGTCCTCGGCAGCCTGGTGCAGACCATGCTCTGTATCGCCGTCGTGCTCGGCATCTCGCTCGCCATCGGGTTCCGCCCGAACGCCACCCCGGTCGAGTGGCTCGCCACCGTCGGCGTGCTCGCCGCGATCGCGTTCGCGCTGATCTGGCTGTCGGTCGCGCTCGGCCTCGTCAGCGACAGCGTCGAGACCGCCAGCAACACGCCCATGTTCCTGACCCTGCTGCCGTTCCTGGGCAGCGGCTTCGTACCCACCGACACCATGCCCGCCGGTCTGCGGTGGTTCGCCGACTACCAGCCGTTCACGCCGGTGATCGAGACGCTGCGCGGCCTGCTGCTCGGCTCGGGAATCGGCGACAGCGCCCTGCTCGCGCTGGCCTGGTGCGCGGTGATCTCGCTGCTGTCGTACCTGTGGGCCCGGCGCGCGTTCCGTCGACGCGCGGCCCGGTAACCGCGTGGGATGAGCGTGGGGCGGACGCCGACCGGCGTCCGCCCCACGCCGCCGTGTCCGGGATCCCGCCGGTGGCCGTCCACGACGGCGGCCCGACCGGCGAGACTCCCGTGCGCCCCACCCTGCACCTGCCCTAGGCGTAGGCGAGCAGGAAGTCGACGGTGCCCGTGCCGCCGGGCTGCCCGGGCGGGACGCTCAGGCCCGGTTCGCTGTTGACGACGTAGAACCCGCCGTTGCCGACCAGCCGGGGCGTCACGGCGAGCATCTGCGCCGCCATGGTCGAGCCGGTGGGCCGCACCACGCTGTCGCGCAGGAGGGTGAACAGGTTCTCGTTGAGGTTCGCGACGTGCAGCACGCGGTACGAGCGGGGAGCCGGGGCGCCGGTGTTGGTCAGGCCCCAGATCGGAACGATCTGGGTTCGCCACCGCGACGGGTTGTTGGTGATCGCGCTGTCGTGGTTGTTGAGCTGCGTCTGGATGCCCGAGTGGATCCCGGCCAGGTGGACGTGCAGCTGGTCCTGCTGACGGATCGTCGGGTCGGCCGAGTTGACGCCCAAGCCGACGTGGGGATACAACACATGCCCCGGCTGCCCGGGTTGGGCGTTGAGCCACGCCTCCAACCAGTAGTTCGGCGCGGCGGGGGTCGCGACGAACGGGCACTCGATGCCGCTGACGCGGCAGCTGGGGACGAGGAGGAAGTCGTGGTTCGACCCCGACCCTCCGTTGAGGACGACGTAGGTGGCTGTCGTCCGCAGGCACTGGGGGAACGGCGGGCCGGGTTTGGTGCCCTCGCAGACCTGCACGCGGTCCCACAGGTCGTACCGCCCGCCGGTGTCGCTCGGATAACCGCAGAGGGCGGACGGCGTGGGGCAGGGGGAGGCGCCGGGTTCGCCGGGTGTGGGCGGGGCCGGCTCCCCGCCGTCGGCCAGCGCGCTACCGGCCCCCATCAGGCCCAGCAGCCCCGCCGCGCCGGCGGTTCCGGAGAGCCTGACGAAGTGGCGTCGGTGGAGCTTCCCGCTCAGCGCGTCGCCGCTCATCGCCGCCCTCCTCTCGTCGTGCCAGCACAGCCCGGGCGGGAGGCCACGGAATGCGAATGTGAGCCACGAACGTGATGAGACTAGGACGAAACGGTCAGGAGTCGCGGCGGCGGACCGGCGCGATCCCCTGATCGTGTCGGCCCCGAGCCGAGCGCCGGCCGGCGCCTGCTCACCGGGCGGAGGTCGCGCCCAGGGCCGCGTCGATCAGGGTCTCCGCGGCGGTACGCGCGTGGCCGGCGGCCTCGCTCGTGCCGGCGATGGCGGCGGTGGTCTGCGCGCCCTCGGCGAGGATGGCGAGCTGGGAGGCGAGCGCCGCCGGGCCGCCGGCCTCGGCCACGAGCTCGGCGAGTCGGTCCTGGAACTGGGCCTTGTGCTCGCGGACGAGCTCGGCGATCCGCGGGGTGCTCGCGCCGAGTTCGCCGAACGTGTTGATGAAGACGCAGCCTCGGAAGTCGTCCTCGTCGAACCAGCGGGCGAGCATGTCGTAGACGGCCAGCAGTCGTGCGCGGGGGGTCGTGCCGCTGGCGACCGCCGCCTCGACGAGGCTGTCCCAGGTCTGGCGTCGGCGGTGCAGGACCTCCTCGACGAGGCTCTCCTTGGAGGGGAAGAGTTGGTAGAGGCGCTTGAGGGAGACCCCCGCCTCCGTGCGCAGGGTGTCCATGCCGACCGTCTGGATGCCCCGGCTGTAGTAGAGGCGGTCGGCGACGGCCAGCACCTTCTCGCGTGTCGCGTCGTCTGTCTGTGCCGGCATGGTGCCCTCCTGCTGTCCAAGTCTGGGTGACGACGCTCACGGCGGAGATCCCGCCGGGGGAGTAGCGCTGAGAACGGCCGTTCTCTAGCCTAGACCACAGATCGGAGAACGGCCGTTCTCCGCAGTTTCAGAGGGAGCCGTCATGCCCTACATCACCGTCGGGACCGAGAACAGCACCAGCATCGACCTGTACTACGAGGACCACGGTCAGGGGCAGCCGGTCGTGCTCATCCACGGCTACCCGCTCGACGGTCACTCCTGGGAGAAGCAGAGCGCGGCCCTCCTCGCCGCCGGCTACCGCGTCATCACGTACGACCGGCGGGGTTTCGGCCAGTCCAGCCAGCCGACCGTCGGCTACGACTACGACACCTTCGCGGCGGACCTCAACACGGTGCTCGAGACGCTCGACCTGACCGACGTCGTGCTCGTCGGGTTCAGTATGGGCACCGGCGAGGTGGCCCGCTACCTGGGCCGCTACGGCTCCGCCCGCATCGCCAAGGCGGCGTTCCTGGCCTCGCTGGAGCCGTTCCTGCTCCAGACCGAGGACAACCCGACCGGCGTGCCGCAGGAGGTCTTCGACGGCATTCTCGCCGCGGCCACCGCCGACCGCTACGCGTACTTCACCGACTTCTACCGCAACTTCTACAACACCGACGAGACACTGGGCAGCCGGCTCTCCGAGGAGGCCCTGCGCAACAGCTGGAACGTCGCCGCCGGCGCGTCGTGGTACGCCTCCAGCGCCGTCGTCCCCACCTGGCTCACGGACTTCCGGGGCGACGTCGAGAAGATCGACGTGCCGGCGCTGATCCTGCACGGCACCGCGGACAACATCCTGCCGGTCGACGCCACCGCCCGGGAGTTCCGCAAGCGGCTGCCGGACGCCGACTACGTCGAGATCGCCGGTGCGCCGCACGGTCTGCTCTGGACCCACGCGGCCGAGGTGAACGAGGCCCTGCTGGCGTTCCTCGCCAAGTGACACCGGTCGCCGGAGGTCGAGGTCGTCGGGAGTGCGACATCGACCTCCGGCGGCGCGCAGCGACGAGCGGGATCGACCGCAGCTGTCACAGGACCGTGCGAGGATCGCCGCCGTGACTGGATGGATCTACAACGATCGGCCCGAGGGCGCCCGCTTCCTGACCGATCAGATCGCGGAGCCCGGCCGCACCCGGATCGACGACGAGATCTGGGACTGGGTCGTGCGTGGCGAGGACGACGCCGACGAGTTCGTGGACTACTTCGACGACGACGAGGAGCGTCACGGCGCCACCGACGAGCAGCTGCGGGCGGCGTACGAGCAGGCGACGGCCGCCCGACGGGAGCAGCAGCGTGGGTGGGGCGACGTGCGGAGCAACATCACCGCCGCCTTCGCGGAGCTGACCGAGCTGGGGGTGCTGGCCAGGGAGAACTTCAGCTGCTGTGGCACCTGCGCGGCGGCGGAGATCCACGACGAGCGGGACGGCTCCCGGCACTGGCACGGCTACCTCTGGTACCACCAGCAGGACACCGAGTCGCTGGTCGCGAGCGAGAACGGCGCGGTCTACCTCGGCTACGGCGCCTACCCGCCCGCCGACTTCGACGAGGCCGCCTACGACGCCCTGCCCGAGGCCGAGCAGCAGGCCCGTTACCAGGCCGACCTGGAACGGCTGTTGGACGAGACGGTCTTCCCGGTCCTGCGCCGGCACGGCATGCGGGTCCAGTGGAACCGCAAGCAGTCAAAGCGGATCCTCGTCACCGGCGCCCAGTGGTACGCGCCCCTGCCCTGACCGTCGCGCTCAGCGGCGATCCGGGCGGGGCGGCGCGGTGGTGCCGTCGAGAGTGTGGGTGCAGGGCAGCAGGATCTGCCGCTCGTAGTCGCCGTGCGGATCGGCGAGCAGGGCGCTCAGCAGTCGCACCGCCCGGCGGCCCATCGCGTTGCGCGGCGTGTGCAGTGCCGCCCACGGCCGCCCGCCGGCGTCGTCGGACGGGTCGTCGACCAGCAGCACGACGGAGAGATCCTCCGGGATGGTGAGCCCACGCAGCGCGATCATCGCGGCGAGCACCCGCAACAGGCTGACCGACTCGACGAGCACGGCGGTCGTGCCGGCGGCGAGCGCGCCGTCGAGCCACTGCGCGGTCAACGCCTCCGGCCGGTCGAAGGCCGGCACCGGGACGGGCAGGCCGAAGCGTTCCAGCGCCGCGGCGAAGCCCTCCCAGCGGTCCACCTGGGGCTCGTACCGAACGGCCTCGCCGAGGTAGGCGAAACTGCGATGGCCGGCGGCGACCAGCTCGTCCACCATCCGACCGGTGGCTGCACGGTAGTCGCCGCCCACGTAGCAGATCTCCGCGTCCGGCACCTCGCGGTGGCCGATGTAGACGAACGGGTAGCCGTCGGCCGCGAGCCGGGCCAGGTCGTCGCGGTGGGCGTGGTGACCGAGCAGCAGGCTGCCGGCGGCCTGCCGCAGCCCGTTGACCCCGCCCCGGTAGATCCGCCGGACGCCGGCCTCGTCCTCGGCCGCGGTGAAGAGGACCAGGTTGCACCCGTCGGTCGCGGCCTGCTCCTCGATGCCCTGGAGGAACTCGAAGTAGTAGTCCCGGGCACTGGTCGGGAAGATCGGCTCGAAGGTGTGCACGCCGAGCAGCAGCGGGGTCTGGCGGCTGCCGGTCGGGGGCCGCTGCGGCCCGCTCGGGGTGTAGCGCAGCCGGCGGGCCGCGCTGAGCACCCGGCGCTGGGTCTCCACGGAGATCCGGCCGAGGTCACCTCCGCCGTTGAGCACCATCGAGACGGTGGACTGGGAGACCCCGGCCTCGCGGGCGACGTCCGCCTGGCGCGAGCCGCGGCTGCGTGGCTTCGTCACGCGTCAACCTCCTTCAGACAGACGGTGGCCAGGTCAGGATCGCACCCGATCGAAGCAGATCCTTCCGTAGCGCCTCGTAGTCGACCTCCTGCACCGCGACCTTGTCCGCGATGGACAGCGCGGCGGCGGCGCCCACCGCCTCGCCCACCATCATCAGCACCGGTTCCATCCGCACCGAGGCGAACGCGACGTGCGAGGCCGAGATGGCCGAGGCGACGAGCAGGTTCGCGCACTCGGCGGCGCGGGGCACGACCGAGCGGTACGGGATGCCCAACGGCACGGTCAGCGGGTGCTGCACGTTTCCCTCGTTGCGGGGGTGCCCGTCGACGAGCACCCGTCTGGTGTTGTGGGAGTCCATCACGTACGACGCCAGGGCGATCGGGTCGGCGGCGCGCGTTCGGCCCGTGCCGTCGTGCTGGGTGATGACGTAGTCGGCGATCATCCGTCTGGCCTCCCGGATGTACAGCTGGTGCGGCCAGTGCGCGGTGTCGGTGAACTCGGTCGGGGCCAGGCCGTACTCGCGGGTGGCGTCCCGCACCGCCGTCGGGAGCCGGGGATCGTTGGCCAGGAAGAACAGCAGGCCGGCCTGGTAGCGGACGTGGTCCTGGAAGATCTCCTCGCGTCGTGCGTGGTCGGCCTCGGGCCAGTCGTAGTTCGCCCCGATGTGGTCGGAGGAGAACGCGCCGTGGTTGTTCATGTCGAACACGTCGCCCCGGACGCGGGTGGTCCGCCCGTACAGCTCGAAGACGCCGGCGTCGATGTAGCGGCGGAGCAGTTCGTAGCGGCCGGGGTCGTAGCCCTCGGGGCGGGGGAAGGGGATCCGCCGGGGCGAGGTGGTCACGTGCAGGCGGAAGTTGTACGCCTGCACCCGTCGATCGCCGTCGCCGACGGTGCCGTACGCGTCGGCGGAGATGCCGGGGAGTAGTCCGCTCTCCGGGCGTCCCGGCAGGACGTACGGGTCCACTGGCCGTTCGAACTGGTGGTTCACGCTGTGTTGCACGCCGGCGAGTGGTTCGCCGTAGGTCGCGGACGCCTCGCGCCCGACGGTGTAGCGGACGCCCGCCCCGGCCATCAGGTCGCCCTCGTAGGAGGCGTCGACGTAGACGGCCGCCCGGTAGCGGTTGCCGTCGTCGGTACCGAGCTCGACGATCCGGCCGGACTCGCGGCGTACGGAGGTGAGCCGCTGACGTCGGTGCACGCGCACGCCGACGGCGGTCAACCAGCCGTCGAAGATCTCCTCGGCGATCCGCGCCTCGACGTCCCAGTGCGGGGGCGGTGCCTGGTAGACGGCGGCGACGCGGTCGTAGAAGCGGCGGGCCAGGCCGCCGACGGTGGCAGCCCGGCCCACGTCGGTGGTGCCGAGGCCGGACGCGGTCATGCCACCGAGGTGGTCGCCGTAGGCGAGCAGCACCACGTTCAGCCCGGCGCGGGCGGCGCGTACGGCGGCGGTCACGCCACCGGAGGTGGCCCCGTAGACGACGACGTCCGCCTCCCGTACCTGCGGCGCGGCGGCCTCCGACGGGGCGGGCAGGTAGTGGTGCAGGCCGGGGAGCGCGGGTGCGGTTGTCATGGCTTCTGGTTCTAGCATCGGCGTACGCCGCTGTATAGGTGCTGATATTTGCTAATGAGACTTTGCCGATGACTTCGCTAAAGATTGCCGTAACGGTCGTCTTGACACCGCGCTGACGGACGGATGTAACGTAGCCGCAATCCACAGTCGAGTGGTTGCCGCAAATATATTAGCAATCCATGGAGTGATGGGTGGCGATGGGCGTGCACAGGTTTTCCCGGGAGTTGAGCACCGATCTGCTCGTGGTCGGCGGTGGTCTCGGTGGGGTCGCCGCCGCGTTGACCGCCGCCCGGCTCGGCCGGCGGGTCGTCCTCACCGAGGAGACGAACTGGCTCGGCGGGCAGCTCACCGCCCAGGCCGTCCCCTCCGACGAGCACCCGTGGATCGAGACCGAGCACATCTCGCCCGGCTACCGCGAGCTGCGCGGCCGGATCCGGGACTACTACCGGCGCAACTACCCGCTGCGCGACGCCGCCGCCGCGGACCCCACCCTCAACCCCGGACTGGGCAACGTCAGCCGACTCTGCCACGAGCCGCGCGTCGGCGTCGCCGTCCTCGACGAGATGCTCATGCGCTACGTCTCCGCCGGCCGCGTCACCGTGCTGCACCACCACGTGCCGGTCGCGGCGGCAACCGACGGCGACCGGATCACCGCGGTCACCCTGGAGAACCGGCGCGACGGCGGGCAGCTCACCGTCACCGCGGCGCTGGTCGCCGACGCCACCGAACTCGGCGACCTGCTCGACCTGGCCGGCGTCGAACACGTCGTCGGAGCCGAGTCCCAGGACGAGACCGGCGAACGGTACGCCGCACCCGTCGCCGACCCGACCGACCAGCAGGCGATCACCTGGTGCTTTCCCCTCGAATACCGGCCCGGCGAGGAGCACGTGGTGGACCGGCCCGCGTCGTACGACCACTGGAAGACCCACGTCGACCCGTTCTGGCCCGGGCCGCAGCTCTCCTGGGAGAAGATCGACATCCACACGATGTCGGGCAAGGTGAACCGCATCTTCGAGGGCGACCTGGACGCCGTGCGCCTCCCGGACCTGTGGCACTTCCGCCGCATCCGCGCCCGCACCCAGTTCCAGCCGGACCTGGTCGACACCGACATCACCCTGGTCAACTGGCCCAACATCGACTACTGGGAGGCGCCGCTCGTCGGGCCGGACATCGACGAGACCGCCCGCCAGCGCGCGCTGCGCCGCTGCAAGGAGCTGTCCCTGTCGTACCTGCACTGGATGCAGACCGAGGCGCCCCGTCCCGACGGCGGCCACGGCTACCCGGGCCTGCGGCTACGCCCCGACCTCACCGACACCGACGACGGCCTCGCCAAGTCCGTCTACGTCCGCGAGTCACGGCGCATCCGCGCCCGCTTCACCGTGCTGGAGCACCACGTCGCCGTCACCGACCGCCCGGAGGGCGCCGGCTCGGAGATCTTCGACGACGCCGTCGGCGTCGGGCACTACAACATCGACCTGCACCCGAGCACCGCCGGCATCAACTACGTCAACCTCGAGTGCTATCCCTTCCAGATCCCGCTCGGCGCCCTGATTCCCGTGCGGATGCGCAACCTGCTACCGGCCAACAAGAACATCGGCACCACCCACATCACCAACGGCTGCTACCGGCTGCACCCCGTCGAGTGGAGCATCGGGGAAGCTGTCGGCGCCCTCGCCGCCTACTGCCTCGACGGCGGGCACGAACCGGCGGCCGTCGCCGACTCCACGACCCTGACCGCCGACTACCAACGGCTGCTCGGCGGAACCCTCGGCATCCCGCTCGCCTGGCCCGACCAGATCCGCCGCACCCGACCGTCGCAGGCCGCGAAGGGCGCCACCCCGCTGCTCGCCCCACCACTGCCGCGCACCCCGCGCCCGCAGATCGCCCGCCCGGCCTGACCGCAGGAGGACACGACCGATGGCAGCACCCCACGCCGGCCACGACCCGGCCGACGACCCCACCGGCCGCTACGACGTCGTCATCTACGGCGCCACGCTCGCCGGCATCATGGCCGCGCTGCGCCTGCGGCTACGCGGCCTGCGCAGCCTCATCCTGGAACCGACCGGACACGTCGGCGGCATCGTGGCCGGCGGCCTGGTCAAGTCCGACGGTCCCAACATCGACGCCGCCCACGCCGGGCTGACCCGCAGCCGCTTCTTCGGCGGCATCGCCGCCGAGTACGGCGCCGCCGACGCCCCCTCCCAGGTGGACGGCGCGCAGTACCGCTTCGAACCGAAGGTCGCCGAGCGCGTCGCCGCCCGGCTCATCGCGGAGGCCGGCGCGACCGTCCTGGTCAACCAGCGCATCCACGGCCCCGCCGACGTCGACGTCACCGGCCGGCGCATCACCGCGGTACGCACCGCGGACGGCTGGCAACGGGCCCGGTTCTTCATCGACGCCTCCTACGAGGGTGACCTGATGGCCGCCGCCGGCGTACCCTACGTCGTCGGCCGGGAGCCCGCCGACCGCTACGACGAGCCGTACGCCGGCTTCCAACCGGTCCAGGCCTACCGGCGCGGGCCGTTCCGGCCGAACACCCTCTACCCGGTCGGACCGACGCCTGGGTCGGCGGCGGGCGAGGGCGACGACAAGGTCCAGGCGTACAACTTCCGTGGCGTGCTCAGCCGCGACGCGGACCGGATTCCCTTCCCCAAACCGGACGACTACGACCCGAAGCGCTACCTCTACCTGCGACAACTGCTGGCGCAGCGGGACATCCCCGGGCTCTCCTCGATCGTCACCCACACCGCCCTGCTGCCCAACGGCAAGTACCAGACCAACCAGGCCCTGTTCATCGGCTTCGACCTGCCCGGCGCCTCCTGGGCCTACCCCGACGGCACCTGGCGGCGCCGCGAGGAGGTCATCGCCGAGCACGTCCGCTGGCACCAGGGAATGCTCTACTGGCTGGCCAACGACCCGTCGCTGCCGCAGAGCTTCCGCGCCGACGCCCGGACCTTCGGCCTGCCGCCCGACGAGTTCGTCGACAGCCCGCACGGGACCGGATTCCCGCACGCCCTCTACATCCGCGAGGGCCGCCGGATGATCGGTGCGAAGGTGCTGACCCAGCACGACCTGCGCAAGCCGAACAACACCACCGCCACCCCGGTCTGCTGTTGGAAGTACGGCATGGACTGCCACGTCGTGCAGTACTACGCCGAGGGGGACGACACGATCGTCGGCGAGGGCACGCTCAGCGGCACCGAGAAGAACCCCCCGGTCGACCTCTACCAGATCCCCGCCGAGTGTCTCTTCCCCGCGGCGGGCGGCATCGAGAACATCACCGTGCCGCTCTGCTTCTCGGCCAGCCACGTCGGCTACTCCTCGCCCCGGATGGAGCCCAACTACGGCATGCTCGGCGAGGCGTGCGGCGAACTCGCCGCCCAGTCCATCCGGACCGGCCAGCCCGTCCAGGACTACCGCTATCCCGAGCTCGCGGCCGCGCTGACCGAACACGGCAGCGTGCTCGACCTGCCCGAGCTGCGGTAGGGGAGACGTCGTGGCCGCCCCCACCACGCCCTCGACCACCCGCGACCCGGTGACGCTCGCCGCGCCCGGCGTCGACCTTCCCCCCTTCCAACCCGGGCCGCTCGACGCGGCCACCGGCTGGCAGCCGCACCGGGTCGAGCTGCCGCTGCGTATCCCGCCCGGCGACCCGCCGGCCGCCGGATGGGTGCTGCGCCTCGAATTCGCCGCCGGCCACGGGCCCTGCCCCGACCTGGAGGTCGACGTCGACGGCGTACACCGGGGTCTGTTCCACCCCCGCGTCCGGCGGGTCGACCGTGCCGAGACCTACCGGCACGGGCCGATCGCCGGGGACGTCACCCTCGACGTGCCGCTGCCGGCGGCCTGGCTCGGCCCCGGTGAGCACACCATCGCCCTCACGACCACCCTCGACGTGGCGGCGGCGACCGGCCCGGTGCCCGCCGAACCGGCCGACGGGCCCCGCCGCCACCGCGAACAGTTCGGCAGTCACTTCGGCAGCGGCATCACCTGGCACCGGCTCACCCTGCACCCGGCCACCGACACGGCGCCCACCCAGCCGACGGTCGAGCTCGTCGCCACCCCGCTGTTCCTGCCCGCCGGCGAGGGCCTGCACGAGTTGCTGGAGCTCACCGTGTCGGTGCCCCCGGGCTCCCGGTGGCCCCTCCGGGCCGAGGTACGCCTCGACGACGACCGGCACCTGCTCGACCTGCACCGGCCCGGTCGTACCTTCGGCGAGGTCCGCGTACGGTTCCCGGTGCCGGAACCGATCGCCGGCACCATCGCCGAGGTCAGCGTCGACGGCGGCGCGCCCAGCGCCACCGAGCTGCACCCACCCCGCAAGTGGACGCTGCACCTGATCCCGCACGTGCACCTCGACGTCGGCTACACCGATGTGCAGGGCAAGGTGCTGGAGCTGCACAGCCGCAACCTGGACCGGGCCCTGGACCAGCTCGACCGCGACCCCACCTTCGGCTTCACCGTCGACGGCTCGCTGGTGGTCGCCGAGTACCTGGCCACCCGCTCCACCGAGCGGGCCGACCGGGTGCTTGCCGCGCTGCGCTCCGGACGGCTGGCCGTGAACGCCTTCCACAGCCTCTTCCTCTCCGGCGTCGCCAGTCTCGAGGAGACGTACCGGGCGGCCTACCTGGCCGCGCGCCTACGCACCGAGCACGGCGTCCCGATCGGCTTCGCCAACCTGACCGACGTGCCCTCGTACAGCTCGGCGCTGCCGTCGATGCTGCGCGCACTCGGCCTGTCGGCGTTCGTCGGGATCGAGAACCACCACCGCGGCGGCAACGCCGACAGCGACGCGCAGCACCTGGCCAGCCCGGTGATGTGGGAGGGCATCGGCGGCGACCGGGTCCTGGCCCACTTCTCCGACCAGTACTCCCAACTGCGGTTCCTGGCCGGCGACCCCCAGACGCTCGCCGGCGGCGCCCACGCGTTCTGCCGACTGCTCGCCCGCTACGAGCGCCCCGACTACCTGCCCACCGACCTCCCCGTGATCGGCACGCACGCCGACAACGAGGACCTCGCCGACGGCGACGCCGGCTTCGCCGCCCGGTGGAACGCCGTCTACGCGTACCCGCGGATCCGCGTCTCCACCCTGGCCGACTACCTGGCGGCCGTCCGGCCCCTGGCCGACCGGCTGCCGGTCTGGCGGGGCGACGGCGGCAGCTACTGGGAGGACGGCGTCGGCACCGGCGCCACCGTCACCGCCGAGCACCGGCGGGTGCAGGCCGCCCTGCCGGCCGCCGAAGGCCTCGCGGCGCTGGTCGCCCTGGCCGATCCC
This sequence comes from Micromonospora krabiensis, assembly GCF_900091425.1. Lineage (GTDB taxonomy): Bacteria > Actinomycetota > Actinomycetes > Mycobacteriales > Micromonosporaceae > Micromonospora > Micromonospora krabiensis. The sequence continues at coordinate 765,663 of NZ_LT598496.1, forward strand.
CGCTACCGGGCCCGCCGTGCCGCGCTGGACGCGGCCTGGGACGGCGCGCTTTTCGGCTGCGAGCACACCTGGACCTGGGCGCACGGCACCGCGCACCCGCACGGCGATCAGGTCGAGGACCAGCTCGACTGGAAGCGACACCAGGTGCACACCGCGTTGCGGACCGCGCTGGACGAGAGCCGCCGCGCGCTCAGTCAACTCGGCGAGCTGGTGCACACCCAGGGCCCGACCCTGCTCACGCACAACCCGCTGGTCTGGCCGCGTGACATCGAGGTCGAGGTCGAGGCGCTGCCGGGCACGCCGTTCCTCCTCGACGGCGAACCGCTGCCCACCGAGGTGCTCAGCGAGTGCAACGGCTTCCAGACGCTGCGACTCACGGTGCCGGACGTGCCCGGCTTCGGCTACCGCGCGCTGCCCGTCGGCGCCGCCCGCACCCTCACCCCCGGCGAGGAGGACGGCGCCGCCGCCGCAACCGGCGACGCCGCCGCAACCGGCGACGCCGGCGGAACCCGGTGGCGAGCCGTGCCGACCACCCTGGAGTGTGCCCGCTGGTTGGTGGCCTTCGACCCCACCAGCGGCGCGGTGACCGGGCTGCGACACCGACCGACCGGCCGGGACCTGCTCGACCCGTCCGCTCCCTGGCGGCTCGGCGAGGTCCTCTACGTCAGCAACGGCCCCGACGCGCTGACCAGGGGAGAGCACCTCGAACACTCCGGTGTGCCGCACACCCACCCGCCCGCCCCCCGCAGCACGCTGCTCGGGCGCCGACTCGGGCCGGCCGCCGGCCAGGTAGAGGTGGACCCGCCGGACCTGACCGTCACCCCCGCGCGTATGCGTCCGATCGGCGTGCGCCGCACGTACGACGGCTGGCGGCTGCGCGCCGTCGGCACCGCCCCCAGCCTGCCCCGGGTGGAGGTCGACATCCTGCTGCGCGACCACACCGACCGGGTGGACGTGCTGGTGCGACTGACCAAGGAGCGCGTCCTGGCCAAAGAGTCGGTCTACGTGGCGTTTCCCTTCGCCGCCGACCGGCCCGTGCTGCGCTACGACCGGCAGCAGGGCTGGGTCGACCCCGCCACCGACCACGCGCCCGGTGCCTGCCACGACTGGTTCACCACCCAGCACGGGGTGGTCGTCGAGACCGCCCCGGGCGGCCCGGCCGTCGCCTGGACCACCGCCGACGCGCCCCTGTTCACCGTGGGCGACATCGTGCGTGGAACCTGGGCGGAGACGTTCACGCCGGGCAGTGGCGCCCTCTACTCGTGGGTGCTCAACAACTACTGGCCCACCAACACCCCACCCGAGCAGGACGGGGACCTGACCCTCCGGTACGCCTTCACCCCCCTGGCGGAGTTCGACCCGGTGCGGGCGAGTCGGTTCGGCCGGGAGGTCCGGGCCGCGGCGACGGTCTCCGAGGTGACCCGGCTGGACAAGTTCGACACCGACCCGCGGCCCCTGCCCGCCACGGCGGCCACCCTGCTCGACCTGGACCTGCCGGACCACGTCCACGCCACCGTCGCCACCGCCCGTGACGGCGGATTGCTGCTGCGCCTCCAAGACCTCTCCGGCCGGTCGTCCCGGCTGCGGCCGCGCCATCCGGCGGGCAACGCCGGCCACGCGGTGCGCTGTCACGCCGACGAGCGGGAGATCGAGCGGCTCACTCCCGACCAGGACGGTCGACTGAGCGTGGAGCTGGCGCCGTGGCAGGTCCTCTCGCTCATCCTGCACGTCCCGCACCCCACCGCGACACCCTGATTGGAGAGTCGGCCATGCGTGACCCGAACCTGAGCAGACGCCGTTTCCTGACGCTGACCGGAGGCGCCGCCCTCGCCGCCGGTGCCGGCGGCCTGTTGGCGGGATGCGGCTCGACCGAGGTGGCCGGGCCGAAGGGCCCGGCCACCGCGAAGCTTCCCGACTACATCCCGTCCCAGCTGGTCAAGCCTGACCTGCCGGCGTCCGCCGACGGCCTGATGGCCGGCTACTACCAGTACCCGCGCCGGCTCGTCGACGCTTACCGGGCCAAGCCCGGCGCGGGCGCCGGCAACGTCAGCATCCTCACCAACATGTTCAACCCGGTGCCGCCCGCGGCCGGCAGCAACGCGTTCTGGCAGGAGCTGAACACCCGCGTCGGCGCCACCCTCGACATCACCATGACGCCCTCCGCCGACTACCTCAACAAGCTCTCCACCGTCATCGCCGGCGGCGACCTGCCCGACATGATGTTGATCTCGGCCCGGTTGACCCGGCGGGCGGACGTGCTGACCCGACTCTGCGCGGACCTCAGCGACCTGGTCTCCGGCAGCGCCATCAAGGACTTCCCGTCACTGGCCAACATCCCGACCGACTCCTGGCAGGCCACCGCCTTCAGCTCCGGCGTCTACGCCATCCCGATCCCCCGAGCGGTCGTCGGGACCATCCCGTTCTCCCGCGTGGACCTCATCCGGCAGCGGGGCCTGAACCCGGAACCCGGCAACTACCAGGACTTCCTCCAACTGGCCCGAGGGCTGACCGACCCCCGTGCGAACCGCTGGGCGTTCGGCAATCCCAAACGGGTCATCGAGTTCGTCGGCAACATGCTGGGCGTGCCCAACCTCTGGCAGGAGCAGGGCGGCAAGTTCGTCTCCGAGTTCGAGACCGAGCAGCGCAAGCAGGCCATCGCCCGGGCCACCGAGATGTACAAGGAGGGCCTGTTCCACCCGGACTCGGTCGGCGGCAAGCTGAACCTGCGCGAGCTGTTCGGCAAGGGCACCGTCGCGATCATCGCCGAGGGCTACGCCGCCTGGGACACCCTCGCCACGACCTACTCGGTGGAGGTCGGTGGGATGGTTGCGCCCGGCTACGACGGCGGCGCCGGAACGAGCCGCGCCGGCACGGCCATCTTCGCGCTGACCGCGTTCAAGAAGACCAACGCCGACCGGTTGCGGCAGCTGCTGGGCATCTGCGACTGGCTCGCGGCGCCGATCGGCACCAGCGAGTACATGTTCCGCCGCTTCGGCGTCGAGGGCCAGCACTACACCTGGCAGGGCGACGTCCCGGTGCGGACCGGCCTCGGCAACACCGAGGTGAAGCTTCCGCTGGAGTACATCGCCGAGGCGCCGCACGTGCTCGGGCCCGGCGACCGGTCCCGCGTGGATGCCCAGCGGGCCTACCAGGAGAAGGTCGTCCCGCGGATCGTCCGCAACCCGGCCGAGTCGCTCTACTCGGACGTCGCCCTCGACAAGGCCGGCGAACTCAGCAAGATCATCGACAACGCCGAGCTGGACATCGTCTCCGGCCGCAAGCCGCTCGACCACTGGGACGAGGCGGTGACGGCGTGGCGCCGCGCCGGCGGTGACCAGATGCGCGCCGACTACGAGGCGGCCCGGGCCAAGCAGGGGTGACCCCCGGCGTACGCCGGGGTCGTCGACGAGGAACGGAGGAACGAGGATGGCTTCCAGTGTGGTGCCCGGGCGCCCGACGGCTGGCCCGCACGCCCCGGCCGGCGGGTCCGGGCCCGACCGCCCGACGGAGGGCCCGGGCACCACCGACACGCCTCCGCCGCCGACCCGCGCGGTACCGGCCCGTCGGCTCTCCGGCTGGCAGCGGTTCAAACGGGATCGCTTCCTGCTCCTGCTCGGGCTGCCCGGGGTGCTCCTGGTCCTGCTGTTCCAGTACGTCCCGCTGCTCGGCAACGTGATCGCCTTCAAGGACTACCAGCCCTACCTGACGATCGGCGAAGCACCCTGGGTCGGCTTCGACAACTTCTCCGTCATCGTCAACGGCGATCCCGCGTTCCTCAACGCGCTCACGAACACCCTGGTCATCTCGCTGTTGCAGATCACCCTCGTCTTCCCGGTGCCGATCGCCCTCGCCCTGCTGCTGAACAGCCTGCTCAGCGAACGGATCAAGCGGGTCGTGCAGTCGATCCTCTACCTGCCGCACTTCATGTCGTGGGTGATCGTGGTGGCGCTGTTCCAGCACATGCTCGGCAACGCGGGCCTCTACAACACCTGGGCCCGCATGCACGACCTGCCGCTCATCAAGGTCATCGGCGACCCGGACCTGTTCCTCGCGCTGATCACCTCCCAGGTGATCTGGAAGGACGCCGGCTGGGGGACCATCATCTTCCTCGCCGCGATCTCCCGGGTCGACCTCGAGCTCTTCGAGGCCGTCGCCGTCGACGGCGGCGGCCGGCTGCGCCAACTCTGGCACGTCACCCTGCCGGCCATCCGGCCGGTCATCATCCTGCTGTTCATCCTCAAGCTCGGCGACGTGCTCTCGGTCGGCTTCGAGCAGATCTTCCTGCAGCAGGGGCCGGTCGGGCTGGAGGCGTCCGAGGTGCTGGACACCTACGTCTACAACTACGGGATCGTCGGCGGCAACTGGGGCACCTCGGCGGCCGTCGGCCTGGTCAAGGGCCTGGTCGGGGCGATCCTCGTGCTCGGCGCGAACAAGGTCGCGCACCTGTTCGGGGAGAGGGGCCTGTACGCGAAATGGTGACCTCGACGAAACACCGTCCCAGCCCGCCGGGGCCGCGCGCAGTCCGGGCCGGCCGACCCCGGTCGATCAACGGCGCCGCCCCGCCGAACCTGGCCGTCCGCGGTCTCAAGGGTGTGGTCCTGCTGATCAGCTGCGCGCTGGTGGTCGCGCCGTTCCTGGCGGTCATCTCGACCTCCCTCGCCGACCAGGAGCAGATCACCTCCGCCGGCGGCTACGTCCTCTGGCCGGAGAACCCCTCCCTCGACGCCTACCGGGCCATCTTCAGCGGTGGCGTCGTCACCCGGGCCACCCTCGTCTCCATCGGGGTCACCCTCGTCGGCTCCGGCCTCTCGGTCCTGGTGGTCGCCTTCCTGGCCTACTCACTGTCCCGCCCGGGCAGCTGGGGCCACCGGCCGATCCTGCTCCTGGTGCTCTTCACCATGCTCTTCAACGCCGGCATGATCCCCAACTACCTGCTCATCAAGCAGTTGGGCCTGATCGACTCGTACTGGTCGCTGATCCTGCCGACCCTGGTCTCGGCGTTCCAGGTCGTGATCGTGCGCGCCTTCTTCCTGGAGGTGCCGCAGGAGATCATCGACGCCGCCCGGATCGACGGCGCCAGCGAGCTGCAGATCCTCGTCCGCATCATGATGCCGCTCTCCCGCGCGGTGCTCGCGGTCGTGGCGCTCTTCAACGCGGTCAGCTACTGGAGCGCCTTCTTCAACGCCGTCCTCTACATCAACTCGACGGAGAAGTGGCCCCTGCAGCTCGTGCTGCGCACGTACGTCGTCGACAACACCTCGATCGGGGCCGACCTGCCCGGCGAGGTCGTACCGCCCCAGCAGTCCCTGCAGATGGCCATCCTCGTCGTCTCCCTCATCCCGATCTGCCTCGTCTACCCGTTCCTGCAGAAGCACTTCGCCAAGGGCGTCGTCATCGGAGCGGTCAAGGGCTGACACCGCGCGGCCCCCGCCGCATCGCGATCGCCGCCCCGCGCCACCCCGTGGGCGCCGGCGTAGACCATGCGTGCCCACCGGCCGTTCCCACCCCACCACCGGAGGAGAAACCGTGAAGAGAGGCAACAGGCACGACGCGCGTACCGCACCCGTCCAGACACCGACCGACGGCACCAGCGAGCGGTCCGGCATCAGCCGGCGCGCACTCTCCACGCTGGGCATGGCCGGCGTGGTCCTCGCCGGCGGCCAGCTGCTCGCCCCGACGGCCGCCCAGGCCGAACCGGCGGACCCCGTCGCGGGCGGCCGACGTCGGCCGAGGCCGCTCGGTGAGCCCGTCACCAGCGTCGACGAACTGCGCGACACCCCCGGCACCGCGCCCGGCCAGTGGGTCACCTTGACCGGCTACCACGCCGACAAGCCGGGCCTCGGGGGCGGCGAACTCTACTGGGACGCGGCCAGCACCGCGCCCGACAACGGCGGAACGGTCTTCGCCGTGACCGGAGTCGCGACCGGCCGGTGGAAGCGTCCCGCGACCAACCGGCTCAGCCTCGCCTGGTTCGGCTGCACCGGCGTCGGTGACACCGACGACTCGGTCCGCGTCCAGGCGGCGGTGAACGCCCTGCCCATCGGCGGGGTCGTCGAGGTCGGGCCCGGCAGGATCCGCCTGGAGCACACCGTACGGGTGGAGAACGTGCCCGTCCTCTTCCAGGGCGCCGGGGTCACCGACAACGTCGACTACGCCACCCAGCTCGTCGTCGCCACCGGCGCCGCCAACGGCCTCCAGTTCGTAGCCGTCCGCGGCGGCGGCCTGCGTGACCTGCAGGTACGCGGCGAGGGCCTGACCGGCGGGTACCTGGTCGCCACCGAACGCACCGAGGCCCAGAACAACTACCTCCTGTCCTTCACCAACGTCCGTTTCCGCGACGGCTGGAACGGCATGCTCCTGCGCGGCTGCAACTCGATCCGCTTCCTCAACTGCGTCTGGAACGGCTTCCGTGGCGAGCAGGTCATCCTGCTCAACGGCGCAGGCGACACCGGCCGCGCCGACCCGGTCGAGTTCGTGCAGTGCGGCATCGCGGCCGGCACCGGCAACAACGACACCGACAACCTGGTCATCGACGGTCTCGGCGGGTCCATCAAGTTCATCGCCACCGCCGTGCTCTTCGGCCGACACGGCATCTGGCTGCGCAACCGCACCGGTCAGGCCGCCCCGAAGTTCCTCTACTTCGAAGGCGGCGGATTCGAGAACGGCCACGGCGTCCCGGTGCTGTTGGAGGCCGGCGCGCAGGCCCAGTTCACCAACACCTACATCTCCGGCGACAACGAGCACGACGCCGTTCGGATCGGATCCGGCTTCACCGGCAGCGCCACCATCACCAACAGCGTCATCCGCGGCTGCGGCCGCAACGGCATCGACATCGGCTCGACTCGCGTCACCGTCACCGGCTGCCTGATCGGCAACAACGGCCGCACCGCCCACCCGTCGTTCTCCCGGCCGATCGCCGACGTCACCGCCAACGGGTCCGGTGGGGTGCGGATCACCACGGGCGCGCCGCACGGGTGGGAGACCGGCGACCGGATCACCGTCTCCGACGTCACCGGGACCACCGAGGCCAACGGCAAGTGGCGCGTCACCGTCGTCGACGACACCACGTTCGACCTCGTGGGCGTCGGCTTCAGCCGGGCGTACGCCGGTGGCGGCACGGCCTGGCGCAACGGCGCCGGCGTCAACATCCGCTCCACCGCCTCCCGGGTGGTCCTGACCGGCAACGCCATCGGCTCGCTCGCCGACGGCATCTCCCGCCAGGACTACGGGGTGGTCTGCGACGCCTCCGACGTCCTGGTCACCGGCAACGACCTCGCCGGCAACACCGTCGGGGCGTACCAGATCACCGGCAACGAGACCGCGCAGACCCGGTTCTTCGGTAACAAGGGCGTCGCCCAGTACGACGGCTGGCTCACGGCCCGCGTCGACGGCCCGGTCACCGACGGCCTCGTCGACTTCGGCAACGCCCTCTACCTCGACGGGCAGCGGATCCGGATCGTCCGGGTCACCCGCAGGCTGACCGCCGGAACCTGCAGCGTGCGGCTGGACGCCGACGGAACTCCGGTCGGCGGCGGCGCGTTGGGCGCCGACACGGCCCTGCAGAGCACCACCCTCGCCGCCCCGTACGCCCTCGACGGCGTCGGTGGGCCGAAGCGGCTGCGGCTGCGGGTATCGAACACCGCCGGCGCGACCGGGTTGGAGGTGCAGTTCGCGTACCAGTTGGTGAGCTGACACCAGGATGGCCGGTTCGGTCCGGTGCAGCACCGGACCGAACCGGCCACCGTCAGGGCAGTTGGCCCGGCCGATCCACGACGCCGACCCGGAGCAGCGCCGCTTCCGAGTACAGCGACTCGCTGCCGTCCCGGACCAGGGACATGCGGGTTCCGAGGTAGACGTGGGTGTCCCGGTCGAAGACGAAGTCGTAGTTTCCCCCGATCACACCGGGCATCCGGATCGCCACCCCGTGCCGGCCGGCGGCATCCACGACATCCCGCGAGATGACGACCGCGCCGGGCTCCCGGGCCAGCACCTCGAACAGCGCCGCGAGCGCCCGAGGCGGCACGTAGCCGTCGAGCATCGACCGCGCGGTCGTGTACGCCATGCTGTCACTTCCGTACACGGCCTCCTCGTCGGCGGCCTCGGGCAGATGCAGGTCGACCGGGTTCTTCCGAAGGTGCTCCAGCAGCGCGTCCGGGTCGGTCGGCAGGCCACCGTGGTACGCGGGCGGCGGGAAGTCGTCGAGTTCCTTCTCCGGATCGGCGGGGTCGCCCAGCCGGAGCTCCCGCAGGTCGCCCCATCCGTTCGGGTCGCTCTCCGGCCGGTAACGCGCCTGCGTGTAGGCGACGCCACCGGCCGACTGCCACAACTGCGTCCGCACGGTCGTGTACGGGCCGCTGCCCGGTCTCTCCCGCATCGTCGCCAACAGTTCCGTGAAGACGTACTGGTCGGGCCGGGCGGTCAGCTCGGGCTGCTGCCGTGCGGCGTCGGCCGCCAGTCGGAAGATCTCCGCGGCGCTGGCCGTCGGCGGCGACTGCTCACCCACCCCCAGCGTCTGGACGGCGAGCCCTCCGGCGGTCAGCGCCACCACCAGCGCGAACGCCCCGGCGAGGCGCCGACCGCCGACGAGCCGGCGGCGCCCGGAGCGACGGGCCGCCGGAGCCGCCTCGGACCGCCGGACGATGTGCGCCTTCAGATCGGTGAGGAGCCGCTCCTCGAAGTCGTGCGAGGACTGCGGGAACCTGGTCACGGCGTCGTCTCCCTTTCGTCAGGCGAGGGTGGTGGCCGGGCGGGCGAGCACGGCCCGGACGATGCGGCGGGCACGGTGCAGCCGCACCCGGGCGGCGACCGGAGACATCCCGAGAGCGCTCGCCGCCCCCGCGACGGTGAGGCCGTCCACGGCGAGGAGTTCCACCAGCGCCCGGGTGCCGTCGGGCAGCTCCTGCAGCGCCTGATAGGTACGTCGGGCGGCCGCCTCGGCGTCGATCCGCTCCTCGAGCCGGGCGATGTCGTCGGCGTCCAGATCCCGTCGTCCAGCCAGCCGACCGGTCACCCCCAGGCGGCGGGCCGCCCGCCGCCGCTCGTCGGCGATCACGTTGCGGGCCACCCCGAAGAGCCAGCCGATCTGGCTACCACGGTCCGGCCGGTAGCGGGCCGCCGACTCGATCACCGCCAGGAACACGTCCGCGGTCAGGTCGGCCGCGAGGTGGGGGTCGTCGACCCGCCGCGCCACGAATCGGGTCACCGCGTCGACGTGTCGGCGGTAGAAGACCTCGAAGGCCGCCGGGTCGGTGCCGATGCCGGAGATGTCATCCTCCACTGAGCCAGGGTCATGCACAGGCCGTCCTCTCTCGTCGCCGTACACCCGTTCTTCCTACGCGGCGACGCGGGTGTTACCGAGCTGGGCCGGACGAAGGGACCGCTCGGCGAAAGTGCCGGGATCGGACAGCGCGCATGCCGCTTCGGCCGGTCCTGCGAATCGACGGTGTCTCCTACCCTTCGGCCATGAGGCGAGCCACGGGGATCGGAATTGCCGCAGGAGCACTTCTTGTGCTGGGTTGCTCGGTCGGTGTGCAGTCGGAGGGCGAACCCGCCGCCCCCGCGCCGACCGTCAGCGCCGACATCACCGACACGAGGAACGCGATCGGCGTGCTGCGCGCCGGCACGGCGTTCATCAACCAGACCAGCTTCCGCGCCGACATCGACATCGCCAGCCAGGTGGGGGGCCTGTCGCGGGTCGACAACGTCAACAAGCGCGGTATGGCCAGCCTGTCGAGTCCCGGTGGCGTCATCGAGATCCGGATGATCGACGACGACGTCTACCTGAAGTCGGGAGCGGAGCTGCCGGGTGTCGGCCACGAGTGGATGGCCCTCGACCCGGCTCGCGTGCCGACGGACTTCGCCCTGAGTTTCGAGCCGGGCAGGAACGACCCCGGTGGCTCGGCCCGCCTCATCAACGCCATCATGTCCGCGCGGGCCGACGGCACCGAGATCAGCGGGGTGCTCGACGTCAACCGGGTGGGCGTCGGCAACGGGATCAGCTTCCGCCACGCCCCCGGGGGGACGTTCCCCGAGGCCGCGCGCAACCAGCCGTTCCGCGCGACGCTGGATGCCGAGGGGCGGCTGGTCCGGTTCCTCATCCCGGAGGCCAACGGCCTGCCGGGCGCCGCCGTGCGCTACAGCGACTTCGGCGTACCGGTCGACGTCGTCCGGCCGGAGCCCGCGGTGCCCGCCCCCGACGCCCTGTATCCCCAGCTCGGTCTGGGCGGCTGAGACCAGACGGGGGCGAGACCGGTCCCCACCAGCACCGGGCCCGGTGAGGGCCGGCCGAGTGCCGTACGTCCCGCACCCGGCGACGAGGTGTGAGGATTGGCCGATGCGGAACGAGCAGCGCCTGGTCGATCGTGCGAGAGAGCGGCTCAACGCGGGGGAGGGCCTCGACTCCGTGCTCGCGTCGCTGCGGAACGATGACGGCCTGAGTGCGATCGAGTGCGTCGCCGTCCTCTGCGACGTGCTGGACGTCGGCATCGGCCGGGCGAGGGCGGTGGTACGCCTCAGTTCCGCCTTGGCCGACGAAAAGGACGCCGATCGCGAGAGCCTTGTCGGCGCACTCCACGAGGTCAACGAGGTCGTGCGCCTGCGGGCCGGGGACGCGGATCCCATTGGGGAGCCCGCCGAGCAACTCGGCGACCTCCGTGCCGCGCTGGTCGTCGCGCTGGGGATGGTGGCGGTCGAGCGGGGCCCGACCGGGCGGACGGCCCTCGTCGTCCCGACGGATCGCGAGATCCTCGAAGAGGTCGGCGCGCTCCGGCGCCGATCGTCCGTCTGACGGGGGAGACCCGTCTCAGGCGGCTATCCAGGGGACTCGCAGACGGCCCGAGCGTCGCGTTCCCACTCGCTGCGGACCAGGACGATCGGTTGGTCGACCTCGCTGACGTGCCGGTCGGTGGTCTCGACGGTAAACCGTATCGACAGCGGCTCGGGCTGGAGCGGGGTCGCACACTCCACGCCCAGCTCGACGACGAGCAGTCCGACGCCGCGCGCGGGTACCACCGGGGGCGGCCCGATGCCGCGAATCGTCACGCCCGGGCTCTCCATACGCACCGCTCGGACGGTGATCGGGGCCGGGCCGCCGTTCACCAGCCGCATCTGCGTCACCAGGCGGGCCCATCCCTGGGCGAGACCGCCACCGGTCTCGGCCGACTCGGGGAACGCCGCGAGGGCGATCACGGCGTTCTGCTCCCTTTCGTCCCGCGAGTCCCGCAGCTGGTCGACACCCACTCCGCCGATCGCGACGCCGGTCACGAACGCGACGACGAGCCATGGCATCATCGCTCGCCGGGCCAGGTGGCGGCCGGGACTCGTGGCGTCGGACCGCGCCGGTTGGCGATCCGGGTCACCCAGGTCGATCACCGCAACCTCCGCGACATGCGCGTCAGCCTAGTACTTCCGTACGCGAGCGCCGCTCATCCGACGAGCCGGGGTCGGCCCGACTCATCGTCGCCGCGCTGGGCGTCTACGCCCTGGATCGTGAGCCGGCCCGGTGAGCCGACTGGGTCCGCCGTCGGGGTCGTCGACCGGAGCGAGCGGGGGCAGACGCGAACCGACCGGCGGGGGAGAATGGAGCGTGCGCTCCGCCCTCCCGCCGTGGACGTCAGGCGCGCGACTACTGCATGCTGATCGCGGCGGTGCAGGTCCGCTGTTCCAGGGCGGCGCCCGCGACGGTCGAGCCACCCGCCACGTTCAGGCACTTGCCGCTGTTGGCATTGACCTGCTGGTGGTAGCCGTCCGTGTTGCGGTTGACGATCCGGTACGCGGTGGCCGCGGCGCCGCCGCTGAACTGCCACGAGTTCACGTTGAACAGGATCCCGCTGCCACCGGTGAAACGCAGGTACAGCTCGTGGGTGCCGGTCGCGCCGCTGACCCCGCAGCTGCTGGTCGTCCAGGTCTGCCATCCTCCGGTGCCGCCGACGACGCAGGTGCCGACGACCGGGCCGCTGGCGCTGTCGAGCCGTATCTCGACTTCCCGTTGCGGGAGGCGACCTGGCCCGCCCAGGCGTTGGCGTCGGCCCACGCGAAGGTCGCGAAGCTCATGGGGGCGCTGTGGTCGGTCCAGTTCACCAGGTCGGCGAAGGAGAACACCCGCCACTCACGCATGGTGAAGTATGTGGAGCCGTCCTCGTCGTGTCCGGTGTAGAGGTAGACCCGGCCGCTGTGGACCAGAGGAGCCGGATCGGCGGTGTAGATGTGCTGCAGGATCGGGTTGTCGGCCTTAGCCGTGCCGGGTAGCAGGGCGACGGCGCAGACCATGGCCGCGGCCAGGGCGACGGCGCGCCGGAGTCTGCTGGTGTGGTGGGCTGGTTCGGTTGGTGGCACGGTGTGCTCCTGGGGGTGGTCGGGCGGTGTGCCCGGCGGATCCCGCCTCGCGTCGGGGGATCATTGCCCCGAGCGGGCGTGTTATCGCTAACACTCGTCTATGGATGCTCTCCGAGGGCGGTTTCCCGACGGGGTGAGCAGGACTGATGCCCGATGGGCAGATCAGCGCTGTAACGTCAGCGCAGCATCGTTGTATCAACGATGACATTCATCATCCCCGATGCGCGGTACTGAGCGTGGTGGGGCTCGTCAACGGGGTCCGCCCGGGCGGTCGGCCGGTGTCAAATCACCTCGATCGTGGACGGTGGGGGCGTGATGCGGCGGGGTCGACGCGGGCCGCGGCGCGCTCGCGCGGTGGTCGAGGAGGTGGTGCCGCGCGGAGGGGCTCCACCCTGTTGCCTGCCGGGACGCGGGGCGTCGGCGCGGCGGCGGCCTTTGTTACGAGAACGAGACGTGCGTATTTCGCGATGGCGGTTGACGATCATGTTGTGAGCGTTAACACTCGCCGGGACTGATACCTGTGCGTTCGGGTGCGGAGGGAGTGGAAGCTGTGCGCAGACGAATTCTGGCCGTCGCCGCTGGAGCGGCGCTTGCCATCAGCATGGCCGCCTGCAGTGGCGAGGGAGCCGGTGGCGGCGGCGACACCGGGGGGAACCAGCCCGGTGACCTGACGATCGGCGTCTCGATGCCGACCCAGACCTCGGAGCGGTGGATCGCCGACGGCAACGCGGTGAAGGAGAAGCTGCAGGCCAAGGGCTACAAGGTCGACCTCCAGTACGCCGGCGACGACATCCCGACCCAGTCCCAGCAGGTCGACCAGATGATCACCCAGGGTGCGGACGTCCTCATCATCGCGGCCATCGACGGCACCGCGCTCAGCAGCCAGCTCCAGGCCGCGGCGGACGCCAAGATTCCAGTGATCGCCTACGACCGGCTCATCCGGGACAGCCCGAACGTCAACTTCTACGTCAGCTTCGACAACTACAAGGTCGGCGTGGCCCAGGCCAACGCGCTGCTGGTCGGCCTCGGCCTGCAGAACAAGGACGGCTCGAAGGGGACCGCGACCGGGCCGTTCAACATCGAGCTGTTCGCCGGCTCGTTGGACGACAACAACGCCCACTTCTTCTTCAGCGGCGCCATGGACACGCTCAAGCCCTTCATCGACGCCGGCACCCTGAAGGTGAAGTCCGGCCAGACGAAGATCGAGCAGATCGCCATCCTGCGCTGGCAGCAGGAGACCGCCCAGAAGCGCATGGAGGACCTGCTGACGTCGAGCTACAACGACGGCAGCAAGGTGGACGGTGTGCTGTCGCCGTACGACGGCATCTCCCGGGGCATCATCACCGCCCTGCAGAACGCCGGCTACGGCAGCGGGGCGAAGAAGCTGCCGGTGGTGACCGGCCAGGACGCCGAGATCGCCTCGGTCAAGCTCATCAACGACGGCGTCCAGAGCTCCACGATCTTCAAGGACACCCGCCTGCTGGCCGAACAGGCCGTCATCGCCGGCGAGGCGTTCCTGGAGGACAAGGAGCCGCAGGCCAACGACACCAAGACGTACAACAACGGGGTCAAGGTCGTCCCGTCGTTCCTGCTGCCGGTCCAGACCGTCTACAAGGACGACATCAAGCCGATCCTCGTCGACTCCGGCTACTGGACGGCCGAGGAGGTCGCCGCCGGGCAGGCGAAGAGCTGACCCGGCCGTGCGGGCCCGGTGGTGGAACGCTCACCGCCGGGCCCCCGCCATTGAACAGACGGTCACGAGCAGGACGGTTCCCATGGGCGAGAACATCCTCGAAATGCGTAACATCACCAAGACATTCCCCGGCGTGGCGGCGCTCCAGGACGTCTCGCTCGCCGTCCGGCGCGGGGAGATCCACGCGATCTGCGGCGAGAACGGCGCCGGCAAGTCGACCCTCATGAAGGTGCTGTCCGGCGTGTATCCGTCCGGCAGCTACGACGGCGAGATCGTCTTCGACGGCGAGCCGGTGCACTTCCGGGGCATCCGCGACAGCGAGTCCCACGGCATCGTCATCATCCACCAGGAACTCGCCCTGGTGCCGTACCTCTCCATCGCCGAGAACATCTTCCTCGGCAACGAGCGTCGCGGCCGCAGCCGGCTCATCGACTGGAACCGGGCCAACGCCGAGGCTGCCCGCCTGCTGGCGTCCGTGGGCCTGCACGAGAACCCGGTGACCCCGGTCATCCAACTCGGGGTCGGCAAGCAGCAGCTCGTCGAGATCGCCAAGGCCCTGTCGAAGAAGGTGCGGCTGCTGATCCTCGACGAGCCGACCGCCGCCCTCAACGACATCGACTCGAAACACCTGCTCGACCTCATGCGCCGGCTGCGTGACCAGGGCATCACCTGCATCATGATCTCCCACAAGCTCGGCGAGGTCACCTCCATCGCCGACTCCACCACCGTCATCCGCGACGGCCGGACGGTCGAGACGCTCGACATGAGCGACGCCGCGGCCACCCAGGAGCGGATCATCCGTGGCATGGTCGGCCGCGACCTCGCCACCTTCTACCCGGAGCGCGAGTCCACCCCGGGCGACGAGGTGCTGCGGATCGAGGACTGGACCGTACGGCACCCGACGCAGGACCGGCTGGTCGTCGACGGCGCCAGCCTCAACGTCCGCGCGGGCGAGGTCGTCGGCATCGCCGGGCTCATGGGCGCCGGGCGCACCGAACTCGCCATGAGCGTGTTCGGCCGCTCCTACGGCCGGGACATCAGCGGCCGGCTCTTCGTCCACGGCCGGGAGGTGAAGGCCCGCACGGTGGCGGAGGCGATCGAGAACGGCATCGCGTACGCGACCGAGGACCGCAAGCACTACGGCCTCAACCTGATCAACGACGTCCGGGGCAACATCTCCGCGGCCGCGCTGGACAAGCTCGCCCGGCTCGGCTGGGTCGACGGGAACAAGGAGATCAAGGTCGCCGAGCAGGGCCGACGCGACATGAACATCAAGTCGCGCAGCGTCATGTCGGTGGTCGGTGAGCTCTCCGGTGGCAACCAGCAGAAGGTCGTCCTGTCGAAGTGGCTGTTCACCGACCCCGACGTGCTGATCCTGGACGAGCCGACCCGCGGCATCGACGTCGGCGCGAAGTTCGAGATCTACACGATCATCAACCGCCTCGTCGCCGACGGGAAGGCGGTCATCATCATCTCCTCCGAGCTGCCCGAGCTGCTCGGCATGTGCGACCGCATCTACACCCTCGCGGCCGGCCGGATCAGCGGCGAGCTGCCGGTCGGTGAGGCCACCCAGGAGAACCTCATGGAACTCATGACGAAGGACAAGGATCTCGTCGGATGACCAGCACCGAATCGCCCACGAAGAGCGGCGCGGCCGACGCGGCTCCCGCCGCCGCCCTGCACACCGGCACCAGCAACCCGCGGACGCTGATCCTCGGCAACCTGCGGCAGAGTGGCATCTACATCGCCCTCGTGGTGATCGTCGCGCTGTTCGCGATCCTGACCGACGGCGTCTCCCTGAGCCCGGGCAACATCACCAACATCGTCCTGCAGTACTCGTACATCCTGGTGCTCGCGATCGGCATGGTCATCGTCATCATCGGCGGGCACATCGACCTGTCGGTGGGCTCGGTGGTCGCCCTCACCGGGGCGGTCTCCGCCGTCCTCGTGATCCGCGAGGGCATGCCGTGGTGGGCGGGTGTCCTCGCCGCGCTCGCCGTGGGCATCGCCGTGGGCGCGTGGCATGGCTTCTGGGTCGCGTACGCCGGCATTCCGGCCTTCATCGTCACCCTCGCCGGCATGCTCCTGTTCCGCGGTCTAACCCTGCGCGTGCTGGACAACATCTCGCTTTCCCCGTTCCCGGCCGAGTACCAGCGGGTCGCCGCCGGCTTCCTCAACGGATTGCTGGGTGGCCAGGGCTTCGACGCCTTCACGCTGCTCATCGGGGCGTTCGCCGTGGCCGGCTACGCGGTGAGCGTCTTCCGGACCCGGGTGGCGCGCATCCGTTACGAGCAGCCGGTGGAGTCCTTCCCGCTGTTCGTCGCGCGGGTGGTCCTCGTCGGTGCCGTGGTCATGTACTTCGCCTGGCAGCTCGCCCACGCGCGCGGCCTGCCGATCGTGCTGATCATCCTGGCGGTGCTGGTGCTCGTCTACGGGCTGCTCACCCGGCGCGCGGTCTTCGGCCGCCAGGTCTACGCCATCGGCGGCAACCTTCCGGCGGCCATGTTGTCCGGTGTCAAGGTGAAGACCGTCAACTTCTGGATCTTCGTCAACATGGGCTTCCTGTCCGCGGTCGCGGGTGTCATCTACTCCTCTCGGTCCAACGGTGCCCAGCCCGCCGCCGGCAACATGTTCGAACTGGACGCGATCGCCGCGGCCTTCATCGGCGGTGCGGCGGTCACCGGCGGCGTCGGCACCGTCGTCGGCGCGATGGTCGGTGGCCTGATCATGGCGGTGATGAGCAACGGCATGCAGCTCATGGGCGTCGACCAGTCGATGCAGTCGGTGGTCAAGGGCCTGGTGCTGCTCGTCGCGGTGGCGTTCGACGTCTACAACAAGCGCCGGGCCGCCGGTAGCCGTTGAGCGGGTAGGACCCGAGCCGGTGCGGTCGGGTGGCGGGAGAGTCCGCCACCCGACCGCCGTCCAGCGTCCGGTCACACCCGGGTCCAACGCTGGTTGGCGCTGCCGTGGCAGGACCAGAGGATCACGGTGGTGCCGTTGGCGGTGCCGCCGTTGTTGACGTCCAGACACAGCGACGGGAAGCGGACGTTGCCGATCGTGCCGTTGCCGTTGAACGTCCACTGCTGGTTCGTGCCGCCGTTGCAGTCCCAGATCTGCACCCGGGTGCCGTTGGCGGCGTTCGTCGGCACGTCCAGGCACTTGCCGAGGATCCGCAGCGTCTGGCCGACCTGGCTGACCTGCTGGTTGGGGTTGCCGTGGCAGTCCCAGACCAGCGTGCCGGTGCCGTTGGCGGTGTTGGCGTTGTCGACGTCGAGGCACCGCCCGGCCGACTCGCTGCGCAGCCGGAACGTCGTGGGCGGAGGCGGGTCGGTGGTGCCGCCGCCGCTGACCCGGTAGACCACGGTGCCGTGTGCCGGGACGCTCGCGGAGATGGAGCCGCCGGTGGTGGAGGTCGCGTCGGTCCACGCGTCGCGCAGGGTGAACGAGCTGCCGGTCTTGCCGATGGCGGCCGCCGTGGTGGAGATCGTGGTGCTGGAGCCGCCCTCGTTGAACAGGGCGACCGCGACGTCGCCGTTGGCGAGCCGTTTGGCCAGCACCCGTCGGGTGCCGTCGTGGGAGACCTGGACCGCCTGGCGGCCGAGGGTGTCCTGGTTGATCGCGACCAGGCGCGGGTTGCGCAGGATCGCCAGTGTCGCCGCGCTGGCCGAGCGCAGGTCGTTGCCCATCATGAGTGGGGCCGCCATCATCGCCCAGAGCGCGAAGTGGCTGCGCATCTCGGTGTCGGTCATCCCACCGTTGCCGACCTCCAGCATGTCGGGGTCGTTGAAGCCGCCCGGCGCGGCGTAGCCGGCCAACGGCACGTTGACGTTGACGATGTTCTGGATGCCCATCGGGTAGCCGTTGGTCTGGCCGGTGTTCCACGCGTTGGTGATGTCCTCGGTGGTCCGCCAGAGGTTGGCCACGTCGCTCCAGTTGCGCTGCGGCCCGGTCTTCTCGTGGATGCTGTTCGGGTTGATGCTGTACACGATCGGCCGGCCGGTGGCCGCGAGCGCGTCACGCATGATCCCGAACCTCGCCACCTGGTCGTTGATGGTGCCGGTGGGCGAACACCAGTCGTACTTGAGGTAGTCGACGCCCCACGCGGCGAACTGACGGGCGTCCTGGTACTCGTGCCCGAGGCTGCCGGTCGAGCCGGGGAAGGCGTCGAAGTACTGGGCGCAGGTCTGGTCGAGCGGCGACTGGTAGATGCCGAAGAGCAGCCCCCGGGCGTGCAGGTAGTCGCCGAGGGCCCGCATGCCGCTGGGGAACCGCTGCGGGTGCGCCTGCAGGTTGCCCTGCGCGTCGCGGTTCGGGTCGAACCAGCAGTCGTCGACGACGACGTAGCGGTAGCCCAGGTCCCGTAGCCCGGTGCTGACGATCGTGTCGGCCATCTGCCGGATGAGCGTCTCGTCGATGTTGCAGCCGAACGTGTTCCAGGTGTTCCACCCCATCGGCGGGGTGCGGGCCACGCCGTTGTTCAGGGCGTGCGCCGCGGGCGGTGCGAGTGCCGTTGCGGCGACGCTCGTGCCGAGCGCCACGAGGGCGCCCAGGACGGCCGCCAGCCATCGCTTCGGTCTGCGCACGGGTCCTCCTCGGTGGGAGAGGTGAGCGGGGGTCGGTTTCGACGCGTGGGTGCCTGTCCGCGATTGCGGACCGTCACGTGCGGATCGATCGGTCGTCCGTGGATCGGACCGGCGGGCGAACCCTGCCGCCTGCCATCTGTCGCGTGCCGCCCGGGTCGGCTCGGCGTTCGCGGCCACTGTCCGTGCCATGACGATGACAGGCATGTTATCGATGACATCAACGAATGTAAATTGAATCGATCTCGCGGTGTGGTCCAGGCGGTGCCTGGGTCGTCGGTTGGCGCCGGGCGAAGAGTGCTGCTGCCCAGGCCAGACCGCCTTCCGGAGCGTCGCGCGCTCGTCGGCTCGGCCCCTCGGGTCGCCCGGTCCGCCGTCCGTGACGCACCCGGGCATTCGCCCTGTTGGCGCTAACAATCCCGGCTCGACGTTCCGCGTCGCTCCGCGCCTCGGGGCCGGGCGACCCCGGGGGTGGGCCGCCGGTGTCGCCGTAAGCTCCTGCCGCCCGGCCGCCGGTGGGGTGACCGGTTGTGATGGCGGGATCGAGCCGGGGCCTCCGCCCGCTCCCCTCCGTTACGGACCTGTTGCCGGCTGGTGTCTTGACGATGCTTGATGTGAGCGTTAACACTAGGCCCGTCACATGCGGAGGTGTTCATGAGCAATGTGGACGGAACGGGCGACCGGTACGTCGTCGGGGTCGACTACGGCACGCTCTCCGGACGGGCGCTGGTGGTCCGCGTCCGTGACGGCGTCGAGGTCGGAACCGCGGTGCACGAGTACCGCCGCGGGGTGATCGAGTCGGCGCTGCCCGACGGCGGACCCCCGCTGCCGCCCGACTGGGCGCTGCAGGACCCGGAGGACTATCGGGACGTCCTGCGGCACGCCGTCCCCGCCGCGCTGGCCGACGCCGGCGTGGACCCCACCCAGGTCATCGGCATCGGCACCGACTTCACCGCCTGCACCGTGCTGCCGACACTCGCCGACGGGACCCCGCTGTGCGAGGTACCCGAACTGCGGCACCGCCCGCACGCGTGGGTGAAGCTGTGGAAGCACCACGCCGCCCAGCCGCACGCCGACCGGATCAACGCGCTCGCCCACGAGCGGCGGGAGCCGTGGATCGGCCGGTACGGCGGAAAGATCTCCGCCGAGTGGCAGTTCGCCAAGGGCCTGCAGATCCTGGAGGAGGATCCGGAGATCTACCGGCGCGCCGAGCGCTTCATCGAGGCGGCCGACTGGATCGTGTGGCAGCTCTGCGGCGCCGAGACCCGCAACGTCTGCACCGCCGGCTACAAGGGCATCCGACAGGACGGTCGCTACCCGTCGACGGACTACCTGGGCGCCCTGCACCCCGACTTCGCGGACTTCGCGACCAAGCTGGACGGCCCCTTGCTGCCGCTGGGCGACCGGGCCGGCGTCCTGAGCGCGCGCGCCGCCGAGTGGACCGGACTGCCGGCGGGGATCGCGGTCGCGGTCGGCAACGTCGACGCCCACGTCACTGCCGCCTCCGCCCAGGCCCTGACGCCCGGCCGCCTGGTCGCCATCATGGGCACCTCCACCTGCCACGTGGTCAACGGCAACCACCCCGCCGAGGTGCCCGGCATGTGCGGCGTCGTCGACGGCGGCATCAGCCCCGGCGCCTGGGGATACGAGGCGGGCCAGAGCGGTGTGGGCGACATCTTCGGCTGGTTCGTCCGGCACGCCGCGCCCGCCGGGCTGGACTCGCACGAGCGGTTGACCGAACTCGCCGCCGCCCAGCCGGTCGGTGCCCACGGCCTGGTCGCGTTGGACTGGTGGAACGGCAACCGCTCCCTGCTCGTCAATCACGACCTGAGCGGTCTGATCGTCGGCCTGACGTTGGCCACCCGGCCGCAGGACGTCTACCGGGCCCTGCTGGAGTCCACCGCGTTCGGCACCCGGATGATCATCGAGGCGTTCGTCGAGGCGAAGGTGCCGGTCACCGACATCGTCGTCGCCGGTGGCCTCGCCTCGAACCGGCTGCTCATGCAGATCTACGCCGACGTCACCAACCGGCCGCTGAGCATCATCGGGTCCGCCCAGGGGCCCGCGCTCGGCTCCGCGATCCACGCGGCGGTCGCCGCCGGCGCGTACCCGACGATCCACGAGGCCTCGGCAGCCATGGGGCGGGTCGACGAGGGCGTCTACCAGCCCGTCCCGGAGAACGTCCGCGCGTACGACGCCCTCTACGCCGAGTACCGGGCGTTGCACGACCACTTCGGCCGTGGCGCCGACGACGTCATGCTCCGGCTCCGGGCGATCCGCAACGCGGCCGCGCAACCGGCGCAGGCCGACACGGTTCTGGAGGTGGTCGGATGAACCCCGACGTGGCCCGGCAGGTGAGCGCCCTGCGGGAGACGGTCTCCCGGCTGCACCGCGAGCTGACCCGGTACGACCTGGTCGCCTGGACGGCGGGCAACGTGTCGGCGC
Organism: Micromonospora krabiensis; assembly: GCF_900091425.1. Taxonomy (GTDB): domain Bacteria; phylum Actinomycetota; class Actinomycetes; order Mycobacteriales; family Micromonosporaceae; genus Micromonospora; species Micromonospora krabiensis. Next base: position 786,714 of record NZ_LT598496.1, read on the forward strand.
GGGTCCCCGGGCAGGACCTGATGGTCATCAAGCCCAGCGGCGTCGACTACGACGACCTGACGGCGGACACCATGGTCGTCTGCGACCTCAACGGAAACGTGGTCGACGGAGGCGGCTCGCCCTCCAGCGACACGGCCGCCCACGCGTACGTCTATCGGGCCATGCCCGAGGTCGGCGGCGTGGTGCACACCCACAGCGGCTACGCCACGGCGTGGGCTGCCCGGGGCGAGGCCATCCCGTGCTGGCTGACCGCCCAGGCCGACGAGTTCGGCGGCGAGATTCCCATCGGCCCGTTCGCGCTCATCGGCGGGGACGACATCGGCAAGGGCATCGTCAGCACGCTGTCCGGGCACCGCTCGCCCGCGGTGCTCATGCGCAACCACGGGGTCTTCACCATCGGCAAGGACGCCCGGGCCGCGGTCAAGGCGGCGGTGATGTGCGAGGACGTCGCCCGCACCGCGCACCTCGCCCGCAGTCTCGGGCAACCACTGCCGATCGCGCAGGCCGACATCGACTCGCTCTACGACCGGTACCAGAACGTCTACGGCCAACGTCCGGCGTCGGGCTGACCGGCCGTCCCAGGCACCTCCTGACCCCCAGCACTCATCCGGCACCCCCCCCTTTTCTCCTACCCGACCCCCACCAGACCCGGCTCGTGCGCCACCAGGCGGCGGCCCGGACTTCCCACCCAAGGAGAACCGATGAGAACCAGGAGAACAGCGCGCGTCATCACCTCCCTCTTCGCCACCGTGCTGCTCGCGGGAGCCGTGACGGCCTGCGGCAACAGCGACACCGGCGGCGGCTCCGGCGGCGACAGTGACAAGATCGTCCTGGGCTTCTCCCAGGTCGGCGCCGAGAGCGGCTGGCGGACGGCGAACACCACCTCGATCAAGGAGGCCGCCGCGGCGGCCGGGATCGAGCTGAAGTTCGACGACGCCCAGCAGAAGCAGGAGAACCAGATCAAGGCGATCCGGAACTTCATCCAGCAGAAGGTCGACGTCATCGCCTTCTCGCCGGTGGTGGAGTCCGGCTGGGACACGGTGCTCAAGGAGGCCAAGGACGCGGGGATCCCCGTCATCCTGACCGACCGCGCCGTCGACTCCCCGGACAAGACGCTTTACAAGACGTTCCTCGGCTCCGACTTCGTCAAGGAGGGCCGCCTCGCCGGCGAGTGGCTGGTCGAGCAGACCAAGAGCGCGACCGGGCCGGTGAACATCGTCGAACTCCAGGGCACGACCGGCTCGGCGCCGGCCAACGACCGCAAGGAGGGCTTCGCGAGCGCGATCGCCGCGAACCCCAACCTGAAGATCATCGCCTCCCAGTCGGGTGACTTCAAGCGGGCCGACGGCAAGCAGGTCATGGAGCAGTTCCTCAAGGCCAACCCGAAGATCGACGTGCTCTTCGCGCACAACGACGACATGGGCCTGGGCGCCCTGGAGGCGATCACCGCCGCCGGCAAGACGCCCGGCAAGGACATCACCATCATCACGGTCGACGCGGTCAAGGACGGCATGCAGGCCCTCGCGGACGGCAAGTTCAACTTCATCGCGGAGTGCAGCCCGCTGCTCGGCCCACAGCTCATGGAACTCGTGAAGAAGGTCCACGCCGGCGAGGAGGTCCCCGCCCGGATCGAGACCGAGGAGACCACCTTCACCCAGGAGCAGGCCAAGGAGGCCCTGCCCAACCGCAAGTACTGACCCGACGCCGGGGCCGCCGTCCACGTACGGCGGCCCCGGCCCGTCGTGCCGATCCTTCCTACCGACACCATCCAGAAGAGGTCTGATGGGATGACGGGTAGCCAGCCGGTCCTGACCATGACCGGGATACGCAAGACCTTCCCCGGGGTCCGCGCCCTCCAGGACGTCGACTTCCGGCTGTTTCCCGGCGAGGTCCACGCCCTCATGGGTGAGAACGGCGCCGGCAAGTCGACCCTGATCAAGGTGTTGACCGGCGTCTACGACACCGACGACGGCGTGATCACCCTCGCCGGTGAGCAGGTCGCGTTCGCCGGGCCGATGCAGGCGGCCGCCTCCGGCGTCAGCACCGTCTACCAGGAGGTCAACCTCTGCACCAACCTCTCGGTGGCGGAGAACATCTTCGTCGGCCGGGAGCCCCGTCGTCTGGGCGCCATCCGGTGGGGTGAGATGCGCCGCCGGGCGCGCCACCTGCTGGCCCGGCTCGACCTCGACATCGACGTCACCGCGCAGCTGGGCAGCTACTCGCTGGCCGTCCAGCAGATGGTCGCCATCGCCCGTGCCATCGACGTGCGGGCCCGGGTGCTCATCCTCGACGAACCGACCTCCAGCCTGGACGCGGGCGAGGTCGCGCAGCTGTTCCGGATCATGCGGCAACTGCGGGACGAGGGCATCGCGATCCTCTTCGTCACCCACTTCCTGGACCAGGTGTACGGCATCGCCGACCGCATCACCGTTCTGCGCAACGGGGCTCTGGTGGGGGAGTACCGCACGGAGGAGCTGCCGCAGTTCAGCCTCGTCGAGAAGATGATCGGCAAGGAACTCGACGTCCTGGAGCGCCTCGACGAGCAGCAGAAGCGCACCGCCGTGCGGCCCGACGAGACCCCGCTGGTCGACGCCGAGCAGCTCGGCCGCAAGGGCGCCGTCGCCCCGTTCAGCCTGCGTATCCACGCCGGCGAGGTCGTCGGCCTGGCCGGTCTGCTCGGCTCCGGCCGTACCGAGGTGGCCCGACTGCTCTTCGGCGCCGACCGGGCCGACCACGGCCAGGTCGCGGTGCGGGGCAGCAGGGCGTCGCTGCGCAACCCGGTGCAGGCCATCGACCACGGTGTCGGATTCTGCTCGGAGAACCGCCGGGCGGAGGGCATCGTCCCCGAGCTGTCGGTCCGCGAGAACATGATCCTCGCCATGCAGGCGGCCCGTGGCTGGCTGCGGCCGATCCCGCGACGACGGCAGGACGAGCTCGTCGAGAAGTACGTCAAGGCGCTCAGCATCCGGCCGGCGAACCCGGACCTGCCGGTGCGCAACCTGTCCGGCGGTAACCAGCAGAAGGTGCTGCTGGCCCGCTGGCTCATCACCGAACCGCGTCTGCTGATCCTCGACGAACCCACCCGCGGCATCGACATCGGCGCGAAGGCCGAGATCCAGAAGCTGGTGGTGGAGCTCTCCGACGGGGGAGTGGCGGTGCTGTTCATCTCCGCCGAACTGGAAGAGGTGCTGCGGCTGAGCCACCGGGTCGCCGTCATGCGCGACCGGACGATGGTGGCCCAGCTCGACAACGACGACAGCCTCGACGCCGACCGCGTCATGCAGACCATCGCCAGCGGAACCAGCAACGAGGAGGTGCAACGATGAGCGCCGTCGCCGAGCGCCTCCGTCCGCTGACCGGCCACCGCCTGTTCTGGCCCGCGCTCGTGTTGGTGGTCATGGTCCTGGCCAACACCATCTACCGGCCCGGCTTCCTGTCCATCGAGGTCAAGAACGGGAACCTCTACGGCACCCCGGTGGACATCCTCCGCCTGAGCGCGCCGCTGATGCTGGTCGCGCTGGGGATGACCCTCGTCATCGCCACCGGCGGCATCGACCTGTCCGTCGGGTCGCTCTGCGCCATCAGCGGCGCCATCGCCTGCGTCGTCATCAGCCAGGCGCCCGACCCGAACAGCCTCTCCACCGTCTTCACGGCCCTCGCGCTCGCCTTCGGCGCCGCTCTCGTGCTCGGCGCCTGGAACGGGGTGTTGGTCGCCGTCATCGGCATCCAACCCATCATCGCCACCCTGATCCTGATGGTGGCCGGTCGAGGGCTCGCGCAGCTGCTGACCGAGGGGCAGATCGTCACGATCAACTCCGCCCCGTACCGGGCGATCGGGCTCGGGCACTTCCTGACCCTGCCGCTGGCCATCTTCATCGCCCTGGCCGCGGCCCTGCTGGTCGCCGCGCTCACCCGCCGCACCGCCCTCGGCCTGATCGTCGAGTCGGTCGGCGGCAACGCCGAGGCCAGCCGGCTCGCCGGCATCCGCTCCAGCCGGATCATCTTCCTGGTGTACGTGGTCAGCGCCGCCTGCGCCGCGATCGCCGGATTCATGATCACCGCCAACGTCTCCAGCGCCGACGGCAACGCCGCCGGTCTGTGGGTGGAGCTCGACGCCATCCTCGCGGTGGTCATCGGCGGCACCTCCCTCGCCGGCGGCCGGTTCTCCCTCAGCGGCACGATCCTCGGCGCGCTGATCATCCAGACCCTCACCACCACGGTGTACGCCATGGACATCTCGCCGCAGACGTCCCTGCTGTTCAAGGCGGTCGTCGTCATCGCCGTCTGCCTCATCCAGGCGCCGGCGTTCCGGGCGAAGTTCAGCCGTCGACGGCGTTCACCCCGGCCCGGGGCGACGCCCGCTCCGCGCGAGAAGGAAGAGGTGGCAGCCTAATGACTGAGTCAAGCCGTGAGAGCGTGAGTGAGTCGGTAGGGCTGTCGGGTGCGCAGGATGGCGTGCAGGACGTTGATGCGTCGGCGGGCCAGGGCGATGAGGGCTTGGTGGTGTCGTTTGCCTTCGGCGCGTTTGCGGTCGTAGAAGGCGCGGCTGGCCGGGTCGCGTTGCAGGGCGCAGAACGCCGATTGGTAGAAGACCCGTTTGAGGGTTTTGTCGCCGCTGGTAGCGCGGCGCAGGTAGTGGACCTTGCCGGATTGCTGCAGGACTGGTGCGAGGCCGGCGGCGCTGGCGAGTTGGTCGCCGGTGGGGAATCGGGTGATGCCGCCTGCCACGGCGAGGAATTCGGCGGTGAGGGTGGCCCCCATCCCGGGCAGGGACTGGATGAGGGCCGCGTCAGGGTGGCGGTCGAGAGCGTCGTGGATGCGCTTGTCCAGGTCGGCGAGTTTGTCCCGGCAGGCGAGTACCTCGCGGGCGAGGTCGCGGACGATGTCCGCGGCGACGGCTTCGCCGGGCACGGTGACGTGTTGGGCGCCGGCGGCGGTCAGTGCCTTGTCGACCAGGGCGTCGATCACGGTGCTGTGGTGCCGGCCGGTGGTGCGCAGGTACTCGCTGATGCGGCGTCGGCCGGCTCGGCGGATCTCGGTCGGCGTGACGTAGCGGGCCAGCAGGGCCGTGTCGACTTTGTGGGTGGGGTCGACGACGCGCTCCAGACCGGGATGGATCGAGGCGAGCAGATCCCGCAGCCGGCCGATGCGGCGGGTCTGGTCGACCACCAGTTCCCGGCGGCGGCCCACCAGCAGCCGCAGCTCGCTGCCGGCTTCGGTGGCCGGTTCGACGGGACGCAGTTCGTCTGCGCGCAGCCGGATCTGATCGGCGATGACCTTGGCATCGCGCGGATCCGACTTGTGCTCACCCCCGCGGGTGGCACGGCGAGCCCGGTTGACCGCAAGACCGGAGACATGCACCAGGCGCAGGCCAGCGTCGACCAGCATGACCTGCAGCAGGCCGGCGATGCCACCGAGCACGTCGATGGCGACCGTGGCCGGCCCATACTCGGCCTGCACGGCTCGGATGTCGTCGATGAGCACCTGGATCGCCGACGGATCGTTGTCGACTTTCCGGCTGGCCAGGACCCGCCCCGTCTCGCTGTGCACGAGCGCAGCCCAGTGGAACTCCTTGGCCACGTCCACACCAACCGCGACCGCCATCTGACTCCCTTCTCCCGTCGTGGACACGCGCACGCTCTTGCCGCCGTCAACGCCCTACACAGCGATCAATCGCAAAGCCCAATCAGCAGTCAGCAAGAGCAGACGAGACAGGCGGCGATGCCACCCTCGCCATGGTCGGCAGCCAGCATGAAAGCCATACCTGCCTCGCCCGCGTCAGCCCGTACGAATACCACCGTCGGGCTCGCAATGAAAGGTAGGGCCGCATGAGCAGCACGTCGCTGTCCGGCGTCCGCGCGTGGCGGCCCAGCCTGCCCCGCCGGCACGTGCCGGTCCTGGTCACCCTCGCCCTGCTGCTGGTGATGTACGGCGTCGGCGTGTCCCAGTACCGGGCCTTCTCCAACATCCAGGTCGTCTTCAACGTCTTCATCGACAACGGCTTCCTGCTGGTCGTCGCGGTCGGCATGACCTTCGTGATCCTCACCGGGGGCATCGACCTGTCGGTCGGCTCGGTCGTCGCGATGACCGCGATGGTGTCGGCGTCGCTGCTGCGCGACGGGCTGCCGGCGGCACTGGTGCTCGTCATCGCGCTGCTCATCGGCCCCACCCTCGGCTTCCTGATGGGCTGCGCGATCCACTTCTTCGAACTCCAACCGTTCATCGTCACCCTCGCCGGCATGTTCTTCGCCCGCGGCATGTGCACCTTCATCAGCCAGTCGTCCATCCCCATCACCGACGGCTTCTGGACGGCCGCGTCGCAGCAGCGCATCGGCGACCCACGCGGGAACTTCGTCTCGATCAGCGTGCTGATCGCGTTCGCGGTGGTCCTCCTCGCCGCGTACGTGCTGGCGTACACCCGCTTCGGTCGCACCGTGTACGCGATCGGCGGCAACCCCCAGTCGGCGCTGCTGATGGGCCTGCCGGTGGGGCGTACCCGGATCGCGGTCTACACGGTCAGCGGCCTCTGCTCGGCCATCGGCGGCATCCTGCTGTCGTTCTACACGCTCTCCGGGGCGCCGCTGATCGCCATCGGGATGGAGTTGGACGTCATCGCGGCCGTCGTCATCGGCGGCACCGTGCTGACCGGTGGGTCCGGCTACATCTTCGGCACCGTGCTGGGCGTGCTCGTGCTGGGCGTGATCCAGACGCTGATCACCTTCGACGGCAGCCTCAACTCCTGGTGGACCCGGATCGTGATCGGCGGCCTGCTCTTCGCCTTCATCCTCCTCCAACGCCTCATCGGTATCCGCTTCAAGTGACCGCCCATCTCGCGGAAGGCAACGCCATGGCAACACACCCTGTACCCGAGGTCTGGTTCCTCACCGGAAGCCAGGGCCTGTACGGCGAGGACACTCTCCGGCAGGTCGCCGACCAGTCCCGGCAGATCGCCGCGCAGCTCGACGCCTCGCCGGACATCCCCGCCCGGGTGGTCTGGAAACCGGTCCTGACATCCAGCGCCGACATCCTCAAGGCCTGTCGGGACGCGGCCACGCAGGGTGCCGTCGGGGTGATCGCCTGGATGCACACCTTCTCGCCGGCGAAGATGTGGATCTCCGGCCTGGACGCCCTGCGGACCCCGCTGCTGCACCTGCACACGCAGGCCAACGTGCGGCTGCCGTGGGACGACATCGACATGGACTTCATGAACCTCAACCAGGCCGCGCACGGTGACCGCGAGTTCGGGTTCATCCAGACGCGGCTGGGAGTGGCCCGCAAGACGGTCGCCGGCCACGTGAGCGATCCGCGTGTGATCGCCCGGGTGGGTGCCTGGACCCGTGCGGCGCTGGGCTGGTCGGCGATGCGGTCGCTGCGTCTGGCCCGCTTCGGCGACAACATGCGCGACGTCGCGGTGACTGAGGGCGACAAGGTCGAGGCCGAGCTGCGCTTCGGTGTCTCGGTGAACACCTACGGTGTCAACGACCTCGTCGCGGTCGTCGACCAGATCGCTGAGGCCCAGGTCGACGACCTGGTCAAGGAGTACGACGACACGTTCCGGGTCGACCCGCAGCTGCGGCCGGGCGGTGCCCGGCACGACTCGCTGCGGTACGCCGCGCGGCTGGAGCTGGGCATGCGGGCGTTCCTGGACGACGGCGGCTTCCGGGCGTTCACCACGAACTTCGAGGACCTGGGCGGCCTGCGTCAGCTGCCCGGCATCGCCGTGCAGCGGCTGATGAGCGATGGTTACGGGTTCGGCGGCGAGGGTGACTGGAAGACCTCCGTCCTGGTCCACACGCTCAAGGCGATGGCGGTCGGGGTCGAGGGCGGCACGTCGTTCATGGAGGACTACACCTACGACCTGACCCCGGGCGAGGAGTTGGTGCTCGGGGCGCACATGCTCGAGGTGTGCCCGACGATCGCACAGGGCACGCCGACGGCGGAGATCCACCCGTTGAGCATCGGCGGCCGCGAGGACCCGGTCCGGCTGGTGTTCGACGCCGCGCCGGGCCCGGCGGTCGTGCTCGGCCTGGCCGACATGGGGGAGCGCTTCCGCCTGGTGGCCAACGAGGTCGACGTCGTCTCGCCGCCGCATCCGCTGCGCCGGCTGCCGGTGGCCCGGGCCGTCTGGCGACCCCGGCCGCACCTGCCCGGCTCGGCCGAGGCCTGGATCACCGCCGGCGCGCCGCACCACACGGTGCTGTCCCAGGCCGTCGGTGTCGAGGAGTTGCGCGACCTGGCCGAGATGACCCACACCGAGTTGGTCGTCATCGACGCGGACACCGAGCCGCGCCGCTTCGCCGACGAGATCCGGTGGAACCAGGCGTACTACCGGCTCGCCCGGGGCTTCTGACGCGCCAGCTATAGATCGACGGACACGGATGGTCCACCCCGGGTCGGGGTGGACCATCCGGCTGTGTGGGCGGGGTGTCCCGCCGTCTGTGTTACGTCTTGACGTCGGCCATGTTATCGCTCACAGTCGATGGGTAAGGCGACCGGCACTCCAGGCCCCGCCGGGCTCTGGATCGTCGCGATGTAGTCGTTCGAGTTTCGCGCACCCCCGGGCAGGTGCGCCGTTGTGAACGATCACACGATTGGCCTCGTCGATCCGTGCCGTGGCAGGTCCGCGGCCCGGCTGGCGGCTCGCCGACCGCTTCCGGTTCCCGTCATCACCTGAGGAGGATCATGGTTGCCATCGGTAGGTCCGGAGGGGCCGCGTACCGGCGCCGCCGCTGGCTGTCGCGGGTCGCCGCCGCGCTCGCGGTGGTGCTGGTGGGCAGCGCCCTGGCGGGTGTGGCGCCGTCGCCGGCCTCGGCCGCGACGGTGGACACCAGCGCGTGGTACGTGCTGGTGAACCGCAACAGCGGCAAGGCGTTGGACGTCTACAACAGAGCCACGAACGACGGGGCGCGGATCGCCCAGTGGTCCCGCAACGACGGCGCGTGGCAGCAGTGGCAGTTCGTGGACTCCGGTGGCGGGTACTACCGGCTGCGGTCCCGGCACTCCGGCAAGGTGCTGGACGTCTACAACGCCTCGACGGCCAACGGCGCGGGCATCGTGCAGTGGGCGGACCACAACGGCGCCAACCAGCAGTTCCGGCTGGTGGACTCGGCCGGTGGTTACGTCCGGCTGGTGAACCGCAACTCGAACCGGGCGGTGGAGGTGCAGAACGCCTCGACCGCCGACGGCGGCAACGTGGTCCAGTACGACGACTTCAACGGCACCCACCAGCAGTGGCAGCTGGTACGCGTCGGTGACACCGGCAACCCGGGCACCGGCACCTTCACCAACCCGGTCGTCTGGCAGGACTTCGCCGACGTCGACATCATCCGGGTCGGCGACGTCTACTACATGTCCGCCTCGACCATGCACTACTCGCCCGGCGCCCCGGTGCTGCGCTCCTGGGACCTGGTCAACTGGGAGTTCGCCGGGCACTCGGTGCCCCGCTTGGACTTCGGCGGCAAGTACGACATGGCCAACGGCGCCAACGCGTACGTCGACGGCATCTGGGCCTCGACGCTGAACTACCGTCCCAGCAACCGCACCTTCTACTGGGCCGGGTGCATCGACTTCGCCCAGACGCACATCTACACCGCCTCCGCCGTCGACGGCGCCTGGAGTCGGCTCACCACCATCCCCAACTGCTACTATGACGCGGGGCTGCTGGTCGACGACGACGACACGATGTACGTCGCGTACGGCAACGGCACGATCAGCGTGGCCCAGCTCTCCGCCGACGGACGCAGCCAGGTGCGGGCCCAGCAGGTCTACCAGACCCCGTCGAGCATCGGCACCCTCGAGGGAGCGCGCTTCTACAAGCGCAACGGCGCCTACTACATCTGGCTCACCCGACCGGCCAACGGTCAGTACGTGCTCAAGTCGACCAACGGTCCCTTCGGCCCCTACGAACAGCGGCAGGTGCTGCTGAACATGCCGGGCCCGATCTCCGGCGGTGGCGTGCCGCACCAGGGCGGGCTGGTGCAGACCCAGAACGGGGCCTGGTACTACATGGCGTTCACCGACGCGTACCCCGGCGGACGGATGCCGACCCTGGCGCCGATCACCTGGACCAGCGACGGCTGGCCCCAGGTGCAGACGGTCAACGGCTCCTGGGGCCTGAACTACCCCAACCCCCTGCCGACGCGGCCGGTCAAGCCGCTCACCGGCACCGACACCTTCCCCGGAACCACGCTCGGCGTCCAGTACGAGTGGAACCACAACCCGGACAACAGTCGATGGTCGGTCAGCGACGGACTGCGCCTGCAGACCGCCTCGGTGACCAACGACCTCTACCGGGCCCGCAACACGTTGACCCACCGGATCCAGGGCCCGACGTCGACGGGCACCATCGAGCTGGACTACTCCACGATGCGCGACGGCGACCGCGCCGGGCTCGCCATGCTGCGTGACAGTTCGGCGTGGATCGGAGTCCGCAGGGACAACGGCGCCACCCGGGTGGTCATGACGAACGGCCTGGCCATGGGCACCAACTGGGACACCGTCAGTACCGGGATCGAGATCGCCAGCGCGCCGGTGTCCGGCGGACGGATCTGGTTGCGCGCGAACGCCGACATCCGGCCGGGCGCCGGACGGCAGGCGACCTTCTCGTACAGCACGGACGGAGTCACGTTCGTCCCGCTCGGCAACGCGCTGACACTCAACAATGCCTGGCAGTTCTTCATGGGATACCGATTCGGCATTTTCAACTACGCCACCCAGTCGCTGGGCGGTGCCGTGACGGTGCGCCGGTTCACCCTCGCGACACCGTGATCCCGCTCACGACCTGACGCCGGCAGCCGCTCGGACCCGATTCCGGCAATCGACCCCGGGACGGTGCGGAGGACCACCGGAAACGCACCGTCCCGGGGCCACCGGCCGCCGTCGGGGTCGGTGTCGCGAAAACCGCCGCCGGAACGTTTTCCGGCCGTCCCCGCGTCAGTGGATCGCCGACAATTCGACGGTCGCTCGGTGCGATTCCGCCACCGCACCGCATCCCTGGCCACGACGGTGGCTGGCGTAGACTGTCGACGATCCAGATCTCTGCCACGGACGCCCAGGCGGTGGTGGCCGGGAGCTCATTCGCACAGCTGGCCGCCGCCCGTCGACCTCGACCGGCGGGCCGCCGACGAGCAGGCGGGGAAAGTGAGGTGGCCGTGCGCGGTCCCGCGATGACGGACGTGGCGCGCCTCGCCGGCGTCTCCCACCAGACGGTGTCCCGGGTCCTCAACGGGCATCCCAACGTCCGCGAGCAGACCCGCCTGCGGGTCCAGGCGGCCATCGCAGAACTCGGCTACCGACCCAACCGGGCGGCCCGCGCGCTGGTCACCGGCCGGTCCCAGGTCATCGGCGTGGTCGCGCAGAACACGACCCTCTACGGCCCGGCGTCGCTGCTGGCCGCGCTGGAGCAGGCGGCCGCCGAAGCGGGCTTCGCGGTCACCGTCGGCAGCGTCAACGACCTCGACCACCGGTCCATCTCCGCCGCGGTGGAGCGGCACCTGGCCCACCGGGTCGCCGGGATCGTGGTGATCGCGCCGGTCGAGTCGGCGGGGGAGGCCCTCGAACGGCTACCCCAGGAGGTGCCACTGGTGACCGTCGACGGTGATCCACGCCGTCCGATCCCCCTGGTGACGGTCGACCAGGTCGCCGGCGCCCGGGCGGCCACCCAGCACCTCCTCGACGCCGGGCACCGTACGGTCTGGCACGTGTCCGGCCCGTCCGACTGGTTCGACAGCGCCGGGCGGATCGAGGGGTGGCGGGAGGCGTTGCAGGCGGCGGGCGCCGAGGTGCCACCCCTGATCGCCGGGGACTGGTCCGCCGCGGCCGGCTACCGCTGCGGGCAGATGCTCGCCCGGATGCCGGAGGTCACCGCGGTCTTCACCGCCAACGACCACCTGGCCCTCGGTGTGCTGCGGGCCCTGCACGAGCACGGCCGCCGGGTGCCCGACGACATCAGTGTGGTGGGCTTCGACGATGTGCCGGAGGCGGCGTACTTCATCCCGCCGCTGACGACCGTGCGACCCGACTTCGCCGCCGTCGCCCGGGCGAGCCTGGACCTGCTGCTCGCCCAGATCGAGACGGAGGCCGTCGGTCCGCTGCGGCAGACCATCGCGCCGGCCCTGGTCTCGCGCACCAGCGTCGGACCCCCGCCAGCGCACTAGCGCGTACGCCGGACCCGCACGTCCGGAGGTCACGCGTCCGCGGCCTTGGCGGCGAGCACCGTCCGCAGCCACGCTTCGGAGGTGTTGATGTGGATGAGCGCGTTGGCCTGTGCGAGCAGTTGGTCGCGTGAGCGCAGCGCCAGGTAGATCCCCTGGTGTTCGTCGATCGTCTGGCGCGCCGCGTTGCCCTCGATCAGGCCGCGCCAGACGCGGGCCCGCAGTGTGCGGCCGGACAGCCCGTCCAGCAGCGAGGTGAGGGTCTCGTTGCCGGTCGTCGCGACGACGGTGTGGTGGAAGTCGCTGTCGAACTGCACCAGCTTCTCGGCGTCGTCGGCCGCCGCCCGCATGTCCTCCAGGATCTGACCGAGCCCGTCGAGGTCGGCGTCGGTCATCCGCACCGCGGCCAGGCCGGTCGCCAGCGGCTCCAGCAGCCGGCGCACCTCCATGACCTCCAGCAGCGTGTCGTCGCGCAGCAGCTCCACCGCGACCCCGAGGCCCTCCAGCAGGAGCCGGGGCGCGAGGCTGGTGACGTACGTCCCGTCGCCGCGCCGCACGTCGAGCACCCGGGCCGATTCGAGGACCTTCACCGCCTCCCGGATGCCGCTGCGGGACAGCCCCATCTGTGCGGCCAGTTGCGGCTCCGGTGGCAGTCGCGCGCCGGGCGGCAGCTCGCCGCTCTGGATCAGGCTGCGGATCTTGACGATCGCGTCGTCGGTCAGTGCCACGCGTAACCCCTTCCGGCTGGTGCCGGCAGCACTCATCCACTCTATAGACATCTGATGTATTAGTCGAGAGTTCTGCGGTGGGAGCCGCGGGAGGGTCAGGCGGTCGTCGGCCTGACTCGTTTTCGCTTGGGTGACACCGCCGTCGATTGACCATTGCCTATCCCGTGGCTCGGCAGTAACCTTCCCGAAACACATCAGATGTCTGGCTGTTTCGGGGCCGCTCGGTGGCCCGCCCGGCGGAGCCGCCCCAGTCGCCACCGGCCGATTCACCTGTCGGCACTTCGCGCGTTCGCGCCGCGAGGTGGCCGGACCGGTCACCACTTGGAGGATCGATGTCAGACCTGACCCGACGCCAGGCTCTCAAGATCGGCGCAGCCGGAGCCGGTGGCGCCCTGCTGCCGCTGTCGTGGACCGCCGTGGCACGCGCCGACGCGGCCGCACCGCCGCAGGTCCAGGCGGCCGGCGACCTGGCGCTCTGGTACGACGAGGCGGCGGGCGCCGACTGGCTGCGCGCGCTGCCCATCGGCAACGGCAGGCTCGGCGCGATGGTGTTCGGCAACGTCGACGCCGAGCGACTCCAACTCAACGAGGACACGGTGTGGGCCGGCGGTCCACACGATCCCAGCAATCCCCGGGGCGCCGGGGCCCTGGCGGAGATCCGCCGGCTGGTCTTCGCGGGCCAGTGGACCCAGGCCCAGAATCTGGTCAACCAGAACATGATGGGCAACCCCGGTGGCCAGCTGGCCTACCAGACCGTCGGCAACCTCCGGCTGACCTTCCCGTCCTCGGGCGGGGCGTCGGCGTACAACCGGGTCCTCGACCTGACCACCGCGACCACCTCGACGACGTACGTGGTGAACGGCGTCCGACACCAGCGCGAGGTCTTCGCCAGCGCGCCGGACCAGATCATCGCGATGCGGCTGACCGCCGACCGGGCCGCCTCGATCACGTTCACGGCGACCTTCGACAGCCCGCAGCGTACGACCGTCTCCAGCCCGGACGGCAGCACCATCGCCCTCGACGGGATCTCCGGCAACCAGGAGGGCGTCACCGGCGCCGTCCGCTTCCTGGCCCTGGCCAACGCCGTCGTGAGCGGTGGCACGGTGTCCAGCTCGGGCGGCACCCTGCGGGTCACCGGTGCCACCAGCGTGACCCTGCTGATCTCGATCGGCTCCAGCTACGTCAACTACCGCAATGTCGGAGGCGACTACCAGGGCATCGCGCGCCGGCACCTGAGCGCCGCGCGGGCCAGCAGCTACGACCAGCTCCGCGCCCGGCACGTGGCCGACTATCAGGCGCTGTTCGGGCGGGTCGGCCTCGACCTGGGTCGCACCGCCGCCGCCGACCAGCCCACCGACGTCCGGATCGCCCAGCACAACAGCGTCACCGACCCGCAGTTCTCCGCGCTGTTGTTCCAGTTCGGCCGATACCTGCTCATCTCGTCCTCGCGTCCAGGCACCCAGCCCGCGAACCTCCAGGGCATCTGGAACGACTCGCTCACACCGGCGTGGGACTCGAAATACACCATCAACGCCAACCTGCCGATGAACTACTGGCCGGCGAACACCACTAACCTGGCCGAGTGCCACGGTCCGGTCTTCGACCTGGTTCGGGACCTCGCCGTCTCCGGGGCGCGGACCGCCCAGGTGCAGTACGGCGCCGGCGGCTGGGTCACCCACCACAACACCGACGCGTGGCGGGCCACCTCGGTGGTGGACGGCGCGTTCTGGGGCATGTGGCAGACCGGTGGGGCCTGGCTGGCCACCCTGATCTGGGACCACTACCTGTTCAACGGCGACGTCGAGTTCCTGCGCGCCAACTACCCGGCGATGAAGGGGGCCGCACAGTTCTTCCTCGACACCCTGGTCACCGAGCCGACCCTCGGCTACCTCGTCACCAACCCGTCCAACTCCCCGGAGATCGCGCACCACCAGGACGCCAGCGTGTGTGCCGGACCCACCATGGACAACCAGATCCTGCGCGACCTCTTCGACGCCTGTGCCCGGGCGAGTGAGATCCTCAACGTCGACGCCACCTTCCGGGCCCAGGTCCGCGCCACCCGGGACCGGCTCCCACCGATGAAGGTGGGAGCGCGCGGCAACATCCAGGAGTGGCTCTACGACTGGGTGGAGACCGAGCAGAACCACCGGCACATCTCGCACCTCTACGGGTTGGCCCCGAGCAACCAGATCACCCGACGCGGCACCCCGCAGCTGTTCCAGGCCGCACGGCGGACGCTGGAGCTGCGCGGCGACGACGGCACCGGCTGGTCGTTGGCTTGGAAGATCAATTTCTGGGCACGGATGGAGGAGGGCAACCGGGCCCACGACCTGATCCGTTACCTCGCGACCCCCGCCCGGCTCGCGCCGAACATGTTCGACCTGCACCCGCCGTTCCAGATCGACGGCAACTTCGGCGCCACGGCCGGCATCGCGGAGATGCTGCTGCAGAGCCACATCGGCGAGCTGCACGTCCTGCCCGCGCTGCCGTCGGCCTGGCCCAACGGCCGGGTGAGCGGCCTGCGGGCCCGCGGCGGGCACACCGTCGGCATCACCTGGAACAACGGCCAGGCCGGCGAGGTCCTCCTCCGTCCCGACCGCGCCGGCACCGTACGACTGCGCGGAAGGCTCTTCGCGGGCAGCCACACCGTCGTCGACACCGCCGACGGCACGTCGGTCCAGACCACCCGGATCGAGAGCGACCTCGTCGAACTGACCGTCCGAGCCGGACGCACCTACCGGATGACCGGCTCGGCGACCACACCGACGCTGGAGCAGAGCTTCAGCAACGCCAGCACGAGCAACGACACCAACACCAACGCCGGGAACGTCGACGGCAACGGCGCCAGCTTCTCGGCGCAGGCCCTGGCCCAGGCCGGCATAACGCCCGGTGCCACGCTGAGCCGCAACGGGATCGCGTTCCGTTGGCCCGCCGTCGCCCCCGGCGGCGCGGACAACGCCATCGCCTCGGGGCAGTCCGTCAGTGTGACCGGCACCGGACGCACCCTCGGATTCCTCCTGACCGGCACCTACGGCGCCGTCTCCGGAACCGGCGCGGTGGTCTACACCGACGGCACCCGCCAGACGTTCACGCTCAGCACGCCCGACTGGTACGGCGGACCGCACGCCGGTGGGACCGCCGCCGTCGTGACCGCGTACCAGAACCGGCCGGGCAACCAGCGCGTGACCACCCCGGCGTGCGTCTACTACGTGGGCGTGACACTGCAGAACAAGCCGGTGACCCGGGTGGATCTGCCCAACATCAGCGCCCGACCGGCAGCCGGTGTGCCGACGATGCACATCTTCGCCATCGCGATCGGGGCCTGACGCCGACCGCCGGGCGTCGGGCGTCGGGCGTCGGGCGGAGCACCGTCCACGCCCGCGCGGGCGACGGGCGCGACGACCCCGGTGCGGCCGGGGAGACCCCGGGGTGGCTGCCGGCCACCCCGGGGTCCCTCGGATCAGACGAACCGCCACCGCTGGTCGGCCGCGCCGCTGTCGTTGCCGAGCACGACCTGCGCCCCCTGGCTGCCGGAGCCGCCGCTGACCCCGAGGACGCGGCCGCCGTTGGCGCACTGGACGCGGAAGTAGCCGCCGCCGCCGTACCGCAGCCGCCAGCGCTGGTCGGCGGCGCCGTTGTCGGTCCACTGGAGGATCCGGGCACCGGCGGTGGTCGCGCCGCCCTCCACGCCGAGCACCTTTCCGCTGTGCGAGTTGCGCAGCCGCAGGTACCCGCCGGTGTCGACCACCGCCGTCCACAGGTGGTCGGCGGTGCCGCTGTCGCCCCACTGGATGACCAGGCCGCCGTCGGCGGTCGACATGTTCTGCACGCCCAGGACGAGACCACTGGCGAGGTTCTGGATGCGGCGGGCGCCGTTGGGAAGGAACCGCCACTGGTTGTCCAGTCCGCCGTTGTCCTGGTCCTGCACGGCCTGGGCGCCCTGACTCGTCGAACCGCCCGAGATCGCCAGCAGTTTGCCGGTGTGCGCGTTGCGCAGCTTGTGCGTGCCGTCGCCCACGTCGACGATCGCCCAGTTGTGGTCGGCGGTGCCGTTGTCGGTCCACTGGAGGACGCGCGCGTCGTCGGCGGTGGACATGTTCTCCACCCCGAGGACCTTGCCGCTGTGCGCGTTGCGCAGCCGCACGGTCGAGGCGTCGACGAGGAGCTGCCAGTCGTGGTCCGCGGTGCCGCTGTCGGCCCACTGGAGGGCGAGCCCGCCGTCGGCGGTGGACATGTCCCGGATGCCGAGCACCAGGCCACTGGCGGCGTTGGCGAGGCGGAAGGTCGCGTCGTTGCCGCCGCCGCCCCCGCCGCTCCAGTAGACCGTGTAGTTGTGCCCGTGGGCGTCGTAGAAGGGCCCGAGGTTGACGGTGGCGCCGTTGGCGACCGCGGTGAACGTCAGGGCGCTGCCGCTGGTGCGGGTGATCGACGCGGTGTTCAACGTGGGCAGCCCGCTCAGGCTGGTGTTGCCGTAGTTCCCGGAGAGCACCACCGGGCCGTACGTGACCGCCTGCACCGCGGCGTTGTCGTTCGCGGCGGCCAGGACGACCCGCATCGGCAGCCGGACCGTGACCACGTCGCCGGAGGTCCACGAGCGGGTGAGGCTGGCGTAGCTGCCCGGTGTCGTGGCGATGGTCTGCGGTGTGCCGTTGACGCTGACCGTGGCCCCGCTCGTCCAGGCGGGGATCCGGATCCGCATCGTCCACGATCCGCCCACCGAGCCGGTGACGGTCAGCGTGGTGGTGTCGCTGACCGGGTAGGTGGTGCTCTGGGTGACGGTGATGCCCCGCTGCGACCAGGTCAGCACCGACGGCATGAACAGGTTGACCGTCAGGGTGGTGCCGTTGTGGAAGTAGATCGAGTCCATCAGCGTGGTGTTGGTCTCCAGGCCGGTGCCCTGGCAGCACCAGAAGGAGTTGTAGTCGGTGCTCCAGGTGCCACCGCCCCACGCCGGGCCGACGCCGCGCCGGCCGCCCGGGTGCAGCGGCGTGAAGTAGGTGACGTGACCGTGGCTGTCGGCCGGGTTCTGCTGGCCGATCATGTGGTTGAGCAGCGCCCGCTCGTAGAAGTCGAAGTAGGCCGCGCGGCTCGGGTCCAGCAGCCACAGCTCCCGGGTCAGCTTGAGCATGTTGTACGTGTTGCACGCCTCGCAGGTGTCGGCGCGCAGGTAGCCCGCGATGGCGTGGGGCGCCCGGAAGTGCTCGGCCTGGCTGTTGCCGCCGATCACGTAGGTGTGCGCGTTGACGGTCATGGTCCAGGCGTTGCTGGCGATGTCCCGGTAGCGGGTGGTCCCGGTGGCCTTGTACTCCCGGGCCGCGCCGATCCACTTGGGTACCTGCGTGTTGGCGTGCAGCCCGTTGAGCTGGTCGGTGTTGGCCGCCAGCGGGTTGAACACGGCGTTGTGGTCGAACCGCTGGGCCACGGTCAACCAGCGGGCGGTGCCGGTCTGCTGGTAGAGGTCGGTCAGGACGGCGTTCATGCCGCCGAACTCGGTGCCGAGCATCGCCTGCGTCTGTGCGGCGGTGAGTCGGCCGGTACGCCAGTCGACCCAGCCGGCGAGGGCCAGCAGCACGTCGCGGGCCTGGGTGTTGCCGACGAGACGCCAGACGTCGAGCAGCCCGGCGAGGGTCTTGTGGAGGCAGTAGTAGGGCACGTTGCCGTTGCTCAGCGTCCGCGCCTCCAGGGCGGTGAAGTCGGACTCCGGGAAGCCGGACAGGTAGCCGGCGGTGAAGCCGACGGCCGCGTTGTTGGCCTGGCACTTCGCCAGCTCGGCCACCATCTGGTTGGCCTTGTCCCGGCAGGTGGTGTCGCCCAGCACCGCCCAGGCGTGGGCCCAGGCGGTCAGGAAGTGCCCCTGCATGTGGGTGCGGAAGGGGAACGTCGGAGCATCCCAGCCGCCGGTCGGCGCGGCGCCGGCCGTGGAGAGGCCGTGGTTGGCGCGGAAGTTGTAGAGCAGCCGGTTGACGTCCACGAAGCGCAGGTAGGTGAGGGTGCGGTTCTGGTTGTCCTGCCATCGTCCGGCGGTCAACCGGACCTGGCCGGGCTCGAAGGCGTACGCGGATACGCCGATGTCGGACCGGACCGGGGGCAGCGCCGCCCCGGCGGGGGCGGCCACGGCGGCGCCCGCGGCGGTCGCGACGGCGGCGGCGCCGGCGGACTTGAACAGCAGCCGGCGGTTGAGCGGGGGAGAGGACATGCGGAGCCTCCAAACGCGGTGGCGGGGTGGTGTGCGGGGCGGGCCCCGGACGGCGCCGGTGACGGTCGGGCCGGCGTGGCGCGCGGGAGACGGAGGGACTCGTCGCGGCCCGTCCCGGGTGGCGCGGGTCGCCTGCCGCAGAGCGGCAGAGCCCGCGCGGGATCGATGGGAGCGTCCCCATTCGGCTGGCCCGTTACCGACGTAAGCATGGGGAAACATCGATGTTATCGATAACATACTGACGCCCTGGCGGCGACGCAAGACGCTCCCATGCGGAGGCCGGGGCCGGCGGGTTGTCCCCGCCGGCCCCGGCCCCACCCGCCCACCGCTGGCCTAGCGGACCGCCGCGTCGAACGCCGGAAGGTGGAACGGAACCGGATCGCTGAGCTCGCCGACGAAGGCGCCGTCGACCCGGTCGACGAAGCCGAGCATGGCCCAGCCCCGGTCACCGTCCTCGACCAGCCGCGGCGCGTAGAGGTGGGGGTGGCCGGCCGGGCGGGCGGCGGCGATGTCCCAGGGGCCGCGTACGGACGGCGCGGGCGCCACCCACACGGTGTGGTCGCCCCGGCCGGGATCGGCGATGGCGTTGGTGCAGAACAGCAGGACCGACTGACCGTCGACGACCGCGACCTGGGGGACCTCCAGGTGACCGAATCCGGCAGGCGTGGACAGCGGTGGCCGCACCGTCCAACTGAGGAGGTCCGGCGAGGTGGCGTGGCCGACGACGCCGCGCTCCCGCGCCGGTCCGTGCTTCGCGCGCGCGGTGACGAGCATGTGCCAGCCGTCGCCGTCCGGGTCCGGGAAGACCCAGGGGTCCCGCCAGGCCTGTTCGTACCACGCGTCGCGATCGAGCAGTTCGTACCAGGTCGGATCGGCCTCCACGAGCGGACCGGTCCCGTGTCGGTGCCAGGTGACCAGGTCGTCGGAGACGGCCAGGCCGATGCGCTGGACGAGGCCGTCCTCGGCTCGTGAGACGCCCGTGTAGTACAGGTACCAGCGCCCGTCCGGTCCGCGCACCGTGCAGCCGGTCCAGGTGGCCAGGTCGTCGAAGGCGGGGGAGTCGGCCGGCACCAGCGCGTCGGCGGTCAGCTCCCAGGTGCGCAGGTCGGTCGAGACGGCGTGGCCGATGGTCGCCCGCAGGTGCCGGCGGTCCGGGTCGTGCAGGGCTCGTGAGGCGCGCAGGAAGAACGCGTGCCACCGGCCGTCGTCGTCCCTGACGTACCAGCTGTCCCACACCCAGTGGTCCGGAAGTCGCAGCATGGCGGGAAACCTAGCAGTAAACCGGTTTAGCGGCGACCGGCCCACCCGGCGTCCCGGTTATGGAGACCCGCTCAGCGCGCCGCGGGCACGGCGGTGGACCGGCGGCGACGCAGCGGCATCGGTACCAGCGACGGCCCGGCGGCGCCGCCGTCGAGCAGGATCTCCACCGCGCGTCGTCCCATCCGCTCATGCGGCAGCGCGGCGGTGGTCAGCCCGGGGCGCAGCCAGGCGGCTATGGGGTCGTCGTCGAAGGAGACCACCGAGACGTCGCCGGGGACCGACAGCCCGGCCTCGCCGAGTGCCTGGTAGGCGCCGAAGGCCAGGCGGTCGTTCATGCAGATCACCGCGCTGGGCCGCGGTGAGCGGGACAGCAGTGTGCGCATCGCCGCGTACCCGTGCTCGGGCAACCAGTCGACGCAGAAGCACTCGGCGAACAGGCCCACGCCCGCGGCGGCGAGCGCCGACCGTACGCCCCGCAGCCGGGCTCCGGCGGCGATCGAGACCTCCGGGTCGCTCTCCTTGAGCTCGTTGCGGCCGATGAGCGCGATGTGGTCGTGGTGCCCCTGCCGCAGCAGGATCTCGGTGACGGCGGCCCCGGCGCGCTCGTCGTCGGGCAGGACGCTGGGCAGGTCCTCCCCGCTGGTGGCGTTGAGCAGGACGACCGGGCCGCCGAGGATGGCGTCCGGCACGGTGAGCCGCCGGCTGGCCATGGCGGCGTAGATCACGCCGTCGACCTGGCGGTCGAGCATCGCCTCGATGGCGTACCGCTCGAACGCGGCGTCGCCCTGCGTCTCCGTGATGAGCAGGACGTGGTCCCGCTCCCGGGCGGCATCGAGGGCTCCCCGGATCAGGCCACCGGCGAACCGGGTGGTGGCGACGATGTCGGAGACGAAGGCGATGGTGGCGGTCTTGCGCGTACGCAGGCTCCGCGCCGCCACGTTCGGCCGGTACCCGAGCTCCTCGGCGGCGGCGAAGACGCGTTGGTGGGCCTCGGCGGACAACCGGGTGCCCTCGCGCCCGTTGAGGACCATCGACGCGGTGGTCTTGGAGAGCCCGGCCAACCGCGCCACGTCCGCCAGGGTGGCTCGCTTCTGGCCCATGGCACCTCCGGATCGGGGGCGACGCCCCCCGGCGTCACCGCTGCCAACATCATGCGCCGAGGGGTCGCGTCCGACATCGCCCGGTCGGTGGGCCCGGACCTGTCGGCGTGAACAGGCCGTTTCCGACTCGTTGCGAACTCGTCCTTGACACACGCATCCGCCGCGCGCATTCTCTGCTAAATCAGTTTAGCTCCCCTCGCCGTTCGTCGCGGACGGGCACCCGGGACCTGGAAGTCGGGCGTTGGTCCGGCTCCGGACCGCCGTTCCGTCCGCGACCACCGACAGACCCGGCGCACGCGCCGACGGGTGCCGTCGGCGCGGCGCGCCGTGAAGAAGGAGTGACAGACGTGCCGGAATCCTCGACCAGACTCTCGCGACGCGGTCTGGCGTTGCTGGTCCCGCTCCTGGGCGCCAGCCTGCTGGCCGCCGCCTGCAGTGCGCCGGGAGAGAGCCAGACCACCGATGACAGCGACCGGACGGTCAGCACCGAGCTGGGGACCGCGCCGATAACCCTGGAGATGTACGCCGAGACCGGCTTCCCGCTGGCCAAGGCGCTGGCCGACGAGTTCACCAGGCAGCACCCGAACGTCACGTTCAACATCCGCGAGGACCAGTTCACCGTCATCACCGAGAACGCGCCGCGGGTGCTCGCCTCCGACAACGCCCCCGACATCATCCGGCTGCCCACCATGGTCGACCTGGTGAAGGACGGGCTGCTGAAGAACCTCGACCCGTACGTCGAGGCGTACAAGTGGAACACCTTCCCGGCCTCCCAGCTGGTGCAGCTGCGCCTGGCCGACGGCGGAGCCGTGCGCGGCACCGGGTCGCTGTACGGGCTGGGCCTGGGCTACAGCGTCACCGGCGTCTTCTACAACAAGCAGCAGGCCGCACAGGTGGGGATGACGCAGCCGCCGGCCACGATCGCGGAGTTCGAGGAGCTGCTGGCGAAGGCCAAGACCGCCGGACTGCAGCCGATCATGCAGTTCAACAAGAACACGGCCGGCATCAACTTCCCGCACCAGGCGCTGCAGAACCAGTTCGGCGACCCCACCCAGGTCGCGGACTGGATCTTCCAGAAGCCGGGCGCCACCTTCGACACTCCGGCGGCGCTCAAGGCCACCCAGACCATCCAGCGGTGGGCCCAGGCCGGGTACTTCCCCAAGGACGCCAACGCCATCGACTACACCGCGATGATGGGCGAGTTCCAGAAGGGCAACGGCCTGTTCATGTTCAACGGCGACTGGGAGTCGGGCAACCTCGACAAGAACATGGCCGGCAAGGTCGGCTTCTTCCTGTTCCCCGGCGAGGCCGCCGGCGCCAAGCACGTGGCGATGTCCGCGCCCAACACGTTCGGCGTCGGCGCGAAGGCCAAGAACCCGGACGCCGCCGCGTTCTTCCTCAACTGGGCGCACACCAACGCCAAGGCCCGGGAGATCTCGGTGACGGTGGGCGGCTCGCACCCGGGCGGCCCGAGCGACCTGGCCCTCCCGCCCGTGTCGGAGGGCACCGTGCTGGCCGCGACCCTGAAGGCCTCGCAGCAGCTGGGCGCGGAGAACGGGGCGGTGGACTTCACCGCGAACGCCACCGGCGGCATCTTCGCCGCCGCCATCACCCCCGAGATGCAGAAGCTGGTCGCCGGGCAGCAGACCCCGGAGGGTTACGTCAAGGCGGTCCAGGCCGAGTACGCGAAGGAACTGTCCCGATGACGTCTGCCCTCGGCAGCGCACCCGCCGGGCCGGCCACGCGCCGGCCCGGCGGGTCCGGACCCGGACCGCACGGGCGGCCGCGGCGGCGGCGTGGTCGGCCGGGCCGGTGGTCCGGCTGGTTGTGGGTCCTGCCCGCCCTGTTGATGTACGGGATCTTCGTGCTGCGTCCGCTCCTGCTGACGGCGCAGTACTCCCTGTACCACTGGAACGGGATCGGCGCCTCTCGCTGGGCCGGACTCGACAACTACGTCACCGTCTTCACCGACCGGGATCTCCTGAAGATCATCTCGAACGCGTTCGTCCTGATCCTCTTCTTCAGCTTCATTCCGGTGGTCCTCGGGCTGCTGGTGGCCAGCGTCGTCCGCCGGATCACCGCCGGCCCGCTCGGCACCACCGTGCGGACCGTGCTGTTCCTGCCGCAGGTGATCCCCCTGGTCGCGGCGGGCATCGCGTGGAGCTGGATGTTCTCCACCGACGGACTGGTCAACCAGGCGCTGCGCGCGGTCGGCCTGGGCGGCACGACCCGGGCCTGGCTCGGTGACTTCGACACCGCGCTGCCCTCGGTGGGGGTCATCGGCGCGTGGGTCAGCCTCGGTCTCTGCACCATCCTGCTGGTCACCGGCATGAGCAAGATCGACCCGGCGCTCTACGAGGCCGCCCGCATCGACGGCGCCGGGCCCGTACGCGAGTTCCTCGCGGTGACCCTGCCCAGCCTCCGCCAGGAGATCGGCGTGTGCCTCACCGTGACCATCATCGCCGCCCTGGCCAGCTTCGACATCGTCTACATCTCGACCAGCGGCGGTCCCGGGCTGCAGACCACCGTGCCCGGCCTGGAGATCTACCGGCTCGCGTTCTCCCAGCGCCAGGTCGGGCTCGCCTCCGCGCTGGCCGTCGTCCTCATGGCGCTGGTGCTGCTGTGCGTCCTGCCGATCCAGCGACTGACCCGGGAGGAGAAGGCGTGAACCTCGTCAGCCGCAGCGAGCGCCTGACCGGGCGGATCTTCCTGATCGCCCTGGCCCTCGTCACGCTCCTGCCGTTCGTCAGCATGCTCTCGGCGGCGCTGCAACCCAGGGGCACCGTGCCCACCGGTCTGACCTGGCCGGCGGACCCGCAGTGGGGCAACTTCGTCGACGCCTTCACCGCCGCCAACATGGGCGCCCTGCTGCGGTCCAGCCTGATCATCGTGGCCGGTGTCGTCCCGATCGCGGTGGTCATCGCGACCATGGCCGGCTTCGGGCTCGGTCACCTCGGGGTGCCCGGCGGGCGGTTCGCCTTCGCGCTGCTCCTGCTCGGCCTGACCCTGCCGTTCGAGGCCGTGGTCACCCCGCTGTACTACCAGATGCGCGACCTCGGCCTGCTCAACACCCGATGGGCCATCATCCTGCCGCTCATCGGCCTCTACATGCCGTTCGCCGTCTACTGGATGCGGGCGCACTTCATCACCGTGCCCCGCGAGCTGTCCGAGGCCGCCCGGGTCGACGGCAGCAGCACCTGGCAGTTGTTCTGGCGGGTCCAGGTGCCGCTCGCCCGCCCGGCCATCGCGTCGCTGACGATCCTGCTGTTCCTGTGGACCTGGAACCAGTTCCTCCTCGCCATCGTGCTCGTCGACGACGCCACCAAGCGGACGATGGCCGGCGCGCTCGGCGCCTTCCAGGGCCAGTGGGGAACCGACCTGGTGCTGCTCTGCGCCGGATCGCTGCTGATCCTCACACCGACCCTGATCGTGTTCCTGATCTTCCAACGGCAGTTCATCAAGGCCCTGATCCAGGGGTCCCTGAAGGGATAGCGAGTGTCCACGCAACCACGGATCCACGGCGCGGCCGACGAGGGCTTCGGCCCGGTCGCCGACGTCTTCCGCGACAACTTCGCCAGCCGGGGCGAGGTGGGTGCCGCGGTCGTCCTGTACGTCGGCGGTCGCAAGGTCGTCGACCTGCACGGCGGTGTCGCCGACGCCCGCTCCGGCCGACCCTGGACGGCGCGGACCCCCGCGGTCGTCTTCTCCTGCACCAAGGGCATCCTCGCCGTCTGCGCGTACCTGCTGGTGCAGCGGGGTGAGCTGGACCTCGACGCACCGGTGACCCGCTACTGGCCCGCGTTCGGCCGGCACGGCAAGGACGAGATCCCGGTCCGGTGGCTGTTCACCCACCAGTCCGGGCTCCCCGCGCTGGACCGCCCCCTCACCAGGGAGGAGGTCCTGTCCTGGGAGACGGTCATCGAGGCGATCGAGGACCAGGCGCCGCTGTGGCACCCGGGGACGGCCCACAGCTACCACGCCATGACGTACGGCTGGCTGGTCGGTGAGATCATCCACCGGATCACCGGCCAGCTGCCCGGGCGGTTCTTCGCCGACGCCCTCGCCCGGCCGTTGGGCCTGCGGACCTGGATCGGGCTTCCCGTCGCCGAGCGGGACACGGTCGCCTGGACCCTCGCGCCGCCGGCCTCCGCGACCGCCGACCTCGACCCGGTCGCCGAACGTGGCCTCACCATGGGCGGTGCCTTCGCGTTCCCGGCGGACGAGGACGGGCTGGTCAGCTTCAACGACTCGGGGATCCAGGCCGCCGGTATCCCCGGCGCCGGCGCGGTCAGCACGGCCGACGGCCTGGCCCGCCTCTACGCCGCCTGCGTGTCCGAGGTCGACGGTCCGCGCCTGCTTACCCCCGCGTCGGTCGACGACGCGACGACGGTCCGAGCCCGCGGCCAGCAGCGGTACGGCCCACCGGACACCGGGCAGCGCTGGGGGACCGGGTTCCTGCTGCACTCGGCACCGGCCCGGCCCCTGCTCGGCGAGCGCAGCTTCGGGCACGACGGCGCCGGTGGGCACCTCGCCTTCGGCGACGACGAACACCAGGTCGGCTTCGCGTACGTCGTGAACCAGATGGGCGACGTCGACGACCAGCGCGCCAACCGGCTCACCGCCGCCGTGCGGGCCTGCCTCGGCGCGTGACCGGGTTCCCCCACAACAGAAGGGATGGAGGCGCATGAACCTCCGCACGAAGGTGGTCGCCCTGCTCGCCGGCACCATGGTGCTGACCTCGGCCGGGATCGCGTACGCCGGTGAGCCGGACACCGCCCGCGACGGGATCCTCGGCATCACCCCCATCACCCAGGTCTACACCTACGGCCAGCAGGTGTCGGCCGTCGCCATCGAGTACGGCGGCACCGTCAACCCCCGCACCCTCGACACCGGCACCTTCTCGGTCACGGACACCGTCTACAACTTCCGCTTCAACCCCATCGAGGACCTGCCCAGCACGGCGGAGCGGACGATCAGCCGGGTCTACACCAACGACGAGCCCCGGACCCGCCCCGACCAACAGGCGGTCCGCGGCCGGTACGTGATCGTCGAACTCGACCCGGCAGACGGGAAGGGCAACACCGTCATCGTCTCCAAGTGCCCGACCTTCCTGTGCACGGTGAAGGTCAACCCGGAGCTGCCCACCCGCGTGGTCCAGCGCAAGGACGTGCACGGCCAGCCCGGCGACGGCAAGGGGCGTGGACCGGTGCTCGCGAGGGCGACGCCGAAGCAGTCCCGCCCGATGACCGAGAAGCCGTTCAACCTGCTGGTCGACGACTTCCGCTACGGCTCGTTCCTCAGCGGTGGCATGGTCCTCCCGTACCACTACCACCTGCCGAAGAACGTCCAGCCGGGGCGGACGTACCCGCTGATGGTGGTCCTGCCCGGCCACGGCATGGGTTGGGACGGCGACAACACCGGCGTGCAGATCGCGGCGGACATCCCGGCCACCGCCTGGCTGCAGAGGTCGTGGACCGGGACCGACGAGGACGTCATCGTCCTGGCGCCGCAGAACCAGCGGGTCGGCGCCGCCGCCGAGGCCGACCTCCTCAACAAGCTGATCGACCAGTTCGTGAAGGACCACCCGGTCGACCGCGGCCGTGTCTACGGCACCACGGTCTCCTACGGCTCCCAGCTGCTGTGGCAGTCGATGGCGACCCGACCGGACCTCTGGACCGCCGGCCTGGTCACCGGCGGGTTCCAGGTCAGCGCCGCGCAGGCGACGGCGATCGCCGCCGCCGAGATCCCGGTCTGGATCACCCACGGCGTCAACGACCACCTGCTGAACATCTCACTGGGCCGCAACTCACGTGCGGCGCTGGAGAGCGCGTACGCGGCGGCGGGCCGGACGCCGCAGCAGATCGCCGAGCTGGTGCAGTACACCGAGTACGGCAACGAGGCCTTCAGCCAGCCCGACTACCACGCCGCGTACGGCCCGACCTACGAGGACGCCGCCATCCTGCGCTGGTTGCTCGACCGACGCTGACCCCGTCCGTGGCGGAGCGGGCCGTGCCGGGCTTCCCGGCACGGCCCGTCGTCGACCCGGGCGTCGTTTCTGTCCAAGACGGGCGCGGAGTCCGGTTCCTAGCATGGCCGCACACCCACCACGGGCGTGCGTCGCCGAACCGGTCACGCGCCGCCCGGACGGACCTCGTCGCCTGACCGTGAGGAGAGAAGAACCGATGCGTGATCTGGTCTACACCGGGTTCATGTCGCTCGACGGCGTGCTGGACTCGCCGGGCGGAGGGCCGGGTGAGGACCACCGCAGCGGCGGCTGGGTGGTCCAGGACATCGAGTTCGTGCCGGAGGCCTTCTCGCTCAAGGGCGAGGAGTTGGCGGAGACCACGGCGCTGATGTTCGGCCGCCGCAGTTACGAGACGTTCGCGCCCCTGTGGCGTGAGTCGGCGGACCACGCCGTCTACAAGGACCTGCCGAAGTACGTGGTGTCGAGCAGCCTGCCCGAGGACGCGCTCGTGGCGGGTTGGGGGCCGACGACGATCCTGCGTTCGACCGACGACGTCGCCGCGCTCAAGAAGAGCGAGGGCGGCGCCATCTTCATCCACGGAAGCGCGCAGCTCGCCCGCCGCCTGGCGGACGCGAGTCTGATCGACCGCTACCACCTGCTCGTGTTTCCGGTGCTGCTGGGCGCCGGGAAGGGTCTGTTCAGCGACGCGGACCGGGACAAGCAGGTGCTGCGCCTGCGGGACTCCGCCGCCTACTCCAACGGCGTCGTCAAACTGATCTACGACGTCGTCGAGTGATTCAGGTCGAGGCCGATCGCGCCGCCGCTGCCCGTACGCAGTTGCCGCGCCGTACGCCCGACGTACCGCTGCAGCGCGCGGGCCAGGTGCGACTCGTCGAAATAGGCCAGCCGGGAGACCACCTCGGGGACCGGGGTGCCCCCGGCCAGCAGCGCCGACGCCTCGCGGACGCGTTCGATCTGCCGGACGGCGCCCTGGGTGAGACCGGTCGCCGCGCGGAACCGGCGCTCGACGGTGCGCGTCGAGACGTCCGGATCGTGGCCCCGGCGGACCTCGGTGACCAGTGGGTCCCGTAGCACGGTGCCGGCGCGGACGAGCCGCTCGACCAGGGCCTCGGCGTCGTCGGGGCCGGGCGTCTCCCACCGGACACCGTCCAGCAGGAAGGTGCGGCGTGTGGCGTCGGGGAGCACGGCACCCCCGTCGACCAGCGTCGGCGTGGGCACGACCCGCAGCGACGTGCCCACGGCGAACTCGATGCCGACGAAGGTCGCGCCCTCGGGCACCGGCGCGGTGCCGGCCCTGGTCTCGGGGCCGGTGACGGTCGCGTACGCCCGGCCCTCGCGTTGCCAGAACACCAGGCCCCAGCACGCGGTCGCGACGGAGGTCATCTCGGTGACCCGCTCGCTCGCGCAGGTCCACACGGCGTCGACCCAGGCCGAGTCGGACGCGCGCGTCGTGAACCGCAGCCCCACCGCCGGAGGATAACCAGTCCCTGGCCGTCCGGGTGACCCGCCGAGATCGACGTGTCCGACGCGGTCGGGGCGGACCATTACGCGATTCCCGCCGTTGAGACCGATGAGTTCTCACCGCAGAGGGAGTCACCACGGTCATGACGAACACCCGCACGTTTCAGACCACCGACGCCGACATCGTGTACGACGTGCACGGCCCGCTGCCCACCGCCGACGGACGCCCACCCCTGTTCATGATCGGCCAACCGATGGACGCCAGTGGCTTCGCGGCCCTGGTTCCGCACTTTCCCGACCGTACGGTGGTCACCTACGACCCGCGGGGCCTCGGCCGCAGCACCCGGCGGGACGGCCGGGTCGACCACGACCCCGGGGTCCAGGCGGCCGACCTGCACGCCGTGATCGAGGAGCTGGGCGCCGGCCCGGTCGAGATGTTCGCCAGCAGTGGTGGTGCGGTGACCGCGCTGACGCTGGTGGCGGCCCATCCGCACGACGTGATCACCCTCGTGGCCCACGAGCCGCCACTGATCGCGGTGCTCCCCGACGCGGCGGCCGCCGAGCGCGCCAGCGCCGGCGTCCGCGAGGTGTACGAGGCGAAGGGGTGGGGCGCGGGCATGGCGGCCTTCATCACCATGACCTCCTGGCAGGGCGAGTTCACCGACGAGTACTTCGCCCGGCCCGCGCCGGATCCCGGTCAGTTCGGCCTGCCGAGCGAGGACGACGGTTCCCGGGGCGACCCGTTGCTGTCGGACCAGTCCTCGGCCGTCATCAGCTACCGCCCGGACGTGGCGGCGCTGGCCGCCGCGCCGACCCGCATCGTGATCGCCGTCGGTGCGGAGTCGACGGGCATCCTCACCGACCGCACCTCGCGGGTCGTCGCCGAGCTGCTCGGCCAGCAGGTGACCGTGTTCCCCAGCCACCACGGAGGCTTCCTCGGGCCCGAGTCCGGCTACCCGGGCCAGCCCGAGGCCTTCGCCCGCAGGCTGCGCGACGTCCTGGCGGGCGACTGACGGACGACCGGAGGGGGAGTGGGCGATCCGGCGGTCACCCCGGGGGAGCGTCGCCGGAGGACTCGGCGTGGGCCCGCTCCCCGTCCTGGTCGAACATGGTGAGGATCTCCACCGGCCCGCCGAGCGCGCCGATGGAGTGCGGGATCATGGTGGAGAACTCGGCGGCCTCGCCCACGCCGACCGTCATCCGCCGATCGCCGAGGTGCAGCAGCGCCGCCCCGGCGAGCACGGTGAACCACTCCCGTCCCGGGTGAACGGCCAGGTGCCCTGGCCCGGTGCGCCGCTCGGGCGTGATCCGCATCTTGGCCACCAGGCGGCCGCCGTGCCGCGCCTCGTCCCGCGAGAGCACCCAGGTGGTGAGGCCGGCTTCCTGGTGGCGCACCGGCCGGATGATCACGTCGGCGTCGTCGACGGGCTCCACGAGCTGGTCGATCGTGGTGTCGAGGGCCCGGGCGAGCCCGACGAGCTGGTCGAGGTCGATCCGCCGGTGACCGGTCTCGATCCGGCTCAGCGTCGAGGGGCTGATGCGGCAGCGGGTGGCGAGGGCATCGAGGCTCCAGCCCCGCGCCTGCCGCAGCCCGCGGATGCGTTGGCGGACGACGTCCGACAGTTCGGCCTGGGACACGACCCGATGCTAGGCAGGATCTTGCGAAAACCGCAACAACCCTTGCCGTACGGGGATGCCGCGTTACCGTCGAGCCGGGGCGACGGACGGTCGCCGCGGGGATGGCACGGCGGCGTGCGGCGGGAGTCGGGAGTCATGGGTATGCGTCACGACCAGCACGGGGCCGAGCGCGCGGAGCACGCCGCGTTCGGCCCGCAGTGGTGGGAGCAGCACTACCGGGGCCACGCGGGCGGCCACGGATCGCCCAGCCCGCAGCTGGTGGCCGAGGTCGGTGACCTGCCGGCCGGGACGGCGCTCGACGCGGGCTGCGGCCGTGGAGCCGACGCCCTCTGGCTGGCCCGGCACGGCTGGCGGGTGACCGCCGTGGACGTCTCGCCGACGGCCGTCGACGACGCCCGGCTCCGCGCCGAGCGCGACGCGCCCGATCTCGCGTCCCGCGTCTCCTGGATCGTGGCCGACCTGACCGACTGGCAGCCGCCGCAGCGGTACGACCTGGTGGTCAGCCAGTACGTGCACCCCACCGTGCCCTTCGACGCGTTCGTCACCCGACTCGCCGACGCCGTCGCGCCCGGTGGGACGCTCCTGGTCGTCGGGCACGACCACGCCGACCAGCACTCGGCGACGCATGCCCCCGAGCCGGCGTCGATCGGCCTCGACTCGGTGACCCGGTCCCTGGCCGGGGAGCAGTGGCGCATCGAGGTGGCGGAGCCCCGGACCCGTTCCGTCGGGCACGGTCCGGCCGGGACGATCCTGCACGACCTGGTCGTCCGGGCCCGTCGCCGGGTGGCGGACTGACGCCTCGGTGCGCAGCGTTCGGCTGCGGCGCACCCGTGGTTCGACGGGCGGTAACCCGCCGGCGCTGATCGACCGGCACGCTTGCGCGGTGCGGGCGGCGCGGCAGGGGGAGGCGCGACGCGCGGGGACGAGCCGGCGGCAAAACTTGATTCATTCCAGAAGAGCGGACTATGCTCGCCGGGTGACGCCCGACTTCGAGACCCAGCTCCGGGCGGTCTCGTTGCGGGTGACCCGACCCCGGTTGGCGGTGCTCGCCGCGCTGCGCGACCGGCCGCACGCCGACACCGACACGGTGATCGCGATGGTGCGGGCGCACCACCCCACGGTGTCCCACCAGGCGGTCTACAACGTGCTGCGGGCGCTCACCGACGCCGGTCTGGTGCGGCGCATCCAACCCGCCGGCGGAACCGCCCGCTACGAGTCCCGGGTGGGGGACAATCACCACCACATCGTCTGCCGCTCCTGCGGCACGATCGCCGACGTCGACTGCGCCGTCGGCGAGGCCCCCTGTCTCACCGCCTCCGACGACCACGGCTTCGTGGTCGACGAGGCGGAGGTCGTCTACTGGGGCACCTGCCCCGACTGCGCGACCGCACGCACGTCCCAGTGATCCACCAGTTCGGAAGGAAGTAGATGAGCGACACCCAGGACAACGCCCCCGCCAGCGCGCAGGGCGTTGACAAGAAGGCGGCGGCCGGCTGCCCGGTCGCGCACGACTCGGTGACCGCGCACGGCAGCGAGAGCGAGAACCCGGCGATCGACTCGCCGACGCCGAAGACCGGTGGTCGCCCGCGCACCAACCGGGACTGGTGGCCCAACCAGCTCGACCTGTCGGTGCTGCACGCCAACTCCCCGAAGGGCAACCCGCTGGGGGCGAACTTCAGCTACGCCAAGGAGTTCGCGAAGCTCGACGTCGAGGCACTCAAGCGGGACATCACCGAGGTCCTCACCACCTCGCAGGACTGGTGGCCGGCCGACTTCGGCCACTACGGCGGCCTGATGATCCGGATGAGCTGGCACGCCGCCGGCACCTACCGCATCCAGGACGGCCGTGGCGGCGCCGGTGACGGTGGCCAGCGGTTCGCCCCGCTCAACAGCTGGCCGGACAACGCCAACCTCGACAAGGCCCGCCGCCTGCTCTGGCCGGTGAAGGCGAAGTACGGCCAGAAGATCTCCTGGGCCGACCTGCTCGTGCTCGCCGGCAACGTCGCCCTGGAGTCGATGGGCTTCAAGACCTTCGGCTTCGGCTTCGGCCGCGAGGACGTCTGGGAGCCCGAGGAGATCTTCTGGGGTCCGGAGGACACCTGGCTCGGCGACGAGCGCTACGTCTCCGAGAAGGAGATGTCCGAGGGCGTCGGCTCGACCGAGATGGGTCTCATCTACGTCAACCCGGAGGGCCCCCGCGGCAACGCGGACCCGGCCGCGGCGGCGCACTTCATCCGTGAGACCTTCGGCCGGATGGCGATGAACGACGAGGAGACCGTCGCCCTCATCGCCGGTGGCCACACCTTCGGCAAGGCCCACGGCGCCGGCGTCGCCGACGACCACGTCGGCCCCGAGCCGGAGGGCGCGCCGCTGGAGGCGCAGGGCCTCGGCTGGCTCAGCACCCACGGCAGCGGCAAGGGCCGGGACACGATCACCAGCGGTCTCGAGGTGACGTGGACCGACGTGCCGACCCAGTGGAGCAACCGCTTCTTCGAGATCCTGTTCGCCTACGAG
Source organism: Micromonospora krabiensis (assembly GCF_900091425.1). Taxonomy (GTDB): domain Bacteria; phylum Actinomycetota; class Actinomycetes; order Mycobacteriales; family Micromonosporaceae; genus Micromonospora; species Micromonospora krabiensis. The sequence goes on from NZ_LT598496.1 coordinate 819,749, forward strand.
TGGGAGCTCACCACGAGCCCCGGCGGCGCGAAGCAGTGGGTGGCGAAGGACGCTCCGGAGATCATCCCGGACCCGTTCGACCCGTCGAAGAAGTACAAGCCGACGATGCTCACGACCGACCTGTCGCTGCGCGTCGACCCGGCGTACGAGAAGATCTCCCGCCGCTTCCTGGAGAACCCGGACGAGTTCGCGCTGGCGTTCGCCAAGGCCTGGTACAAGCTGCTGCACCGCGACATGGGTCCGGTCAGCCGCTACCTCGGCCCGTGGGTGGCCGAGCCCCAGCTGTGGCAGGACCCGGTGCCGGCGGTCGACCACGAGCTCGTGGGTGACGCCGACATCGCCGCCCTCAAGGCCAAGGTGCTGGAGTCCGGTCTCACCACCGCCCAGCTGATCTCCACCGCCTGGGCCTCCGCCGCCAGCTTCCGGTCCACCGACAAGCGCGGTGGCGCCAACGGCGCCCGGATCCGCCTGGAGCCGCAGCGCAACTGGGAGGTCAACCAGCCCGAGCAGCTCGCCACGGTGCTGGAGACCCTCGAGGGCATCCAGCGGGAGTTCAACGCCGCCGGCACCGCGAAGATCTCGATCGCGGACCTGATCGTGCTGGCCGGCTCGGCCGCCGTCGAGAAGGCGGCGCGCGACGCCGGTGCCGAGGTGACCGTTCCGTTCCACCCCGGTCGCACCGACGCCAGCCAGGAGCAGACCGACGTCGACTCCTTCAAGGTCCTCGAGCCGCGTGCCGACGGCTTCCGCAACTACCTGCGTGCGGGTGAGAAGACCCAGCCGGAGGTGTTGCTCGTCGACCGGGCGTACATGCTCAACCTGACCGCGCCCGAGATGACCGTCCTCATCGGCGGTCTGCGTGCCCTCGGGAACAACGTCGGCGGCACGTCGCACGGCGTGCTCACCGACCGGCCCGGCGTGCTCACCAACGACTTCTTCACCAACCTGCTCTCCCCGGGCACCCGGTGGAAGGCGTCGGAGTCCGAGGAGCACGTGTACGAGATCCGGGACCTGGCCACCGACGAGGTGAAGTGGACCGCCACCGCGGTCGACCTCATCTTCGGCTCGAACTCGCAGCTGCGGGCCCTCGCCGAGGTCTACGCCAGCGAGGACGCGCGCGAGAAGTTCGTCGCCGACTTCGTCGCGGCCTGGACGAAGGTCATGGAGCTGGACCGGTTCGACCTCGCCTGACCAGCACCTGCGCCAACCGGCGGGCCCCGGTCGATCGACGATCGACCGGGGCCCGCCCGTCTGGGCGGCCCCGCCGGACACCTGACGGGGACCGAGGTCAGGCGCGGGAGCTCCACCCGGTGCGGAATCAGGACATGGCGTAAACCCGCCACCTCTGAGCCACTTTCCTTGGCATATGCCGTTGCTAGGGTCCTCGGCAATCCATCGACGGTGTACGTGAGGTGTCGCCTTGCCCAGATCACGGCTTCCTGTGCGAAAACTGCTCGCGGTGCTCGCCGCCCAGTCGGTACTGCTCCTCCCGCCCGCTGTGGCATCCGCGGCCCCGGCCGAGTCGGCGCCGCCCGCGTCGCCGGCCGCCGCACCCGCCCCGGGCGGGACCACCCCCACCGTCACCCTGATCACGGGTGACAAGGTCAGCGCCACCGAGGCGGCCGACGGCGGGCTGAGCGCCCAGGTGCGCGACGCCGAAGGCCGGCTGGTCGGATTCACCTCGCAGCGCGTGGGCCGGGACACCTACGTCTACCCGGACGGCGCCCTGCCGTACGTGGCCGCCGGGCTGCTCGACAAGCGGCTGTTCAACATCACCGAGCTGCTGGCGGACGGCTACGACGACGCGCACCGCGACCGGCTTCCGGTCATCGTCACGTACACCGACGCGGCGGCCTCGCGGAAGACCACGGCGCCCGAGGGCGCCCGCGCGGTGCGTGCACTGGACAGCATCCAGGGCGCGGCGCTGGACGCGGACCGCTCCGGCGCCTTCTGGTCCGCGCTCACCGCCGGCGCGGGCGGGAACGCCCGCACCGCCGGCAAGCGGCTCTCCCTCGGCGGCGGCATCGCGAAGGTCTGGTTGGACGGCAGGGTCGAGGCCACGCTGGCCGACAGCACCGCGCAGATCGGCGCTCCCGAGGTCTGGAAGTCGGGCAACACCGGCCAGGGCGTCGACGTCGCCGTTCTCGACAGCGGTGTCGACACCGGCCACCCGGACTTCGCCGGCCAGTTGGCCGCGACCGAGTCCTTCGTGCCCGGTGAGACGGTGCGGGACGGCCTGGGCCACGGCACGCACGTCGCCTCCACCATCGCCGGCACCGGCGCCGCCTCCGGCGGGAAGGAGCGGGGCGTCGCCCCGGGCGCGCGGCTGCACATCGGCAAGGTCCTCAACGACAACGACTCCGGCCAGGAATCGTGGATCATCAGCGGGATGGAGTGGGCCGTCCGCGACCAGAAGGCCAGGATCGTCAACATGAGCCTCGGCGCCGACCCCAGCGACGGCACCGACCCGATGAGCGTCGCCGTCAACGAACTCAGCGCGGAGACCGGCGCGCTGTTCGTCATCGCCGCCGGGAACAGCGGGCCCAACCCGTACACCGTGGGCGCTCCCGGCGCGGCGGACGCCGCGCTGACCGTCGGCGCGGTGGGCGGCGACGACAAGCTGGCCGACTTCTCCAGCCAGGGCCCGCGGGTCGGCGACAAGGCCCTCAAGCCCGACCTCACCGCACCCGGCGTCGGTATCCTCGCCGCCCGCTCCCAGTACTCCGGCGGCGAGGGCCTCTACCGGCTCGGCGACGGCACCTCGATGGCGGCCCCGCACGTCGCGGGCGCCGCCGCGCTGCTGGCCGCCGAGCACCCGGAACTCACCGGGCAGCAGCTCAAGGAGGCCCTGGTCAGCACCACCAGGGCGACGCCGGACGCCAGCCCGTTCGCGGGCGGCAGCGGCCGGCTGGACGTGGCCGCGGCCACCACCGCCACCGTCTTCACCAGCGGCGGCGCCAACTTCGGCTACCCGCAGTGGCCGACCGCGCCCGAGGGGCCGGTGGCACGGGAGGTCCGCTTCACGAACATCGGCGACAGCCCGGTCACCCTCGACCTCGCCGTCAGCCTCGACGGCGGTCCGGCGGACCTCGTCACCCCGTCGGCCCGGCAGGTCACCGTTCCGGCGCACGGCACCGCCCCGGTGACCCTGACCACCGACTTCGACCGGGTGCCGGCCGACCGCCTCACCTCGGGCTTCCTGACGGCGACCGACGCCGCCGGCGCGGTCCGCACCCGCACGGCCGTCGCCGTCGGCAAGGAAGGCGTACGCCACCGCCTGACCCTGAAGGCCACCGACCGTGGCGGTCGGCCGACCGGCGGGGAACTCGTCCTGTTCGGGGAGGACGGCGTCGTCGCGGCGCAGGACATCGACACCACCGGCACCGTGGACTTCCGACTGCCCGCGGGGACGTACGCGGCGTGGTTGAAGACCGACCTGGAGGGTGCCAACGGGCCCCACTCCCGCGGCCTCGGCCTGCTGCCGATCCCCGAGATCACGCTCGACCGGGACCGGACCGCCGTCTTCGACGCCGCCAAGGCCCGCCGGGTCACCGTCGCCACCCCGCAGCCGTCGAACCTCGACGGCTCCAGCTTCGGCCTGGTCCGCGACCTCGGCAGCGGTCCCTGGGTCGCCGGTTGGTACCCCGGCCCCGAGTACGACAGCGTCTGGATCCTGCCCACCGGCCAGAAGGTCACCAAGGGGAGCTTCGCCGTCGCCGCCCGCTGGCGCATGGCCCAGCCGACGCTGACCCTGTCCGCCGACGGCCACGGCTACGACGACCTGCGGATGCGGCTCGCCGCGACACCGCTGCCGCGCGGCCGGCACCACCTCGACGCGGTCTTCGCCGACTCCGGCAGCGGCGACCGCTACGGCGCGCTGAACGCCCGCGGCAAAGCCGTGGTGGTCCGCCGCAACGACGGCGTCCCGCTGGCGGAGCAGGCCACCGCCGCCGCGGCCGCCGGAGCGCGCCTGCTGATCGTCGTCAACGACGGCGTCGGGCGGCTCGCGCCGTGGCCCGGCTCCATCTGGGTCCCGGCCGACCCACCGCCGGTGACGGTGGCCACCCTCACCCGCGACGAGGGCGAAGAGCTGATCACCCGGATCCGAAACGAGCGACGGGTCCGGCTCGACGTCACCTCCGAGCCCGAGCCCGGGTACAGCTACGAGCTGGTCCGCGACTACGACGGCGCGGTGCCGGCCGACCTCGCCCACCGGGTCACCCAGCGGGACCTGGCCCGCATCGACGTCTCCTCCCGCAACTGGCGTCCGGGCCGGGCACTCGAGACGCGCAGCGCCGACGGCGCGACGGGGTCGATCACGATCGACCCCGTGGAGGTGCCGGCGCGCGGGGAGCGCACCGAGTGGGTAACCGGCGGCAGGACGTGGACCACGATGGTCGCCATCCCGGACGAGCAGGAGCAGCGGGCGGCACCGACCACGTACCGGGCCGGGGCGGTGTACGAGGAACGCTGGTTCGGGCCGGTGCAACGGCCCCGCCTGCTCACCCCGTTCACCGTCTATCGTCAGGGCAACGGCATTCGTGCCTCGATCCCGGGTTGGGGTGACTCGGGCGCCGGCCACGAGGGCTACGTCGGGTGGGGCGGTGTCAGCGACAACAGGCTGAAGCTCTACCAGGGTGACCGCCTGGTCGCCGAGACGAACCGGTACGAGCCGATGTTGTCGGTCAACTCGCTCAACCCGCTCAGCCCGGAGCCCCTGCCGTACCGGCTGGTGTCGGAGAACCGGCGCGACGGCTGGGCCGGGCCGTACTCCACCGAGACCCGGACGGAGTGGGGCTTCACCAGTGGCGAGCCGGCCCCGGACACGGTGTGGAACCCGTCGCTGATCCAGCTCGACTACGCGGTCGACACCGACGTCGACGGCAGGGCGAAACGGAAGGCCGACCTCATCGTCACCCCGCTGCACCTGCCCATGGCGACCGAGGCGTCCGCCATCCGCACGGTGACGCTCGACGTCTCCTACGACGACGGCGTCACCTGGCGGCACGCCAAGCTGCAGCGCGACGGCGACGGCTGGCGGACCCGGCTCGACGCCCCGCGCGACGCGCGGTTCGTCACCCTGCGGACCGTGGCCCGGGACGACCGGGGCAACAGCGTCGACCAGCGGATCACCCGGGCGTTCGGCCTCCGGTGACCGTCCGGGGGCGGAGCCGCCGCGCGCGGCTCCGCCCCCGTGGCGCGCCCGGCGTCGGGATGGTCAGAACGAGAAGATCTGGAACGTGTCCACCGTGCGGAAGCCCAGGCGCTGGTAGACCGGCTCGGCGATCGGGGTGGCGGCGAGGGCGGCCGTGGCCACGCCCCGCTCGCGGGCCAGGTCGAGGGCGGCCCCTGTCATCGCCGCGCCGATGCCTCGCCGGCGATGCTCGGGTCGCGTGCCGATGTAGTGGAGCGTGACCGAGCCGTGGCTGAACCAGGCGACGGAGGTGCCGACGATCTGGCCGTCGTCGAGGCGGCCGGCCAACCGGACCACGGTGCCGTCGAACGACCGTTCGCGAGCGATGGTCGCCGGCACCCCCGCTGGCGGGATACCGGACACCCGTGAGTAGGCCGTGACGAATTCGTCCAGGTCGGTGGCCTCGGCGATGTGCAACCCGGCCGGGACCGGGGCGGCGGCGGCCTGGTCGACCGGGAGCGCCATGAACGACAGGGTGATGGCGGGCACGGCGCCGAGGGCGACCACGGCGTCGGCGGTGCCGGCGTCGCTGTCCGGCCCGACCCACCAGACTCTCGGTACGCCGTCGAGGCGGCGGCGTGCCTCGGCGAACGCCTCCGCCGGGTCCCGTCCGACGAGGCGCAGGACGCCGTTGAGCGGCGCGTGCGGCACCTCGCTACGGTACGTAATCAGATCCGGGTCGCCGGTCTCACCGACGTTCCAGCCGAGGAAATAGGCCCGGTGTGCGGCGAGCAGGCCTGCGATCGACTCCATGCCATGATCGTATTGAGGTCGCCTCCGTTACCCAAAGTGATACAGAACTCGTGGCAGCCGCTGAACCTGGCGGCCTTTCCGACGTCCCGAGGTGGGCCGCGGTCGTTCGGTGGCGACGGAGTCGGCCCGCAGCGCGGTGAGCCCGTACTCCCGGCCCGGGTTCGTGTCCGCGTCGCGGTCGTAATTCGCGTCACCCCGGCCACCTCTCGCCGAGCCGGCGCCGTGGCGCGAGGAGCACGATGTGCCCCGAGTCCAGCCTCCGCAGCGTCGTGGAGTGCCGGTCCCCTTGCCGGGCGGCGACGCCATGACGAGCGGAGACAGCAGCATGAGCGCCACCGAGGTCCGACCCGCGCGGCAAGACGCAGCGGGCGCACGTCGTCCGGTCGGGGCGGCACTGTTCGCGCTGGCGATCGGCGGCTTCGGCATCGGCACCACCGAGTTCGCCACCATGGGCCTGCTGCCGCAGATGGCCGACGACCTGCGGGTGCCCATCCCGGTGATGGGGCACGGCATCACCGCGTACGCGCTCGGCGTCGTCGTCGGCGCGCCGGTCATCGCGGCGCTCGCGGCCCGGGTGCCCCGGCGTGGGCTGCTGCTCGGGCTCATGCTCGCCTTCGTGGTGGGCAACACCCTCACCGCACTCGCACCGGGCATCTGGTCGCTGGTCGGCGCCCGGTTCCTGACCGGTCTGCCGCACGGCGCCTACTTCGGCATCGCCTCCGTCGTGGCGGCCGGGCTCGTCCCACCCGACCGCAAGGGCCGCGCAGTGGGGCGGGTGATGGTCGGTCTGAGTGTCGCCAACATCGGTGGCGTGCCGCTCGTCACGTTCGCCGGGCAGCTGTTCGGCTGGCGTGTCTCGTACGCCCTGGTGGCCGGGATCGGCGTGCTGACGGTCCTCGCCGTCCGGCGCTGGGTGCCGCCCGTGGCCGCCGCCGACGGAGCGAGCATCGGCCGGGAGTTGGGCGCGTTCCGCCGGGTCCACGTGTGGATCGCGCTGCTCACCGGCACCGTCGGCTTCGGCGGCATGTTCGCCGTCTACAGCTACGTCGCGCCGACCCTCACCGACGTCGCGGGGATGCCGGTCCGGGCGGTGCCGTGGGTTCTCGCCGTCTTCGGCGTCGGCATGACCGTCGGCGCGCTGCTCGGTGGGCGGTTGGCGGACCGGTCGGCGGTGGCCACGCTCATCGGCTCGCTCGTCGCCATGGTCGTGGTGCTGTCGCTGTACGCGCTCACCGCCGGGACACCGTTCGCCGCCGTGCTGCTCATCTTCGCGATCGGGCTGGTGTGCCAGGTGCTCGGCGCCAGCCTCACCATCCGGCTGATGGAGGCGTCACCGGACGCGCCCGCGCTGGCGGCGTCGTCGAACCACGCCGCGCTCAACCTGGCCAACGCGATCGGCGCGTGGTTGGGCGGCGTCGTGATCGCCGGGGGCCACGGCTACCTGGCGACGGCGTGGGTCGGCGCGGTGCTGTCGGTCGCCGGGCTGCTCTTCGTGGGTGGCTCGGTGCTGGTGCCGCGCCTGACCCGCCCTGCCACACGGTGACCGGCGGGCCTTCTGCGCCCGCCCACGACCCGCTCGCCCGTGACCACCGATATGTGACTCCGGTCACTCCCGCCGAACCTTCACCTGCCGATCACGTCCGGAACACCCGGAGATCTCTCGTGTTCAACAAGGAGAAAGATGCGGTCAGTTCGTACGTTATCGGCGCTGGCGGTGCTGGTGCTGGGCGTCTCGGCGGCGGCGGTCCCCGGCGGCTCGCCGGCGTCGGCGCAGCCCCGGGCCGCGAAGCCGACCACCGCGCCCGCGGTCGCGCCGAAGGCCCGGACGGTCACCCTGCTCACCGGCGACACCGTCCACGTGAGCACGGTCGACGGCCAGACAACGGTCGACGTCGTGCCGGGCAAGGGGCGAGAGCGGATCCCGTTCATCACCCACAGCGCCGGCGAGGACGTGCGGGTCATCCCCGCCGACGCCGTCGGCCTGCTCAACCGGGGCAAGCTGGACCAGCGGCTCTTCGACATCTCGACGCTGGTCGACTTCGGCTACGACGACCGGCGGGCCACCCTGCCGCTGCTCGTGCAGCACAGCGGCACCGCCGCCGGCCTCGCCGGCGCCCGGGTCACCCGGAACCTCGACGGGCTGAGCGCCGTCGCGGAGAACCGCGCCGACGCGGTGTCCTTCTGGAACACCGTCACCTCCGCCGCCGGAGCCGAGCGGCGGCTGCGGGCCGGAGTCGACAAGATCTGGCTCGACGGGCTGCGCCGCCCCAGCCTCGACGTCAGCGTCCCGCTGACCGGGGCGCCGAAGGCCTGGCAGGCCGGGTGGAACGGGGCGGGGGTGAAGGTCGGCGTGATCGACACCGGCGTCGACCAGACCCACCCGGACCTGGCCGACCGGGTCGCCGCCGCGGAGAACTTCACCGCCGACCCGGACGCGGTCGACCGAGTCGGCCACGGCACCCACGTCGCGTCCACCATCGCCGGCACCGCCGCCGCGTCGCAGGGCCGCTACCGGGGCATGGCGCCCGGCGCGACCCTCTACAGCGCCAAGGTCTGCACCATCGAGGGGTGCCCGGAGTCGGCGATCCTGGCCGGCATGACCTGGGCCGCGCAGCAGGGCGTCAAGGTCGCCAACATGAGTCTCGGCGGCACCGACAGCCCGGAGACCGACCCGATCGAGGCGGCGCTCACCGACCTCACCCACCGCTACGGCGTGCTCTTCGTCGTCGCGGCCGGCAACAGCGGCCAGGGTGGCGAGTCCACCATCGACTCGCCGGGCGGCGTGGCCGAGGCCTTGACCGTGGGCGCCGTCACCAAGACGGGCGAGCTGGCCGAGTTCTCCGGACGTGGTCCGCGTACGGGCGACGCCGGCATCAAGCCCGACGTCACCGCGCCCGGCGTCGGCATCCTGGCCGCCCGCAGCTCCGCCTCCGACCTGTGGCCGGACGACGCGAACCCGCAGTACACCAGCATGAACGGCACCTCGATGGCCACGCCGCACGTGGCCGGCGCGGCGGCGATCCTGAGCCAGCAGCACCCGGACTGGACGCCGGAGCGGATCAAGTCCACGCTGATGGCGGCCGCGAAGCCGAGCGCCACGATCGGTGTCTACGAGCAGGGCGCGGGCTTCCTCGACGTCGCCCGGGCGATCGGTCAGACCGTCACGGCCAACCCGGCCAGCGTCGCCTTCGAGCGGACCTCGGCCGCGCAGACGCGCACGGTCACGTACGCGAACAGCGGCTCCTCCCCGGTCACCCTGGCCCTCTCGCTCACGGCCAAGGACGCCGACGGCGCTCCGGCACCGGCCGGCCTGTTCGGCCTCAGCACCTCCTCGGTGACCGTCCCGGCCGGCGGCACGGCCACCGTGACCGTCACCGTGCGGGCCGGCACCGACCTGCCCGACCACTACTTCGGCGGTGAGGTGACCGCCACCGGCGGCGGTACGCAGGTGCAGACCCCGGTCGCCCTGGACATCGCCCGCCGTCAGTTGAACCTCAAGCTCGTCGGGCCCGACGGCGGCGCGCCCCGGCCCGACCAGGGCTGGGTGACCGTGCTGACCGACCTGGACCGGCAGACCCTGCTGGTGCTCGGCGACCCGTCGGCCACCACCTACCGGATCCGCGCGGGCCGCTACCTGGTCCAGACCTACCTGCAGAGCGGCGACCCGAACTTCCCGCAGATCACCTCGCTGGTGCGGCCGACCCTCGACCTGACCCGGGATCAGGCCCTCACCATGGACGCCCGCCTGGCGAAACCGATCGCGGTGTCGGTGCCGAACGCGAAGGCCACGGCGGTCTTCCAGGAGTCCGGCTGGACCATCCGGACCGAGCAGCCGCAGATCTGGGGCAGCAACGACCCGTACGGCGTGCTGATGAACATCCCCTTCGACCACGTGCGCACCGCGCAGATCGGGGCCGGCAAGACCCCCGGCTTCGTCTCGTACGTGCACGGCATGTGGGGCCAGGTGGCCCAGGACGGCAGCCTGCACAACAGCCCGTACGTCTACCGGGTCTACCTGTACGAGCCGGAGAAGATGATGACCGGCTTGACCCGCAAGCTGCGCGCGGGCGACTTCGCCACGGTCCGCTCGCAGATCAGCGCGGATGTGGCCGGCGTGCCCGTGTCGCGGACCGCGGTCGCGCACGCGCCCGGCAACTCACCGGTCTACCGCGACGACCGCGTGATCCCGCCGAGCTTCACCTACGACGTGCCGAGCACGATCACCGAGTACTACAACCAGGACAAGAAGGCAGTGTGGCAGTCGACCTCGGCCCAGCCCAGGTACACCTACTACCAGTCGCCGTGGACCAGCTTCAAGCCCGGGCGCACGTACACGGTGAAGTGGGCCAACGCGGTGGCCGGTCCGGTCTTCCCGGAGCCGAACTTCGGCCAGCAGTACGCCACCCGCTACTGGGGTGACACGATCGGCGGTCCGGGGCCGCTGCACGGCGACGGCGCGGGACACATGGGCTTCCGGCACGTCGTCGGCGGAAGCGTGCAGGTGAACCTCTACCGCAACGGCGTCAAGATCGGCGACGCGAACCAGGCGCCCTGGACGTGGGACGTGCCCGCGGCGAAGGGTGACTACCGGCTGGCCGCGACCTTCCGCAGCGACCCGGCGTTCACCCTGTCGACCGTGGTCGACGCGGAGTGGACCTTCACGTCCGCCCACGTCGCCGACGGAAAGCTGGTCAAGCTGCCGATGACGGCGATCCGGTACACCCCGGAGCTCGACATCGACAACCGCGCTCCGGCGGGCCGGCTGTTCGCGATCCCGGTCTCGCTCGACCGTCAGGTCGGTGCGGAGCCGGGCCGGACCAGGTCCCTGACCGTCGAGGCGTCCTTCGACGACGGCAGGACCTGGCGGAAGCTGCCGGTGCAGCGCACCGGCGAGAAGGCGGTCGCCTGGGTGGACAACCCGTCCGGCAGCGGCTTCGTCTCGCTGCGTGCCGCCGCCACGGACACCGGCGGCAACACGGTCAAGCAGACCGTGATCCGCGCCTACCGGTACTGACGGCGGGCCCGGACGCGGCGCCGACGAGCGCCGCGTCCGGGTCACCGGCGCCCGAGCCGGTCGCGGGGATGGTAGAAGTCGTGGACCCGGTCGACGGCGGCGTCGCGTTCGGTCCCGTCGTCGTGCTCCTCCCCGAGCTCCACGGCGTAGGCGCGCAGCAGGTCGTGCACCCGCCATCGGCCGTCGCCGGGCTCGACCAGCAGGTGGGCCGCGAGTTCGGCGAGCAGGCCGCGGGCGGAACGCACGGACCGGCCGGCCAGGGCGGCCGCCGCCTCCGTGCTCAGCTCCGCATCCGAGTGCAGGGGCAACAGCCGGAAGAGTCGGGCCGCCTCGGGACTCAGCGCCCGGTACGACCAGGAGAAGCTCGCCTCCAGGTCGGCGTGGACGTCCCCGAACCCGGCCAACCGGCCGTCGGCCCCGGTCAGCTCGGCGGCGACGGTCCGCAGGCTGAGCCCGGGCCGTCCGACGCTGCGGGTGGCGACCAGCGCCAGGGCCAGCGGCAACCGGCCGCACCGCGCGATGATCTCGTCAACGGCGGCGGGGTCGGCGGCCGCGTCCCCGAGCCGGCGCGTGAACAGCTCGCGGGCCTCGGTATCGCTCAGCGGCCCGAGGTGCAGCGGATGCGTCCCGTCCCGGCCGGCGACGCCGGTGATCCGGCGGCGGCTGGTGGCGATGACGAGACTGCCGCCGGCGCCGGGTAGCAGGTGCCGGATCTGGTCCCAGTCCCGGCAGTTGTCGAGCAGGACCAGAATCTGGCGCTCCGCCAGGATGGTCCGGTAGAGGCCGGCCTGGGCGGGCAGCTCGGTCGGGATGGCCGTCGGTGCGACCCCGAGGGACCACAGGAAGCCGCGTAAGGCCTCCGCCGGTGTCATCACCGAGTCGCCGGAGTCGAAGCCCCGCAGGTCCGCGTGCAACTGGCCGTCGGGATAGCGGGCGGCCAGCCGGTGCGCCAGGTGCACCGCGAAGGTGGTCTTGCCGACGCCCGGCATGCCGTCGACGACCAGCGCGGTGGGGCGCCGGTCCGCGGCCAGCAGGTTCTGCGCGGCGGCGAGGACGGCGCGCCGGCCGGTGAAGTAGGGGTGGTCGGCGGGTAACTGGGCCGGGGTCTCGACCGGGTCCAGCGGCGACGACTGCCGCGCGACGGCGTGCCGCGGCCCGGAGTCGTCCGGCGGGGTGCGCCCGTCGCGCAGGCTGTCCCGGGCCGCGCGCAGCTCGACACCGGGCTGGATGCCGAGCTCGTCGGCGAGCCGGTGCTCGAACTCGGCGTACACCGCGAGGGCCTCGGCGCGGCGGCCGTCGGCCGCGAGGGCGAGCAGCAGCCGCGCCCGCAGCGCCTCGTCCAGCGGCTCGTGCGCGACGGCGAGCCGGAGCGCGGGCAGCACCGCGTGGACGCGGCCGGACCGCAGGGCGACGTCGGTCGCCGCCCGGACCGCCGCGAACCGCTCGCCGTCGACCGCGACGAACTCCGGATGCACCCGGCCGTCCACGTGCAGCCCCGAGGCGCACCGGTCGCGCCAGAGCCCCAGCGCCTCCCGGTAGAGCTCGACGGCCGCCTCGCCGGAAGCGTCGCCGGCCCGGACGACCAGGTGCCGGAAACGCAGCAGGTCCAGCGCCTCCGGTTCGATCCGCATCCGGTACTCGGCGCCGTCGCGGACGAGCACCGAGCCCTCGGCTCGCGTCGGCAGCCCCGGTTCGAAACGTCTGCGGAGCATCCCGATGTGGCGGTGCACCACGTTGACGGCGCTGGGCGGGGGAGCGGACTCCCAGAGCAGGTCGACGAGTTCGGCGACGCTGACGGCGTCGCCGGCCCGGGCGAGCAGCAACGCCACGATCAGCCGCTGCTGCCGGGTGCCCAGGTCGATCTCGGACCCGCCGCGCCATGCCCGGACCGGGCCGAGGACGGCGAAGGAGAGTGGGTCGGTCATCGTGCCGTGATCCGTCCGGGGCCCAGGTGCCACGTCGCCGAAGCGTGGCAGGGCCCGCGTCGTGACCCGGCCGCGCGTTGCGGCACTGTGAACCACGACTCAGCGCCGGCTCCGCGGCCGGGCCGGTACGGTCCCCGGTCAGGCCGCTTCGAGGCCGGTACGCAGCGCCCGCAGTGCGTAGTGGGTCCGGGACTTCACCGTGCCGATCGGGACTCCCAACCGGCCCGCGACCTCCTGTGGCGACCGCCCGACCAGGTAGACCTCGGAGAGCAGACTGCGCTGTGCCGGGCTCAGCCGGCCGAGCGCATGCCGGATGGCGTGCGACGCCAGGGCGGTGCCGGTGGTGTCGTCGCCGGCGGGAACCCAGCTCATGTCGACGAGATGGACCTCGGTCGGTCGCCCGCGTCGCAGCCGGACGCCGTCGATGACGAGCCGCCGGGCGACGGTGACGAGCCATCGGCGGGCGGCGTCGGGCTCGGTCGGCACCGAGTCGAGGTGCCGCCAGGCCCGCAGCATCGTCTCCTGGAGCAGGTCCTCGGCGGTCTGCCGCTGGCCGTGGGTCAGGACGAGCAGGAGTCGCAGCACGGCACGCGCGTGCTCGGCGTGCAGCGCGGTCAGGCGCTCGGCCGGGTCGGCCGGTGGTTCGTCGGGTGCCTGCGGCACGGCATCTCCCCCCACACGCAGGAGCAACGGTGACTGGGGTAGGAGCCTAGGGACGATCGACGCGAACGGACTGACGCGGAAGTGCGAATCGAGTGCCGTCGCCGTCCGCGATCGGTCACGGACCCGAGGTGACGGCTGCGAGCAGGCCGACCAGCCTCCGGCCGGTGCGGGACTGCCGGTACGGGATGAGCGCCAGCGCCTCCTGCCACGCCCGCACCGCGGCGTCCTGGTCACCGGCGGTGGCGAGGGCGTCGCCGAGCAGTGCCAGCACCTCCGCGGCCGGCGCCGACGCCGAGGCCTCCTGGTAGGCCGAGGCCGCCGCACGCCAACAGTCGATCGTCCGGCCGGACTCGCCCCGGACGGCGTGCACCCGGCCGAGCACCTCCCACGCCTCGGCGACGCCCAGCCGGTACCGCGCCGCCCGCGACAGCGCCATCGCCTGCTCGCCACAGCGCATCGCCTCTTCCGCCCGGCCCAGTGCGGCGTTGCTCCCGCCCAGAATCACCAGGACGTCCGCGAGCAGCTTGTCGTCGCCGGCCGCGCGGGCCGGTCCCAGCGCCGCGGTGAGCGCCCCGACGACGTCCTCGTGCCGCTCCTGGGCCTGCAGGATCATCGCCCGGTTGATCCCGGCCCGGGTCAGCTCGCCGTGCAGGCCGAGCCGGGCGAGCAGTTCGAGGGCCCGGTCGAGGTGCCCGATCGCGGTCTCCTGTTCGCCCCGGAAGTAGGCCGCACCGGCCAGGCTGCGATGCATCCGGGCCTGCCCGACCAGGTCGCCGCCCGTACGGGCGGCTTCGAGGGCCACCTCGCCCGTCGTCGTCCAGTCGGCCCACCGGCCGCTGCGGTCGAAGTAGTGCTGCATGCCCAGGGCGATCTGCCAGGCGTCGGTGTGCCGTCCCTGCCGGGCGGCCCGGCCGACCAGCGCGACCAAGACCTGCCTCTCGGCGTCGAACCAGCGCATGGCGTCGCCGTGGTCGGCGAACCGCAGCGGGGTCTCACCCGGCCCCGGCTCGATCATCGGGTGGTCCTCGGAGGTCAGTAGCCGCCGATGCGCCTGGTAGCAGGTGGCCCGGTAGAACCCCAGGCAACGCAGCTCGGCGGCGGCGCGCTCGGTCGGGCTGTCGTTCTCCTCGCCGAGTTCCCTGGCATAGGCGAGCAGCAGGTCGTGGGTGCGGTAGCGGCCGGGCAGGTCCTCGCTGACGAGGTGCGCTCGGCTCAGCTCGCCGATCAGCGTTCGCGCGGTGCGCAGCTCGACGCCGGCCAGGCCCGCGGCCGCGGCGATCGAGATGTCGGGGCCGGGATGGATCGGCAGCAGCCGGTAGAGCCGGGCGGCCGGGGCGGAGAGCGCCCGGTAGGACCAGGAGAAGACGGCACGCAGGCCGGTCTGCGGGTCGTCGCCGTCGAACCCGTCCAGGTTGCTGGGCGTGTCCGCCAGTTCGGCGGCGATCTGCGCCGGTGGCGTCCGTGGCAGGCCCGCCGCGCGGGCGGCCACCACGGCCAGCGCGAGCGGCAGCCGCCCGCAGCTGGCGATGATGGCGTCGATCGCGGCCGGATCCACCGTGGCGGCGTCGGCGCCGAGCGGTCCGAGCAGCGCCGCGCGGGCCTCGTCCAGACTCGGCAGGCCGACCGGCAACGGGTGGGCTCCGGCGGCGGTCAGCAGGGTGCTGAGCCGGCTGCGGCTGGTGACGATGACCAGACAGTCGGCGTTGCCCGGCAGCAGGTGGCGGATCTGTTCGGCGTCGCGGCAGTTGTCGAGCACGATCAGCAGGCGCCGGCCGGCGAGGCTGCTGCGGTAGATGCCCGCCAGGGCGTGCAACTCGGCGGGAATGCCCTGCTGAGGCACCCCGAGTGAGCCGAGGAAGCCGCGCAGCGCCTCGACCGGGCTCATCGCCGGTTCCCGCCCGTCGTACCCGCGCAGGTCGACGTAGAGCTGCCCGTCCGGGTAGTCGGGGGCGAACTCGTGCGCGAGGTGGACGGCGAGGGCGGTCTTGCCGATCCCGGGCATGCCGTCGATCGCGAGCACCGTCGGTCCACCCGGGCGCGCGACCGCCGCGCGGGCCTGGGCGATGAGCTCGTGTCGGCCGCTGAAGAAGGGCAGGTCCGGGGGCAGCTGCGCGGGTCGGGGGAGCGGTGACGCGGTACGCGTCGGCCCGGTGCGCTGGTGCAGCAGCCGGTCGTACGCCTCCCGCAGCTCCTCGCCCGGGTCGACGCCCAGGTCGTCGGCGAGCCGGCGGCGCACCACCCGGTACGTCTCGACCGCCTCCGCCTGACGGCCGGCGGCGGCGAGCGCCAGCAGCAGCCGGCTCTGCAGCGACTCGTCGAGCGGGTGCTGCTCGGCGGCCTGCCGCAACGGCACCAGCACCGCGCCCAGCCGCCCGCACCGCTCGGCGGCGTCGGCGGCCTGCCGTACCGCCTCGGCGCGTTCGCCCTCGACGGCGAGGAACGCGGGGTGCAGGCGGGAGGCGGGTTCCAGGCCCGCGGCGCACCGGCCCCGCCACAACCGCAGCCCGTCGAGGAAGTGCCGCAACGCCGACTCCGGGTCGCCGTCCTGCAGGCTCCGGGCGGCCCGCCGGGACAACGCCCGGAACTCCAGCAGGTCGAGGGACCGCTCGTCGGCGAGGAGGCGATAACCGGAGAGGTCGCGATGGATGTACCGGCCCGCCGACCGGGTGGGCAGGCCGGGCTCGAACCGGCGCCGCAGCGCGCCGACGTGCCGGTGCACGACGTTGGCGGCGCTGACCGGGGCGTCGGAGTCCCACAGCAGGTCCACCAGCTCGTCCAGGGAGACCGGGGAACCGGCGCGGGCCAGCAGCAGGGCGAGCACCAGGCGTTCCTGACGGGCGCCCAGCCGCAGCTCGACGCCGGCGCGGACGGCCCTGATCGAGCCGAGGACCGCGAAGCTGATCGTCTCGCCCGCCGCCCGCACGCAGGCAACGGTAGCGGGGCCGCCCCGGGGATGGCACGACCGACCGGCACCGCGGTGTTCCGGCGGGACCGACGCGACCGCGATCGGCGAGGGCAACTTTTGCTTGAAAATCCAAAAGTTCAGTTGTATCTATCTGAAGTGATAGTGTCTGCGATCGATCTTTTGTTCGGCGAGATCGATCCGACCGGTCGCGGGAGACAGAGGCACGGCTCCTTCCCGGCCGGCACCCGCCCCGCACAGGAGGAACCATGACCGCACCGAACCGGCGGCGATGGCGTCGCAGATCCCTGCTCGCGGCCACCGCCGCCCTGGCGACCGTGCTCGCCACAGCCCCCGTCACCTCGGCCACGGCCGCACCCGTCGCCGACGTTCCCCCGCAGGAACCGGGCGTCACCCTGCGCTCGTACGACATGGGCGCTCCGCTGTCGGCGCTGTGCACCCTCAAACCCGCGCAGACCCCGAACGTCGACAAGCTCATGCCTCAGGTCAACTGGACCGGCACCGACGAGTTCGGTCTCTCCGACCGGTTCATCAGCCACGTCATCGCCAACCTCGCGGCGCCCGTCGACGGCACGTACGCCTTCCGGCTGACCAGTGACGACGGGTCCCGCCTGACGATCGACGACCAGCGGGTCGTCGACCACGACGGCCTGCACGGCGAGACCGCCAAGGAAGGCTCGGTCACCCTGAGCGCCGGCCTGCACCCCCTGTTCGTCGAGTTCTTCGAGAACGGCGGCGGCCAGGTCCTGCGGCTCGAGTGGCGTCCACCGGGGGCCGACGACTTCACGCTCGTGCCGAACTCCGCGTTGAGCACCGACGCCGGGGTCGTACGCGTCACCGCCCCCGGATGGAAGTACTGCGAGGGAGCGACCGACTCGGCCGGCGACGGCCTGCCACTCGACCGCGTGCACCCGGGCTACACGCTCAGCGACCTGCGCCCCGAAGGCTTCCAGCCGCAGGTCACCGGCATGGCGTTCCGGCCCGACGGCGACCTGGTGCTCTCCACCTGGGGCGGCACCGACAACGCGACCGGCGAGATCTACGTGGTCGAGGGCGCGACCGGACAGACCGGGCCCGAGCAGGTCACCTACGGCAGGTTCGCCGACGGGCTGCGTGAACCGCAGGGCGTCGCGGTGGTCGACGGCACGACCTACGTCAGCCAGAAGCACGAGTTGACGGCCCTGCGCGACACCGACGGTGACGGGGTCGCCGACCACCGCCGCACGGTCGCCACCTGGCCGTGGGGCGGCAACTTCCACGAGTTCGCGTTCGGCCTGCTCTACCGGGACGGCTACTTCCACCTCAACCTGTCGGTGGCCATCAACCAGGGCGGCGCCACCACCGTGCCCCAGCCCGCGCCGAACCGTGGGACGTCGATCAAGGTGAACGCGAAGACCGGCGAGATCACGTACGTCGCCGGCGGGCTGCGCACCCCCAACGGGATCGGCTGGGGTCCGCACGGCGAGGTCCTCGTCACCGACAACCAGGGCGGCTGGCTGCCCGCGTCCAAGCTGGTGCAGATCCGGCAGGGAGCGTTCTACAACCACTACACGACCCCTACCGGCCCGTTCGACGACGAACCGGTGACGCGTCCCATCGTCTGGATCCCGCAGAACGAGATCGGAAACTCGCCGTCCACCCCGGTCCTGCTGAAGCAGGGCCCGTACGCGGGACAGCTGGTCGTCGGCGACGTGACGTACGGCGGCCTGCAACGCGTGTTCCTCGAGAAGATCGAGGGGCAGTACCAGGGTGCGGTGTTCCGGCACACGCAGGGCCTGGAGGCCGGCGTCAACGAGGTCACCCTCGGCCCCGACGGGGCGCTCTACGTCGGCGGCCTGGGCGCCGGCGGCAACTGGGGTCAGGAGGGCAAGCTCAGCTACGGCCTGCAGAAGCTCACGCCCAACGGCGCCTCCGTCTTCGAGGTCAAGCGGATGCGCGCGTCGCACGTCGGGTTCGAGCTGGAGTACACCGAGCCGCTGTCGGCCGAGACCGCGCAGGAGCTCGCCGACGCGTACCAGGTGACGCAGTGGCGCTACGGCGCGACGAGCCAGTACGGCGGCCCCAAGCTCGACCTGGAGACGCTCGCGGTGACCAAGGCCGAGCTGTCGGCCGACCGCCGCACCGTCAAACTGAAGATCCCGGGCCTGAAGGAGAACCGCGTGGTGCACGTACGCTCCCCGCGCCCGTTCTCCTCCGCCGACGGCGAGGAGCTGTGGAACACTGAGGCCTGGTACACGCTCAACGAGATCCCGGGCCGGGTGGTGCAGCCGCAGACCTTCTTCGAGGCCGAGGAGGGCCGCACGGTCGGCGTCGGCATGGCGACCGACCACGCCGCCTACTCGGACGCCGGCTTCGCCGCCGGGTTCGCCGGTGACGGCTCGTCGACCCGCCTGTCGGTCGACGTTCGCCAGGCCGGGACGTACGACCTGGCGATGCGCTACAGCAACGGCCCCAACCCGTACTCGGGCGAGAAGCAACTGAGCCTGTACGTCAACGGCGAACGGGTCGAGCAGACGGTCTTCCCCTCCACCGTGACCTGGGAGGAGTGGGGCACCGTCACCACCACCGTGCCCCTGGACAAGGGCCGCAACGTGGTCGAGTACCGCAAGGAGGCGGCGGACTCCGGGCACGTGAACCTCGACGTGCTCGCCGTCCGGCCGCACGGCGAGCGCATCACCCTGTTCGACGGTGGCGGGCTCACCGAGTGGCAGCACACCGACGGGCGCGAACCCGAGTGGGCGGTCTCCGACGGCGCCATGACGGTGCGCAACGGCGACCTCCGCACGGTGCAGGCCTTCGGCGACTTCCGGTTGCACGTCGAGTTCAACCTGCCGCTGTACCCGCCGGACGTCACCGGCCAGGCGCGCGCCAACAGCGGCGTCTACCTGCAGGACCGCTACGAGATCCAGGTGCTGGACTCGTTCGGCATCGACCCGCCCCAGACCAACGACGCGGCGGCCATCTACACCCAGAAGGCCCCCGACGTGAACGCGGCGCTCCCGCCGGAGACCTGGCAGACGTACGACATCGTCTACCGGCAGGCCCGCTACGACGCGACCGGCAACAAGGTGGAGAACCCGCGCGTCACCGTGGTGTGGAACGGCGTCACGGTGCACGACGATGTCGAGATCCTCGGCCCGACCGGCGGCAGCCGGCCGGAGGGTCCGGCCACGGGCGCGATCCGGCTGCAGGACCACGGCAACCCGGTCCAGTACCGCGACCTCTGGATCGAGCCGCTCGACGGGTAGCGGCACCAGCGGCCAGAACACGGCCGGGCCGGTTCGCCGGCCCGGCCGTCCGTTCGCGCGGTGCCGGGGCACCGCCGCCGGTCAGAGCTGGGACACCTGGTAGTGGCTGATCAGCCAGCGATCCCCGGTCCGGCGGACGACCACACCGAGGTGGACGTTGCGGGCCGGTCGGTCGGTGAAGGCGAACTCGACGGCCAGGTAGCCGAGGACGACGTCGTCGGCGAGGCGCCGGGTCTCCCGGATCTCGTACGCGGCGGTCAACCCGATCGGCTGCGAGTCGTAGTACGCGGCGACACTCTCGGGGCCGACGCTGTACGGGCGCAGCCCCTGGAAGATCGCGTCGTCGGTGAAGCACGACGCGACGCGGTCGGGGTCGTGGGCGTCGACCGCGGACCGCCAGCGGTCGAGGACACCGCGAAGGATCTCGCTGTCGGGGCTGCTCACTGTGGTCTCCTCTGCGCGGGCGGTGGGCAATCGGATCTTCCTCCCCTGATGCTGCCACCGGTCGCGTCGGCGGCGTCGCCGGTTCACCAGGTCGCCGGCGCCGCCCGTAGCTCCTGCTCGACCGCTCCCGCGACAGTCCCCGGATCGACGCCCAGGCGGCGCAGTACGGTGGCGGCGCCGCCGGCCCCGTCCTCGAGGAGGGCTGCCAGCAGGTGGCTGGTGCCGGTGTCGGCATGCCGGTGGGCCAACGAGACATCCATAGCCCGCGTCATGGCGACGGCGACCTCCGCTCCGACGTACGGATCGCCCGGGCGCAGGTCCCGCAGTTGCCCGGCGAGCACGTCCGCCGGAGGCTCGTCCGCCCCGTCGAGGGACGCGACCACCAAGCGCAGCGGTTCGGCCTCGACGCCGCGGGCGCGGAGGAGGTGCGCGGCCCGGTTGCGGCCGTAATGGTCGGCGGGCACCCGGATCCCGGCCGCGTCGAGGGCCGCGTCGTGGGTGAGCATCGCGAGCAGGACGTGCGCCGGCCCGATCACCTGGTGGTCGAACCGGACCGCCTGGCGTCTCGCCTCCCTCTCGACGGAGGTGAAGAGGGGACCGAGCCGACTGAGCCGGGACATCCGGGCGTACACCCGTCCTGCGACGCGGTCGGCCAGGGGCCCGGAGCCGCGCTGCAGGATCAGCGTCTCGGGGTCGAGGTCCGGATGGGGCTCGTCGGACCGACGCAGGTCCGGTTCGCCGCGCAACCGGTCGACGGCGTCCTGGCGGGCGTACTCGTGGGGGTAGCGGTGACGGGTTCCGTCGCAGGCCGGCTGGTGCAGCATGCCGAGCACGAGGTGGCTCAGGTTGGCGAACGGGACGCCGGCGTCGTGGGCGACCCGCAGGGCGCCGGTGACGGTGGTGTGCACGCCGGGGGTCCACGTCGGTCGGTCGCGCGTGCCCGCCGTCGGGCCTTTCCGGCTGGCCCGCCGGTGGACCTGCCATTCGACCTCGCGCAGCACCGCCCGGGCCTCCGGATCGAAGACGCCGGCCGGGCCGGGCACCAGCTCGCCGACCGACCGGGCGGCCGGGATGCGGCGGGGACTCACCCCCATCCGCGTCAGGTCGGCGCCGCTCGCTCCCGCGATCAGCCACGGCGGGACCGCCCCTCGGCGCAGTGCCACCTGGCACAGCACGTCGAGGGTGCCGACGCTGGCGGCCTCGCGCCGCAGCGCCGCCGCGTACGCGTCGCGCAGCACGCGCATGGGCCGCGCGCCGAGGGCGACGAACGGTGGCTGCCCCGATCGCATCGGTCCTCCAGGCTCCGGTGATGGCGTCATGGTGCCCGGCCGTGGCAACGGCGGTGCGCCGGTCCCGACAGGTCGGGCCCGGCGCACCGGCGTGGGTGTCCGTCAGGCGAGCGCCTCCGACGCGGCGTCGGCGAACGAGCTCAGCGGTGCGCGGCGACCGGGGACCGCGTCGCGACCACGGCGGTCGGGCGGCCCTCCGGCGAGCGGTTTCGGCGCTCCAGGGCTGCCGACAGCACCGCGAGCACGAGGGCGCCGGCGGCGAGGAGCGCGCCCACCCAGTTGGGGGCGGTGTAGCCGAGGCCGGCGCTGATGACGAGCCCGCCGAGCCAGGCGGAGAGCGCGTTGCCGAGGTTGAAGGCGCCGATGTTCACGGCCGAGGCCAGCGTCGGTGCCCCCTGCGCCTGGTCGAGGACGCGCTTCTGCAGGGGTGGGACGGTGGCGAAGCCGAGGGCGCCGATCAGCGTGACGGTCACCGCGGCGGCGACCTTGTCGTGGGCGGTGAGGGTGAACAGGCCGAGGACGACGGCGAGGGCGCCGAGGGAGACGTACAGCATCGGCATCAGCGCGCGGTCGGCGAACCGGCCGCCGACCAGGTTGCCGCCGACCATGCCGAGCCCGAAGAGGACCAGCAGCCAGGTGACGGACCCGTCGGAGAAGCCGGCGACGTGCGTCATCATGGGCGCGATGTAGGTGATGGCGGCGAAGACCCCGCCGAAGCCGAGCACGGTCATCGCCATGGCGAGCAGGACCTGGGTGTTCCGTAGGGCCGCGACCTCGTGGCGCAGGCGTACGCCCTGGGGCTTGGGCACGTCGGGCACGAGGCGGGCGACACCGAGCAGGCCGACCACGCCGATCGCGGCGACGATGCCGAAGGTGACGCGCCAGCCGGCGGACTGACCGACCAGGGTGCCGAGCGGGACGCCGACGACGTTGGCGACGGTGAGGCCGGTGAACATCATGGCGATGGCGCCGGCTCTCCGCTGCGGGGCGACGAGGTCCGCCGCGACCACCGAGCCGATGCCGAAGAAGGCACCGTGGGCGAGCGAGGCGACCACACGGCCGATCAGCATGACGGCGAACGACGGCGCGAAGGCGGACAGCAGGTTGCCCGCGATGAACAGACCCATCAGCAGCATGAGCATCCGCTTGCGGGGGATCTTGGTGCCGAGGATGGTCATCAGTGGCGCGCCGACCAGGACGCCGAGGGCGTAACCGGTCACCAGCAGCCCGCCGGTGGGGATGGAGACGCCGAAGTCGTGGGCGACCTGGGGTAGCAGCCCCATGATCACGAACTCGGTCGTCCCGATCCCGAACGCCCCGATCGCGAGGGCGAGAAGCGCGAGAGGCATGGAGGCGATCCCTTCCGGATGATTGCAGAGCCGCTTTGCTTGCGGACGACTATAGTTGCAGACGCGGGCTAACTGCAAACGCCCTCTATCGCGGTTTGCTCTATGCTGGAGACGGCTCCGGGAGGAGGAAGGCACATGACCGCGACGGATCCCGCGCTGACCGCCCTGGCCCAGGGCTGGTGCTCGCTCTCCCTGCTGCACGACCGCATCGAGGCGCACATCGAGCGCGCGCTCCAGGCCGCGCACGACCTCAGCGTCCGCGAATACTCCCTGCTCGACGTGCTCAGTCGCCAGCACGACGGTGACGGCGGGCACCTCCAGATGAAGCAGGTCGCCGACGCGGTCGTGCTCAGCCAGAGCGCCACCACCCGGCTGGTCACCCGCCTGGAGAACCGGGGTCTCCTGGAGCGCTACCTCTGCCCGACCGACCGCCGGGGCATCTACACCAACGTCACGCCGGCCGGTCTCGCGCTGCTGGCGCAGGCCCGCCCCACCAACGACACCGCGCTGCGGGAGGCGCTCGACGAGGCGGCGGCCAACCCGGAGCTCGCGCCGCTGGTCCAGGCCGTGAAGGCGCTCCCCGTCTCGCCGTCCGCCTGACGCCCAGCCACCCGCCGACCGGGTGACCGACGACCCCGTGCGCGCGTGGTGGATGCTGGGTCGGTGCAGATCACGATCCTCGGCCCGCTCGCCGTCGACGGTCGGCCGGTCCGGGGCGACCGGCTGGCGACGGTGGTCCGCGCGCTCGTCGAGGCGCGCGGTCGGCTGGTCTCCACCCCGCTGCTCACCGACGCCGTCTGGAACGGCACGCCCCCCGACGACGCCAGCGGAGCACTCCAGGCGCTCGTGTCCCGCGTACGCCGGCTCGGGCTGCCGGTCGCCGCGGAACCGGGCGGGTACCGCCTGCCCGCAGACGCGGTGACGGTCGACGCGGTCGAGGCGCGGGCGCTCGCCGAACGGGCGCGGTCCGCGCTGCGCACCGGCGACGCCCGGAGCGCCCGTGCCGCGGCGGACCGGGCACGCGCCCTCTTCCCCGAGGTGCCCGAGCTCGTCAGTGCCGAGGAGACGCGCCTGTTCACCGACCTCACCGCGCTGCGGGCCGAGGCGGCACTCGCGGGCGCGGGCCCGTACGACGAGACCGACCTGCGCCGCCTCGTCGCGCGGACGCCACCGGACGAGCCGTCCGCGGCCCTGCTCGTGCGGGTGCTCGCCGCCCAGGGCCGGGACGCCGAGGCGCTGGAGGTGGTCGAGCGGCTGCGTGCCGAGCTGGCCGACCGGTACGGCGCCGACCCGTCCGCCGTGATCACACAGGTCCACCTGGCGTTGCTGCGGGGCGAACTCACCGCGCCGACCGCGACGGCGCCACCCCCGCAGCCGTCGCGGATCGCCCTGCCGGCCGCCTGGCGTCGACCGATGACCGCCCTCGTCGGTCGGGAGCGGGACGTCGAGTCGGTGCGCGAGGCGTTTACCGAGGCGGCCCTGGTGACGATCGTGGCGACCGGCGGCGCCGGCAAGACCCGCCTCGCCGCCGAGGTCGCGCGGCGTACGGCGGCGGCCGGTCGGAGCGTCCGGGTGATCGAACTCGCCGGGCTGCGCTCGCCCGACGAGGTGCTGCCGACGATGCTCGCCGCGCTCGGCGGGGCGGACACCTCGGCCACCGGCGGCAACCTGGGACTCGAACGCCGGGTGCTCAGCCCCGAGGAGCGGCTACGCGCCGTGGCGCCGGACCTCGACGGGCTGATCGTGCTGGACAACTGCGAACACGTCCTCGACGCGGTCGCCACCGTCGTCGCGGACCTGGTCGCGGTCTCCTCGCCCGAGGTCATGGTGCTCGCGACGAGCCGGGCACCCCTGGGCCTGGCCGGCGAGTGGGTCCACCGGCTCACCGTGCTGCCGGACGCCGAGGCGCTCGAACTGCTGCGGAGCCGGGCCCGGGCCGGGGGTGCCGTGCCCACCTGGGACGGCGCGCGTGCGCTCGACCTGTGCCACCGACTCGACAACCTGCCGTTGGCGCTCGAACTGGCCGCCGCCCGACTGCGCCACATGCCGCTCGACGACGTCATCAGCGGGCTCGCCGACCGGTTCACGCTGCTCGACGACGCGCTGCGCGGCCTGCCCGAACGGCACGCCAGCCTGTGGGCGCTGGTCGACTGGAGTCGGGACCTCCTCGCACCCGACGACCGTGAACTGCTCCAGCGGCTCGCCGTCATCCCCGCCTCGTTCACCGCCGACCTCGCGGCCGCGGTCGCGTGGCGGCCGGACGTACGACGTGGTCTCGCGACGCTCGTCGAGCACTCCCTGTTGACCATCGTGGAGGGCGAGAGCCCACCCCGCTACCGGATGCTGGAGACCGTCCGCGAGTACGGCGAGGCCCGCCTCGACGCCGCCGGCGACCGGGACCCGGCGATGGCCGGCCTGCTCGGGTGGGCCCGGAAGTCGGCCGTCGCGCTCGCCGACCGGTTCGTCGGCCCCGGGCAGGTCGAGGCTCTCGACCGCTGCGCCACCGAACAGGACAACCTGGTCGCCGGCCTGCGCTGGGCGCTGGCGCGTGACGACGAACCGGCCGCGGTCGACGTCGCCGCCGCGCTGTTCCACCTCTGGTCGGTGCGCGGCCTGCACCTGGAGGTGATCGGGTGGGCGCGGGGCGTGCTGCACCTCGACGAGCCGGGTCGGCGACCGACCTCGGCGACCCTGCGTGGCCGCGCCGCCGGTCGGCCGCTGCCCGACGCCGACCGGCTCGCCTGGATGTGCCTGCTGATCGGCGTCAACGCCGGCATCAGCGCGGATCTCCGACTCACCGCGCTCGCGTGGCGGGCGCTGCGGACGGTGCTCGCCGAGCGGTCCGCGGAGGTGTCGCCCCGGCAGGTCGCGCTCGCGTCGGCAATGCCCGCGTTCACGGCGTCCGATCCGGACAGAAGCATGAAGGCCGCCGCCGAGATGATCGCGCATCCCGACCCGTACGTGCGGGCGTTCGGCCTGTTCGCCCGGGCCGCCGTACGGGAGAACAGCGGCGCGGCGGAGGAGTCGATCCTCGACGCCGAGCAGGCCTACCACGAGTTCGAGGCCGCCGGTGACCACTGGGGCATGGCGATGGCCGCGGGAGCCGCCGGGCAGTTCTTCGCGCCGGGCGAGGGCGGGCGCTCGACGGAGTGGCTGGCCCGCAGCGTCCGGAACATGGAGCTGATCGGCGCGACGCAGGACGCCCGCTCGATCCGGGTACGGCTGGACATGCAGCTCGCCCTCGCCGGCGACCGGGAAGCGGAGCGGCGGTTGGGTGAGACCGCGACGGCGGGCCAGGCCGACGAGGTGGAGATCGCGCAGGCGCGCCTCGGGCTGGCGCACCTCGCCTGCCGGCGCGAGCGCTACGACGAGGTGATCGCCCACGCGGAGGCGGTGACCCGGATCCTGGCCGGTTGGGCCGGGCCGCACCCGCAGCCGCGCGTCATCTTCCGGGTCACGCTGGCGGTCCTCCACCTGCGGATGACCGAGGCGGGGGAGGCGTCCGCGGGTGAGGTCGACGGCCGCGTCGGCGCGTTGCTGAGGCTCGCCCGCGACGAGGCACTGGCCTCGCGGGACCTCCCGGTCATCGGCGCGCTGGCGGTCGGCGGTGCCGAACTCGCGGCGTAACGGGGTGACGTCGAGGCCGCCCGGCAGCTTTACGTGCTCGGGATCCGGGTCGGTGCCCACGACCGGACGCTGTTCCCCGTCGACAACGGCGAACGGCTCAACGCCGCCCTCGGCGACGAGGAGCGGCGTGAGTCGATGCTGGCCGTGTGGCGGGAGCGGCCGTTCGCCGCGGCCACCGCCCGGATCCGCGAGCTGATGGACGACCTGCTCGCCTAAGTCACACCCGCTTGCGGTAGGCGCGCAGCGCCAGCGGCATGAACACCACCACGAAGCCGGCGCACCAGGCGAGCGTCCACCAGACGTGCGTGCCGAGCGGGGTGCCGAGGAACAGCCCGCGCATCGCCGCCACCAGGTGGGTCATCGGGTTGACGTCCACGAAGGCCTGCATCCAGCCCGGCAGGGTGTCGGCGCTGACGAACACGTTGGACGCGAAGCTCAGCGGCATGATCAGTGCGAACATCACCCCCTGCACGGCGCCCGGAGTGCGTACCTTCATCGACACGAGCACCGGCAGCCAGCTCAGGCAGAGGGCGAACAGCACGGCCAGCAGACAGCCGGCGAGTGCCCGCAGCGGGTCCGAGTCGATCCGGAATCCGAGCAGGTAGCCGATCGCCAGCGTGGTGACCGTGACCACGACGTACCGGACGACGTCACCGAGGACCGCGCCGACCAGGGGCGCGGAGCGGGGCACCGGCAGCGACCGGAACCGGTCGAAAATGCCCTTGGCGATGTCCGTGTTGAGGTTGACGCCGATCGCGATGGCGCCCGTCGCGATGGTCTGGCCCAGGATGCCGGGCAGCAGGAACTGCAGGTAGTCGTGGGTGGACCCGGCGACCGCGCCACCGAAGATGTAGACGAAGATGACGAGGAACAGCGCCGGCTGCAGCGTGACGTCGATGAGCGCCTCGGGCGTCCGCGCGGTCTTGATGAGGCTGCGCTTGGCCAGTGCCAGCGAGTGCCGGACCAGCCGGAACGGTCGGGGCCGCGCCGTCACCGTCGACCGGGCGGGGCTCGTGCTGGGTCGTGCCTCGGTCAGCGTGCTCATGCCGCCCTACCTTTCATTGCGAGCCCGACGGTGGTATTCGTACGGGCTGACGCGGGCGAGGCAGGTATGGCTTTCATGCTGGCTGCCGACCATGGCGAGGGTGGCATCGCCGCCTGTCTCGTCTGCTCTTGCTGACTGCTGATTGGGCTTTGCGATTGATCGCTGTGTAGGGCGTTGACGGCGGCAAGAGCGTGCGCGTGTCCACGACGGGAGAAGGGAGTCAGATGGCGGTCGCGGTTGGTGTGGACGTGGCCAAGGAGTTCCACTGGGCTGCGCTCGTGCACAGCGAGACGGGGCGGGTCCTGGCCAGCCGGAAAGTCGACAACGATCCGTCGGCGATCCAGGTGCTCATCGACGACATCCGAGCCGTGCAGGCCGAGTATGGGCCGGCCACGGTCGCCATCGACGTGCTCGGTGGCATCGCCGGCCTGCTGCAGGTCATGCTGGTCGACGCTGGCCTGCGCCTGGTGCATGTCTCCGGTCTTGCGGTCAACCGGGCTCGCCGTGCCACCCGCGGGGGTGAGCACAAGTCGGATCCGCGCGATGCCAAGGTCATCGCCGATCAGATCCGGCTGCGCGCAGACGAACTGCGTCCCGTCGAACCGGCCACCGAAGCCGGCAGCGAGCTGCGGCTGCTGGTGGGCCGCCGCCGGGAACTGGTGGTCGACCAGACCCGCCGCATCGGCCGGCTGCGGGATCTGCTCGCCTCGATCCATCCCGGTCTGGAGCGCGTCGTCGACCCCACCCACAAAGTCGACACGGCCCTGCTGGCCCGCTACGTCACGCCGACCGAGATCCGCCGAGCCGGCCGACGCCGCATCAGCGAGTACCTGCGCACCACCGGCCGGCACCACAGCACCGTGATCGACGCCCTGGTCGACAAGGCACTGACCGCCGCCGGCGCCCAACACGTCACCGTGCCCGGCGAAGCCGTCGCCGCGGACATCGTCCGCGACCTCGCCCGCGAGGTACTCGCCTGCCGGGACAAACTCGCCGACCTGGACAAGCGCATCCACGACGCTCTCGACCGCCACCCTGACGCGGCCCTCATCCAGTCCCTGCCCGGGATGGGGGCCACCCTCACCGCCGAATTCCTCGCCGTGGCAGGCGGCATCACCCGATTCCCCACCGGCGACCAACTCGCCAGCGCCGCCGGCCTCGCACCAGTCCTGCAGCAATCCGGCAAGGTCCACTACCTGCGCCGCGCTACCAGCGGCGACAAAACCCTCAAACGGGTCTTCTACCAATCGGCGTTCTGCGCCCTGCAACGCGACCCGGCCAGCCGCGCCTTCTACGACCGCAAACGCGCCGAAGGCAAACGACACCAC
The DNA here is from genome assembly GCF_900091425.1 of Micromonospora krabiensis. GTDB lineage: Bacteria > Actinomycetota > Actinomycetes > Mycobacteriales > Micromonosporaceae > Micromonospora > Micromonospora krabiensis. Next base: position 848,551 of record NZ_LT598496.1, read on the forward strand.
CAAGCCCTCATCGCCCTGGCCCGCCGACGCATCAACGTCCTGCACGCCATCCTGCGCACCCGACAGCCCTACCGACTCACTCACGCTCTCACGGCTTGACTCAGTCATTAGGCTGCCACCTCCTTGCGGTTGCTGGTCTCGTCGTCGGACGCCGTACGCCCGGTGAGGGTGAAGAACACCTCGTCGAGGCTCGGCAGGTGCAGGGACAGTTCGGTGACCGCGATGCCGGCGGCGGCGAACCGCGCCACGCTCTCGGTCAGCGCTGCGTCGTCGGCGACGGGCACGGCGAGCACGCCCTTGCGGATCTCGTCGGCCCGGGCGCCGGAGCCGACCTCGGTCAGGATCGCCGCGATGCGGGGCAGCTGTGCGAGGTCGGCGGGGCGGACCTCGAGGGTCTGCCCGCCGACGACCCGCTTGAGCCCGTCGGGCGTGTCGTGCGCGATGACCCGGCCGTGGTCGATCACCGTGATCGCGTCGGCGAGCGCGTCGGCCTCCTCCAGGTACTGGGTGGTGAGCAGCACCGTCGACCCGTTCCCGACCAGCGACCGGACGACGTTCCACATGTCCTCGCGCTTGGCCGGGTCGAGCCCGGTCGTCGGCTCGTCCAGGAAGATCACGTCGGGTGCGCCGACGAGGCTGGCGGCCAGGTCCAGCCGTCGCCGCATGCCGCCGGAGTAGGTCTTCGCCGGCCGGTCGGCGGCGGCCGTCAGGTCGAACCAGTCGAGCAGCTCGGCGGCGCGCCGCCGAGAACCGGCGCGCCCCAGCTCCAACAGCACGCCGAACAGCTCCAGGTTCTGCCGGCCGGTCAGGTCCTCGTCGACGGAGGCGTACTGGCCGGTGAGCCCGATGGCCTGCCGGACGCGCTCGGCGTCACGGACGACGTCGAAGCCGCCGACCCGGGCGCTGCCACCGTCCGGTCGCAGGAGCGTGGAGAGGATCCGGACGGCGGTCGTCTTGCCGGCCCCGTTGGGCCCCAACACGCCGAGCACCGTCCCCCGGGGCACCGCGAGGTCGACCCCCCGCAGCGCCTTCGTCTTCCCGAAGGTCTTGACGAGGCCCTCGGCCTCGATCACCAGGTCTGCTGTCATGCCGCCCAGCCTGCGCCGGTCGGCTGACACGGCCCCGACACGGCGCCGACATCCGTGCCGACACACCTCCGACAGCCCACCGGTCGGGGTGGCGTGCCCCACATTGGGGCCGGGATGGACCCCGACCCGCGCCGGATCCGGGCCGGTCAGGGCGACGGCGGCGGTGCGGGGGCCGGCTCGGCCGCGGCGGCGTAGCGGTGGGCCAGGCGGGCGAAGGCGTCCCTGAGTTCGGCCGGACCGACAACCTCGATGTCGGCGTCGAACCGGCCGACGGCGGCGGCCAGCCCGGCCCAGGACCACGAGCCCAGGACGACCCGGCAGCGGTTCGGACCGAGCTCCTCGACGACGCCGCCGTAGCCGGCCACCGTGGCGGCGGGCAGGTCGAGGATCACCTCCCCGCGGCAGGGCCAGTCCCCGGAGTCGTCGGTGCCCCGGAACCGGTTGGCCACGAACGCGGCGACCGTGCCGCCGGGCAGCTCGCGGGGGAGGAAACGAGGCCCGGTCGGGGTACGCGGGGAGATCCGGTCGGCGCGGAAGGTCCGCCAGTCCTCCCGGTCGAGGTCCCAGGCGACGAGGTACCAGCGTCCGCCCCAGGTGACGAGGTGATGTGGCTGTACGCGGCGGACCGGGACGGCTCCGTCGTCCGGGACGGGCGAGGGCGCCGGGTAGTCGAAGCGCAGCTCCTCCTGGGCGTGGACGGCGGCGCTGAGCGCCAGGAGCACGCGGCTGTCGACCCGGGGGGCCGTGGCGGACCGCTCGACGGCGGTGACCTGGAAGGTGTCGATCCGGTGCCGCAGCCGCGCCGGCATCACCTGCCGGACGGTGTGCAGGGCCCGTGCGGCGGCCTCCTCGATGCCGGCGCCCGTGGTGGCGGCGACCTGGAGCGCCACCGCGAGAGCGACGGCCTGCTCGTCATCGAAGAGCAGGGGCGGCAGTCGGGTCCCGGCGTCGAGCCGGTAGCCGCCGTCGGGCCCCTTGACGGCCACGATGGGATAGCCCAGCTCGCGCAGCCGGTCGACGTCCCGGCGCACGGTGCGCGGGCTGACCGCCAACCGCTGCGCCAACAGGGCGCCCGGCCAGTCCCGTCGGGCCTGGAGCAACGAGAGCAACGACAGCAGTCGCGCGGACGTCTTCGGCACGATTCCATCCTGCCTCGAGTAGCGGACACTTCCTGACCGCTATGCCTGCGACGGTGTCCTCGTGCCAGTCACCGTCACCGACCCGAAGGACACGAACGCCATGACCACGACCACCACGTCCCCCGTCATCCCCGACGTCGAGCGGCGGGACCTGCTCGCCGCGCTCGCGACGGCGCGGGCCGGCCTCACCAGGACCGTTCAGGGACTCTCCGACGAGCAGATCGGTGAGCGTCCGACGGTCAGCGCGCTGTGCCCGGGCGGAGTGATCAAGCACGTCGCGGCCATGGAGGAGTCGTGGCTGCGCTTCGTGCTCGACGGGCCGTCGGCCATGAACTTCGACCTGCCCGACGGCGTCACCTGGGACGACCTCATGGCCGGCACGGCCCGGGAGGTCCCACAGTGGTTGGTCGAGCACCAGAACGACTTCGCGGTGCTGCCCGGCGAGACTCTGGCCGGGATCCTCGCCCGCTACGAGCGGGTCGCCGCCCGCACCGAGGAGATCGTCGCCGCCCTTCCCGACCTGTCGGCGACGCACCCGATGCCCGAGGCGCCCTGGAGCGAGCCGGGTGGGGAGTGGAGCGTACGCGCCGTGCTGATGCACGTCCTCGCCGAGACCGCCCAGCACGCCGGGCACGCCGACATCCTGCGCGAGTCGCTCGACGGACAGCGGTCGTCCTGACCGATGCGTGTCCTCGACACCCGGGCGCTCAACCGCGCGACGCTCGCCCGTCAGCTGCTGCTCGACCGGGCCGACCTGTCGGCCCGCGACGCCGTCGCCCACCTGTGCGGCCTGCAGGCGCAGGAACCGCAGGAGCCGTTCGTCGGGCTGTGGTCCCGGCTGCGCGCGTTCGACCCGGCCGCGCTCTCCGACCTGCTGACCGGCCGGGAGGTGGTGCGGATCCACCTCATGCGTCGCACGGTCCACCTCGTGACCGCCGCCGACGCCCTGGCCTGGCGCTCCCGCCACGACGGCATGCTGCGCCAACGCGTGCTGGGGACGTACCGGGCGGAGCTCACCGGTGTGGACCTCGACGAGCTGGCGGCGGCGGGCCGGGCGGTGCTGGCCGACGGTGAGCCGCGCTCGATGCCGGAGCTGGCCCGGGCCGTCGCGCACCGGTGGCCGGAGGTCGGGCCACGGCCGCTGGGGGAGATGCTGCTCGCCGCGCTGATCCCGGTGGTGCAACTGCCACCACGGGGGCTGTGGCGCACGTCGGCGGGCGTACGCAACGCGCTGCTCGAGACCTGGCTGGGGCGCGCGGTCGACCCGCCGGCGCCGGACGGCTCCGACCCGGTGGGCGCGGCCCTCGTCCGGCGCTATCTGGCCGCGTTCGGGCCCGCCGCGGCCGCCGACCTGCGGGCCTGGAGCGGCCTTGCCGGGCTCCCGGCGGCGGTGGCCGCGGTCCGGGGCGAGTTGGTCGCCTTCCGTGACCAAAGGGGCCGGGAACTGCTCGACCTGCCCGACGCGCCCCGCCCCGACCCGGACACGCCCGCGCCGGTGCGGTTCCTGCCGGCGTTCGACAACGCGCTGCTCGGCTACCACGACCGCACCCGCATCGTCGACGACGCCCACCGCGGCCTGTCGGTAGCCGGTGAGCGGGTGGTGCTCGTCGACGGTCGGGTCGCGGCGACCTGGAAGGTGGCCGACGGCGGCGTGCTCGTCACCCCGCTGCGTCGCCTCGCCCCGACCGACCACGACGCGGTGGCCGACGAGGGGCGAGCGCTGGCGGCGTTCCTCACCGACGGCGACAGCGACCGGGTGCGGATCGCCCCGCCCGCCGACTGAACGACGGTCCGGCGGGCCACCGCCCGGTCCACCCGGGATCGGGGTCCGGGGCGGCGCCGCACGGGCGCCGCCCCGGACCGGCCGCTCACGCGATCCGGTAGGCCCGCTGGATCGTCTGCGTCACCGCGGCGCCGGCCGTGTCGGTGGCCGTCAACCGCAGCGACACGAAGCCGGGCCGCCGCGGGTGGGTGACGTGGGCGACCCCGCGTACCACCGGAACCGCCACCCACGTCCGGCCGTCGTCGAACGACGCCGCGACGTGCAGGGTGCGGTTGGGTGCCGCGGCCGAGCCCGCCTGGCGGTCCAGCGACACCGGGACGGGCAGCGTCCGGCCCACCCGCGCCGTGTTGGTGTCGTCGAGCACGGGTGTCGCCCGGGCCGTCGTCAGGGGCAGCGGTTCCGGCTTCGACGTGTGCGCCGAGGTGAAGGTCCAGGCCACCGAGACGGACGTGGACAGGGTGTCCGGCGCGCCACGGGTCACGGTCGCCTCCAGCCGGTAGGTGGCGCGGCCGGCGGGCACCGCGAAGTCCGCGTACGGGCCGTCGGCGGTCGCGACCTCCCGGCCGTCGCGGGACAGCCGCAGCTTGACCGGCAGGTCGTCACGGTTGCCCGGGCGTCCCGCCGCGTCGGCGAACAGGGGAGGCGCGGCGACGGAGATGGTGTCGCCGTCCCGGCCGGCGTAACCCAGCGGCGACCACGTCGGGGCCGCGAGCACCGTCGGCCCGAAGGGCGTCGCGTTCCACGTCCGCGAGTACGTCTTCCCGGCCTGGAAGGTGGATTCCTGCGTGGTCAGGTTGTCGCCCTCCACGAAGGTGGACGTCCACTCGATGCCGCCGTCGGTGTTGTAGTACTCGGTGCCCTTGAACGGCAGGTCGATCGGCGTCTGCGAGCCGATCGGGCCGGGTCCGCCGGGGGCGGCGGCACGGTGGGACCGCACCGCGCTCGCGGCGGTGGACTGCTTCCGGTAGGTCGCCGTGACGGTGGCCAGGTTCTTCGCCGAGAGCTTGCGGGTCAGGCCGGTGAACATGTCGCCCTGGCGGACGTACGCCAGGTCGTACGTGTAGGGGCTGTTCCGGAAGGTGCCGTCCCGACCGGGGCGGGCGAGCCCGACGCCCAGCGTGGCGCTGAACTCCGGGGCCGGGACGGCCGGCCCGACCCGGCCGAAGAGGACGTCCGCGAAGGACGGCCCGTCGAGCTGGACACCTGGGTAGCGCAGGCCGTCGTTCCAGTTGGCGCTCACGTTGATCCCCAGCGGGGCGGCGTCGCGCTGCGGCACGGTCAGCGAGACCGGCCGCGCCGTGCGGGCGTCGAGCGCCTCGGTGACCGGCCCGCGAACGTCGAGGACCGGCTGCACGAGCAGGGTCGAGGCGGTGCCGTCGTGGATGGTGCCGTAGAGCGCGTACCGGCCCCTGGGCAGCCGCAGGGTTCCGCCGCCCGGCTGCCCGTCCAGGGTGGTGAACTCCCCGGTCGCCAGGTTCGCCGCGACGCTGCGGTAGTCGGTGGCCGGTCGACCGTCGCGTCCGGTGTGGTCCAGCCGGACGTCGTAGCTCTCGATCTCCCGGTTGAGCGCGAACGGCGTCCGCACCCGCAGGTCGCCGGCGCCGGTCGCGGTGACCGCACCCTGGTAGACGCCGTCCGGGGCGTCCACCCGGGTGTCCACGGTGACGGTCGCCTCGGCGCGGCCGCCCGCGGGCACGACCAGGGTGGTCGGGCTGACGGTGACCATGCCGGCCGGGACCGGGGCGACCGCGAGCGTCAGGGTCACCGGCGTGGTGCCGGTGTTGCGGTAGCCGACGACGCGGCTGACCGGGGTGTCGTCGGCGTGCGGCCAGCGCTGCACCGGGAAGTCGATCGCCGCGACGTCGGCGGCGACCGGCTGGGCGACCGCCCGGCCGATGTCCAGCCGACCCGCGCCCTGCTCGTAGAGGCTGTCGTCGCCGGCCGGCCTGGCCGAGTCCATGAGCGCCGCCTTGAGCTGCGCGCCGGACCAGTCCGGGTGCTGCCCGGCGAGGATCGCGGCCGAGCCCGCCACGTGCGGGGTGGCCATCGACGTACCCGACATCGGCACGTAACCCCCGCCGGGGGCGGCGGCCACGATGTCGACGCCCGGCGCGCTGATCTCGGGCTTGATGTGGTTGTCGCCGACGCGCGGGCCGCGGGCGGAGAAGTACGCCCGCTGGTCGTCGGCGTCGACGGCGGCGACGGCGAGGGCGTCGTCCGCGGAGGCCGGCGACATGACCGACTTGGGCTTGCCCTCATTGCCCGCGGCGACCACGAAGAGCGTGCCGTACCGCTCGCTGAGGTCCTGGACCGCCGTCTCCAGCGGGTCGAGGTCCGGGGTGTCGGTGCCGCCGAGGCTCACGTTGACCACCCGGGCCTGCGGCGCGGCCCACTGCATGCCGGCGATGATGTCCGAGTCCTGGCAGTCGTTCGTGGCGCACACCTTCCCGACGACCAGCGTCGCGCCCGGTGCGACGCCCCGGTACCGGCCACCGGAGGCGGCGCCGCTGCCGACGATGGTCGACGCCACGTGGGTGCCGTGGCCGACCGCGTCGGAGGGGTCCCCGCCGCCGGTGAAGTCCCGCACCGCGGCGAGACGGCCGGCGAAGTCGGGGTGGGTGGCGTCGATGCCGGTGTCCAGCACGCCCACGGTGACGCCGGTGCCGTCGAAGCCGGCCTGCCAGGCCGCCGGGGCGCCGATCTGCGGCACGCTGCGGTCCAGGGTCACGCGACGCTTGCCGTCCAGCCAGACGCGGGTGATCCCGGCGGCGAGGGTGCGCGACGAGGACGCGCCCCGGGTCAGGGACGACCAGAGCGCGACCCGGTCCGCCACGCCCGCCCGCACGGCGAGGGCGTCGGCGGCGGGCAGGTCGGCCCGGACCCGCGCGGCGCCGTCGGTGACGGCGGCCCGCGCCGACGCCGGGCTGTTCTCCGGGTACGCGACCAGCAGCGGCAGTTCCGCTGTCCGGTCGTCGTAGCCGAACTCACCGAGCACGGTCAGGTCGAACAGCCGGCGGTCGAGCCGGCCGGCGCGCAGCAACGGCAGCGCGTCGACCGGGACGACGTACCGGTGGCCGTCCTCCCGGCTGCTGACGAACCGCTGGCCGGCCCGCCCCGGCCCCCGCTCGATCCGCAGGTGGCCGTCCGCGTCCAGGGACACCCGGTCACCGGTGATCAACGTGTAGGTCCCGGGCGCGGCGGTTGCCGTGGCTGCCGTGGACCGCGCTGCCCCGCGCGCGGAGGGCGCGGTCTCCCGCGCCTCGGCGGGGGAGACCGTCAGGCCCGCCGCCGCCAGCGCGGTCACGAGTACTCCGGCCGTCAGCGCCTGTCGTTGCCGTCGTCGCACATCGTCCTCTCCGCCACGGGCGTTTCCCGGGACGGCACGATGACGTCCGACCCCGTCCACCGGTTGATCATCGACGGTGTGATGACGGTCACAAAGTGGCACCGCGCGGGTGGCCCCCCGGTGCCCGCCCGGGTTGCATTCGGCGGTGACCAGCGCACGAGGCGGGGAGGGGGCACGGGGCGGATGCGCGACGCCGAGGAGTTCGACGCGCTCTACGCGGCCTGCTCGCGCCGGATCGTGGGCCACCTCTACCTGGTGACCGGCAACCTCAGCGAGGCGGAGGACGCGGTCGCCGAGGCCTTCGCGCGGGCCTGGCAGCGGTGGAACACCGTACGCGAGGCGGACAGCCCGGAGGCCTGGGTCCGGCGGGTGGCCACCCGGATCGCGGTGAGCAGTTGGCGCAAGACGCTCAACCGGATGCGCGCGCACCAGCGGGCCGCCGTCGACCAGGGCGTGCCCCCGCTCAACGAGGACCATGTCGCCCTGCTCCAGGCCCTGCAACGGCTGGACGTGAACGAGCGCGTCGCCGTGGTGCTGCACCACCTGAACGACCTCAGCGTCGCGGACGTGGCGGCGGAGATGCAGCGGCCGGTCGGGACCGTCAAGTCGTACCTGTCGCGTGGTCGGCGGGCGATGGCCGGCATGCTGACCGAGGAGCGTCGGGAGGAGGCGTCCCATGGTTGATCCGCGCGACGACCTCGCGGCGATCGCCGACCGGGCCCAGCGGGCCACGACGCTGCCCCCGGCCCAGGCGGTACGCCGCCGCGCAGACCGCCGCCGTCGCCGGACGGTCGGTGCCGGTGTCGGACTGGCCGTCCTGGCGGTGGCCGCCGGCGCCGCCCTGCTGCCGGCGCTCGACCGTGCCGGGCAGCCGGACCGGGGCGTCGCTCCGGCCGCCGAAACCCCGGCCGCCGGAATCCCGGCCTCCGCCAGCCCCTCCGCCTCCGCCACCGCCGCCGTCGGGCCGGCGCAGATCCTCAGTGGCCGGCGGCAGGTCCGTATCGTCGTGCCGGGCGTGGGCGGTGCGGCGCTGGCCGTCGGCCTGGACGACGACCGGGTGCGCGCCACGACGGAGTCGGACGTCGAGAGCCGGTCGCGGTGGGTCCTCCGCCCCGAGGGGGACCGGTTCCGGATCGTGGTCGCCGACCCGTCCGGCGACCCGGTCTGCATGACCGTCGTGCACGACGCGGCGCCCGGCAGCGTGCGGGCCCGGGCGTGCGACCCGGCTGCGCAGACGCAGCTGTTCCGCGTCGACCGGCAGGCCGACGGGAGCTACTCGCTCTTCCAGGGCAAGCGCTACGTCCAGGTGGTCGACGGCACCAACGCCCTGGTTCCCGACCTGCCCGAGGCCCTCACCACGACGTACGACTTCGAGGACCAGGGCCCCACCCCACTCCGATAGCCCCACCCCGCCCTCGACCCGGGTCGTCACACGACCCGCAGGCTTTGGCGAGTGGTGGCCGTCAATAGTGACAGTGGTCGAAGTATTGACGCGTTCGTAGCACCTCAGTAACCTTTGGTCAACGTCATGCAAGATCTCGACAAAGGTGTGCTTGATTCCTTGCACGACGCTGAAAAGCAGCGACCACCCTCATCCTGCTTGCCGGCCACCGGAGTCGCTGTCTCGCGCCGGTGGCCCCGCACCGCCGCCGGCCGTCCCCGCACCGTCTCCACCCGCACCGTCTCCACCGCACCGCCGGCCCGGACTCCCGGGCCTCGGCCGCGCGGCGCACTCCTCGTACCGCCGCACACCCACCCGCCGCACCCCCGCCCGCGGCCACCCGCGGCACCGTCCCCCCACGACAAGGACAGCGATGAGACGAACGAATCTGCTCAGGATGGCGGCGGCGACGATCGCCGCCATCATGGTCGCCACGGCGGCTCCGGCCGGCGTGGCGAACGCGTCCGGACGCCCGAGCCCGGCCGGCACCACGGCCGCCGAGGGCCCGGCCATGGCCCCCGCCGCCACCAACCTCGCCCTGGGCCGCCCGACGCAGGAGAGCGGCCACGCCGACGTGTACGACTCGTCGAAGGTCGTCGACGGCAACGCCGGCAGCTACTGGGAGAGCGTCAACAACGCCTTCCCCGGTTGGGTGCAGGTCGACCTCGGCTCGTCGCAGGTCGTCAACCAGGTCGTGCTGAAACTGCCGACCGCCGGCTGGCCCACCCGTACGCAGACCCTGAGCGTGCGCGGCAGCACCAACGGGTCGTCCTTCACCGACCTGGTCGGCTCGCAGACCTACACGTTCAACCCCGCCACCGGCAGCACCGTCACCATCGGCGTCACCCCGACCGCCACCCGCTACGTGCGGATTCACGTCACCGCGAACAGCGGCTGGCCGGCCGGGCAGCTCTCCGAGGTCGAGGTCTACGGCACCAGCGCCACGCCGGACACCACCGCGCCGAGTGTGCCGGGCACGCTGTCGCACAGCACCTCGGGCAGCACGATCACCCTCGCCTGGGGCGCCTCCACCGACACCGGCGGCAGTGGCCTGGCCGGCTACAACGTCTACCGCGACGGCAACCTGATCGCGACCCTGGGCGCCGTCCTCACCTACCAGGACACGCAGCCCGTGACGGCGACCGTCTCCTACCACGTCCGCGCCCGCGACGGCGCCGGCAACCTGTCCGGCGCCGGCAATACCGTCACCCGCACCGGCTCCACACCGCCGGCCTGCACCAACGTGGCGCTCGGCAAGCCCGTGACGGCGAGCGGCTCGACCTTCACGTTCACCCCGGAGAAGGCGAACGACGGACAGGTCACGACGTACTGGGAGGGCGCGCCGAGCTACCCGCAGACGCTGACCGTAGCGCTGGGCGCCAACCACAGCGTCACGGGCGTCACGGTGAAGCTGAACCCCGACCCCGCGTGGGGCACCCGCACCCAGACCATCCAGGTCCTCGGCCGCGACCAGGCGTCGTCCACGTACACCAACCTGGTGTCGGCGGCCACCTACCAGTTCGTCCAGGGCACCAACGTGGCGACCATCCCGGTCGGCGCGACCACCGCCGACGTGCAGCTGCGGTTCACCGGCAACACCGGCGCCCCGTCCGGGCAGGTGGCCGAGTTCGAGGTGTGCGGCACCCCGGCGCCCAACCCCGACCTCGTCGTCGACTCGGTGACCTGGTCGCCCGCGTCACCGAACGAGAGCACACCGGTCACGCTCTCGGCCGTGGTGCGCAACATCGGCTCGGCGGCGGCGCCGGCGACCACCGTGAACTTCAGCCTGGCCGGCACGGTCGTCGGCAGCGCCGCCGTGGGCGCGCTGGGCGCGGGCGGCTCGACCACCGTCTCGTTCAACGCCGGGGCCCGACCGATGGGCAGTTACAGCGTCGCGGCGACCGTCGACCCGACCAACGCGGTCGTCGAGCAGAACAACGGCAACAACAGCCTCACCGCGCCCGCACCCCTGGTGGTCGCGCAGGCGCCCGGCCCCGACCTGCAGGTCCTCGCCATCGCCTCCAACCCGCCGAACCCGGCCGTCGGCGCGTCGGTCACGTTCACCGTGTCGGTGCGCAACCGGGGCACCACCGGGACCGGCGCGTCCGTCACCCGGCTGACGGTGGGCGGCACCACGCTCGACACCGGCACCGCGTCGATCGCCGCCGGGGCCACCGTCACCGTGGCCGTCACGGGCAGCTGGACCGCCACCAGCGGTGGGGCCACCATCACCGCCACCGCGGACGCGACCAACACGGTCGCCGAGACCAACGAGGGCAACAACAGCCTCAGCCAGTCCATCGTGGTGGGCCGCGGCGCCGCCGTCCCGTACGTCTCGTACGAGGCGGAGGCCGCCAACTACCAGGGTGTGCTGCTGGAGACGGACCCGCTGCGCACCTTCGGCCACACCAACTTCGCCACCGAGTCCTCGGGCCGCCGGTCGGTACGGTTGAACAGCACCGGCCAGTTCGTCGAGTTCACCTCCACCAACCAGGCCAACTCCATCGTGGTGCGCAACTCCATCCCGGACGCGCCCGGCGGTGGCGGTATCGAGGCGACGATCAGCCTCTACGTCAACGGCACCTTCTCCCGGAAGCTGACCCTGTCGTCGCGGCACAGCTGGCTCTACGGCAACACCGACGGGCCCGAGTCGCTGACCAACACCCCGCAGGCCGACGCCCGCCGGCTGTTCGACGAGTCCCACGCCCTGCTGACCCAGTCCTACCCGCCCGGCACCCGCTTCCGGTTGCAGCGCGACGCGGGTGACACCGCCGCGTTCTACGTCATCGACATGATCGACCTGGAGCAGGTCGCGCCGGCGGCAAGCCAGCCGCCGGAGTGCACCTCGATCACCGCGTACGGCGCCGTCCCGAACGACGGGCTCGACGACACCGCGGCCATCCAGCGGGCGGTGACCGACGACCAGAACGGCGTCATCAACTGCGTGTGGATCCCGGCCGGGCAGTGGCGGCAGGAGCAGAAGATCCTGACCGACGACCCGCTCAACCGGGGCGCGCACAACCAGGTCGGCATCAGCAACGTGACGATCCGGGGCGCCGGCATGTGGCACTCGCAGCTTTACACGCTGACCGAGCCGCAGAACGTGGTCGGCGGGATCAACCACCCGCACGAGGGCAACTTCGGCTTCGACATCGACCGGAACACCCAGATCTCCGACATCGCGATCTTCGGCTCCGGCCGGATCCGGGGTGGCGACGGCAACGCCGAGGGCGGCGTCGGCCTCAACGGCCGGTTCGGCACGGGCACCCGGATCAGCAACCTCTGGATCGAGCACGCCAACGTCGGCGTCTGGGTCGGTCGAGACTACGACAACATCCCCGAGCTGTGGGGCCCGGCCGACGGGCTGCAGTTCAGCGGCATGCGAATCCGCAACACCTACGCCGACGGCATCAACTTCACCAACGGCACGCGCAACTCGCGGGTGTTCAATTCGTCCTTCCGCAACACCGGCGACGACGCGCTCGCGGTGTGGGCCAGCCAGTACGTCAAGGACCGCAACGTGGACGTCGCCCACGACAACCAGTTCCTCAACAACACCATCCAGCTGCCCTGGCGCGCGAACGGCATCGCCGTCTACGGCGGCTACGGCAACTCGATCGAGAACAACCTGATCTACGACACCATGAACTACCCGGGGATCATGCTGGCCACCGACCACGACCCGCTGCCGTTCACCGGGCAGACCCTGATCGCCAACAACGGGCTCTACCGCACCGGCGGGGCGTTCTGGAACGAGGACCAGGAGTTCGGCGCGATCACGCTCTTCGCGGCGACCCGGGACATCGTCGGCGTCACCATCCGCGACACCGAGATCGTCGACTCCACGTACGACGGCATCCAGTTCAAGAACGGTGGCGGCAACGTGCCGAACGTCGCGGTCACCAACGTCCGGATCGACAGGTCCAACAACGGCGCCGGCATCCTGGCGATGAGCGGGGCCCGGGGCAGCGCGACCCTGACCAACGTGACCATCACCAACTCGGCCGACGGCAACATCGTCCGGGAGCCCGGAACGCAGTTCGTCATCAACGGCGGCTGACCCGGCCCCCGGCGACCGCCCGGGCGGGGAGCCCTCCACACGCGAGGGTTTCCCGCCCGGGCGGCGCGCGTCGCTCAGTCGAGCACCGACTCGCCGCCCGGATAGGCGAACGACGAACGTGGCGAGTAGAAACCCCACACGACCTGCAACGGCTCGGCGGGGCGCAGCGCGTAGACGGGGTGGTCGGGTTCGAGGAACTCCAGCGACTCGACCTCGAAGGGATCGACCGGCTCGGCCACGAAGGGGTAGTTGCCGCCGACGAACCGGCCATCCACCCGGGTGAGGTAGCGCAGCTGTCCCCGGTTCACCGCGTCGCCGGTGCGCCCGACACGGGCGGTCGACCGGATCACGGGCACCCCGTCCGCCTCGGTGGTGGCGACCAGCCGGCGGCCCCGTACCTCGATGGTGGTCGTCCCGACGGTGGCCGGCACCCCGCGGGCGGTGGCGTAGGCGCGGACGACCGGGCTGGAGTTGAAGTAGTGGCTCCACCAGCGGCCGGGGGTGACGCCGTCCGGGGCGTCGGCCCCGAACAGGTCCGGCCCGATGTACGTCAGCGAGTAGGCGCCGAAGCCCGAGGTCTGGCCCTCGTCATCGACGACGTACTGGTTCATGAAGACCTGGCGGTTCGGTGCCGGCGTGAGCCCGTCGGGCACCAGGGCGGCCACCGCCTCGGGGTCGGCCGGAAGCCAGCCGAAGTAGATCATCCTGCTGTTCACGACGAGCTGCGGAGCGACGAGTTCGGTCACGAGGGGGTCCTCCCGCGGATCGACGACGTGTGATCGCGAGGCTACGGACCGTCCCACCGGCGCGACAACGACGGATTGCCGACAGGCCCACCGGCCCGCCCGGACGCACCGCGGGGCCACGGGCCGACCGGCCCGTGGCCCCGCGTGGGCCGAACCCCTACAGGCGGGCGTCGCCGGCCGCGACGGCCTCCTGCACCGCCGACGTACGCCGGGTCTGCGCCCGCTGCTCGCCGGCCTCTTCCCGGTCGGCCGGGGCCGCGGTCCGCGCCGCCCGGGCGGCGCCCGCGCCCGCCTGCTCGCCGGTCACGCCACCACGGATCCGGTTGTTCGCCGCCACCTGGGCGGCCGGGTTGTTGGACGTCACGGTCAGCTGGCCGTCGATGATGTTGTCGTCGACGGTCACCCCACCCGTGGTGTTGGTGACGCTGACGTCCCGGCCCCAGTAGCCGCCGGACGCGCAGCTGTCGAGCGTGCCGTTCGGGCCCAGCTGGACACCGCCCAGGTTGCCGGAGAAGGTCGCCAGACCCCGGACGGCGCTGCCGCAGACCACGCTGCCGGTGGAGCTGTTCAACACCGACAGCGAGCCGTCGACGAACGAGTCGTGCACGTCCGTGTAGTAGGTGCCGGTGCTGCTGACGTTGCGCTCCACCTGGGTGCCGCGGTCCAGCCGCACCTCACCCGCCTGGACGTTGACGTTCCCGGTGACCGTCGACTCCTCCACGAACAGGAAGCTGTCGATGGTCGTCGACCCCTTCGGCCGTACGGTGATCGCACCGGTCCGGGCGTCCTTCAGGAAAGCCCCGTACCCGCCGGCGGCCAGCACCACCTGACCGCCGATGGTGGTGTCGGTGGCGTCGAGGTACCCGTTCGAGGCGACGCGCACCTCGCCGCTGACGGTGCCGCCGGTGACGACCAGGTTGCCGCCGGCGGCGACGCTGACGTTGCCGGTGATCGTGGTGCCGGTGAGCGCGCAGGACTCGCCGGCCGGCACGTACAGGTCGTTGGGCACGGTCACCGCGCCGCCGGTGCCGACGCAGTAGGTGACGAGGTCGGCGTGTGCGCTGGGCGCCACGGCCAGCACCGACGCGGCGACGACGGCGCTCACGGTGGCCAGCTTGGCGACGGTACGTCTGGGCATCCCTGTACTCCCTGTCGGTGAGGTTCGAAGGTTCATGCGCCGATGTCCGATCGGGCCGCGGCCCGGACGATGGCGCCCTGCTGCCGCCGGGTCAGCGTGCCGTCGGCCACCAGCATGGCGGTGACGGCTTCCACGTGCCGGACGAAATCGTCGTGCCGGGGATAGCCGGCGTTCTCGTCGATCAGATCGTTGATGGTGCAGCCGTTGCCGGTGTCGAGGTTGGCCACCCCGGTGTCGTCACCGTCGATGACCACCGTGGCCCGGGTGTCCGACGCCGGGCAGGCGTCGGTCCCGTCGACGACCACCGTGAAGGTGGTCGCCGCCTCGGCGGAGGTGTTCCCGGCGACGTCGGTGGCCCGGTACCGCACGGTGTGGGTGCCGGCCACCGGGACGCGGAACGCGCTGGTGTACGCGGTCCAGGCACCCGTGTCGAGCGCGTACTCGATCGAGGCGACCCCCGAGCCGTCGTCGGTGGCCGTGACGGTCACGGTGGCCCCACCGATGTACGCGCCGTTGCCGTCCCGCTCACCGGTGACCGTGGCCGCGACGGTGGGCGCGGTGGTGTCATCGGCGGCTGGGGGAACGACGGTGAACTGGGTCGCCTGCTCCGCCGAGGTGTTGCCGGCGGTGTCGGTGGCCCGGTAGCGCAGGGTGTGCGCACCGACCGCGCTGACCACAACGGGCGTGGTGTAGGCGGTGTAGGCGCCGCCGTCGAGGGAGTACTCGACGGCGGCGACGCCGGACTGGCTGTCGGTGGCGGTCAGGGTGGCGGTGGCCGTGCCGAGGTAGTTGCCGTCCTCGTCCCGGTCGCCGGCGACCGTCGCCGTCACGGTGGGCGGGGTGGTGTCCTCGTCGGGTCGGGTCACGACGGTGAAGTGGGCCATCTGCTCCGCCGAGGTGTTGCCGGCGGTGTCGGTGGCCCGGTAGTGCAGCATGTGCATCCCGACCGTGTCCACCACGATGGGCGTGGTGTAGGCGGTGTACGCGCCGCCGTCGAGGGAGTACTCGACGGCGGCGACGCCGGACTGGCTGTCGGTGGCGGTCAGCGTGGCGGTGGCCGTGCCGAGGTAGTTGCCGTCCCCGTCCCGGTCGCCGGCGATGTCGGCCGTCACCGTGGGCGGGGTGGTGTCCTCCTCGCCCGGTGCGACGACGCGGAACGACACCGAGCCCACCGCGCTGGTGTTACCGGCGGTGTCGGTCGCGCGGAACTGCACCGAGTGGTCGCCGACCGCCGTGACCGGCACCGGGGCGGTGTACGGCTGGAAGCTCGTGTCGTCGACCTGGTACTCGACGGTGTCCACTCCGGAGCCCTCGTCGGTGGCCGTCACGGTCACCGTGGCGACGCCGACGTAGTTGCCGTCCTGGTCGCGGTCACCCTCGACGGTGGCGGTGACGGTCGGCGGTGTCGTGTCGCCGCCTCCGCCGCCGTCGGTGACCACCAGCTCGCCGACCATCTGGCTGTGGCCGGGGATCGAGCAGAAGTAGCGGTACCGGCCCGGCGTCAGGGTCACCGTCGCCTGGTGGCGGCCGTCGTTCGCGTCGAACGGGCTGGCCAGGATGTTCAGGCTGACGTCGTGGTTGTAGCCCTCCGTGCTGGTGTCGAAGGTCAGCGTGTGCGGCATCCCGGTCGTGTTGCCGGTAGCCGCGCTGTTCTCCCAGATGATCGTCGTCTCACCGGCCACCGCCTGGGTGGGCGCGGACTTGTAGCGGGTGATGTCGTCGTCGGCGGTCCAGGTCAGTACCTGCGCCGCGGCACGCGGCGCGGCGGACGCCGGCGCCGAGGCCGACGAGAGCGGCACGAGCAGGAGCACCGCCAGCGCTGCGGTCAGTCTTCGGATCATGGTCGCTCCTAGAGTTCCCGTACGCGGACGTTGCGGAACTCGGTCAGGTCGTTGTCGCCGTGGTTCTGCAGGCCGACGAAGCCGCTGAGGAACTGCCGCAGGTCGGTCGGCGGGTCACCGGCACGGGAGGACTGCTTGCCGGGCGTGTTGTCGAACTCGTTGATCACCACGCCGTTGCGGATGATCGTGTAGTGCTGCCCGACGGCCCGGATCTCGTAGTCGTTCCACTGCTGCTTCGGGGTGACGCCGGCCTGGGCGAGCGGCACCGGGTCGAAGTTGTAGACCGAGCCGGTCTTCTGCGGCTCGCCGGTCTCACCGTCGTAGATCTGGATCTCGTGTCCGCAGTAGATGGCGACCCACGCCTGATCGGTCCGGGCCGACCCGACGGTGCCGCAGCTGCCCGGTGGACGTTGGGCCAACGGGATCCGCGGATCCGGGAACCGGATGAAGACGCCGGTGTTGGCCCGGCCGGTGCCCGGGGCGATGTCGCGGAACTGAAGCTTCAGCGAGAAGTCACCGAGTTCCCGGGTGTGCCAGAGCATGCCCATGCCGCCGCTGGACCGCAACGCGCCGTCCGGCTGGATGCTGAACGACCCGGACGGCGCCTGCTGCCAGCCGCGCAGCGACTCGGCGGTGCCGTCGTAGAGCGCCTCGTACCCGGTGTGCCCCTCCCGGCCGATCGGGGAACTGGCGGCCAGGCGGGTCAGCGTACCGACCTCACGGGCGGTGAGGAGGTCGTCGTCCTGCATCGCGCGGGCCACGTCGGTCACGTGCCGCACGAAGCTGTCGTGGCTGGGCCAGCTGCTCTCGTCGTCGATCAGGTCGTTGACCGTGCACCCCTGCCCGACCGTACGGCTGGGCACGCCGGTGTCGGTGTCGCCGAGCCAGATCGTCTGCCGGCTGTCCGGCACCGCGCAGCCCGCGGTGACCGTGGCCTGCACCGTGGCCTTCTCCCCGTCGGCGTACGTGACGGTCAGCTTCGCGGTGTAGGTGCCGACCTTCGCGTACGTGTGCCGCGGGTTCGCCTCGGTCGACGTGCCGCCGTCGCCGAACTCCCAGCGGTAGCTGACGCCACCCGAGCGGGAACCGGTGAAGGCGACGGTCAGCGGCTTGTTCTGGACGGCCACCGAGGTAGCGGCCGGAGCCGGGGTGGGCGCGCCCCCGGTGTAGGTGATCCGGATCAGCTTCTGGTTGGGGTGCAGGCTGAAGAAGCCGCCTCCGTAGTCCAGCAGGTAGAGCGCGCCGTCCGGGCCGAACTTGGCGTCCATCCAGCTCTGCAGCCGGTTGTCCCCGTTGCCGCTCGGGATGATGGCCCGCAGCGACTCGGCGTACAGCGGCGGGGCCGCCTGCGGCACGCCGGCCGGGTCGACGGTGACCGCCACCCGGTTGTTGGCGTTGGACTGGTCGCCGATGAACCACTTGTCGTCCCAGTACGCCGGCCAGGCCACGCCGCTGTTCGTGTCCACCCGGTCCCGGTGGTAGGTCGGGCCGGACATGATGGCCTGCCCGCCGCCGCGCAGGTACGGCTGGGTGTAGGTGGCGTCGGCGGCGACGTACGTCGGCAGGCCGCTGCCGTCGGTGCGCTTCGGGAAGACCGGGCCGCCGCCGTCGGGGGAGTACCAGATCATGTTGTCCCGGGCCGGCGGGATGTTCACCAGACCGGTGTTGCGCGGCGACTCGTTCTTCAGGTTGTCGCAGTCGTACCAGCCGGTGAGCACGCTCGCGTCGGTGCTGCTGCGGTCACGGTAGGGCTGCCGGTTGCCCATGCAGTACGGCCATCCCTGGTTACCGGCCGAGGTGATGATCGTCGCCGTCTCGTACTTGGCCGGGCCGAGGATCGGGCTCGGCGAGGAGGCGTCCGGGCCCACCCAACCGGCGGTCAGCCACTGCCGCTCCGGGTCGATCTGCAGGCGGGCGATGTTGCGTACGCCCATCACGTAGATCTCCGGGCGGGTCTTCTCGGTGCCCGGCGGGAAGAGGTTGCCCTCCGGGATGGTGTACGTGCCGTCCGGCTCCGGGTGGATCCGGATGATCTTGCCGGCGAGGTCGTTCGTGTTGCCGGAGGTGCGCCGGGCGTCCTGGAACGAGATGCCCTCGTACTCCTGGGTCCAGTTGTTGCCGGAGTAGCCCTGCGACCCCTCCGAGGAGTTGTTGTCGCCGGAGCCGACGTACAGGTTGCCCTTGTCGTCGAAGGCCATGCCGCCGCCCGCGTGGCAGCAGCTGTGGATCTGCACCGGGAACTGCAGGAGGTCCTTGCGGGTGGCCTGGTCGATGGTCTGCGCCGTCCGGTCGTAGGTGAACCGGGAGACGGTGCGCTGGCCGATCCGCTTGACCCGGTCGATCGACTCGTGCGGCATCCAGTAGACGTAGAGCCAGCCGTTGTCGGCGAACGCCGGGTCCGGCACGATACCGAGCAGGCCCTCCTCGTTCTTGACCAGCTCGGAGCCGCTGCCCCGGTTGCCCATCACGGGCAGCGTGGTGAGCAGCTTGACCTGCTTGGTGCGCGGGTCCCAGGAGTGGATGGTGCCGCAGCCCAGGCCGACGTTCGGGTTGCTCCAGTCGGCGATCGGGCCGCTCGGACAGGCCGCCTTGCCGACGTAGAACACCGTGCCGTCCGGGGCGATCGTCAGCCCGTGCGGCTCGCCGATCTGGTCGAGCTGTCCGGTCTGGTTGGCCGCGGTGAGCCGCTCCACCTTGTAGTTCGCGGCGATGGTCGCCTGGCAGTCACCGCGTACCCGGCCGGTGGTCCAGTTGAGCGCGCCGGCCAGGTGGGTCCGGAACGCCGCCTCGCCGTAGCTGCCCTCGGTGTGGCCCATGCCGGTGTAGAAGGACCGGCCGCCGTCGTAGTCGCGGCACCAGGACACCGGGTGGAAGGGACCGTTGGCGCCCGGTCCCGGGTTGTAGTGCCGCTCCTCGACCTGGGCGAGGGTGTGGACGGTGCCGATCGGGTTCGGGTCCCAGTTGTCCCAGCGGTCCGAGCGGGTCAGCGTCATCGGCAGCGACGCCGTCGCCGGGTGGTTGCGGTCCAGGATGTTGACCACCGACTGGCTCACCGGGGGGAGCTCCGGCTCGGTGGTGCTGCCGGTGAAGAGCCGCAGGTCGGCGAGTTGGATCAGCGGCTCGCCGCTGTTCGCGGTGATGTTCAGCCGGAAGTGCTTGAACTCCTGGGGCGTCGCGATGTCGAAGCGGCGGGTCTGGAACCGCTCCGGGAAGGTCTGCCCGGTGCGCCGGTCCAGGTCCGTCCAGCTCTGACCGTCCGCCGAGCCCTGAAGCGTCCAGTCCTTCGGGTCCCGGCCGACGAAGTCGTTGGCCGAGGTCAGGGCGTAGCCGGTGACGCGCTTGGGGGCGGCCAGCTCGTACGCCACCCAGCCCGTCGGGGTGCGGGTGAGCCACTTGGTGTTGGCGTCGCCGTCGGTCAGCTTCTCCTTGGTCTCGTTCGGCGGGTTCTCGCCGGAGGCGCTCACCCGGGCCACCGGCTCGGCGACCGGGATCGCGCCGGCGGGGCGGGTGCCGATCAGCCCGGTGAACCACGTCGAGTCGACCTGGGCGCGGGCGGCGTCGGCGATGCCGACGAAGCCGCCGCCGGCCTTCATGTAGCTCTGCAGCGCCGTCTCCTGCTCACGGTTGAGCGGAGCGCCGGCAGCGGAGAGGAACACCACGCTGCGGTACGCGGCCAGCCCGGTCGTGGTGAACACGGCCGGGTCGGTGGCCTCGGTGACCTGGATGTCGTGGCCCGCGGCCAGGTTCTTGATCTCCGCCGTCGCCCGGATCACCGGGTCGTCCTGCTCGGCCGCGGGACCGTGGAAGACGAGGACCTTGACCTGGTCCTCCGCCGCGGCCGCCGCCCGCGGTGCCGCCTTGGGGGCGGCCGCCGCGACCGCCGCCGAGGCGGGCAGCAGTGTGGCGATCGCCGCCATCGTGGCGAGTGTTCGTCGTACGTTTCTGGTCATCCCCTGCACCCTCCGATCGGGATCAGCCGTGCTGCTGGTGGGTGTGGCCTTGGAACCGGTGGATCGCCTCCTCCGCGCCGGGCGGCATGCTGCCGTCGGCGTTGCGCACCAGGAAGATCCCGGCCATGCCGCCGTCGGAGTGGGTCTGCACGTGGCAGTGGTACATCCACGCCCCGGGCCCGACGCCCTCCCCGGCGAGCACCTGGAAGCCGAAGGAGCTGCCCGGGTTGAGGTCCTTGTTGTCGATCACGTGGCTCGGGTCGGCGGGGCCCTCGAGCATGCCCGTGCGGTTGTCCGCCCAGCGGTGGGCGTGCAGGTGGAAGGTGTGGAAGAGGTTGCCGTGCCCGATGGCGATCCACTCCACCCGCTGGCCCAGGTTCGCCTCGAACATGGGCGTGTTCGGCGCCATCCTGTTGTTGATCATCATGTCGTGGAAGACGACGGTGAACTGCTTGTCCGGCAGGATGTCGCCGCGACGACGGACGATCAGCGCGCCGTAGAGCCCCTTGGCCACCCCGGCGGTGCCGTGGTCGGTGCCCATCGCGTGATCGTGGTAGTGCCAGTAACCGGCGCTGCCCGGCATGAACCGCCGGCCGGAGGCGAGGAACATCTCCCGGGACCGCCACACGTACGTGCGGGTCTCGCCCGGGTTGTTGAACGAGGCGTTGAGCGGGCTGCCGTCCGAGTCGGTGCTGTAGTCCACCCCGTGCGGGTGGATGGACAGCCGCTGGGTGGTGGTGTTGACCAGGGTGATCTCGAGGGTGTCGCCCTCGTACATCTCCAGCACCGGGCCGGGCACGGTGGCCTGTCCCGGCGCGAGCCCGTAGCCGAAGAGGCCGCCGGGCAGCTGCTCGGCGTAGATGGTGATCCGTCTCGTGGCACCGGCGGCCTGGGCCGGGGTGCCGGCGAAGGGATTGCCGAGGGTGGGCGCGGCTACGCCCACCGCCCCGGCGGCCAGCACTCCGGTGGCCATCAGGGATCGACGGGACAGGTGACGGGGGGAGCCGGCGGGATGGTCCATGGCACTCCGTTCACGGCCGGACAAGCCGTGACAGGGCAGCGTGCGGCCGTCGTCCGACCCGCGGGGGCTCCGGACGCCCGTGACCCTGGTCGCGGACTTCTCTCAGCAGAGTCAGAACTTTTGTCGAACGACGAAAATCTATGTACGTCATAGACGGAAGTAAAGCTCTGCCTACGAAAAGACCGGCACGTGACAACGTTGGCAAGGATTGATCAGCATCTTGTCATCACGCGTCCGAACATCCGCAAAATGCCCCGCCCGCCCGGCCCGCCTAGCGCCGCCCCGCCCAGCGCCGCCCGCTTGGCGCACGTCGCCCCCGCCCGCGGGGGTTTGGGGGCCGGGGGTGGTCGGGGGTGGGGGTGGATGTGCGACGTGGGTGGGACCCGTGCCGGGAGGCGCGGTGTCCCACCCACGGTGGGTGGTGCGGGTGCGGGGATCAGGCCTGCTTGGTCTCCCAGAAGATCTCCGCGATCTCGTTGATCTTCGCCAGGAGCCGGTCGGCGACCTCGGGGTCCGCGGACCCCTTCGCCCCGCCGGCGCCGGCCAGCTTGGTGGCCTCGTTGAAGAGACCGTGCAGCTGGGGGTACTTCTCGAAGTGCGGTGCCTTGAAGTAGTCGGTCCAGAGCACCCACAGGTGGTGCTTGACCAGCTCGGCCCGCTGCTCCTTGATGATCAGGGCGCGGGTGCGGAACTCCGGGTCCTCGTTGGCCTGGTACTTCTCGCTGATGGCCTTGATCGACTCGGCTTCGATCCGGGCCTGGGCCGGGTCGTAGACCCCGCAGGGCAGATCGCAGTGGGCGCTCGCCACCGTGCGCGGGATGAAGAGACGTGACAGTCGCATCAGGTGACGCTACGACCTCAACCGGACTTCACGTCAACTCCCGTGAAGTGGATCTCAGCGCGGCGAGGCGCCGAGGGGCGGAGTGTTACGTTTGCCCCTCTCGAAGGCTGTCGGGGGGACGTCCCGCCCCACCTCGATCCTCGCGAAACCGCCGGGCTTTCGGACACGACCGACAGGGAGGGCGCATGCAGACGCGCACCGATCTCATCGAAGATCTCATGGGACGCTTTCCCCATGTGCCGCGCGAGGCGGTCATCAAGGAGGACCTGCTGCGCGGGGGCCTCGCCTTCGACGACTCGGCGTTGACCGACAACGAGGGCGGCGACGTCAAGCCCAAGTCGTACTTCATCTTCTCCTTCGACCACCGCACCCTGCCGGAGCTGGGCGAGGCCGCACTGCGCCGCCCGCCGGAGGAGATCGTGCTGACCGGGGGCCCGTACGGTCTGCGCCGCACCGTCGTGTCGGTCCGCACCAACCCCGACTCGCCGTACGTGGTCAAGCCCGACGCCGACGGTCGACTGATGCTGTTCCTCGACGGCCGGCCGATCGCCGAGGTGGGCCTCCCGCCGATGCCGGACTACTACCGGCACACGCTCGACAACGGCAAGTCGGTGATGGAGGTCGCGCCGACCATCCAGTGGGGCTACCTCATCTACCTGACCGTGTTCCGGGTCTGTCAGTACTTCGGCGCCAAGGAGGAGTGCCAGTACTGCGACATCAACCACAACTGGCGTCAGCACAAGCAGGCCGGCCGCCCGTACACCGGGGTCAAGCCCGTCGAGGAGGTCCTCGAGGCGCTGGCGCTCATCGACCGCTACGACACGGCGCGCGCCTCGCAGGCGTACACGCTGACCGGCGGCAGCATCACGTCGAAGGTCGAAGGGCTGGCCGAGGCGGACTTCTACGGCCGCTACGCCCAGGCGATCGAGGAGCGCTTCCCCGGCCGGTGGATCGGCAAGGTGGTGGCCCAGGCGCTGCCCCGCGCCGACGTGCAGCGCTTCCACGACTACGGGATCCGCATCTACCACCCGAACTTCGAGGTGTGGGACAAGCGGCTCTTCGAGCTCTACTGCCCCGGCAAGGAGCGGTACGTGGGCCGGGAGGAGTGGCACCGCCGCATCCTCGACTCCGCCGAGATCTTCGGGCCCCGCAACGTCATCCCGAACTTCGTCGCGGGTGTGGAGATGGCGGCCCCGTTCGGCTTCACCACCGTGGACGAGGCGATCGAGTCGACCACCGAGGGCCTGCAGTACTTCATGTCCCGTGGCATCACCCCGCGCTTCACCACCTGGTGCCCGGAACCGACCACGCCGCTCGGCCGGACCAACCCGCAGGGCGCGCCGCTGGAGTACCACATCCGGCTGCTGGAGGCGTACCGCGCGACGATGGAGGCCAACGGCCTGTCCAGCCCGCCCGGCTACGGTCCGGCCGGCCCGGGTCGGGCGGTCTTCTCGGTCAGCTCGTTCATGGACAGCCTGCCCGCCGACGAGGCCGACCCGCAGAGCTGATCGACCCGCGCATCTGATCGCCCCGCTGGCCGTCGGTCCCGTACGGCGGCCGGCGCCAGGTCGACGATCCGGTCCGCCCAGCGGTCCAACAGCGGCTCGTCGTGGCTGATGACGAGGACACCGGCGTCCCGGCTGCGCTGGTACGCGGTGACGACGGCCGCGACGTGGGCCTGGGTGGACGCGTCGAGCATGGCGGTCGCCTCGTCGCAGAGCAGGTAGTCGGGACGGTGCGCCAGCGCGCGGGCCAGGCAGGCGCGTTGCAGTTGCCCGTCGGAGACCGCGTGCGGCCGTCGGCCGAGCAGGTCCGGGGTGAGACCGACCAGGTCGGTGAGTTCGTCGACCCGCTCCCGTACGGCCCGCTCCGGCGTGCGGATCGCGCGCAGCGGCTCGGCGACGAGGTCGACCAGGCGCAGCCGCGGATCGGCCGCGGCGCGGGGGCTCTGGAACAGCACGGCGACGCGCGTACGCACACCGACCGGCACGGCGTGGCGGACGCCGGCGACCGGTGTGCCGTCGATGCTGACGCGGCCCCGGTCGGGCGCGTGCAGCAGGGCGAGCACCCGGGCGAGGGTGGACTTTCCGCTGCCGGAGGGCCCACGCAGCCCGACGGTCTCGCCCCGGTCGATGCGCAGGCTGACCTCGTCGAGCACCACCTGACGGCCGTGGCTGACGGTCACCGCGTCGGCGAGCAGGTGCGCTGGGTTGGTCACGCGGCGGCTCCGTCGCTGCGGGGGTGGTGGCAGGCGACGGTGCCGTCGCCGGTCGTGGTCGCTGGTGGCGGGGCGGCGCAGCGGTCGGTGCGCCGGGGACAGCGGGGCGCGAACGCGCACCCCTCGGGCAGCGCGGTGAGCATCGGCGGATGACCCGGCACGGGCCGGAAGGCGCGGTCCGGCAGGGCGTCGAGCAGCGCCGCGGCGTACGGGTGCGTGGGCGAGCCGAACAGGGCGTCGGCGGGCCGGTGCTCGACGACGCGGCTGGCGTACATGACGGCCACGGTGTCGGCGACCCGGCGCGCGGCGGCCAGGTCGTGGGTGATGAGGACGACCGCGGCACCGGCGTCGCAGCGGCGGCGCAGCAGGTCGAGGGTGTGGTCCACGAGTGGACGGTCCAGGCCGGTGGTGGGCTCGTCGGCGATGAGCAGCGGCGGGTCCGGCGCGAGCGCGAGCGCGCTGACCAGGCGTTGGGCCATCCCGCCGGAGAGCTCGTGCGGGTAGCGGTCCAGGTCCGCCGGGTCCAGCCCGACGTCGTCTGCGAGCCGGTCGGCGTCGTCGCGGTCGCGACCGTGGGCCCGCAGCGTCTCGGCGAGCAGCCGCCGACCGGTGCGGACAGGGTTCAGCGCGGTGGCCGGGCTCTGCGGGATCAGCCCGACCCGGCGGCCACGCACCTGCCGCGCCAGCCGGCGCTGCCCGCAGGTGACCAGGTCGACCGGTTCGGTGCCGGGGTGGCGCAGCAGCGCACGGCCGGTGACGGTGGCGTTGCCGGGCAGCAGGCCGAGCAGCGCGTGGGCCAGCACGGACTTGCCGCAGCCCGACTCGCCGACGATCGCCAGCAGCTCGCCGGCGCGGACGGTGAGCCGGAGGTCGGTCACGGCGTGCACGGTCGCGTCGCGCAGCCGGAACCGGACGCCGAGGCCGTCGACGTCGAGCATCGGCGGGTCGGTGTGGTGGGCCGGCGAGCCGGTGCCGGCGAGGGCGTCGGTGACGGTCACAGGTGCAGCTCCGCTCGGACGCGGGGATCGAGGCGGTCGCGCCACCGGGCGGCGAGGACCGCGATGGCGAGGGTGACGACGACGATCACCGCGCCGGGTGCCAGGCTCGCCCACCACGCGCCGGTCAGCAGCGAACCCTGACCGTCGTTGATCATGTTGCCGAGCGAGGCGAGGTGGGGTGGCAGGCCCAGGCCGAGGAACGACAGGGCGGTCTCGTGCCACACGGCGTGCGGGATCATCAGGGTGGTGGCCAGCGCCAGTCGGGGGAGCACGTGCGGTAACAGGTGCCGCACCAGGATGCGCCCCCGGCCGGCTCCGCCGCTGACGGCGGCGTCGACGAACGGCCGGGTACGCAGGCTGAGCAGCTCGGACCGGACGATGCGGGCGGTGGACAGCCAGTGGGTGAGCGCGACGGAGGCGATCACCGCGCCGAGGCTGGGTCGCAGCATGGCGACGATGAAGATGCCGAGCAGCAGGTGGGGAAGCGCGGCGACGGTGTCGACGACCCGCATGAGGATCCGGTCCACCCGACCGCCGACGGCGCCGGCGATCCCGCCGACCACGCCGCCGATGACGGTGGCGACCAGCGCGGCCACCGCCCCGACGAGCAGCGAGACCCGTAGGCCGTAGAGGGCGCGGTGGGCCACGTCGCGGCCGAGGTCGTCGGTGCCGGCAAGGTGCGTGAAGGAGGGCGCGAGTCGCGTACGGTCCAGCGCGACGGCACTCTCGTCGAGCGGCCAGAGCAGCGGGGCGAGCAGCGACCCGAGCACCGCGACGAGCAGGACGGCACCGGCGGCGACGGCTCCGGCGCGGTGGCGGCGGGTCCGCGACCGGACCGGGCGCGACGGGGACGGCCGGGCGGCGAGGTCAATCATCGAGCCGCACCCTCGGGTCGGCCGCCGCGTACGCCAGGTCGGTCACCAGGTTCGCGGCCAGCACGACGGCCGTGGTCACCAGCGTGATCGCGGCCAGCAGGGGGAAGTCGCTGCCCAGCGCGGCGGAGACCGTGACGGCGCCGAGACCGGGCAGCGAGAAGACCGTCTCCACCAACACCGCGCCGCCCACGAGTTCGGGCAGGTGGGTGCCGACCAGCGTGAGGAACGGCAGCAGCGCGGTGCGCAGCGCGTGCCCGAACAGCACCGTCCGTCCGGGCAGTCCGCGGGCGCGGGCGGCGAGCACGTGGTCGTCGCGCAGGCTGTCCGCCACCGCGTCGCGGACGAACAGGACGAACCACGGCGCCTGCGACACGGCCAGCACGCCGACCGGAAGGATCAGGTGGTGGGCCACGTCGGTGAAGGACGTGCCGCTCGCCGTCACGTCGGTGAGCCCGCCGGCCGGCAGCCATCCCAGGGCAAGGGCGAACACGGCGATCGCGGCGAGGCCGAGCCAGAACGCCGGCATCGACTCGACGGCGTACGCGGTGGCCCGCAGCGCGCGGTCGAACAGCCCACCCCGCCGGTACGCGGCCAGCGCGCCCAGCAGCAGGCTCGCCACCAGGACCACGGCGAGGGTGACGCCGATCAGCAGCAGCGTCCAGCCGGCCCGGGCGGCGAGCACCGAGGCGACCGGTTCGTGCCGGCTGGTCGACCAACCCAGGTCGCCCCGCAGGAGATTCCCGACCCAGCGCAGATACTGGACCGGCAGCGGGTCGTCGACGCCCCAATTGGCGCGGATCTGCGCCAGGTTCTCCTCGCTGGCGGTGAACGCCGCCGCGCCGGCGTACTGCTTCGCCGGGTCGACCGGGGACGCGGCGCCGAGGGCGAACATCCCGACGCTGGTCGCGAAGAGCACCGGCACGGCCACCAGGAGACGACGCCGGACCACCGCCCCCGCTCCGGCCAGCCGGGCGGAGCGGCGCGATGCCGTTGGGGTGGTCACGACCGCGTCCAGGTGTGGATGTTCCACCAGAGGCTGTTGGCGACGCCGTGCTCGTGCGGCTCGACCCGGGGCGTCACACCCTGAATCCCGGCCTTGAGCACGTAGGTGTGCCGCAGGTAGGTGAGGAACAGCCACGGCACGTCGGCGGCGAGCTGCTTCTGGAACTGCGCGTACGCCGCCCGGCGGGCCGCCGGGTCGGCCTGGTCCCGGCCGCTCTGCAGCGCCTGGTCCACGATCGGGGAGCGATACGAGCCCGGGTTGAAGTAGCCCTGCCCGGCAAAGCGTGAGCCGAAGAGCTTGTAGGAGACGAAGTCCGGGTCGTACGGCGTGCCGTACCCCATCAGCAGGGCGTCGGACTTCATGCGCGGGTCGATGGCGTCCCAGGTCAGCCCCTCGGGCGTCACCGCGACGCCGATCTTCTTCGCGTCGGCGGTCACCGCCAGGGCCAGGTCCTTGCGCAGGGTGTCGCTCGCCGGGTACATCAGCGTGAACCGGGCCGGCCGGCCGTCCTTGACGCGTACCCCGTCCGGGCCGGGCTTCCAGCCGGCCGCGTCGAGGAGCGCGGACGCGGCGGCCGGGTCGCCGGTCGGTGAGCCCGCGATCGACGGATCGGCGAACTCGGAGGTGGGCGGGACGGGGCCGAACGCCGGGTCGCCGGCGCCACCGAGGATGCCGTTCACCATCGCGGCCCGGTCGACGGTCAGGTGCAGTGCCCGCCGGACCGCCGCGTCGGCGAGCACGGGGTTGCCCATCGGCAGCATCACGCCCCGGTAGTCGGCGGTCGGCACCCGCTCCACCCGGTACGCGTCGTCGGAGCCGAAACCGGCGGCGAGCTTGGGCGGCAGTTCGGTCGCGTCGAACTCGCCGGCCCGCATCCGCTGGGCGCGCACGTTGTCGTCGGCGACGAAGGCGACGACCACCCGGTTGTTCGCCGGCCGCCCGCCGAAGTAGCGCTCGTTCGCGGTGAGCACCAGCCGGTCGCCCGGGGTCCACGACTCGACGCGGTAGGGACCGGTGCCGACCGGCTTGCGGTTGAACTCCGCCTTGTTGAGGTCCTGCCCGTGGAGCAGGGCGGCGGGCACGACGCCGAGGGTGAGGCGCTGGAGGAACGGCGCGTAGGGGTGGCGCAGGCGGAACACGACCGTCGCAGGGTCGGGTGCGCTGACCGACTCCACCATGTCCAGGTCGGAGCGGAGCGTCGAGTCGACCTTCGGGTCGAGGACGGCCTGGTAGGTGAAGACGACGTCCTGGGCGGTGAGGGTGCTGCCGTCGTGGAACAGGACGCCGTCGCGGAGCGTGGCGGTGACGGTGCGGCCGTCCGCCGACACCGCCGGCAGTTCGCGGGCCAGCGCGGGGATGAGCGTGTTGTCGGCGTCGCGGGCGACGAGCCCGTCGAAGACCAGCGCGGCACCGTCGACGCCGTAGTTGAGCACGGGGTTGAGCGCGTCCGGCTCGTCGGCGGTGGCCACGACCAGGGTCGACCCGCCGGACGTTCCGGCCGGGTCGGTCGGGGCCGAGCAGGCGGCCAGGGCCAGCAGAGCAGCCGCCGCGGTCGTCACCGCCAGGCGGTGGAGGGTCGGGCGCAACCGGATCACGGGGTGCTCCTGCGGGTTCGGGATGAGGGCGCGGGTCGACGCGGGGTCGCCCGGCAACAGTTGATGATCACGGTGGCATAGTTGCAACTCTTTGGCAATTACCAGATGTGCGCATGATGAACGGCGGTCCCGGCGGACCGCCCCCCGGGCGCGTGATCAACGACTGTTCACGTCGCCGTCGCGTGCCAACCACCGACCCGGACCTGGGCGTTTCCCCACCCTCGGCAGGGTGGTGCGGCCTCACCCACCGCACGATCCGGAGCACCTCCCGTGTCCTCAGCCGGACATCGCCGCCACCGCGACACGGCGATCGCCCTCGGGCTGGCGGCGATCGCCGTCACCCTGTCCGTCACCGCCGCGCCCGCACCGGCGGCGGCGCATCCCTTCGGCGACCCGCAGACCGTCGACGTCGCCGCCCACGACCAGCGCCCCGAGGTCGTACGTGTCCGGTGGCGCGTCGGCGGCACCGACGACCTCGCGCTGCTCGGCGTGACGCTCGGTCTGCTGCCGCGCGACCGCGTCCGCAGCGACGGCGCGGTCGAGTATCGGATCACCGACGCCGCGCTGATCGCCGGATCGGCGTCCTTCGCGGCCTACCTGCTCTCGCACGTCACCGTCTCCGACCATGGGCGGTCGTGCTCGGGCGCCGTCGCGCCACCCAGGGCGCTGACCCGCACCGGCGCCACCATCGAGTTCACCTGCCCCGGCCCGGTCGACACGGCGACCGTCACGGTGCGCATGCTGACCGACCTCAACCCCGCCTACCGGGCCCTCGCGACCGGACCCGACGGCCAACGCGCCGTCTACGAGGTGGGCCGGGACGTCCATGAGTGGGTGTTGACCGGTGCGCCCGATGCCGGCGGCCGGAGCCTCGCCCGCAGCGCGCTCGGCCAGCTCGGCGCCGTCGCGGTCGGCGTGCTGCTCGCCGTGGCCGCCCTGCTCCTGAGCGTGCGTCACCTGAAGCGTCGGAAGGCTGCGGCATGACCCTCGACACCGTCTACGCCGCCTCCGTCTCGGACCGGCTGCAGGACCTCATCCACTCGCCGGGCGTGCCGCCGTTGGCCTTCGTCCTCGCGTTCGCCGCCGGCGCCGGCCACGCGGTCGCGCCCGGCCACGGCAAGAGCCTGGCCGCGGCGTACCTGGTCGGCTCACGGGGGCGGATCCGCGACGCCGCGTGGCTGGGCGGCTCGGTCGCCGTCATGCACACCCTCTCCGTGCTGGTGATCGGTGTGGCGTGGACGTTCCTGTCCCTGGCCGAGGTCGTCCGGATGCAGGAACTCACCGGTTGGCTGCAGCTCGCCGCCGGCGTGATCGTGCTGGCCACCGGTGGGTGGATGGTGCGCCGGCACCTGCGCTCCGGCGGCCACGGCCACCATCACAGCCACAGCCACGACCACGACGGCCACGACCACGGCAGCGGGTCGGGCAAGCGGCCCGGCCTGCTCCTGCTCGGCATCTCCGGCGGTCTGACCCCGTCACCGGCCGCGTTCCTCGTGCTGGCCACCGGGCTGTTCCTCGGTCGGGCGGGCTTCGCGCTGCTGCTCGTCCTGACCTTCGGCCTGGGCATGGCCGTCGTGCTCTTCGGTGTGGGGCTCCTCGCCGTCGCCGGCAGCGCCCTGGTCGTCCGGGGAGCCCGCTCACACGCCCTGCTGCACCTGGCCAGTCGGGTGACGCCGGTCCTGGCCGCCGGGGGCATCACGCTGTTCGGCGCCGGCCTCGTGACCGTCGCCGCGGTCCAGCTCGCCACCGGGTAGGCGCGCGGGTCGCTCAGCCGACGCGCCCCCGCGCCGACGGCCGGTCTCCCGCCAGGGCCGCCACCAGGTCGTCGCGTGCCCTCGCGACCCGGGACCGGATCGTACCGACGGGGCACCCGCACACCTGCGCCGCCTCGGCGTACGAGAGGCCGACGATCTGGGTGGCGACGAACGCCTCCCGCCGGTCCGCGTCGATGGTGAGCAGGACGGACTCCAGTGCCACCGCGCCGTCGAAGCCGCTGCCCGCGTCCGTCGGATCGTGCCGGTCGGACAGCGGCACGGTCCGCGGGCGCGCGGCGGCGGACCGGACGTGGTCGACCACCACCCGCCGCGCGATGGCGAGCAGCCACGTCCGCGCGGACGAGCGCGCGGCGAACGTCGGTAACGACCGCACCGCCCGCAGGTACGTCTCCTGGGTCAGGTCGTCGGCCTCACGCGGGCTGCTCAGGTGACTGACGAAACGCCACACCTGGTGCTGGGTGGCCTGGATGAAGCGGGTCGCGGCCCCCTGGTCGCCCCGGCCGGCGGCGAGCGCCCACGCCGTCACCGCGGCCTCGTCGTCCGTCACCGGTCACCGTCGCTTCCCGGGAGCGGACCGGCGGCGGTGGGCGAGGGCGCAATGATCGCGTGCATGCACCAGTAGTCGGTCCGCGGCTGCCCGGAGTTCCCCGCCGGTCGGGGAAATCTCATGGACGACCATCGCTGTCCCGTCGAGCGCCGCGGGTCGGCTCAGCGCAGCGCGTCGTCGCGCAGCACCGCGTGCGCGCCCACCGTCTGGTTGACGATCTGGGTGACCCGCACGTCGACGGTCACGCTGGCCAGCGCCACCGCGTCCGCGCGGCTGACGCCGTGCAGCCGTTGCAGCAGGGTCAGCATCGAGTCCAGGGCCAAGAAGGTCGCCTCGTCGAGGGTCGGGCCCACGCCGAGGGTCAGCCAGGCGTCCGCGGTGCGGGCGACCGGGCCGGTGACCGGGAAGTCGTCCCGGACGTCGAGGGTCACGGTCACCTCGTCCATCGGACACTCGATGGCGGTGCCGCCGATCTCGCCGTCGCCCTGCGCCGCATGCCCGTCGCCGACCGAGAACAGTGCTCCGTCGACGGGGATGGGCAGCAGCAGGGTGGTGCCCGCCGTCAACTCGCGGCAGTCGAGGTTGCCGCCGTGCGGTCGGGGTGGCACCGTCGAGTGCCGTCCGGGCTCGGCCGGTGGCATGCCGAGCACGCCCATGAAGGGCCGCAACGTGACCGTGTGGCCGTGCTGGTTGCGGCCGGTCATCGTCGCCGCGTCGAGCGTCCAGGCGTGCACGACGCCGTCGTCCGCGACGCCGTACCGCTGGTTGAAGCCGCTGGGCCAGCCACCGGCGACAGTCGTGCCCCAGGTCGCCGGGACGATGGCGTCGAGGCGGACCGAGAGCGTCTGCCCGGCGCGGGCGCCGCGAACGGCCACCGGGCCGGTCAGCGCGTGGCCGTGGTCGGGCCGGTACTGGGGGACCCTCGGCCGCTCCCGGTGCGGCCCGCCGGCGTACGGGGCGGCTGACCACCAGCAGTCCAGGGTGCGGTAGGTGACGGTGTCGCCGGGGTCGACGGTGAGGGCCGGCGCGAGGTCGGGGTCGAAGTGACCGTGCAGGGTCTTGTCGTCCGGTGCGAGGATGTGTCGCATCTGGAGCAGGCTAGTTGCCCTCCCCGGCACGGGGACAGGGGTGTGCGCGGCCGGCGCCGGCCCGCCCGGATCGCCGAGCGCCGACGCGGCCCAGCGATCCGGACGTACGCGGTCACCGCTGCAGGAGCCGGAACGACTGCGCTGCCGTGCCGTTGCAGGCGTACTGCACCAGTTGGACGCTGTCGGCGGTGGAGCCACCGGGCACGTCCAGGCACTTGCCGCTGAGCCGGTTGACGAGGCGGTAGTAGCCGCCGGTCTCCGGGACGGCCTGCCACTGCTGGTTGTTGCCGCCGCTGTAGGTCCAGAGTTGGATCGGCGCGTTGTCGGCGGTGGACACGTTGGTGACGTCGAGGGACCGGGCGCTGTTGTTGCGGTTGTTCACCCGGGCGTAGCCGCCACTGGTCGGCTGGAACTGGTACTGCTGGGCGAAGGTCGTGTTGCAGGCGTACTGCTGGACGGCGGTGCCGTTGGCGGTGCCGGCGGCGCGGGCGTCGACGCACTTGCCGCTGCCCCGGTTGACGAGGCTGTACCAGGCGGTCGGGGAGATGGGGTCCGTGGGCGGGGGAGTGGTGCCGCCACCGCCGCCCAGCCAGAGCAGCCCGTCGATGAGGAAGCGGTTCTGCACCTCGCTGGCGAACGTGGACGACAGCGGAACCTTGTTGACGTAGTCCATCGCGTTGTGGCCGAAGTTGGCGTAGAGCATCTTGTAGGCCGTGTTCGTCCACATGATCGGGTAGTAGCCGCTGTACCAGGTCTGGCCCGGGTCGGTGCCGAGCGGGAAGCTGCTCGGGTCGACCGAGGCGAGGATGCTGATGTTCGGGTTGGTCCGCAGGTCGCGGCTCCAGCTGTACCACTCGCTCACCGACGAGGTGAAGGTGGCGGGCAGCCGGGCGGTGGACGGGTGGGTGCGATTCTCGGTCCGCAGGACCGCGGTGGTCGGGCCCCAGGTGTTGGTCTGGAACGCGCCGGTGCCGAGGAACTGGTTGTGGTACCAGTCCCAGCCGCCGGGGTTGGTGGTGAACGCGGAGACGTGGAAGCCGAGCCAGGCGCCGCCGCCGCGCATGTACTGCTCGAACGCGGGCCGTTGGGCGGCCGGTGGCAGGTCGTCCAGGAAGATCACCACCTGGTACTGCGCCAGGTTGGCGGTGTTGAGCCGGCTCCAGTCGTTGGTCGCCGTGTAGGTGAAGTTGTGCTGCGCGGCGATCTGCGGGAACCACTGGTTGGCCTCCCGGACGAAGCTGATGTGCGCGTCGTCCCAGGTTCCGTTGTAGAAGGCGATCACGTTGAAGGCGGGGGCCGCCGCCCGGGCGTTGCCGGTGCCGGGCTGCGCGAGGACGGTCATGAGCACCAGGCAGAGCGCGAGGAGTCGCGCCACTCTGCGGGTGACGGTACGGCGAGCACGGGCGAACATGGCACGTCCTCTCGATCGTCGTCGCGGCGTCGGGGGGCGACACGACGAGCCGTGTAACTGTTATGAACCTTTACCAATCTTTCCATCGAGATCGACCGATGCGCAAGGCGGCGGCCGTCGGATCCTGCTGAGAAGATCTTCTCGTGCGGGAAACCTCTGCCGCGGCGCGTACCGCCGCCATCGCCGTCGCCGTCGGCCTCCACTACGGCTACTTCGGCGCGGCCATGGCCGGCGCCCAGCTGTTCCTCACGCCCGCCCTGGGCCTGTCCGTCGGTGAGCAGGGCAGCCTCTTCGCCGTCCCGGTGATCGGCATGCTCGTCGGCGTGCTGCTGGCCAACCGGCTGGTCACGACGGCCGGTCGCCGCGCGACGCTGCTGGCGGCGGCGCTGGTGGCCGCCGTGCTCGGCGCGTTGTCGCCACTGGTCGCCCACCTGCTCTGGCTCGACGCCACCCGCCTGCTCATCGGGCTGGCGATGGGGGTGACCACCGTCGTCGTCCCGGTCTACATCGCCGAGGCCGCGCCGACCGCCGTCCGGGGCCGGATCGCCGTCCTCTACCAGGTCGCCACCGTCGGCGGCATCGTCGCGGCGTTCCTCGTTGCCTACGCCCTGGCGGGCGCCGGACTGTGGCGGGTGATGATCGGCCTCAGCGCCCCGCTCAGCGCCGTCGCGGCGGCGCTGCTGCTGCGCGCACCGGAGACCGACCGGGGCCGGGCGGCCCGAGCGGAGGCGCGCCGGGCCGGCACCGGCCGTGCCGGGGGAGCGGTCGCCGAGCTGCTCGGTCCGCGATACCGGACGCTGACCCGGTTCGTGCTCGTTCTCGGCGCGCTGATCCAGCTCACCGGCGTCAGCGCGGTCAGCAACTTCAGCCCGCGGATCTTCGAGGGCATGGGTTACCGGGGCACCTTCGCGCTGCTCGTGCTCCCCGCCGTCGTTCAGACGGCCGGTGTGCTGGCGGCGCTCGCCTCGTCGGCGACCGTCGAGCGGCTCGGCCGCCGGGCCACGCTGCTGACCGGCACCGCCGTGATGGCCGTCGGGCACGCCCTGCTGGTCCTCGCGTTCCTGACCGACCGGGGAAGCGGCGTCCTCGGCCTGGCCGGTCTGCTGGTGTTCACCGTCGGGTTCAACGCGGGGCTGGGCTCGCTGCTGTGGATCTACGCCTCCGAGGGCTACACCGACCGGCTGCGCAGTGCCGGCGCGACCGCGCTGCTGCTGCCGAACCTCGCCGCGAACTTCCTGTTGGCGCAATTCTTCCTCGGTGCGCTGACCGCGTTCGGCGGTGCCGCCACGTTCGCCCTGCTGCTCGGGGTGACCGTCGCGGCCTGGCTCTTCCTCCACCGGCAGGCGCCCGAGACGCGGGGTCGGACGCTCGACGAGATTCACGCGTACTGGCAGGGCGGACGCCGGTGGCCCGCCGACGCCGCCGTCCCGGTGGCCCGTGCGGGTCAGGGGTCGGCCCGGTAGGGCCACCGGGCCGGGAACGTGAGGAGCGCGTCGCCGTGGAGGCGACCGGACCGGTCGCGAATACGGGCAGTCCCCGCCGTTGGACT
Organism: Micromonospora krabiensis; assembly: GCF_900091425.1. Lineage (GTDB taxonomy): Bacteria > Actinomycetota > Actinomycetes > Mycobacteriales > Micromonosporaceae > Micromonospora > Micromonospora krabiensis. The sequence goes on from NZ_LT598496.1 coordinate 884,004, forward strand.
CGACGGCGGGGACTTCCGGTGCGTCGGGTGGGCTACCGCAGCGCAAGGGTCCGCGCGTCGGCGGCGATGACGCCGGCGATCTCGGCGGGAACGGATGCGCCGGCCTGCCGGTCGACCCAGCCGGCGAGCTGGGCGTACTGGCCGTGGGCCAGCTTGACGGTCATCGTGTTGAGGGCCGCCTCGTCGGCGCCGGAGGTGAGGATCAGGTAACCGAGCCCCGCCTGGCTGACCGTAACGGTGAAGGTGCTGGTCGTGGTCGCGGTGCCCGCCGGGCCGGTCGCCTCGACGCTGAGCGTGTGCCGTCCCGCGGTCAGCTTGGCCAGGTCCAGCTCGCGCCCGACCGCCGACGGCCGGCCGTCCAGCGTGACGGTGACGGTCTCCGCGTTGGTGGCCGCGACCGCGATCACCGGCGCCTGGGCGCGGTCGAGGTGTGCGCCGGCGGCCGGCGAGGTGATCTCCACCGTCAGCTCGGCCGGGGGACGCTGCATGAACGCCGCGTTCCAGCCGACCAGCTCCGCCGCGCGGTTGGTGATGACCCCGTCGGTACCGATGCGCTCGAGCCGCTGCCACAGGCCGGCGGAGTCCACCGTCCAGGCCATCACCGCGACACCGGCCGTGTGTAGCTCGGCGACGACCTCCGGCCGGGCCAGCAGCGCGTTGCCGTCCGGGTTGTACGCGGTCAGGTGCAGGTCCTTCGCGACCGCCACCGGGTCGGCGTCCAGGCTGCTGCGCAGCAGGCCGAGCGGCAGCTCGGGAGCGAGCTCGTAGGTGTAACGGAGGGCGTCGACCTCGAAGCTCTGGACGAACACCCGGCTCATCATCCGCTCGTCACGGATCACCTGGATGATCGTGGCGACCTCGTCCCGGCTGTGCTTGCCCTTGATCTCCAGCAGCAGGTTCCCGCCCCGGGTGCGCAGGTCGGCGAGCTGCTCGGCCAGGGTCGGCACCCGCTCGCCCACGTACTGCGGGCCGAACCAGGAGCCGGCGTCGAGGGCCTTGATCTGCGCGGCGGTCAGGTCCCGGATGTTTCCGGTGCCGTCGGTGGTCCGGTCGACGGTGCCGTCGTGCAGGATGAACGGGATTCCGTCCTTGCTGGGCTGGACATCGTTCTCGATCCAGTCGGCCCCGCCCCTGCGGGCGATCTCCTGCGCGACCAGCGTGTTCTCCGGCGCGGCGGCGGACGCGCCGCGGTGCGCCACGACGGTGAGCGGGCTGCCCTGGGGGCGGAGGTACCCGTTCGGCGACAGCTCGGTGATCGTCACGTCGTCGTAGGACACGGTGGCGCCGTTGACGAAGAGCGCCTGGACGCCGTCGGTGGAGCGCTGGAGGCTGGTCGTACGCATGGCCTCCCGGCCGTCGAAGATCCAGCGCGCCTGGTTGCCGTTCACCTCCACCGCGACCCGGACGTCCCTACCGGTGCCCGCGGCGTACGGGGCGGACGCGGTGTTCGTGACGACCCAGGCGTTGGCCGTGGTGCGCTGGGCGAACTCGAGACCGTTCGACGCGGTGGTGCCGCTGCGCATGGTGGCGATCCACCAGGGGGTGGCGCCGTCGGCGGGGACGTCGATGCCGAGCGAGGCCCAGCGGGTGGCGGCCGAGACCGTCTCGAACCGCATGGTGGCCTCGAACCGGAAGTCGTTCAGGTGCCGACCGAACGTGATCTTGTTGTTGGCGCTGGAGCTGGCGGAGGTCCCGTACAGCCGGCCGTTCTCGACCCTCCAGGCGCCGTCGACCGCGTTCCACCCGGCGGGCAGCGACCCGGCGTCGAAGTTCTCCGAGACGACGACGGCGCCGGGCTGGGCGGTGGCGGGCGACGAGGTCGCGACGGCCGCGACGGCGACGGCGGCGCTGACGGCGAGCGCCGCGAGGGCGGCGGCCGTGCGGGTGTGCCAGGGGCGGAGCCAGGTGGCGGCGGGTCCGGCCGGCGGCGGTGTGGAGAGGACAGTCATGGCCCGGAACCGTAGGAAACGCGCCCGAATCAGTGAGCAACCCAATGTGGCATCGGGTGGAACGCGAGGTGTACGACGGCGTGGCGTCGCTGCCGCCGGTTCGCGCGACCTTCGCACTCGAATAGTTAGGTTTATGAACAGTAGATGTTACAGTCACTCACATCGATGTACGGGCCCTCGGTCGGCTCGTGCTGTTCCCGAAGGGAGTGAGGGAGATGTCGAGACTGCGCGCCCTGGTCGAGCTCGTGGCGCTGGTCGTCGCGGGCGGGCTGGTGGCGGTCATCCCGTCGGCCCCGGCGTCGGCCGCGGCCTGTGCCGCGCCGTGGCAGGCCTCGGCCGTCTACTGGGGAGGCGACCAGGCCTCCCACAACGGCCGCAACTACCAGGCGAAGTGGTGGACCCAGAACGAGACGCCGCCGGGGACCACCGGTGTCTGGCAGGATCTCGGCACCTGCGGAGGCGGCAGCACCCCGCCCCCCACCGGTGGCTGCAACCATCCGAACTGGGTCGCCGGCACCTGGTACTCCGTCGGTGCGATCGTGCGGTACACCAACGGCCTCTACTACATCGCCGAGCACGACAACCCGGGCTACGACCCCGTCATCAGCACCTGGTACTGGGAGCCCTACACCTGTAGCGGTCAGCCGCCGACCACGCCGCCGACCAACCCGGGCAGCTTCGTGGTCAGCGAAGCCCAGTTCAACCAGATGTTCCCGGGGCGTAACTCCTTCTACACGTACTCCGGTCTCGTCGCGGCGCTCAGCGCCTACCCGGCGTTCACCAGGACGGGCAGCTCGACCGTCCAGCGGCAGGAGGCCGCCGCGTTCCTCGCGAACGTGCACCACGAGACCGGCGGGCTCGTCCACATCGTGGAGCAGAACCAGGCGAACTACCCGCACTACTGCGATCCCGGCCAGCCCTACGGCTGCCCGGCCGGGCAGGCCGCCTACTACGGGCGCGGCCCGATCCAGCTGAGCTGGAACTTCAACTACAACGCGGCCGGCAACGCCCTCAACCTGCCCCTGCTGACCAACCCCTGGCTGGTGCAGAACGACGCCGCCGTGGCCTGGAAGACCGCCATCTGGTACTGGATGACCCAGAACGGTCCGGGCACCATGACCCCGCACAACGCGATGGTCAACGGCGCCGGCTTCGGCGAGACCATCCGGAGCATCAACGGCTCGATCGAGTGCAACGGCGGCAACCCCGCCCAGGTGCAGAGTCGTGTCACGAAGTACCAGCAGTTCGTCGGCATCCTCGGCGTGTCCGCCGGCGCCAACCTCTACTGCTGATCCGCGGTCGGGCCCCGTCGCCGCGTCCCGGGTGACGGGGCTCGAGCCCGTCCGGTGTCCACGAGGGACGTCGTGCCGCGGGCGGGCACCGGGCGTCCCCGCGGTGCCGTGTCTCGCCTTGATCAACCCATTGACACGGCCGTGCTCCGCCCGTAACTTTCAGCGGCAGTTCATCCGCTCCTGCCTTCGTCCGTCACGTGTCCGATTGACAACGATGTCAGGCCGACGACCGCCACCAGGCGAACCACCTCCTCGTCCCGGACCGAGCCGAAAGGCCCCTTCCCCCATGTCGTACGCCCTCGCCCGCCCCCTGTCGCTGCGGATGGTCGCCGCGACAGCCGCGGTGGTGCTGCCGGCCGCGATGCTCGTCGCCAGCCCACCGGCGACCGCCGCGCCCGCCGCCCCGCCCGGCAGTTTCCGCTCCTCGTTCGAGTCGGCCGATCCGCAGCCCGCCGCGACCACCGTCGAGGTGGACGCGAACGGCAAGCCGATCCAGGGGAACCTCAGTGGTTCGAGCCCCACCGGGCTGCCCGGCAGCCTGCTCAGCCGGGTCAGCGCGGTGACCGCGAGCGGCGAGAACCCCCCGAACGAGACCGCCGGAACCCTCATCGACGGCAATCCCTCGACCAAGTGGTTGACGCGCAGCCAGACCGGCTGGGTGACCTACCGGCTCACCGAGCCGGCCGCGGTCGTGCGGTACGCGCTCACCTCCGCCAACGACGAGCCGGGCCGGGACCCCAGGGACTTCACCCTGCAGGGGTCGCACGACGGCAACGCGTGGACCGACCTGGATCGGCAGACCGACCAGCGCTTCGCCGGCCGGCTGACCACGAACGCCTACCGGTTCACCAACACCACCGCCTACGCCTACTACCGGCTGACCGTCACCGCCAACTCCGGTGAGCCCCTCCTGCAGCTCGGTGACTGGGACATCAGCGACGGCTCGGACGTCAGGCCGCCGGCCACGCCGATGGTCAGCGTGGTGGGCACCGGCCCGGTCAGCGGTCACAACATGCTGCCCCGCGCGGGCTTCACCGGCGTCGCCTCCCTGCGGTACTCCGGCGGCGCCGAGGCCGACGGCCGCTCGTACGCGACCAACCGGCTGTTCGACGTGGACATCCCGGTCGGGCCGAAGACCCGGCTGTCGTACCGGATCTTCCCGGAGTTCACCGGGCAGAACGACACGTACCCGTCCACGTACACGGCGCTCGACCTGCACTTCACCGACGGCACCTACCTGAGCCGCCTCGCGCCGCTGGACCAGCACGGCTACGCGCTCACCGCGGCCGGGCAGGGCGCGTCGAAGGTGCTCTACGCCGACCAGTGGAACGCGGTGCAGTCCGACATCGGGGCCGTCGCGAACGGCAAGACGATCGACCGCATTCTGCTCGCGTACGACATCCCCACCGCGACCGCCGAGACCCGCTTCCAGGGGTGGCTCGACGACGTCACCGTCACCGGGGCGGCCACGGCGATCGACGGTTCCCGGCTGACGAACTACGTCGACACCCGCCGCGGCACCAACTCGTCGGGCTCGTTCTCGCGCGGCAACAACCTGCCGATCTCCGCCGTGCCGAACGGCTTCACGTTCTTCACGCCGGTCACCAACGCCACCTCGGACTCCTGGGAGTACGAGTACCAGCGGGCCAACAACGGCGCCAACCTGCCCATGCTCCAGGGGCTCGGCATCTCGCACCAGCCCAGCCCGTGGATGGCCGACCGCAACCAGATGTCGGTGATGGCGGTGCCGGCGGGCGGCCCGCTCACCGGGGCGCCCAGCACCCGCGCCCTCGCCTTCAGCCACGACGACGAGATCGCGCGGCCGGACCTCTACCAGGTGACGACGCAGAACGGCCTGGTCGCCCGGATGTCCCCGGCCGACCACGGCGGGATCATGCAGTTCACCTTCCCGTCCGGGGCGGCCACCGGAAGCCTGGTCTTCCACAACGGCACGTTCACCATCAGCACCGACGCCACGATCACCGGCTGGGTCGACAACGGAAGCCCGCTCTCCGCCGGGCGTAGCCGGATGTTCGTCGCCGGCACCTTCGACCGCGCCCCGACGGCGTCCGCCGCCGCGTCCGCGACCTTCGACATCGCCACCGACCGTCAGGTCACCCTGCGCCTCGCGACGTCGTTCATCTCGGTGGACCAGGCCCGGCGCAACCTCGACCTGGAGCTGACCGGCCGCGACTTCGACCAGATCCACGCCGCGGCCACCGCCGCCTGGCAGGACCGGCTGGGCCGGGTCGAGGTCCAGGGCGCGACCGAGACGCAGCGGGTGACGCTGTACTCGAACCTGTACCGGCTGAACCTGTACCCGAACTCGCAGTCCGAGAACACCGGCACCGCGAAGGCGCCGCGCTGGCAGTACGCGAGCCCGGTGTCGCCGCACACCGGCGCGTCGACCCCCACCCAGACCGGCGCGAAGATCGTCGACGGGCAGATCTACGTCAACAACGGGTTCTGGGACACCTACCGCACCGTGTGGCCGGCGTACTCGCTGCTCTACCCGGATGTCGCCGCCCGCATCGCCGACGGCTTCGTGCAGCAGTACCGCGACGGCGGGTGGATCGCCCGCTGGTCGTCGCCCGGCTACGCCGACCTGATGACCGGCACCAGCTCCGACGTCTCCATCGCGCAGGCGTACCTCAACGGCGTCAAGCTGCCCGACCCGCTCGGCGCGTACGACGCGGCGGTCAAGAACGCCACCGTGGCGTCCGGCCGCAGCGAGGTCGGCCGCAAGGGCATCGAGACCTCGCTGTTCCTCGGCTACACACCCACCTCCACGGGTGAGTCGGTGTCGTGGGCGCTGGAGGGCTACATCAACGACTTCGGCATCGGTAACATGGCCGCGGCCCTCGCCAAGGACCCGGCCACCCCGAAGTCGCGGCGGAAGCAGCTCAAGGAGGAGTCGGAGTACTTCCTCCAGCGGGCCCGCAACTACGTGAACCTCTTCGACCCGAAGACGAAGCTCTTCCAGGGCCGCGAGGCGTCCGGTACCTTCCTCGCCGGCGACCCGCTGGACTGGGGCGGCGTCTACACCGAGACCAACGGGTGGAACTTCGCCTTCACCGCCCAGCAGGACCCGCGTGGGCTGGCCAACCTGCACGGCGGACGTCAGGCGCTGGAGCGCAAGCTCGACGAGTTCTTCGCCACCCCGGAGAAGGCCGACCGTCCGGGCGGCTACAACGGCATCATCCACGAGATGCTGGAGGCGCGGGCGGTGCGCCTGGGCCAGCTCGGCATGAGCAACCAGCCCTCGCACCACATCCCCTACATGTACGACGTGGTCGGCGCGCCGGCCAAGACCCAGGCTCTGGTCCGCGAGATCATGCAGCGGCTCTACGTGGGCAGCGAGCTCGGTCAGGGCTACGCGGGTGACGAGGACAACGGCGAGATGTCCGCCTGGTACATCCTCAGCTCGCTGGGCATCTACCCGCTGCAGGCCGGTTCGTCCGAGTGGGCCGTCGGCTCGCCGCAGTTCACCCGGATGACCGTCCACCGCAGTGCCGGCGACATCGTCGTCAACGCGCGGGACAACAACACCCGCAACGTCTACGTGCAGAGCGTCAAGGTCAACGGGAAGAAGCACAGCGGCGTGTCCATCGACGCGGCGGCCCTCGTCCGCGGCGGCACCATCGACTTCGAGATGGGTCCCCGTCCGTCGTCCTGGGGCACCGACGCCGACGACGCCCCGCCGTCCCTGACCCGGGGCAACGAGGCGCCGAAGCCGCTCGCGGACACCACCGGTCCGGGCCTCGGCACCGCCACCGCCGACGGCGGCCGGGACGCCGCCAAGCTGTTCGACGACTCGTCCACCACGCAGCTGACCTTCACCACCGCGACGCCGCAGGTGACCTGGTCGGCCCGGGCTGGCAAGCAGAAGCCGACCCACTACACCCTCACCTCCGGCGCCGCCGCGGGCGACCCGACGGACTGGCGGCTGCAGGGCTCCCAGGACGGCATCACCTGGACCACGCTCGACTCCCGCACGGGGGAGAAGTTCACCTGGCGCAACCAGACCCGTCCCTTCGAGATCGGCAAGCCGGGACGGTTCACCCAGTTCCGCCTCGTGGTGACGAAGACGGCCGGCGCGGCTCAGGCGAACCTCGCCGAGATCGAGTTGCTCGCCGGCGGTGACCTGGAGCTCGCGGGTGACGACGTCGCGGTGACCGCCGTCGACGAGGTGCACGCCACCGCGGGCACCGAGGTGTCGGTGCCGCTGGCCATGGTCACCGGGGGCACCGCCTCCGGCTACCGGGCGACGATCGACTGGGGCGACGGCTCGCCGGTGACCACCGGCACGCTGACGCTGAACTCCCGGGAGGTCTACCGCGTCGGCGGCTCGCACACGTACGCCACCCCGGGCCACCACCAGGCCACGGTCACCGTGACCGACGGCAGCAGCCAGAGCGTGGCGACGGTCGGCGTCGACGTGGCCTACGTGCCCGCCGACGGGCTCGTCGCGGCGTACGACACGGTCTGCGTCGGTGACGAGGGCACCCTCGCCGCCGACTGCGACGCCAAGTCGTGGGCGTACTCGCGGGCCGCCCTCGCGGAGGCCGGGGTGACCCAGGGCCAGCGGCACCAGGTCCCCGGGACCGCGCTGCACTTCACGCTGCCCACGGTCCCGGCCGGAAAGCCGGACAACGCGAGTGGCAACGGGCGGACCATCGCCCTGCGTCTGCCCGCCGACGCCACCAGCATCTCGTTCATCGGCGCCGGTACGCAGGGCAACCAGGACACCACCGGCACCGCGACGTTCAGCGACGGCACCACCGCCAGCATCCCGATCCGCATGAGCGACTGGACGCTGGGCGGCAACGCCAACGGCACCCCCGCCTACGGCAACATCGTCGTCGCGAAGGCCGCGTACCGGCTGAGCGGCACGAGCCGGGACAGCGCCCAGCCGTTCCTGTTCGCCACCACGCCGTACCGGATCCCGGCGGGTAAGACGCTCGTCTCGGTGACCCTGCCGACCCAGACCGGGGACCCCGGTTCGGCGGGCCGCATCCATGTGTTCGCCATCGCCGACGACGGCACGCCGGCCGCCGCGCTCGAGATCAGCACCCCGAACGACCAGACGGCCACGGCCGGCCAGGTCCTCGCGGCGAATCTCGGCACGCTGACCGGCGGGGTGCCCGGCCCGACGGGCCACCGGGCGCGGGTGCAGTGGGGTGACGGCACGGTGCCGGCCGACGTGACCATCGACCCGTCCGGGGCGATGAGCGCGCAGCACACGTACGCGCGGGAGGGCACGTACACCGTCCACGTCACCGCGTGGGACTCGGTGTCGAGCAGCACGAGGACGTTCACCGTGACCGTGGCGGGAGCGACGCTCCAGCCGACGATCACGCTGTCCCCGTCCGGTCCCGTCGCGCCCGACGGCGCGGTCACGGTCGAGGGCGACGGCTTCGCGGCCGGTGAGCGGGTGACGGTCACCCTCGGCACCAGCCCGGCGCGGACCACGACGGTCGTGGCCTCGCCGGCGGGCACCGTGCACGCCTCGGTGACGACGCCGCACAACGTCCGGGCGGGCCGGTACGCGGTGACGGCCACCGGAGCGTCGTCGCGCACCCCGGCCACGGCCACCGTCCAGGTGGCGGCACGGTCGGCGGCGCACCGGGATCCGCAGGCGACGATGGCGACCACGTCCGGACCGCGGGGCGCGTCGATCACGATCGACGGCTCCGGGTTCACGCCGGACGAGGAGATCACGGTCCGCCTCGGTGACGGGCCCGTCCTCAGCACGGTCCGGGCCAACGGTGACGGCGTCATCAGCGGCGTGACCGTCAGCGTGCCCGTGACGGCGCGGGCCGGCGCGACCAGCGTCACGGTGTCGGGCACCGGCACGACGCGGGTCGACCTGCCCTTCACCGTCACCGGCTGAGTCGCAGTACCACAGACCGCCGGTGGGCGGGCCGTCGTTCACGGCCCGCCCACCGGCGCGTTCGCCAGGGGGCTAGCCGATGCGGTACTGGTCGCCGTAGACGGCGAACACCAGGGGCGTGTTCAGGTCGAGGTTGCCGTTGTTGAGGAACACCCGCTGGGCGGTGTCGATCCGGGAGGTGTCCGAGTGGGCCGCCTCCCTGCGCATCTCGATCACCCGCTCGTCGAGGAAGGCGTGCAGCCAGGCCCGCTCGTCGCCGCCCTGGGCCGGCGGGGTGGCCCGGGCCAGGGCGCGGCTGCGGATCGCCCGCATGCCCTCGTACCCGTGCATGACGGCCGCGTCGTAGTAGACGAACTGGCCGAGGGCCCGGACCCGGTCGGCCTTGCCGTCCCGCACCGACGGGTTGAAGTACACCCGGTCCCGCTCGGCCTCCTGGGCGGCCCGGAAAACCGGGTCGGTGGCGGCGGCCCGCCAGTCGCGGGGGTAGTTGGGGTCGAGGCCGGCGTGCGAGTCGGTGCCGTTGACCGCGCGCAACGCCGGCAGGTACGGGGCCAGCACGTTGCCCGGCTTGGTCCGCGTGTACGCCTCGACCAGCTCCAGCATGTCGCCGGTGCCCGAGCAGAAGCCGATGATGCCGGCCGTGTAGCCCCGGCCGTCGCCGATGTCCTCGATGTAGGAGAACTGCGCGCGCCAGTCGAGCGAGGAGTTCTCGGCCGCCGAGACCAGTTGCATCGCGACGTCCTTCTTCGCCGGGTCGTCCAGGTTGGCCCCCGGCGGGGTGGTGGGCGGCGGGGTGCCGGTGCCGGGTAGGGTCCACCGCTGGTTGGTGGCGCCGGTGCAGCTCCAGATCTGCAGCCGGGTGCCGTTGGCGCTGGTCCGGTCCGTGACGTCGAGGCACTTGCCGGAGCCGGTGTTGACCAGGGCGCCGTTGCTGGCGGTCCACTTCTGGGCGCCGGTGTTGTTGCAGTCGTACAGCTGCACCTTGGCGCCGTCGGCGGTGGCCGCGGCCGTCACGTCGAGACACTTGCCGAGGGCCCGGACCGAACCGTCGGTGTTGCCGACCGTCCAGGTCTGGGCCGTGGTGCCGTTGCAGTCGTAGAGCTGCACCGCGGTCCCGTTGGCCGGGTTGGCGCCGGCGACGTCGACGCACCTGCCGCCGAGTCCGGTGATCGGGCCGGCGGTCGCGGCGCTGGCCGACGGAAGGCCGTAGCCGAGCGCGGCGGTGCCGACGAACAGCGCGCCCACGACGTACGCGGTCGTCCTCGTGCGGGCCATGGTGCTCCTCAGGGGTCGGGCCGCGGTGGAACCCCCCGGACGGGCACCCCGAAGCTTCGGGAAACGAACCTTACAAATAGCAATGTGTCGATTCGGTGTCAACCGCGGCCCCGGGCGTCGGCGTCCGCCCGATCGCCTGGGAGCGGTCGACGGATCGGGGGTGGACGGGCTACTCTGCGGCCGGGTTCCATCGACAGAGGGGCATGTCGTGTCGCGTCGCACCGGAAAGCCCTCGTACCTGCTCACGCCGACCGGCCGACCACGGCGACCCGGGGTCCGCGCGGTGGCCGGCATCGCCGTCGCCGCACTCGTCGCGGGCGTGGTCGGCGCGCTGATCGGGCTCGCGGTGGGGCGCCCGTCCGAGACCGAGGCGCGCATCAACGAGCTGCGGGCCGCCGAGGCCGAGCGTGACGCGCGGCAGATCGTCGAACTGACCGCGCTGGCGCGCCGGACCGGCGAGCGGCTCTCGCCGGTCGTCCTGGCGGTCACCCGGGCCGGGGAGGCCGGCCGCGCGCCCGACGTCGCCCAGGTTCGGCAGTGGCAGCAGACGATGCGCCAGCTCACCGAGGAGTTCGCCGACCCGCCGTCGGGCGGAACCGCGACCAACGTCGCCCGCGGTGGCCTGCGAAGCGCCGTCGAGCAGGCGGCCGTGGCGGTCGACCTCGCCGCGCTGGCCGCGACCGGGCCCGCCGCCGCGAGCCGGGAGCAGTTGGCGCTCGCGGCGCGGCAGGCGGACCTGGCCGTGGCCACCTGGTCGGTGGCGGCGACACAACTCGACCAGATCAACATCGACGCCGGTCAGGGCCACCAGCACGTGCACCTCGACGGCGGCGAGGAGCACGGCGCGATGACGCCGGACGGCGCCGAGGAGGGCTCCGGCGGCTGACCGCCGGCCACCGGGCCGGGTCAGGAGACGTGCTCGTGGACCCAGTCGCGGGAGCGGACGAAGGCCTCGACCGGGTCGCCGACGTAGACCCAGGGCCACTGGCTGACGCGGTCGCCGAGAAGTTCGAACACCCGTGCCGCCGCCTCGAACTCGTGCGCCAGCTCCAGGGCGAGAGCGAACACGCTCGCCCGCGGGACGAAGCCGTACGCCGGCCGGAAGGTGGGGTGGAAGATCGATTTCTCGGCGGCGGCGAGCAGCTCGGCCCGTACCTCCTCGGACTGGATGTAGTCGTCGTCCTCGCCCCGCGGCATGTCCAGCCACTTCTCGACGTGCGCGACGGCCACCAGCTCGGGCAGCAGGCTGCCGTCCGGCGCGGACGCGGTGACCTCCCGGGCGAACGCGAACATCTGCTTCTCGTCGCCGAACCACTTCGGGCACAGGTACTGCAGCCGCTGCTCGGCCGCGACGACGTGGCCCGGGTGGCGCTTCGTCACCTCGTCGAAGCGGGCGCGGGCCTCCTCGGGGTCGAGCTGGCGGCCGCGGGAGGAGGTGACCAGCCAGGTCCAGGCGGTCACGTCGTCCGGGTCACGGTCGACGACCTCGTCCAGCGAGTTCTCCGCGATGCGCAGCCGGCGGGCGAACTCCCGGAACTGGTCCTGGCTCGTGTACTGGGCGCGCTTGCCGCCGCGTGCCTCCCAGGCCCAGTGGACGGCGTGGCAGCCGCGGACCAGCACCGGGAGCGTCGAGTCCGGTTCGGCGTCCACCCAGTCCTGGATCCAGTCCTGGAGGTCGGTCGCGGCCTGCACGGCCTCCATCAGGAAGGCGCGGCTGTCCGGGTCGGGCGTGGCGACAAGGATGTCCCGTGCCGTGCGCCAGTCCCGCGCGTCCAGCGCGTCGATGAACGCCCGCGCCTGCGGGTCGCCGTACGCCGGGTCGATGACGAGCCCGGGCGTCTCCGGCTGCCGGCGCTTCTTGAACGGCCACATGATGATCTCCTCCACGAATCGAGCGCTGAGGATACCGACGTGGACGGGGATCGGGCAGCACCCTGACGGCCACTGTTGATCAACCTGGCGGTCGATCTCCCGCGCGTCGCACAGGTCCGGCGACCAACGGGTGGACGCGCTCTTGACGGGTCAGCGAGCCTAGGCCACTATTCCTACATGTCAGGTAGGAAACATCGAGAAGCGGGGGGTGGCCCTGTACGTCTCGGCCCGGACGGACTACGCCCTGCGGGCGATGCTCGCGGTGGCGGCGTCCCATCCGGGGATCGTCAAGGCGGAGACACTGGCCGAGAGCTAGGAGATCTCCGCCTCGTTCCTGCGTGCCATCCTGCTCGACCTGCGGCGGGCCGGCCTGCTGCAGAGCCTCCGCGGCGCCGAGGGGGGCTATCACCTGACGCGGGGACCGGATCGGATCACCGTGGGCGACGTGCTCCGCGCCGTCGCCGGGACGATCACCACGATCCGCGGTCTCTCCGTCGACGCCGCGACCTACCACGGTGTCGCCACCGGACTCGGTGACGTCTGGCGGTCCGTCAACCGGGCCGTCGAGGACATCGTCGACCACGCCACACTCGCCGACCTGCTCGCGGCCCGCCACGAGCAGCCGACGTCTCTCACCAGTGACATTGCGCCGACGCGCGCCGAAGGAGGATGGGTTTCCCATGAAGAATAGGAGCACGGTCGCCGTCGCTCTCGCGCTCGTGGCCGCGCTGGCACTGTCCGCCTGCGGCGGCGGGTCGGCGGCGGGCGGTTCGACGACGCTGAGCATCGTCGGCTACGCGGTGCCCGAGGCGGCCAACAAGGCGATCGCCGCACAGTGGAACAAGACCGACGCGGGCAAGGGCGTCCGCTTCCAGACCTCGTACGGCGCCTCGGGCGACCAGAGCCGCGCGGTGGTCTCCGGCCTCAAGGCCGACTACGTGCACTTCTCCGTCACCAGCGACGTGACACGTCTGGTCGACGCGGGGCTCGTCGACGCGAGCTGGGACGACGGCCCGAACAAGGGGATCGTCTCGTCGTCGGTGGTCGTGCTCGCCGTCCGCAAGGGAAACCCGAAGAACATCCAGGGCTGGGACGACCTGATCAAGCCGGGCATCGGCATCGTCACGCCCAATCCGGCCTCGTCCGGTGCCGCCCGCTGGAACGCCCTCGCCGCCTGGGGGCACATCGCGGCCAACGGCGGCACCGACGCGCAGGCCGAGGAGTACCTGACGAAGCTCTTCGCGAACGTCGTGGCGCTGCCCAACAGCGGCCGGGACGCCACGACGGCCTTCCTCGGCGGCACCGGTGACGTCCTGCTCGCGTACGAGAACGAGACGATCCTGGCCCGCCAGAACGGTGAGGACCTCGACTGGGTCCTGCCCGCCACGACCATCCTCATCGAGAACCCGGGTGCGGTGCTCAAGAACGCCAGCCCGAAGGCGAAGGAGTGGCTCGACTTCGTCCTCGGCCCGCAGGGTCAGCGCCAGTTCGCGCTGACCGGCTTCCGCCCCATCATCGACGGCGTCGACACCACCGGTGTGAAGGGCGCCATCGACCCGGACAAGCCGTTCCCGGCGCCGCAGAAGCTGCTCACCGTGGAGAAGGACTTCGAGAGCTGGTCGGCGCTGTCCAAGAAGTTCTTCGACGAGAAGGACGGCGTCGTCACCAAGGTCATCGCCGCCTCCGGGAAGGCGAAGTGACCTCGACGGCAGTGGCCGCGGACCGGTCGGCGGAGACCCGCCGGCCGGTCCGCACCGGCCTGCCACTGAGCCGGGTCTCCGGCCTCGGGCTCGGCGTGGCGATGCTGTGGTTCAGCCTGCTGGTGCTGATCCCGCTGGCCGCCGTGGTCGTGACCGCGTCCCAGGGCGGCTGGGCCGCGTTCCGGACGACGGTGACCAACGAGCAGACCGCGGCCGCGATCCGGCTCACGGTCGGCGCCGCGTTCCTCGTGACGCTCGTCAACGTCGTCATGGGCACGCTCATCGCCTGGGTGCTCGTGCGGGACCGGTTCTTCGGCAAGCGCCTGCTGGAGATCCTCATCGACATCCCGTTCGCCCTGCCGACGATCGTCGCCGGCCTGGTGCTGCTGTCCCTGTACGGCCCGGCCGGCCCGCTCGGCGTCGACGTGGCCAACACCCGGATCGCGGTGTTCCTCGCGTTCCTGTTCGTCACGCTGCCGTTCGTCGTACGGACCGTGCAGCCCGTACTGGCCGAGCTCGACCCGGAGGTCGAGGAGGCCGCCGCCTCGCTGGGCGCGAGCCGGTTCACCACCTTCCGGCGGATCATCCTGCCCAGCCTCACCCCGGCCATCGCGGCCGGCGCCGCGCTGTCGTTCGCCCGCGGCGTGAGCGAGTACGGCTCTCTCGTCCTGCTCTCCGGCAACCTGCCGATGCGTACCGAGGTGGCGTCCGTCCGCATCCTCAGCAGCATCGAGAACGACAACCCGGACAGCGCGGCGGCGGTGGCGGTTGTGCTGTTGGCGATCTCGCTCGCCGTCATCGTCCTGCTCGACGTCCTCCAACGAAGGGTGGTGCGCCGTGGCTGACCGCTCCGCCGCCGTCCGCGTGCCCGCCGGCCGCCGTGGCCCCGGCCGCCACCTGCTGCGCGCGGTGGTCGTCGCCTACCTGTTCCTGCTCGTCGCCTGGCCGCTCTACCTCGTCGGACGCAACGCGTTCGCCGACGGCCTCACCGACCTCACCGCGATCCTCGCCGATCCCGACGTCGTGCACGCGCTGCGGCTCACCGTCGTCATCGCGGTCGTCGCCGTCGTCATCAACACGGTGTTCGGCGTCGGGGTGTCCATCCTGCTGGTCCGCTACGACTTTCCTGGCAAGCGGGCGCTCAACGCCCTGCTGGACATGCCGCTGTCGGTTTCCCCCATCGTCGTCGGTCTCGCCCTCGCGCTGGTCTACGGCGGCCGCACCGGGTGGTTCGGGCCCACGCTCGAAGCCGCCGGCCTGCAGATCATCTTCGCCGTGCCGGGCATGGTGATGGCCACGGTGTTCGTCGCGCTGCCGCTGGTCATCCGGGAGGTCGTGCCGGTCCTCCAGGAGATCGGCGACGAGCAGGAGCAGGCCGCCCGGAGCCTCGGCGCCAACGCCGTGCAGACGTTCCGCCGGATCACCCTGCCCTCCATCAAGTGGGGCGTGATCTACGGCGTGGTGCTGAGCCTCGCCCGGTCGCTGGGCGAGTTCGGCGCGGTCAAGGTCGTATCCGGCAACGTCCTCGGTCAGACCCGCACCGCGACGCTCGTCGTCGAGGAGAAGTACCTGAACTTCGACAAGGGCGGCGCGTACGCCACCGCCTTCCTCCTCGCCCTCGTCGCGGTGGCGAGCATCATCGTCGTATCCGTCCTGCGGCCAAAGGAACCCCGGTGAGTATCGAGATCGCCAACGTCGGTAAGCGTTTCGGAGGATTCGTCGCCCTCGACGACGTCTCGGTGAGCATTCCCGCGGGTCAGCTCACCGCGCTGCTCGGCCCGTCCGGCGGCGGCAAGTCCACCCTGCTGCGCATCATCGCCGGTCTGGAACGCGCGGACACCGGGCGGGTCGAGATCGACGGTGTCGACGCGACCGGCCTGCCCCCGCAGAAGCGCAACGTCGGCTTCGTGTTCCAGCACTACGCGGCCTTCAAGCACCTCTCCGTGCGGCGCAACGTCGCCTTCGGACTGGAGATCCGCAAGCGCGGCAGGGACGAGATCCGCCGCCGCGTCGACGAACTGCTCGCCCTGGTACACCTGGAGCAGTTCGCCGACCGACTGCCGTCCCAGCTCTCCGGTGGCCAACGCCAGCGGATGGCCCTGGCCCGCGCGCTGGCCGTCGAGCCGACCGTGCTGCTGCTCGACGAGCCCTTCGGCGCGCTCGACGCGAAGGTCCGCAAGGAGCTGCGCGACTGGCTGCGCCGGCTGCACGACGAGGTGCACGTCACCACCGTCTTCGTCACCCACGACCAGGAGGAGGCGCTGGAGGTCGCCGACGAGATCGTGGTGATCAACGAGGGCAGGGTGGAGCAGATCGGCTCGCCCGACCAGTTGTACGACGCCCCCGCCAACGAGTTCGTCATGCGCTTCCTCGGCCCGGTCACCCAGCTCGGCGACCAGTTGGTCCGGCCGCACGACCTGCAGATCCGGACCGGCGCCGCCGCGCCGGCCGCCGTCGCCGGCCGGGTCAGCCGGGTCACCCGCGTCGGCTTCGAGATCCGCGTCGACGTCACGACCGAACCCGGCCAGGTCGTCGCCGTCACCCTCACCCGCAACGAGTTCCTGGCCCTCGGCGTCGACACCGGCGCCGCGGTGTGGCTCACGATCGCGCCCGGGAGCCCGACCACCACCGCGGCCGCCTCGCGGCCGGTGACCGCCGCGCCCAGCCTCGCCGGCTCCCGCTGACCGCCGCTGGAGCCCGGGCCGGGCTCCAGCGGCCGGTCGACGTTGTGCAGCCCGTCCGTCTGCTCGCTACCGCCGCCAGGTCTCGATGGCCCGGACGGCCTCCCGGGTGGCCTGCTCCAGGACGGCGGGGTTGCCGCTCGTGCCCTCCCAGCCCTGGTCGTCGAGCACCGTCGCCACCCCGTCCACGCGGATCACGGCGATCTGGCCGGCCGCCTCGCCGCCGGCGGGCCGCCCGTCCGGGCCCGCCGCCGGCCAGGTGCGGGTCACCAGCAGCGCCTCGTCGCCGACGCCGGGCAGCGGACGGCTCTCCACCCGGACGGCGCCACCGTCCCGGCCGTAGGACGGGCACCCCTCGACGGCCCCGCGGACCCGGCGCAGGTAGTCCGACGCGCCCGCACCGTCGAACGTGAAGATCGTCTGATGGATCATGCCCTGCGGCACGGAGCTCTCCGGCGCGCCCGCCTGCTGGTAGGTGACGGTCATCGACGCGCTCGCGGTCACCCGCCGACCGCCGGTGCCGAACTCCTCGCCGCACAACGTCGGCAGCGCGTTCTCGGTGGGGGTCGTCCGGCGCGGCATCTTTCGCAGCTCCGGCGGCAGTTCGACGAAGGCGGACGTGGGGATGACCACGGTCGCGTCCGCGGTGGGGGAGGACTGCCCGGTCGGGGCCGAGGAGGCCGGCGTGGTGGCCGGCGGCGGTGCCGAGGGAGCCGGACCCGCGTCGTCCTCCCCGGCGGTGCACCCGGTGGGGAGCGTCAGGGCCGCGAGCAGCGGCAGGGCCAGCGTGCTCACTGGTCGGCCGCGCGCGGGCGCGGTGCGGTCTCTCATCCTGCCCCCCTCGTCGCCTCGGCACCGTGGAGGATGCCCGAGCGCGGACCGGCCGAAACGGTGACCGTGCGCCGTCCGACCACGAGACGGTGATCGTCGGGGTTAACCTCGCGGCGTCGCCGGCTCGTCCGGGTGAACTCCGGCGATGCCAGCCGGTCCGCGAGGCAAGGGCGTCACCTGGGAGGAGCTCTTCTTCGACCTCGCCTTCGTCTTCGCCCTCACTCAGTTCTCCGAGCTGCTGCACGAGGACCACGGCTGGCCCGGAATCGGCCGGGCGCTGATCCTCTTCGTGCCCGTCTACTGGGCGACGGCAGGGCGGACGGGCGATGGGCAGTGCGTCCGAGGTCCGGCCGAGCGACGAGGAGACGGACCGGGGGCCGGCGACCACTGACTCCTGACGGTGGTCGGGGTGCCGTACCCGCTCTTCTTAGGCAAGCCTAAGCTATGTCCCGGGGAGGGGAGTCGACCGTCCTGCCCCTGACCGTGGGAGGGGCGCCGTCCGTGCACACATCCGCAGCCATCCGTCGGCCCCACCGGGCTCGCCGGTTCCGGGCGAGATGACGGGGGAGATCACCACGCGCACGGTGCTGCGCCGCGCCCTGCGCCGCCAGCGCGGGCGGGTGCTGGCCGGCATCGTGCTGCTCTGCCTTCACCAGGCCGCCGAGGCCCTCGTGCCGGTCGCGATCGGTGTGATCATCGACCGCGCGGTCGCCACCGGAGACGTCCGCGCGCTGCTGCTCTCGCTGGCCGGCCTCGCCGCCCTCTTCACCGTCCTGGCCTTCGCCTACCGCACCGGCGCGCGCCACGCGTACGCCGCCGTCGAACGGGAGGCGCACCTCACGCGGGTCGAGATCGCCGCCCGCGCCCTCGACCCGCGCGGCCACCGGTCGGGGCTGCGCGACGGTGAGCTGCTCACCGTGGCCGCCTCCGACGCCGAGCTCTCCGCGCTGGTCGTACGCGTCGCGGGGCTCACCGCGGCGGCCCTCACCGCCCTGCTGGTCGCGGCCGTCGCCCTGCTCGTCGTGGACGTTCCGCTGGGTCTGGGCGTGCTCGTCGGTGTGCCCCTGGTGGTCCTCGCCCTGCACCGCACGGCACCCGTGCTGACCCGCCGCAGCGCCGCCCAGCAGGAGGCTCTGGCCGCCACCACCGCCCTCGCCGTGGATCTCGTCGCCGGTCTGCGGGTGCTGCGCGGCATCGGCGCACAGGGCCACGCCGCCCGCCGGTACGCGAGCGCCAGCGGTCACGCCCTCGACGTGACGCTGCGCGCCGCCACCACCAAGGGCCTCCACCTCGGACTGACCACCACCCTCAACGGCCTCTTCCTCGCGGCGGTCGCCGGCGCCGCCGGTTGGCTCGCCCTGCACGGACGGCTCACCGTCGGCGAGCTGGTCGCCGTCGTCGGGCTCGCCCAGTTCGTCGCCGAGCCGGTGCAGACGCTCGGGTACTGCGTCCAGCTGTTCGCGATGGCCCGCGCCTCCGCGGGGCGCGTCGCGCGGGTGCTCGGGGCGACCCCGCTCGTCCGGCCGGGCACCGCGGAGGCGCCGGCGCCGAGCCAGTCACGGCTCGCCCTCGACGGGGTGGGTCACGCCGGTCTCGACGGTCTCAGCCTCCGGGTCGGGGCCGGCGAGGTCCTGGGCGTGCTCGCGTACGAGCCGGGGGAGGCCGAGGCGCTGGTCGCGCTGCTGTCCGGCCGGGTGCCTCGCGACGAGTACCGAGGAACGGTGCGCGTCGACGGCGTTCCCGTCGACGAGCTGCGCATCGACGCCGTACGCGGCGCGGTCCTGGTCGAGCCGCACGACGTGGCGTTGTTCGAGGGCACGCTCCGCGACAACCTCGCCGCCGGCGCCGCGGTGGACGAGCGGGTCCTCGACGCGGCGGTGCGGGCCGCGGCGGCCGAGGACGTGCTCGCCGCGCACCCCGACGGCGTGGACCGTCGGCTCACCGAGCGGGCGGCGAACCTGTCGGGCGGGCAACGGCAGCGCCTCGGGCTCGCCCGCGCGCTCGTCGCCGACCCGCCCGTGCTGGTGTTGCACGATCCCACGACGGCCGTCGACGCGGTGACCGAGGCCCTGATCGCCGAGCGGCTCGCCGCCGCCCGCAGCGGGGCGTCCCGCAGCACGGTGATCATCACCAGCAGCCCCGCCCTGCTGCGGGCGACCCACCGGGTGGCGGTGATCGACCGCGGGCGTGTCGTCGCCGAGGGCGCCCACGAGGAGCTGCTCGCCGCCGACACCCGCTACCGGCAGGAGGTACTCCGGTGACCGACGGCGCGACCACGACCGACGGGGAGACCCGGCAACTGCTGCCGACGGCCACCCCGCGACAGACCTGGGCCGCCCTGCGGGCCGAGTTCGCCCGACTTCCGGCGCTCAGCGCCGCCGCGGGCACCCTCCTGGTCGCCGCCGCCGCGGCCGGGCTCGTCGCCCCCTGGGTGCTCGGGCGCCTCGTCGACGACGTCATCGCCGGTTCCACCACGACCCGAGTCCTGGGCTGGGCCGGTGTGATCGCGGGGGCGGCGCTGCTCGCCGGCCTGCTCACCGCCGCGGGCGCCGCGGTCGCCGCGCGGCTCGGCGAGACCGTGCTGGCCCGGCTGCGGGAGCGCGTCCTCGACCGCGCGCTGCACCTGCCGTCGGCCACGTTGGAGCGCGCCGGCACGGGCGACCTGGTCGCCCGCGCGGGCGACGACGTCGCCGTCGTCACCAACGTGATCACCACGAGTGGCCCCGCCTTCGTCGGCGCGCTGCTGTCCGTCGTGCTGACCGCGGCCGGGCTGTTCGCCCTCGACTGGCGACTCGGCCTCGCCGGCCTGGCCGCGGCGCCCGCGTACGCGCTGGCCCTACGCTGGTACCTCGCCCGGTCCGTCCCCTACTACACGCGGGAGCGGGTGGCGACCGGTGAGCGGGCGCAGGCGATGGCCGACGCGCTCCGCGGCGCGCCGACCGTGCGCGCCTACCGGACCGAGGACGCGCACGTCGCCCGGATCGCCGACCGGTCGGCCCTGGCCCGCGACCTGTCCCTGGAGATCTTCAACCTGCACACCCGGTTCGGCCTGCGGATCAACCGGTCGGAGTTCGTCGGGCTCGCCGCGGTGCTGCTGGCCGGGTTCCTCCTGGTGCGCGACGACCTCGTCACGGTGGGCGCGGCCACCACGGCCGCGCTGTTCTTCCACCGTCTCTTCAATCCCGTCGGCCTGCTGCTGATGGAGTCGGACTCGGTCCTGCAGGCGGGGGCGAGCCTCGCCCGGCTCGTCGGCGTCAGCGCGCTGCCGACGGCGCCCGAGGCCCGGCACGGGTCGTCGGTGACCATCGGGCGGGGCGAGCCCGCCGCGCTGGAGGTGATCGTCGCCGAGCACCGCTACGACCGCGGACCCGTCGTGCTGCGCGACGTCGCACTGCGACTCGCCCCGGGCGAACGCGTCGCCCTCGTCGGCGCCAGCGGGGCCGGAAAGAGCACCCTGGCCGGGATCGTCGCCGGCATCCTCACCCCCACCACCGGATCCGTGTCGCTGCGCGGCGTGCCGCTGGCCGACCTCGGGGAGCACCGCGTCCGGCGCGAGATCGCCCTGATCAGTCAGGAGGTGCACGTCTTCGCCGGATCGCTCGCCGACGACCTGCGGCTGGCCGACCCGGACGCCACGGACGCCGACCTCGCGGCCGCCCTCGACCGGGTCGGCGCGACGGCCTGGTTCCGTACGCTGCCCGACGGGCTCGCCACCGACGTGGGGGAGGGCGGTCGGCGGCTCACGGCCGCCCAGGCCCAGCAGCTCGCGCTGGCCCGGCTGCTGCTCGCCGACCCGACCGTCGCCGTCCTGGACGAGGCGACCGCCGAGGCCGGCAGTGCGGGCGCGCGCGACCTCGACCGTGCCGCCGCCGCGGCGACGGCGGGTCGGACGACCCTGATCGTCGCCCACCGTCTCAGCCAGGCGGCCACCGCCGACCGCGTCGTGGTGATGGAGCACGGCCGAATCGCCGAGCAGGGCACGCACGACCAGTTGCTGGCGGCGGGGGGTCGCTACAGCCGGCTGTGGCGCTCGTGGCGTACGCCGGACCCGGTGCTCCCCGGCGAGCCCACCGGCCCGCCGCGGCCCCGGCCGTCCCCGGGGGAGGACGTGGCCCTTCCGGCGGTCACCGCCTGACCGGGAGCGGTACCTCCGGAGGGACTCCGAAAGTTCCGGCGGCGGCCGTGCTCTCCGTTGCGGTGGTTGCCGGCTGCCGCGCCACCGGTGGGTGCCACGTCGGATCATCCCAGCAGGGACGATGACGTCGGGTGGTCGTTTCGGACGCACGACCAGCGTTCCGAAACATTTCCGAAACTCATTGACAGTCACCGCTGGCCGGTCCAATACTTTCGGCATCGCCGGGCTTCGATGACCGTCGATCCGGGTCCCCGCCACCCGACCCGGTCCCGCCGGCCGCCACCGCGACGGCCGGCCCGCCCCACCACGTTGTACGACCCGACGCAGCGTGGCCGCCGCCCGGACGGCCGACGTCGGCGCCGGAGTCGTACCCGGCTGCCTGGCCTCCCCGCCAGCCCTCACGAGGAGGAAGCACGTGAACGACGTCCCCGTCCCACCGCGGACCCGCGGGCGCGGCCGCCTCAGGCTGCTCGCCAGCGGTGCCTGCGCCGTAGCCGTCGTCATCGCCACCACACTGCTGCCCAGCGCGGCCAGCGCGGCGGTGACCTCGAACCAGACCGGCACCCACGACGGCTACTTCTACTCGTTCTGGACCGACAGCCCCGGCACGGTCTCCATGGAGCTGAACTCCGGCGGCGGCTACAGCACCTCCTGGCGTAACACCGGCAACTTCGTCGCCGGCAAGGGTTGGAGCACCGGCGGCCGCCGGAGCGTCACCTACTCCGGCAGCTTCAACCCCTCGGGCAACGCCTACCTGACCCTCTACGGGTGGACGAGGAACCCCCTCGTCGAGTACTACATCGTGGACAACTGGGGCACCTACCGGCCCACCGGCACGTACAAGGGCACCGTCACCAGCGACGGCGGCACCTACGACATCTACCAGACCACCCGCTACAACGCCCCGTCGATCGAGGGCACCCGGACCTTCAACCAGTACTGGAGCGTCCGGCAGTCGAAGCGTACGGGTGGCACGATCACCTCCGGCAACCACTTCGACGCGTGGGGCCGCAACGGCATGAACCTGGGCAGCCACGACTACATGATCCTCGCCACCGAGGGCTACCAGAGCAGCGGCAACTCCGCCATCACCATCGGCGGCAGCGGAGGCGGCGGTGGTGGCGGAGGCGGCGGTGGCGGCGGCGGGGGCAGTTGCACCGCCACCCTGTCGGCCGGGCAGCAGTGGAGCGACCGCTACAACCTCAACGTCTCGGTCTCCGGCGCCACCTCCTGGACGGTGACGATGAACGTCCCGTCCCCCGCCAGGGTCCTCGCGACCTGGAACGTCAACGCCAGCTACCCCAGCGCACAACAGCTGGTCGCGACCCCCAACGGCAGCGGCAACAACTGGGGCGTGACCATCCAGCACAACGGCAACTACACCTGGCCGACGGTTTCCTGTCGCGCCGGCTGACACCCGACCGGCGCGGACTCGTCCGGACCCGCGTCCGCCGACGAGTCCGCGCCGGAGCGGCCGGCACGGCGCGGACGGTGCCCCCGGGAGGGTGCCGTCCGCGCCGAGGGCGTGTTACCTGACCTGGGCGGCGACGGCGCGCAGCTGGCCCAGGGTGGTGCGGAAGCCCTGACCGGCGGCGGCCGGGTCCTCGGCGCGCAGCCCGGTGACCGCCATCAAGCGGGAGCGGGTCGACGCGGCGGCGCCCTCGCCCGCCCCGTCGACGTCGAACACCCCGAAGTCGCCGCTGAGCGTCCGGAACGTCGCCGTCGCCGGGTCCTTCGCCAGGTAGAGCACCACGACCTGGCCCGGGTCGAGCGTCGACATCTGGGCCATGTCGGCCGTCCGCCGGTCGAGGCCGGTCAGGGTGATCCGCGACCCGGCCGTCACCCCGGACCCGGACGCGGCCCGCAGCACCTCGTCCACCCGAAAGCCGGCGGCCTCGACCTCACCGCGGACGACCAGCTCCGCGGCCTCGGTGAGCTCCTGGACCGTCGTGTACCCGCGCAGCTTGCCCTTGATCGGGGGCTGGGACGGCGCGACGTCGGCCACCGCGGCGCCGCTGCTCGCGGACGGCGCGGCGGCCGGCGGAGCTTCGTCGGCACCGGCGCACGCGGACAGCGCCGCCGCGGCGAGCACGGCGGCGGCGGCCAGCAGCGGCCGGGCGCGGTGGGGGAGGACGACTGGCATGGAACGCTCCTTGCGTCTCGGTGCCGTCCCGGGCGGTCTCGCCCGGGACGCGGCACTGCGTACGTCCTCTGTCTGTGCGCCACCGACGTCGAGTTCCCACAATTTTGCCGCGGCTCAGCGTTCGCCCGCGAGCCGGCGCAGCTCGGCCAGCGTGGCGACGAACACCCGCCCCTGCCCGGTGGCTTCCTCGTCGCGCAGGCCGGACACCGACCGTCCCGCCGACCGGCTGCGGACCGTCTCCCCGGCGACGTCGAAAATCCCGACGTCACCGCCGAGCGGGGCGTACGCGGGCGGGTGCGGATCGCGCAGGGCCAGGTAGAGCACGGTCGGCTGGCCGACGTCGAGGCGGGACGTGCCGGGCACCTCCGGCGCCACCACCGTGATCCGGCCGCCGACGGTGACCGGGGCCGCGCCGTGCAGGACCTCGTCGACCCGGTAGACGGCCCGGCGGTCGCCGCCGACGCCGCTGACCGACACGACGTCGCCGCGGACGACCAGGTCGGCACCGTCGGTGAGCTGTCGCACCGTGCCGTACGCCCGGCCCTTCGCGGCGGGCTTCGGGCCGGCTGCCGCGGTCGGCGCCGTCGTCGTGTCGGCGGGAAGCGCCGCCGACGGAAGCGCGGTCGGGGCGCCGCCGCGCGTGCCGGCGGCGAAGCCGGCGCCCAGCCCGGCCACGACCAGCACCAGCGCCGCCACGGCCAGAGTGGGCCGCCGCGGCGCGCGGCGCGGGGCGGACGCGGAGGGCCGGGCGTCGGCCCGGGTCTCCCGCGCGATGGTCGCCAGCAGTCGGTCGCGGTGCAGCTGGTGCCGCCCGGCCGGCAGGTCCCGGTCGCCGGGGTGGGGTGCGAGCGCGTCGAACTCCGCCCGCTCGGACGGGTCCAGTGGCCGCCGTGTCGTCATCGGTTGACCTCCCTCGCGAGCGCGACCGCGCCGTCTCGCACGGCTGCGGTGGGAGGCGGGTTCCGGGGTGTGCGTTCGGTGCCGTCGACCAGCTGACGTAGTCGCGCCCGCGCCCGCGACAGCCGGGACCGGACCGTGCCGACCGGAACGCCCAGCGCCCGGGCGGCCGACTCGTAGTCCAGGCCCTCCCACAGGCACAGCGTCAGCACCTCCCGCTCGGGGCGGCGCAGCCGGCTCAGCGCCTCGATCGCGGCGGCGATCCGGTGCCCGTCGTCCAGCCGGCCGACCACCTCGTCGGCGTGATCGGGGAGGACGGCCTCCCGGGCCAGCAGCGCGGCGGCGACGGCTCGGTAGCGGCGGTTGCTGCGGACGTGGTTGCGGGCCTCGTTGGTGGCGATCCCCAGCAGCCACGGCCGCAGGGACCCGCCCTCCTGGCTCGCCCGCTCGCGGGAGCGCCAGGCCTGCAGGTAGGTGGCCGCCATGACGTCCTCGGCCGTGGCCCAGTCGGCGGTCAACCGGAACGCGTGGTTGTACACCGACCGCGCGTACCGGTCGAAGAGCTCGGCGAACGCGGTGGGATCCCCGGCCCGCACCCGAGCGCGCAGACTCGACTCCATGACCCTTCTCTGTCCGCTCAGCCGGGCGGGTTCCCGTGATCCGGGCCACCCCGGGCGGTCGCCGGTCCGCCGTCCGCGCCATAGTCGACGGGTGCGAATCTTCGCCGGTCAGCGAGCGGATGCCGGCGCCCGGTGGCTCCGTCGGCCCGGTCCGTCATCGGGTGGGCGGGCGCGGCGCGACGTACTCTACCCGCGGCCGGTCCACCGGGGTCCGCACCGGGGACGCTCGGACCGCGGCGACGGGCGTCGGCGCGGTCCCGACCACGCCGGGAGGTGCCGGCCGGCTGCCGGTCCGACCCCGCGGGTGAGCCCGTGACCCGCGCGTCGTCACCCCGGCCGACGAGCCCGGACGGCGCCGTGCCGGTCCCGGACGACGCCGTGTCACCGGCGGACGCGGTGCCGAAGGCCGCGGTCACCCAGCGGCAGCGGTGGGCGGTCGAGACCATGGCCGTGGCGCCGGACGACCGGCTGTTGGAGATCGGCTGCGGTCGGGGAGTGGCGGTCTCCCTGGTCGCCCGGCGGCTCACCACCGGCCGGATCGTCGCGATCGACCGCTCGGCGACGATGGTGCGGCTCGCCGCCGAGCGCAACGCGGGCCACGTCGAGTCGGGCCGGGCCGAGATCCGCCAGGCCGGCTTCGAGTCCGCGGACCTGCAGAGCCGCTCCTTCACCAAGATCTTCGCGGTGAACGTCAACCTCTTCTGGCTGGGCGCGGCGGCGGCGCAGATCGGCCGCATGCGCGACCTCCTGGTCCCCGGAGGGCGGCTCTACGTATTCGGCGAACGGCCCACGCCGGCGCACGCCACGGCGAACCTGCGGTCGACGGAACGCCTGCTCCGTGCCCAGGGCTTCGAGACCACGGCGTCGGTCGCGGCCGGCGTACGCGGTCGCCTGCTCACCTGCGTAACGGGAACGGTGATCGACTGACCGCCGTGCGATACCTATTGACATTCGATAGGTAGCAAGCGAAACTCGATACATGGTCACAGAGCGCCGAGCGGTTGCCGCTCTCCGAGTCTTCCTCGTGCTGCTGTTCGGGATCCTGGTCGTGTTCCAGACCCTCTCCCTGCCGGGCCAGTTCGCCCACATGGCGAAGGAGTCACCGGACCACGCCTACCTCCGGTGGCCGGCGACGGCCGTCTCGGTCTTCCTGGTGCTGTGCGTGCAGGTGGTCATCGTCTGCACCTGGAAACTGCTCACCCTCGTGCGGGACGACCGGATCTTCAGCCCGGCCTCCCTGGGGTGGGTCGACGCGATCGTGTGGGCCGTCGGAGCCGGGTGGACGGTGCTGCTGGGCGTCTTCCTCTACGTCGGCTTCAACGCCGACGACCCCGGCCTGCCGCTCCTGCTCTTCCTCCTGCTGGTGGGCGTCGCCGTGGTCGGACTCCTGCTGGTGGTGATGCGCGCGCTGCTGCGGCAGGCCACCGTGCTGCGCACCGACATGGAAGCGGTGATCTGATGCCGATCGTCGTACGCATCGACGTCCAACTGGCGAAGCGGAAGATGAGCGTCGGCGAGTTCGCCGAGCGGGTCGGGCTGACGCCGGCCAACGTCGCCGTCCTGAAGAACGGGCGAGCCAAGGCCGTCCGCTTCAGCACCCTGGAGGCCATGTGCCGGGTGCTCGACTGCCAACCCGGCGACCTCCTGGAGTACGTCGAGGAGACGCCGTGAAGTACCTCCTGACCCTCGCGGCCCTCCTCGGGGTCGCCCTCGGCGCCGCTGCCATCGCGCACGGGGAGGCCGACGACTCACCGGGTCTCCAACTGCTGGGGGTGCTGCTCCTCCTCGGCGCGATCGTGTTCGGCATCCGCCTCGTCCGCCACTGGTAGCGTCCTGCCGCCCACGTGACCGCGTCGTGACGGTCAGCCGCGATGCCGCGACAGAGAAGTTTCCGACGATCGAGGGTGGACATCGCACGATCCGGACCAGAACTTTTGCCATGTGCGGAAAAAGTTGGTTGGCTCTTGATTGAAGCCCGACGATCGTGAACATGTGCTGATGCGTCGTCTCCGCTCAGCCGTCCCCCGGGCCGTCGCCGGCCTGCTCGCGCTCGTCCTCGCCTCGGCGGTCGGGGTCCTGATGTCCGCGCCGCCCGCCGCGGCACACGGCACGCTGGCGGTGTCCACGCCGGCGGAGGGCGCCACCGTGGACGGTCCGCTGACCGAGGTGCGCCTCTACTTCACCGAGAAGGTCGCGGCCAACGCGTACTTCACGGTCACCGGGCCGGGTGGCGGTCGGGTCGACAACGGCTGGAGTCAGGGAGAGCCCCGACCGCTGGACAAGCCGGTACGCGAGTACTTCCTGGTCGACGGCAAGTTCGAGCCGCGGGAGTACACGACCGGGTTCCCGGCGGTGGTGGCGATCGCCCACCTGCCGGCGCCCGGTCGTTACTCGGTGAGCTACCTGTCGGTGGCCTCGGACGGCGACCCGGTCCGGGGCACGCTGACCTTCCGCTACACCGGCCGGGCGACGGCGGCCCCGCAGGGCTGGCAGCCACCCACCAACCAGCCCGACCCGACGCTGCTGGCCGCGGCGGAGCGCCACGGGACGTCCGGGCACGACTCCGGCGGCTCGTCAACCGCACCCGCCGCTCCACCGGCCTCGACGGCCGTCGCCGCGCCGGACGCCTCCGCGCCGGACGCGGGCGACGAGGGCGGCGCCGGTTGGCTGATGTGGGTCGGTTGGGTCACCGTGACGGCCGTGGTGGTCGCCGGTCTGCTGTTCTGGCGGCGTCGCCCGGCCCCCGCCGGCCGGACCGCGAACCGCACCCGCCCGACGAGGTCGTCCGCCGGGGGACGCGCCGGCGGTTCCCGGCCCGGTGGCGGATCCGGCGCGGCCGGCCGGGCCGGGGGCGGTCGCAGGACGGCCCCGTCGGGCTCCGGCGGCAAGGGACGGCCGGTCGTCGCGCCGGCGGCGCGCAGAGGCGGCACGCCGGTCACCACCGCTAGTGTGCCGGCGGCCGCCCCGGCCCGGGTGTCGGCGAGCGGCGTCGCCACGGCGGACCCCGACCCGGCCGGCGCGACCGACGGCCCCGTCACGGGGACGGACGACCTCTCTCCGGGCGGCGGCACCCGGCTGACCAACACCCGCATCGCGCTGCTCGTCGGTGGGCTCGTGCTCGCCCTGCTGGCCGGGTTCGGGCTCGGCCGCCTGGGTTCGGCCGGCACGACCACCGCGACCGGCACGCCCACGGCGCCGGCCGGCGGCGCCCCGGGCCAGGCCGTGTCGGCGGGGGACGGGCACCAGCACGTCCCGGGTACCGGGGCGCACACCCACCCGGGCGACGCCGCCGCGGGGCCGGCGACGGGGACGGCGGTCAGCGCCGGCGGCTACACGCTGCAACCGTTGGAGCGGACGCAGCCCGCGGGCGCGAAGGTTGACTACCGGTTCCGGATCATCGGGGCCGACCGCCAGGCCGCGACCCGGTTCGCGGTCGTGCACGACAAGCCGCTGCACCTGGTGGTGGTGGGCCGCGACCTGGGCGGGTACCAGCACCTGCACCCGACGATGGCGGCCGACGGCACCTGGAGCGTCCCGCTGGCGCTGGCCCGCCCCGGCGGCTACCGGATCTACGCCGACTTCTCGGTCACCGCGGCCGACGGCACCCAGGTGCCCCTCGTTCTGGGCGTCGACCACGTCGTGCCGGGCGCGCACACCCCGACCGTGCTGCCGCCCCCGCAGCCCCAGGCGACGGTCGGGCCGTTCACCGTGTCGATGGAGGGCACGCCCACGGTGGGGGTCACCGCGCCGATGGTCTTCCGGGTGGCCCAGGCCGGCGCCCCGGCCCGCTTGGAGCGTTACCTCGGCGCGTACGGGCACCTGGTCGTGGTGCGCGAGGGCGACCTCGGGTACGTGCACGTCCACCCCGAGGCGGAGCTGGTGGACGGGGCGGTCACGTTCTGGCTGACCGCGCCGAGCCCGGGTCGCTACCGGGCGTTCTTCGACTTCCAGGTCGACGGGGCGGTGCACACGGCGGAGTACACGATCAACCTGGCCTGAGGGGCGGGACCGGGTCACCGCCCGGCGGTGACCCGGGTCGTGCTCAGGCGGCCCGCCGGTCCTCGGCGCGGGCGGTGCCGGGGTGCGGGGCGAGGCGCAGCGCCGTCGGGGCCGGCTCGGGCTCCTCGTCGACCCGCAGCCGCCAGCCGGTACGGTCGCCGCGGTCGCCGGCGCGTGGGTCGTCCGGCCACAGGCTGCGGCGCGACAGCGCGATGACGACCAGGTATCCGCCGAGCAGGAAGCCGTGGCTGACCAGGCGGGTGAGATCGACCCGGCCGAGGAGCAGGTCGTTGACCGACAGCAGCGCCAACATGCCGACGAACGCGCTCAACATCGGCACCAGACCGGTCGGGGGTGTGCGTCGGGCCGCGACGAACAGGAACCCGGCACCGACGGCGATGTTCCACGCCGCCGACTCGTGCCACAGGTGCCCGGAGGCCAGCACGCCGGCGTGGCTGTGCGCGGCGCCCGGGCTCCGCCCGACCTGGGCCAGGCCCAGCACCAGCTGCAGGGCGCCGATCAGCCCGAGCAGGGTGCGCAACGTCAGCACGACCCGCGCCCGGGAGCGTCGGGCCGGCGCGGGCGCCGGCAGGGCGGCGAGGATGGCCGGGGCCAGGTCCGGCGCCGGACCGAGGACGCTCAGCCGGGACCGGCGGGTCACCCGCGCGGCCCGGTCGAGCCAGTCGCGACAGCCCGCGCACCCGTCGAGATGCGCCTCGACGCCGACCTGTTCGGCGGCGGTCGCCTCACCGTCGAGTTGTGCCGACAAGATCTCACGCCACTGCTCACACCCCATGTACGGATAGTCGCCCGACGGGGCGTCCCGGTTCCCGGGACACGCCGCGCGGTCACCCAGGTCACGGCGCCTCATGCTGGGCGTCGACCGGGCCGGGGGCGAAAACCGGACAGAGGCGTATCCGGGTGGCCGTCGCCAGGGTGCCGCCACCGGAGGTTCCGGCGGATCAGGACAGTGAAAACCGTAATTGGATCAGGTTCCGGCCGGTCGCCTCTGACCTGCGGAGATAACGCTCTCTCGGATGGCGGTGAAGCGCTTGACGCGGTCGTGACGAGGCGGCAACGATGCATTTACCTGTATGACGCTCGCGGTGGCGACGGCGCGCCCGGCGAGCCGCACCGTCGGCACCACGCGTACCCACCACCAGGCGTGATCGGCGCACGCCGTCCCCACCCCGCGAAAGGACCCACCGTGCGCAGATCCCTGAGATCGTGGCTCGGCGCGACGCTGAGCGCGATCCTCGTGCTCGGCGGCATCGTCGCCCTGCCACCCGCGGCCAGCGCCGCGCCGTTCACCGTCCTGGTGTTCAGCAAGACCGCCGGATTCCGGCACGGCTCCATCGCCCAGGGCATCACCGCCATCCAGCAGCTCGGCGCCGCCAACGGGTTCACCGTCGAGACCACGGAGGACTCGGCCCAGTTCACCGACGCCAACCTGGATCGTTTCGCAGCGGTGATCTGGCTTTCCACCACCGGTGACGTCCTGAACGCCGCCCAGCAGGCCGCGTTCGAGCGCTACATCCAGGGCGGCGGTGGCTACGTCGGCGTGCACGCCGCCGCCGACACCGAGTACGACTGGCCCTGGTACGGCGGCCTCGTCGGGGCGTACTTCGCCTCGCACCCGGCCGAGCAGAACGCCACCGTCAAGGTGGCCGACCAGGTGCACCCGTCCACGGCGACCCTGCCGCAGCGGTGGACCCGGTACGACGAGTGGTACAACTACCGCACCAACCCGCGGGGCGCCGTCCACGTGCTGGCCACCCTCGACGAGAGCACCTACACCGGCGGGGGAATGGGCTACGACCACCCGATCTCCTGGTGCCACAACTACTCCGGCGGCCGCTCCTGGTACACCGGCCTCGGCCACACGGACGCGTCGTACGGCGAGGCGAGCTTCCGCCAGCACCTGCTCGGCGGCATCCGGACCGCGGCCGGCGACGTCGCCGCCGACTGCGGGCCCACGGTGACCAGCAACTTCCAGCAGGTCGAGCTGGCCAAGGGCGCGGCCGAGACCGGTGAGCCGATGAGCCTCACCGTGCTGCCCGACCGGGGCGTGCTGCACACCTCCCGCAACGGCGTGATCCGGCACACCGACGCGGCCGGCAACACCAAGGTCGCCGCCACCCTGCCGGTCTACACCGGGGACGAGGAGGGCCTGCAGGGCATCAAGGTCGACCCCAACTTCGCCACCAACCGCTGGGTGTACGTCTTCTACGCGCCACCGTTGAGCACCCCCGGGGGCGGCGCGCCGGCCACCGGGACCCCGGCCGACTTCGCCCCCTGGGAGGGGGTGAACCGGCTGTCCCGGTTCACCGTCAACCCCGACAACACCATCAACCTGGCCAGCGAGACGTTGATCCTCAACGTGCCGACCAGCCGGGGCATGTGCTGCCACGTCGGCGGCGACATGGACTTCGACGCGGCCGGCAACCTCTACCTGTCGACCGGTGACGACACCAACCCGTTCGACTCCAGCGGGTTCACCCCCATCGACGAGCGGGCCGGCCGCAACCCGGCCTTCGACGCGCAGCGCACCTCGGCGAACAGCAACGACCTGCGCGGCAAGGTGCTGCGGATCAAGCCGAGCGCGGCGGGCGGCTACACCATCCCGGCGGGCAACATGTTCGCCCCCGGCACCGCCCGGACGCGTCCGGAGATCTACGCCATGGGCTTCCGCAACCCGTTCCGCATGAGCGTGGACAAGGCCACCGGCATCGTCTACCTCGGCGACTACGGCCCGGACGCGGGCACCGCCGACCCGAACCGGGGACCGGCGGGCAACGTCGAGTTCGCCCGCATCGCCCAGCCCGGCTTCTACGGCTGGCCGTACTGCACCGCCCGCAACGACGCCTACAACGACTACACCTTCCCGTCCGGGCCGTCCGGGCCGAAGTTCGACTGCGCCAACGGGCCGGTCAACAACTCGCCCAACAACACCGGCATCACCCAGCTCCCGCCGGCCGTGCCGGCGTGGCTCCCGTACGGCGGCTCCGGGTCGCCGCCGGAGTTCACCGGTGGCGGCCTGTCCCCGATGGGCGGCCCGGTCTACCGCTACGACCCGAACAACACCTCCGACGTGGCGTTCCCGCAGTACTACGACGGGACCTACTTCGCCGGTGAGTTCGGCCGTCGCTGGATCAAGAACATCAAGCTCGACGCGGCCGGCCAACCCTTCAAGATCAATCCGTTCCCGTGGACCGGCACCCAGGTGATGGACATGGAGTTCGGCCCCGACGGCGCGCTCTACGTCCTCGACTACGGCACCGGCTGGTTCAACGGCGACGCCAACTCGGCGCTCTACCGCATCGAGTACGCCCGCGAGGGACGTGCCCCCCGCGCCGTCGTCTCGGCGAACCCGACCAGCGGCGTCGCCCCGCTGACCGTCGCCTTCTCCTCGGCCGGCACGCTCGACCCGGACGGCGACCCGTTCACCTACGCCTGGGACTTCGACAACAACGGCACCACCGACTCGACCGCGGCCAACCCCACCTTCACGTACACCACCAACGGCACCCGCAGCCCGACGCTGACGGTCCGCGACAGCACCGGCAAGACGGCCACCGCCAGCGTGGTCGTCACGGTCGGCAACAGCGCACCCGTGGTCACCGTCAACACGCCCCTGAACGGGCGGACGTTCAGCTTCGGCGACGCCGTGCCGTTCACCGTCACCGTCACCGACGCCCAGGACGGTGCGATCAACTGTGCCCGGGTCAAGGTGAACTATGTCCTCGGCCACGACTCGCACGGCCACCAGCTCGGCAGTGTGCAGGGCTGCTCCGGGGTCATCCAGACCTCGGCCGACGGCGAGCACGACACCGCGGCGAACATCTTCGGCATCATCGACGCGGAGTACACCGACCTGGGCGGCGGTGGCCAGCCGCCGTTGACCACGCACACCCAGGCCGTCCTGCAACCTCGGGTCCGCCAGGCCGAGCACTTCGGCGACTCCTCGGGCATCCAGGTCGTCACCCCGGGCAGCGCCCACGGTGGCGCCGCGATCGGGTACGTCGACAACAACGACTGGATCTCGTTCCAGCCGTACAACCTGACCGGCGTCCAGTCGTTCAGCGCCCGCGTCGGCGCGCCGGCCGGCGGCGGAGGCACCCTCGAACTGCGGGTGGACTCGCCCACCGGCCCGCTGGTGGGTCAGGCGACCGTCACGCCCACCGGCGGGTACGCGACCTTCGCCACCGTCACCGGCCCGGTCACCGCGTCGACCGGCACCCGGACCCTCTACCTCGTGTTCAAGGGCACCGGGCCGTACTTCGACATCGACGAGTTCACGCTCTCCAGCAGCCCGGGCGGGGACCCGGACCCGGATCCCGACCCGGAACCGGAGCCGGGCACCAATCTCGCGCGAGGCAAGCCGGCCCGGGCGTCCAGCGTGGAGGGCGCGTTCGTGGCGGCCAACGCGTTCGACGGTGTCGCCGGCACCCGGTGGAGCAGCGCGTTCAGCGATCCGCAGTGGATCGACGTCGACCTCGGCGCCACCTACAACCTCAGCCGGGTCAAGCTGACCTGGGAGGCCGCGTACGGCAGCGGATACCAGATCCAGACCTCGACCGACGGGACCACCTTCACCACGATCCGGACGGTGACCGGCGGTGACGGCGGCGTCGACGAGTTGACCGGGCTCACCGGATCCGGCCGCTACGTCCGGCTGCTCGGCACCACGCGGGGCACCCCGTGGGGCTACTCGCTGTTCGAGTTCGAGGTGTACGGCGGCACCGGCGGCCCGACCGGCGGCAACCTGCTGCTGAACAAGCCGACGCTGACGTCCAGCGACGAGGGGGCCGGGATGTCCGGCGCCCAGGCGGTCGACGGCAGCCTCACCACCCGGTGGTCGAGCGCGTTCTCCGACCCCCAGTGGATCCGGGTCGACCTCGGCAGCCCCACCGCGATCGGGCGGGTGAAGCTGAGTTGGGAGGCGGCCTACAGCAGTGCGTACGTCATCCAGACGTCGAACGACGGCACCACCTGGACCAACGTCAAATCGGTGACCGGCGCGGACGGCGGCGTGGACGAACACACCGCCCTCGGGGCCAACGGTCGCTACCTGAGGATCTACGCCACCGCACGGGGCACCGGGTGGGGCCACTCGCTCTGGGAGTTGGAGGCGTACGGAAGCTGAACCACCACCGATGACGTGGCCGGCACGGGCCCTCCGTGCCGGCCACGCCGGCACCGGCTACACCGGCGGGGCGGGTGCCTCCGCCGGTCGACCGTGCGCGCGCCTGGTGTCCGCGGCGGCGACGGCGAGCAGCACCGCGGCGGCGGCTGCGCCGACCGCGAGCGGCGGAAGGTGGAGTGCGGCCGGTGTCAACAGGCCGAGGGCCAGCAGGCCGCCCACCCGAGATCGGGAGATTCGGCCGAAGACGAGGTATTCGAGGACGGATCGTCCGGTGAGGAACAGCGCGGGGCCACCGAGGAGCGCGACGAGCCAGGGCGTCGGGAGGTCCGCGACGGGCTCGGTGATGAACAGTTCGAAGCCCACGCCGCTCAAGACGATGCCGGCGACCATGATCAGGTGGCTGAACGCCATGTCCGTGGCGAGTCAGGCGGTGTCCCGCGACCGGCTGAATGCCGCGCCCACCATCCGGCCCGCCCGGTGGAAGTAGATCCGCCACAGCAGGACGGTGCTCGCCAGTGCCAGCGCGAACCCGCCCGTCTGCCGGGCCTGGAAGTCGCTGCGGCTGAAGGAGAGCCCGATGACGAAGATCGCCTCGCCGAGCGCGATGAGGAGGAACTGCTGGTACCGCTCGGCCAGGTGCTCGGCCGCCAGCAGGTGACCGACGAGCCGTCTGGCCCCGAGCCACGGCCTCCACCAGCCGAGGAGCGGCCCGGCGTAGTCGATCAGCACACCAGCGCTCCAGAGCACCCCGCGGATCGTCGCGTCGTCGACGAAGCCCCCGACGACCCAGAGGGGTGCGCTCAGGCCCCGCCAGAACAGGACCCGGACGGATTCCCGCGGATCCGGCCGACCACCAGCCACGACGTCGAAATACAGCACCCGACCGATCTGGAGGGCCACGTAGGTGAGGGCGAACAGCGGTGCCCGGTCACCGAAACCCTCGGGCACCGCCACGGCCATCACCATGGCGCCGACCACCGTGATGACCACGATGCTCTGCACGACCGGCGCCTCCGGACCGAGCCAACTGGTCGACCAGACCGTCACCGACCAGACGGCCCAGAGGGCGAGGAAGAGCAGGAGGGACTGACCCAGGTCCGCGAGGATGTGCCGGTCATCGTCGGTGAAGTCCGTGATCAGCCGCACCGAGATCCGGGTCAGCGCGAAGACGAAGACCAGATCGAGGAAGAGCTCCAGGAAGGTTGCCCGCTCGGAGCTGGTCTCGCCGCGCACCAACCGTTCGCTGCCGCGGTGCCTCACTGCGCCGTCTCTCGCGGTGCGTCCCGACGTCGTCGAATGGTCGCGCGCACTCCGTCTCGGTGACCTACTCGGCTAACGAGCGACCCCGGGGGTGGCGTCGGGGCACGGACGAGCTCGCGAGGGACGTGCGCCCCTACGTCCCCTCGCGCGCGCCGCTCAGCGCCGCAGCGTTGCCGACGGCGACTCCCCGAAACGGGCCCGGTAGTCGGCGGCGAATCGGCCGAGGTGGGCGAAGCCGTGGGCGAGGGCGACGGTCGTGACCGAGGCGCCGGGCCCGGCCGCGCGCAGCGCCCGGTGCACCGCGTCGAGCCGGCACCCGCGCAGGAAGGCCGTCGGGGTGCTCCCCAGCTCCCGGCGGAAGCAGTCCTGCAGCGTCCGGACGCTCACCTGCAGCGCCTCCGCGATGTCGCCCACCGTCAACTGTTCGGCGTGGTGGTCCCGGATCAGCGCACACGCGCGCCGGACCAGGCGACCCGGCGCCGGCGGCCGCACCGGCGCGGCGAGCAGATCCGTGAAGGTGTGCCGGTGGGTCAGCAGCAACGTGCCGACGAGGGCCTCCGCGAGACGGCCGGCCACCAGGGGATGGCTGACGAAGGAGGCGCCCGCCGGCTGGGCGAGTTCCGTGGCGAGGAAGTCGACCCCCCGTGCCCATGCCAGCGCGGCCGGGGTGCGCATGGCCATGCCCGCGTCGAACCGGAGCGGACCGTCCACGGGCCGGCCCAGCAGCCGGGCGAGCTCCCGGTCCACGGCCTGTCGGTCGGCGTAGAAGATCCGGTGCGGTGAGCCTGCCGCCCAGTGCATGTCGGAGGGGTCGAAGGGGGAGAGGACCGAGGCGGTCTCCGGGGTGGAGTTCACCGTCTGCCCAGCGTGTCGCACGAGGGCGCCGCCCCGCAGGGGGATCTGCACGAGGTAGAAAGTCTCCAGCGCGTCGGGCTCGATCCGTACCGGCCGCTCGTAGTCGAGGTCGACGACGCCCACGCCGGCCAGGCGGTGCGAGGTCATCCGCAGGCGGATGTCGCGCACGCCCGGTTGGGGGGTGAGCCGGTGAGGGCAGAAGACGCGCCCCACCTCGGTACGGGCCCGCTCGATGTCGGTCGTCCTGAGCGTCACGGAGTCCACCCGGCACCTCCCGAGCCGCAGCGCTGCCCCGAGGGTAGGTCGGGAGCAGGGCCCGCCCGTCGAGCCGTGGATCCGACAGACCCTGCCGTCCGCGTACCCCGGACAGGGCCCGCGCGCGACGGATAGCGGCGCCGTCGAGGTGCCCCCTACCGTACGGACACGGCCGCAGGAGCGCCGCCGTCGCGTCAGTCGTCACCTGCCTGGAGGTCGTCATGAGGATCGCGGTCGTCGGCGCCGGATTCGGCGGACTCAGCGCGGCCAAGGTGCTGCGGCAGAGCGGATTCGACGTGACCGTCTACGAGAAGGCCACCGACGTCGGAGGCGTGTGGAGTCGCAGCCGACGCTACCCCGGCCTGCAGACCCAGAACGACAAGGGCACCTACCGCCTCTCCGACCTGCGCATGCCCCGGCACTATCCGCAGTGGTTGACCGGTGAGCAGGTCCAGCGGTACCTGGAGAGCTACGTGGAGCTGTTC
The DNA here is from genome assembly GCF_900091425.1 of Micromonospora krabiensis. GTDB lineage: Bacteria > Actinomycetota > Actinomycetes > Mycobacteriales > Micromonosporaceae > Micromonospora > Micromonospora krabiensis. The sequence goes on from NZ_LT598496.1 coordinate 921,292, forward strand.
GGGCTCGGCCCGACGCTGCGCCTCGCCACCGAGGTCGTCTCCGCCGAGCTCGTGGACGGCGGGACGGGGTGGCGGATCGGGTCCCGGCCGGCGGGCAGCGACGAGCCGCCGACCTGGGAACGGTACGACCACCTCACCGTCGCCAACGGCATCTTCTCCGACCCGAACATCCCGGCCTTCCCCGGCCGGGACGAGTTCGTCGCCGCCGGCGGACGGGTCCTGGCCACCGGTGACCTGCACGACCTGGCGACGGTCCGGGACCGGCACGTCGTCGTCGTGGGGCACGGCAAGTCGTCCTGCGACGTGGCGGTCCCCGTCAGCGACGTCGCCGCGCGGACCCACCTCGTCGCCCGCGAACTGCTCTGGAAGATGCCGCGCAAGCTCGGTCCGGTCAACTACAAGTACCTGCTACTTACCCGCATGGGCGAGGCACTGTTCCGGTACGTCACCCTGCGGGGTGTCGAGCGGTTCCTGCACGGCCCCGGTGACCGTGTACGGCAGGCGATGCTGCGCAGCGTCGGCGCGGCCGCCACCAGGCAGCTAAAGCTGCGCGAGCTCGGGCTCGTGCCGCACGGGACCTTCTCGGACATCGCCCGCAGCACCGTCAGCCTCGCCACGGAGGGCTTCTCCGATCGGGTGGCGGAGGGCCGGATCACCGTGCACCGCGACACCGTCGTCGAGGAGCTTCTTCTCGACGGTGGACGACCGGCGGCGCGCCTGCGCGACGGCACGGTGCTCCCGGCTGACCTGGTGATCTGCGGCACCGGCTTCCGGCAGCACGTGCCCTTTCTCGACCCGGCGCTGCACGCCCGGCTTCAGGACGGGTCGGGCAACTTCCTGCTGCACCGGCAGATCCTGCCGATCGACGTCCCGCACCTGACGTTCGCCGGCTACAACTCCTCGTTCTTCAGCCCGTTGAGCGCGGAGATGGCGGCGGTGTGGATCGCCGCGTACCTGCGGGGAGGGGTCGACCTGCCGCCCGCCGCGCAGATGCGGGAGCAGGTGGGTGCCCGGCTGGCCTGGATGCAGGAGCGGACCGCCGGACACCACGCCCGTGGCACCAACATCATCCCGTTCTCGATGCACAACATCGACGAGGTGCTCGACGAACTCGGGCTCAACGTCGGCCCGCTCACCCGCGCCCGGCAGTGGCTGCTGCCGGTAGACCCGGCCGCCTACCGGCGGGTGACGCCCCGGATGATTCGGCGCACCGCGGCGTCGGCGGCCGGCCGGGGCGCGGCGGCGACGACGGTCCCGGCCGACGACGCGCCGGCGGGCCGATCGTCCTGAGTGGGGCGACAAGTCGCGCTCCGCGCGATCTTGACACGCCTCCGGCAAGGGACGACCATCCCTTCTGGTCGTTGAGACAACGTTGTCATCGCCGGGTGCGGGTCCGTCCTGAAGGAAGCGCGGCGGTCCTCGCCGTCGGGCTCCTCCGCACCCGGTCCGTCAACCGAAGGGCAAATTCCTTGTCAGAACGAACGGCGCGCCTGGCGCACAACGCAAGACGCCGAAGCCTCGCCGGCATCGCAGCCACCGCCGTGGCCGCGCTCGCGGCGGTGGCCGCGGGTTCACCCGCGTCGGCCGCCCCCGCCCCGCGGCTGGTCACCGACCCGGTCGCGTACGTCAATCCGCTGATCGGCTCCACGAACCTGGGCAACACCTACCCCGGGGCGGTGCGCCCCTTCGGCATGCTGGCCTGGAGCCCGCAGACCACCCGGGGCAACCAGGTCTCGACCCCCGCGCCCGGTGGCTACGAGTACGGCGCGACCCGGATCCGCGGCTTCAGCCTCACCCACCTCAACGGCGTCGGCTGCAACGGAGGCGCCGGCGACATCCCGATCATGCCGTACGTGGGTGAGGTCGCCACCTCGCCGACCGTCGACATCACCGACGCGACGTACGCGAGCGGTTTCTCCCACGACAACGAGACGGCCCGCGCCGGGTACTACCGGGTGGCCCTCGACAGCGGCGCGTCGGCGGAGCTGACCAGCACCGCCCGCACCGGCTCGGGCCGGTTCGGCTTCCCGGCCGACAAGCCCGCCAGCATGCTCTTCCGCACCGCCAACTCCGAGACCGGCAGCACCGACGCCACCGTTCGGGTGGACGCCGCGAACCGGACCGTCACCGGTTCGGTCACCGCCGGCAACTTCTGCGGCCCGCACAGCCCGAACAACCGCAAGTCCCTCTACACGCTGCACTTCACCGCGCACTTCGACCAGCCCTTCGCCGGCTTCGGCACCTGGCAGGACGGCACCGTGACGCCGGGCGCCGCGACCGCTTCGGGCGGCACCGGCCTCGACAACGGCAACCCGGTGCCGGGCAAGGGCTCCGGCGGCTACGTCACCTTCGCGCAGGGCACCAGCCAGGTCGGCGTCAAGGTGGCCATCTCCTACGTCAGCCTGGAGAACGCCGAAGCGAACCTGCGGGCGGAGAACCCGCAGAACAAGACCTTCGACGCCGTCCGGTCGGAGGCCACGGCGGAGTGGCGGCGCGAGCTGGGCAAGATCAAGCTTGGTGGCGGCACCACCGACCAGCTCAGCACCTTCTACACCGCGCTCTACCACTCCATGCTGGAGCCCACGCTCACCAGCGACGTGGACGGCCGCTACGTCGGCGCCGACGGCGAGCCCCACCGGTTGACCAAGGGCCAGCAGGCCCAGTACGGCACCTTCTCGGGCTGGGATCAGTACCGCGCCCAGGTGCAGCTGATGACGCTGATCAACCCGAAGGCGGGCAGCGACTACGCGCAGTCCCTGTTCAACTACGCCGACCAGCGTGGCGGTGAATGGGACCGCTGGCTGCTGCAGCACGGCAAGACGAGCGTCATGTCCGGTGACCCGTCGGCCCCGGCGCTCGCCGGCATCTACGCCTTCGGCGGGCGGGACTTCGACGTCAAGGGCGCCCTTCGTTCGCTGATCACCGCCGCGACCGTGCCGACCGCGAACGACTCCGACAGCGCCGGCTGCAACGTGGCGTGCGTCGGTCAGCGTCCCGCCCTCGACAAGTACCTGAAGCTGGGCTACGTCCCGGCCGACGGCTGCTCCTGCTGGGGCGGCGCGGCCGAGACGCTGGAGGACGCGGTCGCCGACTTCGCCCTCGCCGAGCTCGCCGGGCAGGTGGGCGACCGGGCGAACCAGCGGACCTTCCTCCAGCGGTCGGGCAACTGGAGCAACGTCTTCGACGTGACCGCTACCGCGCAGGGCGGCTACATGCGCTCCCGCAAGGCCGACGGTACGTGGGCGGACCGCACCTTCACCCCGGCCACCGAGAGCGGGTTCGTCGAGGGCAGCAGCGCCCGCTACACCTGGATGGTCTACTCCGACGTGGCCGGTCTGGCCCGCGCGATGGGCGGCAACAAGGCGGCGGAGCAGCGGCTCGACGCCTTCTTCCGCACCCCGGACGGGACCTTCGACTTCTCGGCCCGCGACCACACCCGGTACGACCCCACCAACGAACCCGACATGAACGCGCCGTACCTCTACAACTACCTCGGCGTGCCCTACAAGACGCAGGAGACGGTCCGGGCGGTGATGGACCAGCTCTGGGGCAACACCCCCGGTGGCATCCCGGGCAACGACGACGCCGGCACCATGTCGTCGTGGTACGTCTTCTCCGCGCTGGGCATGTACCCGCAGAACCCGAGCCGGGCCGACCTGGTGCTCTCCGCCCCGCTCTTCCCGCGCGCGGTGATCGAGACCGGCCACGGCCGTAAGATCACGGTCAACGCTCCGGACGCCTCGGCCCGCAACACGTACATCCAGTCGGTCAAGGTGAACGGCAAGAAGTCGACCCGGAGCTGGGTCCCCGACACCCTCGTCACCAAGGGCGGCACCGTCGACTTCGTGCTCGGTGACAAGCCGAACACGTCGTGGGGCAGCGCGCCCGCCGACGCTCCGCCCTCCTACGGCGACGGGCGGCAGCCGTACCTCACCGGTGCGAGCCCGCAGGTGCTGAAGGTGGAGCCGGGCCACAGCTCGGGTGTGACGTACCAGGTCCAGGCGCTCACCGACACCCCCGCCACGGTGCGCTGGAAGGTCAGCGCGCCGGCCGGGCTGACCGTCACCCCCGCGCAGGGTGAGTACCCGCTGACCGGCGACGGGTCGGGCGGCAAGGAGCTCAGCATCTCGGCGGCGGCCGACGTCAAGCCCGGTGCGTACACCGTGACGGTGACCGCCACCACCACCTCCGGCGCGGCCCTGCCCACGGTCACGCTGCCGGTGACGGTCGCCGTCAAGGACAGTGTGTTGTGGAACGCGAACAACAACGGCATCTCGGCCGACGACACCAACCCGCAGGCCAACTTCGACACCGCCGGGTGGAGCTACTCCGCCAAGGCGCTCGAAGCCGTCGGAGTGACACCGGGCTCCACGGTGTCGGTCGACGGGTTCGACTTCACCTGGCCGAACGCGGCGCCCGGCGACGCGGACAACATCCTGGTCGGCGGTGGCGGTCAGGTGCTCAGCGTCCAGGCGGCCGAGGGTGACACCAGGCTGAGCCTGCTGGGCAGCGCCGCGTTCGGCACCGCCAGCGGCACGGTGACGCTGACGTACACCGACGGCACCACCCAGCAGGCGGTGATCGGCTTCAGCGACTGGACGTTGGCCGGCGGATTCGACCAGCCGTCGTTCGGCAACGTGACGGCGGTGCACACCGCCTACCGCGACCAGTTGGGCTACGGGATCGACCCGGTGGCGACGTACGTCTTCGCGACCGCGCCGATCGACCTGCAGCCGGGCAAGCGGCTCGCCAGCCTGACGCTGCCGACCGCCACCCAGGGCGACGGCGTCATCCACCTCTTCGGGGTGGCGACGGCCTGACGGCACTGGTCGGCCAGCGCGCCGACCGAAGGGCCTGCTCCGCCGCGAGGCGGAGCAGGCCCTCCCGTCTGGCCGGGGCGGGAGCGCCTGGACCCACCGCCACCGAAGGGGTGAGGCGTTCGCGTTCGCGCATCCCCGAGCCTCTCGCTGCCCGTAGCGTTCAGCCGTGGACAGAGTGCGCCTGCCTCGTCGGCTGCTGCTCACCGGGGCCGGCTCGGCCGCCCTGGCCGCGCTCACCGCGTGCCAGGCAACGCGCTCCACCCTGCCCAACGCGCGCCCGACGAGCGGAGCGGGCAGCGGCACGCCGGAGGCGACAGCACTCCGGCGGAAAATCGCGAGCCTGCTCGTGGTGGGCTTCCGCGGCGACCGGGTCACCCGCGACGACTGGATCGTCCGGGCGGTCCGAGACGGTCTCGGCGGGGTGATTCTCTTCGACCGCGACCTGGAGACCGACGCCGCGCGCAACATCCGGTCACCGCAACAGGTCACCGCGCTGGTCCGGGACCTCAAGAACGCCGCGCCGGGCCCCCTGATCGTCTCGATCGACCAGGAGGGTGGACGGACCGCCCGGCTCAACCCGAGCAACGGTTTCCCCGCCACCCGGTCAGAGGCCGAGATCGGCGCCGAGAACTCGCCACCGGCGACCCGCGAGTGGGCCCGGGGCCTGGTCGCGAGCCTCACCCGGGTCGGGGTCACCCTCAACTACGCGCCCGTCGTCGACCTGAACATCGATCCGCGCAGCCGGGCGATCGGCGCACTCGACCGTAGCTTCTCCGCAGAACCGGACGTCGTCGTCAGCAACGCCACCGAGGAGATCCACGCCCACCGAGCCGCCGGCGTCAAGACCTCGATCAAGCACTTCCCGGGCATCGGCAGCGCCGCGGGCAACACCGACTTCGAGGTCGTCGACGTCACCTCCACCTGGCGGCCCGTCGAGCTGGAACCGTTCCGGCGACTGATCCGGGCCGGTCTGGCGGACTCGGTGCTGGCGGCCCACGTGCTCAACAAACAGCTGGATCCGGACCGGCCCGCCTCGCTGTCACCGAAGGTCATCACGGACCTGCTCCGCGGGGAGCTCGGCTACCAGGGTCCAGTGGTCAGCGACGACATGCAGGCGGTCGCCATCACGCGCCGCTTCGGCGCCGCCGAAGCCGTGCACCTGGCGTTGCAGGCCGGTGTCGACCTGCTCGTCTTCGCCAACCAGCAGGTGTACGAGCCGGACGTCGTCACCAGGACGCTGGACGTGGTGACGGGGCTGGTCCGCAGCGGCAAGCTGAGCCAGGCGCGCATCGACCAGGCCGTCGCCCGGGTCGACACCCTTCGCCCGAAGCGCTGACCCCCGGGCGGTCCCCGACCCCGTCCGTCGCGACCGACGGCATCGTCCACCTGTTCCAAAGCCTGCTCCGCCGTCGCGGCGGAGCAGGCTTTTGCGCGTACGCCGGCGGGGATCGCGATCGGCTCAGCGTCGCGGGTCCTACAGGTGTCGGACGCCGCGCCCGGCCACCTGCCGACAGATGCACGGTGACCGCGACGCGGGCCGACTCCTAGATTCATCGACAGGCGCGATCATGTGGCCGGCGAGCGCTGTCGACCCCGGTCGTCCCCCTCCGAGCCTCCCCGACCTGAGAGGTGACTCGATGCACCCTCTGACCACCAGGCGCGCGGCGTGGCGCTCGGTGCTGGCCGCCGCGGTCGTGACCGTCCTGGTCACCTCCGCCTCGGCCGGGCCGGCCACGGCCGCACCGGGCCACCCCCACCCACCGGACGGGCCCGCCCCGTTCCAGGTGCTCGACCCGCAGGACTGGCAGAACCCCGACACCATGACCTGGGACGACTACGTCCCGGTGCCCGGCAGGAACTGGGCCGACCCGACCGTGCGCGGTTCGGTCCGCAACTTCAAGATCGCGCTGGTCACGCTGGACTATCCCGACCAGCCCTTCGTCGTCACCCAGCCGGCGGGCTCGACGGTCTTCGGCAACCCGCAGGCGACCGCCTCGAACGTTCCGCGGGGCCAGGTCGCCCAGTTCTACGAGGACTTCCTCAACAAGCCGGGGCAGCTCAACCGCGGGCACACCCTGCACGAGTACTGGATGCAGGACTCCAACGGACGCTACGGCGTGGACCTCACCGGGTTCGGGCCGTACGAGATGCCGGCGAAGTCCTACCAGTACGGCATCGACAACGGCTTCAACCCCGGCGCCTGCCCGGCCGGGGACGCGTGCGCGAAGAACATCCGCACCGACGGCCTGGGCGCCTGGCGGGCGGCCGTCGGCGAGGAGGTCGCCGACAGCTTCGAACTGGTCTTCATCCTCTCCGCCGGCCAGGACGAGTCGTCCACCTGGCAGGAGTTCGGCCAGATGATGTTCCAGACCAAGGAGGACGTCCCGGACGCGTGGGGGCCACCGGACCCGGCCCTGCCCAACTACGCCCGGACCCGGTACGTCGAGTGGACGTCGTGGAAGGCCGCCGCCACGATCTGGCCGAACGCCGGTGGTGGCTCGTCGACGCAGGCGGAGAGCTCCGGCATGGGCGTCTACGCCCACGAGCTGAGCCACCTGCTGAGCATCGGCGACAACTACAACAACCCGTACGGCACACCGCTGCGGCGCGCGTACACCGGCATCTGGAGCATGATGTCGCGCGGCTCCTTCAACGGCCCGGGCGGGCCGCACACCCGCTGGCAGATCCCGCCGGTCAACGGCGGCTCCATGGGATCGCTGCACGTGCTGCGGGACAAGATGAAGATCGGGCTGCTCGGCGAGGAGCACGTCCTGCGGCTGTCGCGGGAGGCGCTGGCCACGTCCGGGATGGTCGTCGCCGACGTCACCGCCCGCGCGGTCGACGCCGGACCGGGCGGCCTGACCGGCATCAACATCGCCATGGACGCCGACCGCGCCCCGGCCTGCAGCGTCACCAGCGACCCGCTCTGCGACGGCGGACGCTACAACAACTACACCCTCGAGGTCGTCGACCGGATGGGCGCGGACTCGTTCACCCCGGACAACGGCGTGCTGATCAGCAAGACGAAGAACGCCGACAGCGCACCGTTCGCCTGGGTCGTCGACGCGAACCCGCAGGACATCGACATGGTGGACTTCTACCAGCCCAACGGCACCCCGCAGAAGATCACCATGGGTGACTACCGGCAGCTGTCGGACGCGCTGTTCCACGCGGGCGCCAACTCCGGCAGCGAGTACGAGTACGTGGACGAGGCCAACCGGCTGCACTTCTACGTGCTGAACCTCCGCCGGGACAGCCAGGGCGTGCTCTCGTACACGGTGGCGGTCCGCTCCCTCGACGGCGCCGGTCCCAGCGCGCACGGGGTCGCGCTGTCCAAGGGCAAGCTCGTCACCCGTGGCAAGCCGACCGGCAAGGGCGCGACCTGCACGTTCGACCTGACCAACCAGGGCCGGTACGTGGCCGGCGAGCAGGGGCACCCGGAGGACGCCTCGGCGTACCTGACCTCCGACGTGTACCGCCTCTCCGCCAGCGTCGGCGGCACGGGCTGGCGGGTCGAGCTGCCCAACGAGCTGGCCACGGCCCGGTTCGGCGGCAAGACCACGGTCGACGTGTCGGTGGGCGCGAGTCGCACGGCGAGCGCCACCACCCAGGTGACGCTCACCGCCACCTCCGAGAGCGACCCCAGCAAGACCGTCACGGCCCAGTGCCGGGTCGAGCGGCCCCGCGCGCTGCTCGGCTGAGGTCCCGCCCCGGCCCGGGGCGGTGGGTTCCGCCCACCGCCCCGGGCCTCCGACCACCTGGGAGGACAGATGCGGCGCCTGCTGGCGGTGCTGACGCTGCCGTCGCTGCTCACCGCTGCGCTGACCGCGTGCGGTGACCCCGACGACGCCGAGGAGGCCCGCTCGGCGACCACCGTGCGGGTCCTCGTACGGGACATCAACATCCGGCCGGTCGGCGTGGAGTGCGCCGGCACCGGCCCCTACACGCACCTGCACAACCGGTCGCCGTTCCAGGTGATCGACGCCGCCGGCCGGACCCTCGCTGCGGGGGCGCTGCCGGCGGGGCGGTCGGTGGCGACGTTCGAGGAGGACCTGGAGGTCGAACGGGTGCCCACGTACTGCGAGTTCGCCGTGCCCGTCACGGTGGCCGACCGGGACGCGTACCGGCTGGTGGTCGACGGCCACCCGCCGATCGCCCTCACCCAGAACGACAGTGAGGGACCCGCGCTCGTCGCGGTGGTGCCGTCATGACCGTCCCGGTCCGGACCCGGGCCCGCCGTGCCGTCGCGGCGGTGGCCCTGCTCGGCGTGCTCACGTCCGCCGCGTGCAGCGGCGGTGACGCGCCGACCGACCCCCGGCCGCTCGCCGGCGGCGCCGCCGCGCTGCCCGGCCCGGCGCCCGCGGGGCTCGCCCTGCGGCCGACCCCCACCGGGGCACCGGGGGCGCCGGCCGTCAGCGGCACCCTCACCGACGGCAGTCCCGTGGCCCTCGCCGACCTGTGGGCCACCCGACCCGTCGTGCTGGTGTTCTTCACCTCGTGGTGCGCGCTCTGCGCGCAGCGGCAGGACGCGTTGAGCGAGCTGGCCCGCACCTACCGGGACCGGGTCGTCTTCGTCGGAGTGGCCACCGAGGACACGGCGGAGGATGTGCAGACGTACCTGCGGCAGCACCGGGTGGAGCATCCCGTCGTGATCGACGGGGACGGCGCGATCTGGCGCTCCTACGCCGTCCGCGAACCCCCGGCCGTGGTGGTCGTCGGCAAGGGCGGCGCGCTGCTGCGGGGCTGGCCGGGCGGGGTGGACGCCGCCGAACTCGACCACCGGCTGCGCGAGCTCGTGCTGGCGGCGTGACGGGCCGATCGCACCGGACCACGCGAAGGCCGGCGTCACCCGACGAGAATCGGGTGACGCCGGCCGCACGGAACCGGACGGGCCGGGCGGCCCGCTCACGGCGTCAGGCGCGGGACAACCCCCGCTCGACGGCCGCGATGATCTGCGGACGCAGCTCCTCCGGCCGGACGATGGCGTCCACCGAGCCCACCTCGACCGCACGCTGGATGCTGTGCACACCGTCGAACTCGGCGGCCACCTCGCCCAGCTTCTCGGCCCGGACCGTGGCCCGGACGTCCATCAGCTGCGTGACCAGCGCCGCCCGCTCCCCGTCGCCGGCCGCCGCGACCCGCGCCTGGAGCTCCGCCACCCGCGGGTCCTTGGCCGTCCGGGCGTTGACGTCACCGGCGAACACCACGGCCGCCGCCGGCGCTCCACCGAGGACGGACGCGAACGACCCCTCCACGGCGAGCACCGTCATGTTCGGGTTGAGCGCCTTGGAGAACACCACGAACGCGCCGCCGTGGTACCGCGAGATCACGCAGAACACGATCGGGCCCTGGAAGTTCACGATCGCCCGGCCGATCTCCGCGCCGTACTCCAGCTGCAGCTGGCGCATCGACTCCGGCGAACCGTCGAACCCGGACAGGTTCGCCAGCACCACCAGCGGTCGGTTCCCGCTGGCCGCGTTGATCGCCCGCGCGGCCTTCTTCGACGAGCGCGGGAACAGCGTGCCGGCGGTGTAGGTGTCCGGACCGTCGGTGGGCGGGAAGCCGCGTCGCGGCACCGACCGGGACTCGACGCCGAGCAGGCACACCGGGACGCCGCCGAGGTGCACGTCCTGCACCACCACCGTCTCGGCGTCGGCCATGCCCGCCCACCGCTCCAGGACCATGTGGTCCTGGTCGGCGAGCGCCCGCATCACCGTACGGATGTCGAACGGCTTCTTCCGGTCGGGGTTGCGCTCCCGGGAGAAGATCTCGCCGACGGTGGCGAAGTCGCTGTCCGGCACGGCGTGCGGGTAGCCGGAGATGTCCCGGTCGACCGGGTCGGCCGTGACCGCGCGACGCGGGCCGGCCTCGCCGGGCGCGACGTACGTGTGGTCGTAGTGCGCCATCAGCACGTCGCGCGCGCCCCGCAGGTCCGGGGCCCAGTACTGGGCCTGCCCGTTGGGACCCATCACCCGGTCGTAGCCGCCGATGCCGAAGTTGTCCTCGGCGGACACCCCGCCGGAGAAGTCCAGCGACTGCTTGCCGGTCAGCACCATCGCGGACTCCGGGGTCATCACCAGGATGCCCTTGGTGTGCATCAGCATGGTGGCCTCGGCGTTCCAGTACGGCTGGGCGCCCACGGTGATCCCGGCGACCACGATGTTGATCTCACCGCCGGCCTGGGTGAACTCCACGATCCGCTTGAGCGCGGCCGCCACCCAGTCCATGTTCTCGGTGCCGGAGCTCATCGAGATCCGGGCGCCGGCCGACAGCGCGAACCAGTCCACCGGCACGCCCATCCGCTCGGCCAGGTCGAGGGCGGCGATCACCCGCGCGCACTCCGGCTCGGCCAGCGCACCCAAGGCCCTGGTCGGGTCGCCGAACAACGCCACCCGGGTGACGCCCTCGGGGTACCGCTCGGTCGGCGTGCTCACCACCCCGACGACGATGCCGGCCCGGTTCTGCCCCTTCGGGCGCCGCACCGGGGTCAGCTCGCCGGCCTCGTCGAGGTCGTACTCGGTGAACGTGCCGGCCTGGCCGGCCAGCATGTCGGTCAGCTCGTACGGGTACGTCGTGCCGCGCCGCCGCGCCGCGAGCACCTTCTGCCGGTAGTCGTCCAGCGGCTGCACCGGCTCGGCCGTCGGCTGGGTCACCGACACGCGCATGCCGGTCTCGTAGGAGATCTTCACCGCGATGTCGGTGAGCTCGCCGGTGACCGCGTGGCGCTGCCGGCCGAGGAACAGGACCTCCTCAAGCCCCGCGCCCGCCGTCCTCGGCAGGACCCGCTGCGCCACCGCGTTCAGCTCCTCCACGGTCAGCTCGCTCGGCGGCCACGCGTAGATGGTGATCCGGTTGGTGTCGAACCGCTTCTTCGCCGGCCGCTGCGCCTGCACCTTCCGGATCGCGTCGAGACACGCGTCCAGCGCGCCCTCGGCGGCCGGCAGAGCGAGAATCCGCCCGTCGGCGTCACGCAGCGGCGTCAGGTCGCGGACCTGCGCCATGGCCGCCAACCGCTCGTCGGCCTGGTTGTCCGGGTTGACGCAGTGGAAGACGTAGACCTCCTCGTCGGCCGACGGCAGCCGGGTCAGGTCGAAGTGGCGCAGCCGCGGCAGCTGAAGGCGCTGGGCGATCAGCGGGTGCAGCCCGCGGATCACCCGGTCCTCGCCCTGGCCGGGCCGGTAGGTGAAGTGGTGGTGCATCGCGGTGCCGGTAACCCCGGCCACCGACATCGTCACCCGTTGGAGGACGTCCAGCAGCCGCGCGCGGTCGAGGACCTCCCGCAGGGTCGTGGCCATCGTGTCCACGTCGGGCTGGTCGGCCCAGGTCAGGTACACGTCGGCGACGGTGTCCGGACCGGCCAGCTCGGCGACCCGCTCCAGGGTCGTCGGCAGGTCGGTGACGTCGGCGGCCGCCGCGACCAGCCGGAAACGCTCGCCGTCGCGGTCGTACCCCGCGGTGAAGAACGACTGGCCCGCGACGTCGACGGTCCGCGCGTCGCTGGCGCCCCGGTTGCCGTAGTAGCGGCGGCTGAGCACCTCGAGCATCGGGCCGTGGTCGGCGCCCGGCTTGCCGATGCGCTGGCCGAGCAGCCGCACCAGCGGCTCCGGCGACGCGACCATGCTGGCGATCCGCTCGGCGCGGTCCGGCGCGTCGGGGTGCTCGTCGAGGTGCCGGAGGTGGCCACGGACGTCGGCGTACACCTCGGCGCGCTTGCGGCGCAGCATCGGCTGGGCGGCCCAGCGGAACACGATGCTGCGGGCCAGGTCGCCGACGACGGGGAAGCGCAGCTGGGTGGCGAAGATCAGGTGCTCCAGCGCCTGGCCGACCAGCTCGCGCAGACCGTCGTGGGGCAGCGGCTCGGTCAGCCACCGCTGCAGGAACGTGACGATCACCGAGACGTCGGCCGACGCCCGCTGCTGAGCGAGGAAGATGCGGAAGACCGCCTCCTCGAGCGCCGGCGTGCGCTCGAAGTCCTCGACGCCGTAGTGGGCGAGCACCCGGGCGAGCCGGCTGCGGAAGGTGTCCGACAGCCCGGCGCGCTCGACGTCGAGGCTCTGCAGGTAGGTGTGGAAGTACTCGCGCGGGCTGTGCACCCGGTTGTCGGCCTTGGTCTCCTCACCGGCCGGCCGGTTGCGGCTGAGCTCGGACAGGTCGGCGAAGACCTGCAGGAGCGCGACCTCCTCCTCCAGCGGACGGTGGCCCAGCTCGGCCCGGGCGGCCAGGTAACCGGAGAGGGCCCGGCGCTCGTCGTGCGGGTCGGGGTCGTAGCCGAGCAGCAGGCTGCGCAGGTCGGCGATGCCGCGGGCGACCCGCGCCTCGGCGGACCGGCCGGTCGGCTCCGGCGGCAGGTCGAGGTCGACGGCCTCGGTCTCCGCCGCCTCGCCCGCGCTCTGCTCACCGACCGGTTCCAGGCGCAGCAGCGGCGCGCCGGTCTCGACCTGGCTGCCGACGGAGACCAGGCGTTCCCGCAGCTTCGCGCGGAACGGCGCGCGCAGCACGGTCTCCATCTTCATGCTCTCCAGGACGAGCACGGGCGCGCCGGCCTCCACCTCGTCGCCCGCCTCCACCGGCGTGGCGACGACCAGCGCCGGCGCGGGGGAGCGCAGCACGCCACCCTCGTCATGGCTGACCCGGTGCGTGACACCGTCCACCTCGACCAGGTGGATCGGCCCGTGCGTGTCGGTGACCAGCCGGTGCCGCCGGCCGTTGACCACGATCCGGCCGGTGTGCTCGTCGAACCGGTCCAGCTCCACGTCCACGGCCGGCGCCGTGCCGATGCAGACCCGGAACCGGTGCGGCGCGGTCTGCGCGACGATCACCCGGTAGCTCGCGCCGCGCAGCTTCAGGTCGATCGGCCGGTTGCTCTCGTGCTGGACCTGGGGCCGACCGCCGTGCGCGGTGGACAGCAGCCGCTGCCGCTCGACGAGTGCCTCGTCCTCGTACGCCTCGATCGCGGCCGCGGCCAGCGCGATGCCGGAGTGTCGGGAGGACACCAGGCGGCCCTGCGCGCGGACCCGGTCGATCCAGCCGGTGTCGGCGCTGGCGTCGATCACCTCGGGCTGGTCGAGCAGGTCCAGCAGGAAGCTCTTGTTGGTCGCGCCGCCCTCGATGATGACGGTGGTCTCAGCGACCGCCCGGCGCAGCCGCCCGAGCGCCTCGTCCCGGGTGCGGCCGTAGGCGATGATCTTGGCGATCATCGAGTCGAAGTCGGCGGGGATCACGTCACCCTCGCTGACACCGGTGTCGACCCGGATACCCGGGCCGGCCGGCAGGGCCAGCCGGACGATCCGGCCCGGCGCCGGCGCGAAGTCCCGGTCGGGGTCCTCGGCGTTGAGCCGCGCCTCGACGGCGTGACCGGCCTCGCTCGGCACCAGCTCGCCGAGCCGGCCGCCGGCCGCGACGTGGAGCTGGGCCTTGACCAGGTCGAAGTCCGTGGTGGCCTCGGTGATCGGGTGCTCCACCTGCAGCCGGGTGTTGACCTCCAGGAAGGCGAACAGCCTCTCGCCCGGGTGGTACAGGAACTCGACGGTGCCCGCGCCGCAGTAGTTCACCGCCAGCGCGAGCCGCTCGGCCGACGCCTTGAGCTCGCGAACCTGCTCGGGGGCGAGCACGGGGGAGGCGGACTCCTCGATGACCTTCTGGTTGCGGCGCTGCACCGAGCAGTCCCGCACCCCCAGCGCCCACGCGGTGCCCTGACCGTCGGCGATGACCTGCACCTCGACGTGCCGGGCGCCGGTGACCAGGCGCTCCAGGAACACGATGCCGCTGCCGAACGCCCGCTCGGCCTCCAGGCTGGTGCGCTCGTAGGCGTCGGTCAGCTCCTCGTCGCTGCGCACCACCCGGATGCCTCGCCCGCCACCACCGGCGGTCGCCTTGAGCATCAGGGGGTAGCCGATGGTGGCCGCCGCGCGCTTGGCCGCGTCGAGGCTCTCCACCGCGCCCCGGCTCCACGGCGCCACCGGGACGCCGACCTCCTCGGCGATCAGCTTCGCGCCGATCTTGTCACCGAGCGTGCGCATCGCCTCGGCGCTCGGGCCGATGAAGGTGACGCCGATCTTCTCGCACAGCTCGGCGAAGGCCGGATCCTCCGCGACGAAGCCCCAGCCGACCCAGGCGGCGTCCGCCCGCGTCTCGAGCAGCGCGCGCTCCAGGACGGCGTGGTCGAGGTACGGGCGCGCCGACGCCGGCCCCAGGCAGTAGCTGTCGTCCGCCTCCCGTACGAAGGTGGCGGCGCGCTCGGCCTCGGTGTACAGCGCGATCGTCTCGATCGGCGCGGACCCGGTCTCGGCGTTGAGCTCGCGGACGGCATGGATCAGCCGCATGGCGGCCTCTCCGCGGTTGACGATGGCGATGCGGCTGAACACCGAGCAAGCCTCCCAATGGTTCCTTCACAGCGAAACGGGGACTCCCTGAGGGCAGGGGTCCCCGTCAACAACCTTCGCCGCTACCGGTCGGTAACGAAACCGTCGGACCCGCCACCTGAGGCGGCCGAAAGTTGTGGACACCCGACCAACGCCCGGCGACGACAGCGTGTCCGCCGTGATCCCGGTCACCGGTCGGCCCCCGCCGGCGGGAAGGCGCGTGCGCCCGTCCGCCGGCGGCGACCCGCGTCAGCGGGCCGTAGCGTACGCGAGCGGTACGGCGACGGCCTGCCCGTCCCACGCCCCGGTGAGCGGATGCCCCGGCAGAGCGGGGTGGGCACCGACCCGACGGACCACGGTCAGCTCGACCGGGCCGGCCACGATCCGGGTCGGGTCGCCGTCCTCGACGTGGTCGACCACGCGGATCTCCGGGACGTCGAGCTGACGGCCGTCCGTGGCGATCGCCATGCTCGGCGCCCGGTGCTCACGCCGGCCGTCCTCCTCGAAGTACTCCTGGGCCTGACCGCCGCCGCCGAGGATGGCGCCGGCCAGGGCCGCCACGTAGACCGGGTCGGCGGTGCCGTCGTAGACCCAGCGCCGGCCCAGCACGGAGTGCTCGCAGGTGCCGACGAGCCACTGCTCGGCGCCGTCGCGCGGCGCGCCCCGGTAGGTCAGCGGGACCTGCAGGACCGGTCCGGCGCCGGCCCGGACGAGGAGGGTCTCGATCCCGACCTCGCCCGCCGGGTCGTCGAAGCGGTACGCGGCGACCCGGTCGAGGCCCGCGCCGGTGTCCGCGTCCGCCGGGAACCAGGGACGGCTCGGCAGCCAGGCGGCCAGGAGTTCGAGTTTGGTGGGGCGCAGTTCCGCCCGGTGCAGCAACGCCATGCGCCGGATCATAGGCAGCCCGTGCGACCGAACCGGTCCGGCGAGTCACGCCGGAGCGCGGGACGGCGATCCTGCCGCCACGCTCACCCGGCGTCGCCCAGCCACGG
Organism: Micromonospora krabiensis; assembly: GCF_900091425.1. Classification (GTDB taxonomy): domain Bacteria; phylum Actinomycetota; class Actinomycetes; order Mycobacteriales; family Micromonosporaceae; genus Micromonospora; species Micromonospora krabiensis. The sequence continues at coordinate 937,465 of NZ_LT598496.1, forward strand.
GCCGAGCAGCGTCGTCGTGCGCCGGTGCAGCGACTCCCGGAAGACGGGGTCGCGGACCTGCCCGGCCGGTTGGGCGATCCGCCGCTCGTCCAGGTACGCCCCGTCGGGCAGGTCCGCCCGCAGTGCCGCGTCGACCACGTTCGCGGCGCCCTCCGCGGCGGACCCGCCCGGCACGGCGAACATCGCGTGCAGCAGTGCGGTGCCGACGACCCCGGGGTGGACGCTGACGATCCGTGGTCGGTAGTACCCGGCCTGCCGTACGGCGTGGGCGGTCAGCGCCAGCTTGGACCGGGCGTACGCGGCGGTCGGCTCGTAGCCGTCGGCGAAGTCCAGGTCGTCTAGGTCGAGCGTGGCGGACAGGTGGGTGGCGGACGACACGTGCACGACGCGGCCGGAGTCGGGGATCAGCGGCAGGAGGAGTTCGGTGAGGAGCACGGCCGCCAGGTAGTTCGTCTGCAGCGTCGACTCGTGGCCGTCGTGGCTGGTCGTCCGCTCCGGTGCGCCCGGGCGGCCGGCGTTGTTCACCAGCACGTCGACCCGCTCGGTCCGCGCGGCGATCTCCCCGGCGATCGCCACGACGTCGTCGAGGCGATCGAAGTCGGCCCGCAGGTAGCCGATCTCGGCCCCGCCCGCGGAGCGGAGCGCCTCGCGCAGGGGTCGCGCCGCCTCGTCCGGTTCCGGTCCGTGGACCAGCAGCCGCCGGGCGGAGCCGGCGAGCAGGCGCGCGGCCGCCGCACCGATCCCGCTCGTCGCCCCGGTCAGCACCACCGTGTCTGGCATCTGCCCGACTCCTCCCGGTCCGGTCCCGGGTGCCACCGCTCGTCGTGGTCCGTCCCCCGCGGCGAGGCGTCACCGCCGCCGCGTGAGCCGCACGTCACCGCGCGGAGGGGGTCGACGCTCTCCGGGCGAGCCTATGATCCGGTGGTGTTCGATTCGCGCCATATCCGGACCTTCCACGAGGTGGTCCGGTCCCAGTCGTACTCCGCGGCGGCGCAGGCGCTCGGCTACACCCAGCCCGCGATCACGCAGCAGATGAAGGCGCTGGAGCGGGAGGTCGGCACTCCGCTGTTCACCCGGGTCGGCCGGCGGCTGCGGCTGACCGAGGCGGGGGAGACGCTGGCCCGCCACACGGAGACCATCCTCGACAGCATGTCGGTCGCCCGCGAGCAGATGGCGGCGATCGCGCGGCTGCGCACCGGCCGGGTACGGGTGTGCGCGTTCCCCAGCGCCAACGCGACGTTGGTGCCCGAGGCGATGGCGCTGCTGGCCGTCGAGCACCCGGGGATCCGGGTGGAGTTGTTGGAGGACGAGCCGCCCGACTCGCTGCGGCGGGTCGTGCAGGGGGAGGCGGACCTGACGCTCGCCTTCACCTATCCCGGTCTGCGGGAGGAGGTGCCGGACGAGCTGGTGGAGGTCCCGCTGCTGGAGGACCAGCTCACCGTGCTCCTGCCGGTCGGGCACCCCATGGCCCGGCGTCGCGCGATCGAGCTGGCCGACCTCGCCCAGGAGCGCTGGATCGCCGGGTGCCTGCGCTGTCGCACGAATTTCCTGCACGAGTGCGAACAGCTCGGGTTCACCCCCGACATCGTGTTCACCACCGACGACAACCTCGCGGTCCAGTCGCTCGTCGCGCAGGGCCTCGGGGTGGCGATGATGCCCGGGCTCACGCTCTCCTTCCTGCGCCGGGACAAGGTCCGTGGCCGTCCTCTCCTGCCGGCCTCGCGGCGTCAGGTGTCGGCGTACGTCCTGCGGGAGCACCTGCGTGTCCCGGCAACCGCCCAGGTGCTGGACGCCCTCGCGAGCGTGGCGGGCCGCCGGGGCGACGACGTCCCGGAGTGACCGCGGACGTCAGCGACGCCATCAACCCATAAGAATCTCTTAGGACTCGCCAAGAAACTGTTGTTGGACGTGATGGGTCGCGAGCGGTCAGGCTGGGGTCATGACCACTCCGGCCGCCGTCCGTGTCGCCCCCGCCACCACCTCGCGCCTCGCGCGCCTCGTGACGGACGTCCGGGGCGTGGTCGACCGGGGTCTCCCGCCCGACCTGACCGCCTACCTGGTCGGTGAGCAGCTCGCCCCGCACCTGGGCGCGTCCGACCTGCTCACCGAGGAGCAGTACGAGGGCGACCCGGACCGTTACCGTCAGCACCTGCTGCACGCGGAGCGCGACGGCAGCTTCTCGATCGTGGCGCTCGTGTGGCTCCCCGGCCAGCAGACCGCCATCCACGACCACGTCGCCTGGTGCGTCACGGGGGTGCACCAGGGCGAGGAGCACGAGCGGCGCTTCCGCCTGGTCTCCGACGGTGCCGTGGCCCGGCTCGTCGCCACCGAGGACGTCGTCAACGGTCCGGGCGACGTCTGCGGCTTCGCGCCGCCCGGTGACATCCACCGGGTCTGGAACGGCGGGTCCGGCAAGGCGGTGTCCCTGCACATCTACGGAGCGGACATCTCCCGCCTCGGGTCCAGCGTCCGCCGGGTGTACGACCTGCGGACCGACGAGTCGTGACCGTCGCGCCCAGTTCCGGCACCGCGCTGATCGGCCCCGGCCGTCCGGAGGCGTCCCCTCGGGAGGCTGTCGACGGTTCCGCGCGGCCGGCCGGATCGCGATCGTCCGACGCCTCCCGGCGTCTCCTACCCGGTCTGCTCCTCGCGGCCGTCGGCGCCGCCCTCGCCTGGGCGGTCCACCTGCTGGTGCCGGCCGTGCCGGCGCTGACCGCGGCGATCGTGCTGGGTGTCGCCGCCGCCCACCTTCCCGGTCTCCGTGAGCGCGTACGCGGGGCGGCCCGGCCCGGTCTGAGCGTGGCGGCCAAGCGCCTCATGCGGGTGGGCATCGTGCTGCTCGGGCTCAAGCTCAGCGTCCAGGACGTGCGGGAACTCGGGTGGCCGAGCATGCTGATGGTGCTCGCGGTCGTGGCCGCGACGTTCGGCGGCACGTGGTGGCTGGGGCGCCGGATCGGTCTGCGCGGCGACCAGCCGCTGCTGATCGCCGCCGGCTACGCGATCTGCGGCGCCTCCGCCATCGGCGCGGTCAGCGCGGCGACCCGCAGCGACGAGGAGGACGCCGCCGCCTCGGTGGCCCTGGTGACCCTCTGCGGCACGCTGGCCATCGCCGTCCTTCCGCTGCTCCAGCAGCCGCTGGGCCTCGACGACGTGGAGTTCGGCCGCTGGGTGGGGGCGAGCGTGCACGACGTGGGGCAGGTCGTCGCCACGGCGCAGACCGCCGGGTCGGCGGCGCTCGGTGACGCGGTCCTGGTGAAGCTGATGCGGGTCGCGCTGCTGGCCCCGCTGGTGGCCGCCGTGGCCCTCGGCCTGCGGCGGCGGGCACGGCAGAGCCGCCCGGACGGGCCGGACGCCGACGGCGCCCGGACGCCCGGCCGACTGCCCGCGATCGTCCCCCTGTTCGTCGTCGGCTTCCTCGCCATGATCGGCCTGCGCAGCACCGGCTGGCTGCCCGAGGCGGTGCTCGCCGGGGCGGGCCTGGGGCAGGAGGTCCTGCTGACCGCCGCGCTGTTCGCGCTCGGCAGCGCCGTGCACCTGCCCGGTCTCGCCCGCACCGGCGGGCGAGCCGCCGCGCTGGGCCTGAGCGCCTGGGTGGTCGTCGCCGGGGTGTCGTACGCGGGCGTGCTGCTGACGGCCTGACCCGGCTTCAGGCCCGGCGGACGCCCCGCTCGGCCAGCTCGGTGGGGATCAGCAGGGTGCGCGGCGCCGACCGGTCACCCGCGATCCGGCGGAACAGCAGCTCGGCGGCGGTGCGGGCCAACCGGTGCGTGTCGTACGCGATCACGGTGAGCGGGTAGGGCAGCAGCCGGGCCACGTCGAAGTCGTCGAAGCCGAGCAGGGCGGCGTCGCCTCCGCGCCGGTGGAGCTGCTCCACCGCTCCGAGGGTGATGCGGTTGTTCAGGCAGAAGAAGGCGGTCGGTGGGTCGTCGCCGTCGAGCAGCTCGCCGACCACCCGGGCCGCGGTCGCCGGATCCCGCACGCCGTCCCGGACCAACCGGTCGTCGGCCGGCACGCCGGCCGCCGCCAGCGCCTCGCGCGCACCGGCCAAGCGCTCCCGCATCGTGTAGACGCGGGTCGAGTCGAAGAGCACGGCGACCCGCCGGTGCCCCTGCTCGACCAGGCGGGCGACCCCGTCACGGGCGCCCCCGCGGTTGTCCAGCAGCACCGTGTCGGCCGGCAGACCCCCGGCGGGCCGGTCGAGGAACACCACCGGGGTCCCGAGCTCCACCTCGGCGTGCAGGAACGAGTGGTCGTCGCCGGCCGGGACCACCAGCAGACCGTCGACCCGGCGCGCGCACAGGTCGCTCAGCAGCTCCTGCTCGCGGGACGGGTCCTCCTCGGAGCTGGCGATGATCAACATGGTGCGGTGCAGCCGGGCGACCTCCGCCGCCGCGCCGGCGATGGCCGCGTAGAACGGGTTGGCGATCTCCTCGATGAGCAGGCCGATCGTGGCGGTGGTCTGCCCGGAACGCAGTGAGCTCGCCAGGTGGTTGCGACGGAAACCCAGCTCGGCGGCGGCGGCCAGCACCCGCTGGGCCAGCTCCGGCTGCACGTGGGGTGCCTGGTTGACGACCCGGGAGACGGTCTTCAGGCTCACCCCGGCCAGGGCGGCGACGTCCACCATGGTCGGTCGCCTCGTACGGCTGGCGTCGGTGGTCACGGGAGCACCATACCGCCGCTCGCGTCTGTCGCCACCGTTCGTCATGCCTCCGCCGCCGGCCGTCACGAACGGCGGTCCCGACACTCCTGTCCGGGATACGGGCCGATCACGTCCGCCGCGAGGTCTTGACATGTCTGAAACCCCTCGCGAGGATCTGACAACGTTGTCAGCTCCTTGGAGGCACGATGCCCGAGTCGCCGTCCGTTTCGCGGCGCACCTTCCTGTCCGCCGGCGCCACGTTGCTCGCGTCGTTCGGCGCGACGGTGGTTCTGCCGGACGCCGCCGGCGCGTCCGCCGCCACCGCGGCACCGCCGCCGCCGACGCCGCCGAGCACCGACCTGGCGCTGCACCGTCCGGTGACCGTGTCCTCGACGGACTACGCGCCGACACCCGGCTCGTTCGCGGTGGACGGCCTGCCGCAGGTCGGCGTCCGGGGCAGCGGCTGGCGCGCCGCGCCCGGCGATCCGCAGTGGATCACCGTCGACCTGCAGGCCCCGTGCCGGGTCGAGGCGGTCACCCTGGTCTTCGAGGCCACCCTCGCCGACGGGCCGTTCGACGGCGACTACACCCACACCGACGGCGACGAGATCCTGTCCAGCGCCGCGACCGCCTACCGCATCGAGGTCTCCGGCGACGGTAAGACCTGGCAGTCGGTGTACGAGTCCGGCAACGGCCAGGGCGGCGTCCAGGCCGTCCGCCTCCCGTCCCCGGTCACCGCGCGGTGGGTGCGGATGACCGCGACCAAGCGGTCCACCACGAACCCCGTCGGTCTCAACGGCTTCCAGGTCTACGGCACGCCGCTGAGCCACCGCCCGCCGGCCACCGGCTGGACCAGTTGGGAGGGCGGCAACACCCGGCCGGCGCCGGAGCTGACGGTGGCCGCCGACGGGACCGTGCCCCTGGAGTCCGGCTGGGCGCTGACGATGGACGACTTCGCCGGCAGCACCGACGGTGCCGCGCTGTCCGCCCGCGGCGTCGACGTGCGCGACTGGCTGCCCGCCACCGTGCCCGGCACGGTACTGGGCACCCTCGTTGAGCGGGGACACCTGCCCGACCCGGTCTCCGGCTTCAACAACCTGCGCATCCCCGAGGCGCTGTCCCGGCACAGCTGGTGGTACCGGCGCGCGCTGCGGCTGCCACGCGGGCTGGACACCGCCCCGGGCCGCCACATCTGGCTCGAGTTCGACGGCATCAACCACGAGGCCACCACCTGGGTCAACGGCAAGCAGGTCGGCAGCGTGGCCCACCCGTTCGCGCGGGCGGCCTTCGACATCACCGACGCCCTCGCCGGCCACGCCGAGCACGTCGTCGCCGTGCGGGTCACCCCGATGCCGCACCCCGGCACCCCGGGCGACAAGGGCACCGACGGGCGTACGTTCCTCCAGTCCGCCCGCCACTACCTGGACGCGCCGACCTACCTTGCCGTGTCCGGCTGGGACTGGATGCCCGCCGTCCGCGACCGGGTCACCGGCCTCTGGGACCACGTGCGGCTGCGCAGCACCGGTGCCGCCGTCCTCGGCGACCCGTACGTGAAGACCACCCTGCCCGACCTGCCGCGGACCGGCACCGCCGACGTCACCATCGCCGTACCGGTGCGCAACGCCGCCGCCACCGCGACCACCGTGACCGTCCGCGCGACGTTCGACAAGGTCAAGGTCGAGCAGACCGTCACCGTTCCCGCCGGCGGGCACACCACCGTCACCTTCACGCCGGAGCGCTTCCGCGCGCTGCGGCTGCGCAACCCCCGGCTCTGGTGGCCCAACGGCTACGGCGAGCCCCACCTCTACGACCTGGCGATCACCGCAACCGCCAAGGGCCGCGTCAGCGACCACCGCGACCTCCGTTTCGGCGTCCGGGAGTTCGCCTACGACTGGCACCAGCCGATCCAGATCTCGCCGCCCGGCACGCCCCCGCTGGAGTTCGTCGACGGCGCCGCCACCCAGACCGTCACCTTCGACCGGCGTCGCACCCAGTACGTCCGCATCCAGACCGGTCAGCGCGCGACCGACTGGGGCGTGTCCCTGTGGTCCCTCTCCGTCTCCGACGGCGACGGCCCCGACCTGGCCCGGGGCCGCACCGCCCTCGCCTCCTCGTCGGAGAACGACAGCAACGTGGCCGGCAACGTCGTGGACGGCGACCCCCGCACCCGCTGGGCCTCGAAGTACGAGGACGACCAGTGGATCCAGGTGGACCTCGGCGCCGCCACCGACGTCGACCGCGTCACCATCGTCTGGGAGCAGGCGTACGCGCTGGACTACCGCGTCCAGGTCTCCGACGACGGGGACGCCTGGACCGACGTGAAGGCGGTCAGCAACGAGACCCCGCTGGGCAGCCGGGCGACCCAGGTCGAGACCTTCCCCGCACAGACCGCGCAGCACCTGCGGGTGCAGGCCGGCGCGCGGGCCACCTCGTGGGGCATCTCGATGTGGACGCTCTCCGTGCAGCGGCAGGCCGAACCGGACGTCGACCTCGCTCGGAACGCCACCGCGACCGCGTCGTCGTCCGACGGTGACGCCAACGGCCCGGAGCGGGCCGTCGACGGCAACCCCCGGACCCGGTGGTCGTCCCGCTTCGAGGACAACCAGTGGATCCAGGTGGACCTCGGCGCCCCGGCCACCTTCGACCAGATCACCATCGTGTGGGAGCAGGCCTACGCCCGGGACTTCGTCATCCAGGTCTCCGACGACGGGCAGCACTGGACCGACGTCAAGGCGGTCAGCAACAAGAACACCGAACTGAAGATCACCGTCAACGGCGTGCCGGTCTTCGCCCGGGGCGGCAACTGGGGCTGGGACGAACTCCTGCGCCGGGTCCTGCCGCACCGGCTCGCGGACACCGTCGAGATGCACCGCGACATGAACTTCACGATGATCCGCAACTGGCTGGGCAGCAGCAACCGTGAGGAGCTGTACCAGGCCTGCGACGAGCAGGGCATCCTGGTCTGGAACGACTTCTGGCAGGCCGGGCAGTTCCTGCCCGACCCACCCGGCTACGTGGACATCGCCGCCGACACGATCCGCCGGTTCCGCCACCACCCGAGCATCGTGGTCTGGTGCGGTGCCAACGAGGGCGACCCGCCGCCGATCGTCAACGCCGGGCTCGCCGACGCGGTCGCCACCGAACACCCGGAGATCCTCTACATCCCCAACTCCGCCGCCGGCATCGTCAGCGGACGCGGGCCGTACCACTGGGTCGACCCGACCACGTACGTCGACAACACCATCTACGAGGCGGACTCGTTCGGCTTCCACACCGAGATCGGTATGCCGGTCGTGTCGGTCGTGGAGAGCATGCGCAACCTCGTCGGCGACCAGCCGGAGTGGCCGATCAGCGAGGTGTGGAACCACCACGACTGGTCGACCATCGGCAACCAGCGGGTGGACACCTACCAGCAGGCGATCGACGCCCGGCTCGGCGCGTCCGGGTCGCTCGACGAGTTCGCCACCCGGGCGCAGTTCGTCAACTACGAGAGCCACCGGGCGATGTTCGAGGCGTGGAACGCCCACCTGTGGCGGGACGCGACGGGTCTGCTGCTGTGGATGTCGCACCCGGCCTGGCACAGCACGGTGTGGCAGACGTACGACTACGACCTCGACGTCAACGGCGCCTACTACGGCTCCCGCAAGGGCTGCGAGCCGGTGCACGTCCAGGCCGATCCGGGGACCTGGCGGGTCCGGGCCGTCAACCACACCGCGGCGGCCCTGACCGGCGTGACCGTCACCGCCCGCCGGTACGACCTAAACGGCCGGTCGCTGGGCGCCCCGCGGAGCCAGCGGCTGGACGTGGCCGCGTCCGCCACCACGGAGGCGTTCACCGTGGCCGCGCCCGTCGGCGCCGGACTGCACCTGGTCCGCCTGGAACTGCGCGACGGCCGTGACCGGCTGCTCTCGGAGAACACCTACTGGCGGTACGGGAAGGCCGAGGAGATGCGGGTGCTCAACGAACTGGCGCCCGCCCGGCTGACGACGAAGACCAGCGGCGTACGCACCACCGACGGCCGTGCCACGGTCGTCACCACGGTGCGCAACACCGGCAGCGGCGTGGCCGCGCTGGTGCGGCTCAGTGTCCGGGACGCCGACGGCAACCGGGTCCTGCCCGCCCGCTACGACGACAACTACTTCTGGCTGCTGCCGGGGGAGTCGCGCGAGGTGGGTGTCTCCTGGCCGGACCGGCCGGACACTCCGCGGCAGGTGCGCGTGACGGCACGGGCGTACAACTCGACCGGACACTGAGCCGGTGCTCGCCCGCGGCCACCGGACGGTGGCCGCGGGCGGGTCGTCCGTCGCGGCGTGGCGCCTCTCGGGCGGCACCGTCGACCGCCGCGACGGACGCGCGCCGGGTCAGGCGGCGCCCCCGACGTTCAGCGGGTCGGCGAGCAGGCGCTCGAAGGCCAGCTCCGCGGCGCCGATGAGGGCCGCGTCGCAGCCGAGCGCCGCCGTACGCAGCTGCACCTGGGGCCACGACGTGGGCAGCGCCACCTCACCGAGGCGGTGGCGGACGGTGTCCGACGCGGCCGCGTAGATCTCGCCGAGCGACCCGCCGAGCACGACGGTGTCCGGGTTGATGATGTTGACCAGGTTGGCCACGCCGAAGCCGAGCCACTCGGCGACCCGGCGGACGGCCTCGGTCGCCGCCGGCTCGCCCTGGGCGGCGGCGCGCAGGACCTCGGCGACCCCGCCCGCGGCGTCGGGTTCCCGGCCGGCGTGCCGCAGCAGCGCGGCCTCGCCGATCTCGGTCTCCCAGCAGCCGCGCGACCCGCACCAGCAGGGCCGTCCGTTCGGGTTGACGACCATGTGGCCGACCTGGCCGCCGTGCCCCTGGTGGCCGACGACGAGCCGGCCGTCGATGATGAGCCCGGCGCTGACCCCGAGGTCGCCGTGCAGGTAGACGAGGTTGCCGCTGCCGGCCGCCGCGCCGCGGATGTGCTCGGCGAGGCCGGCGATGTCGGCGAGGTCGCCGGCCAGGAAGGGAAGGCCGACCGCGATCTCCGCCTCCAGCGCGGCGCGCAGCGTCTCGTCGGGCCCGCTGAAGCGGATCCGTCCGTCGCTGTCGCGCGCCGTGTCGGCCACCGCGACGGCGCCGCCCACGCAGACCGCGTCCGCCGTGACGGCGCGTTCCATGTCGCGGACCATGTCGGCCAGGGCGCCGACGGCGTCGACGGCGGACATCCCGGCGGGACGTACGGTCTCGCGCAGGTCGAGGATCCGGCCGCCGAGGCCGATGCGGGCGGCCCGCAGTTTCCCCGCCTCGATGCTCAGCGCCCGGGCGTAGACCCCGTCGGAGCGGGGACTCACCACGAGGGACGGGCGCCCGGCGCGGCGGGTGACGCTCGGGGCCACGTCCTCGGTGACCAGGCCGGCGGCGACGAGGTCGCCGGCGAGCGCGCCGATGGTGCTGCGGTTCAGGCCGAGGCGGCTGGTGAGTTGGGCCCGTGTGGTCGGGCCGTGGACGTGGACGTGGCGCAGGAGCGCGCCGAGGTTCTGGCGGCGGATCTCCTCCTGGCTGGCGCCGGGAGCCACGGTGGTGAGGGACTCCGTGGCCGGGCGGCCACGGGGGAGGCCGGACAGGGCGGGTTGCAGCACCATTCTCGGCCTCCTTTCGTCTGCTGTTGTGCTGATGAGGATTGCTGCCCGTCAGACGACGAAGGGTCCCGGATTTCTCCGGGACCCGACGCCGTGCTGACTACTCCCGCTGCTTACTTGGTGAGCGGCGCGAGCTTCGGGTCGTTGGCGTACGCCTCGGCCGCGTTGGCCTTGGTGACGGCGACCGGCGGGAGCAGGTAGGTGTCGACGACCTTGACGCCGTTGTTGTACGTCTTGGTGTCGTTGACCTGCGGGGCGTTACCGGCCTGGAGGGCCTTGACCATGTCGATGGTCTGCTTGACCAGGTTGCGGGTGTCCTTGTTGATGGTCATGTACTGCTCGCCGGCCATGATGGACTTGACCGACTCGACCTCGGAGTCCTGGCCGCTGACGACCGGGACCGGCTTGCCGGCGCCCTTGACCGAGGTGATGATCGCCCGGGCGAGGGTGTCGTTCGGGGAGAGGACGCCGTCCAGCTCCTTGTTGCCGTAGGTCGAGGTCAGCAGCTGGTCCATGCGGGCCTGCGCACCCTCGGCCTTCCAGCCCTGGATGGCGGTCTGCTTGATGTCGGTCTGGCCCGACGCGACCACGACGTTGCCCTTGTCGATCTCCGGCTTCAGCACGTCCATCGCGCCGTCGAAGAAGACCTTCGAGTTGTTGTCGTCCGGCGAGCCGGAGAACAGCTCGATGTTGTACGGGCCGTTCGGCTTCTTGGCCTTCATGCCGTCCAGCAGGGCCTGGCCCTGGAGCTGGCCGACCTTGAAGTTGTCGAACGCGACGTAGTAGTCGACGTCCGGCGTGTTGACGATCAGCCGGTCGTACGCGATGACCTTCGCGCCGGCCTGGTGGGCCGCGGCGACCTGGGTCGACAGCTGCGCGGCGTCGGTCGCGCCGATGACGATGACCTTGGCGCCCTTGGTGACCATGGCGGTGATCTGGGCCTGCTGGTCGGCGACCGTGGTCGACGCGCCGGCGTACTGCACGTCAGCCTGGAAGCCGGCCTCCTTCAGGCCGTTGGTGAACAGGTCGCCCGCGAGGACCCAGTTCTCCGAGGTCTTGGCCGGCAGGGCCACACCGATCAGAGAGTTGGCCGCGAAGCCCTTGGCCTCGGAGCCCGAGCCGCTGGTGCCCTCGTCGCGGCCGGAGCCGCAGGCGGTGAGGGCAAGCGCCGCGATGGCGCCTACGGCCACCGCCTTGCCGATGATCTTGCGCATGAGAGGTGCGTGCCTTTCTCGGATGGTGATGGGGAGAGTGGTCGGCGTCAGCCGGCCACTGGTGCCTTGGCGGGCTCGCGGTCCGCGTCGGACGTCGATGGTGGTGCGGCCGGGGTGTCGTCCCGACGGAACGAGCGGGTGATGCTCCCGATGACCGAGAAGCGTCCCTGCTTCTTGTTGTAGACGTCGAGGGCGACGGCCAGCAGCAGGACCAGGCCCTTGATGATCTGGACGCGGTCGGTGCCGACACCCATCAGCTGGAGGCCGTTGTTGAGCACGGCCATGACCAGACCACCGACGATCGAGCCGCTGATGGTGCCGATGCCGCCGGAGACGGCCGCGCCGCCGATGAAGACCGCGGCGATCGCGTCGAGCTCCCAGCCGTTGCCGTCCTGCGGGCCGGAGGCCGCCGAACGGGCCACGAAGATCATGCCGGCGAGCGCGGCCAGGATCGACATGTTCATCATGACCATGAAGTTGACCCGCTTGAGCTTCACACCGGACAGCTCCGCGGCGCGGGAGTTGCCGCCGACCGCGTAGATGTGCCGGCCGCCCGCGGTGTTGCGGGTGTAGAAGGAGTAGGCCAGGACCAGCGCCACGAGGATGATGCCGGAGATCGGGAAGCTGGTGCCCACCCGGCCGCTGGCGAAGCGCAGCGTGACGAAGGCCAGCACGCCCACCATGACCACGATCCGCAGGATCGAGATCCACAGCGGGATCGGGTCGGCGTTCATGTCCCGGCGGGTCTTACGGGCCTGGAACTCCCGCCACACCACCGCTACGGCGGCCGCGAGGCCGAGCAGCAGGGTCAGGTTGTTGTAGCCGGTGTTCGGGCCGGTCTCCGGCAGGAAGCCGGAGCCGATCTGCCGGAAGCCCTCCGGCACCGGGATGGTGTTCGCGTTACCGATGAACTGGTTGCCGCCGCGGAAGAGCAGCATGCCGGCCAGCGTCACGATGAACGCGGGTACCCCGATGTAGGCCACCCAGAAGCCCTGCCAGGCGCCGATGACCGCGCCGATCGCGAGGCCGAAGAGGATGGCGACCGGCCACGGCAGGTCCCACTCGGCCATGGACTTGGCCACGAGGATGCCGGCGAAGGCCGCGATCGAGCCGACCGACAGGTCGATGTGCCCGGCGACGATCACCATCAGCATGCCGATGGCCAGGATCAGGATGTACGAGTTCTGCTGGAAGAGGGCGATCAGGTTGTCCGATCGCAGGGTCAGGCCGTCCGTCAGGATCTGGAACAGGACGACGATCGCGACCAGCGTGAAGATCATCCCGAACTGACGGGCGTTGGACGTGGTTCCTCCGAAGAGGTTCTTCTGGAGTTCCTTCAGTCGGCTCATCGTGTCTGCATCTTCTTCGTAGAGGTCATCAGCTTCATGAGGTTCTCCGGGTCGGCGTCCTGCCGGGCGACTTCACCGGTGATGGTGCCTTCCGACACCGTGTAGATGCGGTCGCAGAGCCCGATCAGCTCGGGCAGCTCCGAGGAGATGACGATGACGCCCTTCCCCTGGTCGGCGAGCCGCTGGATGATCCCGTAGATCTCGTACTTCGCACCCACGTCGATGCCGCGGGTGGGCTCGTCCAGGATCAGCAGGTCCGGGTCGGTGAACATCCACTTCGCCAGGACGACCTTCTGCTGGTTGCCGCCGGAGAGCTTGTTGACGCCCTCGTCGACCGTCGGAGCCTTGATGCGCAGGTTCTTGCGGTACTCCTCCGCGGCCCGGTACTCCTGGACCTCGTCGAGGACACCGTGTCGCGTGATCTTGGAAAGCTTGGCGGCCACCGTCGACGTCTTGATGTCGTCGAGCAGGTTCAGGCCGATCGCCTTGCGGTCCTCGCTGACGTACGCGAGGCCGTGGGCGATGGCGTCCGGGACCGTCTTGAGGACGATCTCCTTGCCGTCCTTGACGATCGTGCCCGACTCGTAGACGCCGTAGGAGCGGCCGAAGACGCTCATGGCCAACTCGGTGCGGCCGGCGCCCATGAGGCCGGCGAAGCCGACGATCTCGCCCCGGCGCACCACGAAGTTCGAGTGCTTGGCGACCAGCCGCTCGGCGGAGATGGGGTGCCGGACGGTCCAGTCGCGGACCTCGAAGAACACCTCGCCGATCTTGGGCGTGTGGTCCGGGAACCGGCTGTGCAGCTCACGGCCGACCATGCCCCGGACGATCCGGTCCTCGTCGACGCCGTCGCCCTTGACGTCCAGCGTCTCGATGGTCCGGCCGTCACGGATGATCGTGATCCGGTCGGAGATCGCCTCGACCTCGTTCAGCTTGTGCGAGATGATGATCGAGGTGATGCCCCGCTCGCGGAAGCCGCGCAGCAGGTCCAGCAGGTGCTGCGAGTCGTCCTCGTTCAGCGCGGCGGTCGGCTCGTCCAGGATGAGCAGCTTGACGTCCTTGGCGAACGCCTTGGCGATCTCCACCAGCTGCTGCTTGCCGACACCGATGTCCTTGATCAGGGTGTCGGGGTCCTCGCGCAGGCCGACCCGGGCCATCAGCTCGATGGCCTGGCGGTTCGCCGCCTTCCAGTCGATCGCGCCGGCCTTGCGCGGCTCGTTGCCGAGGAAGATGTTCTCGGTGATCGACATGTGCGGGATGAGGGCGAGCTCCTGGTGGATGATCACGATCCCGGCCCGCTCGCTCGCACGGATGTCCGCGAAGCGGGAGACCTCACCCTGGTAGACGATCTCGCCGTCGTAGCTGCCGTACGGGTAGACCCCGCTGAGCACCTTCATCAGCGTCGACTTGCCGGCACCGTTCTCGCCGACGATCGCGTGGATCTCACCGGCGCGCACCTGGAGGTTGACGTCGGAGAGAGCCTTGACTCCGGGGAACTCCTTGGTGATGGCGCGCATCTCAAGGAGTGTGGGCGCGGCGTTCATCGTTGGCGCCACCTTGCTGCCAACGTCATGGGATGCCTCCGGGAGGGGATGGGTCCTGCACCGTTTTGTTGTGTACGGCAACGTATTGCGCGGAGAAGTTCATCCGCAAGTGAGGAAGCCAACATTTCCGTAACAACCCGGCAATATAGACGTTCCCCGCTGCGATATGTGCCTATTAAGGCCATTAGCGCCCGGTTTTAACCCTTTCGCTCGCCACGGGACAACGTTGTCTTGCCAGGCTCTGACATTCTTATTCCGGTGACCACCGGCCGTTCGACCAGCCCCCTCTCCAATGATCGCCCCACTCGTCGTATCCTCCGGATCGCTCTTGCGCTGGGCGCGCTCGTCGCCCTCGTCGCCGTCGCGATCGTGGTCGTGCCGCTGCTGCGGCCCCCGGGCCCGCGTCCGCTCTTCCAGCTCCCCGTCGCCTGCGGCGAGACCTGGCAACTCGGCACCTATCCCGGCCACGACGACTACGACGTCGACCTGTTCCCGACCGAGGGCGAGGCGTGGGGTCGTCCCGTCCTCGCCTCGTACGCCGGCACCGTCACCGTCGCCGGCATCAACGGCTCCCTGGGCGGTCGCACCCCGCAGGATCCGGACGGCCCGCGCGGCCGGGGCGGTGGATACTGGGTGAAGATCGACCACGGCGGCCGGTGGGAGACCCAGTACCTCCACCTGCTCGAACCGCCGCTGGTGCGTGTCGGGCAGGAGGTCGCCCAGGGCGAGCAGATCGGGAAGGTCGGCAGCACCGGCAACTCCGGCGCCCCCCACCTGCACTATGAGCAGCGCCGGGGCTGGGACAAGGTCGAGACCCACTTCGACGGCGAGCCATCGGGCATCACCACCGACGACCGGGAGTACACCGTCCGCCGGGTCAGCAACAACTGCGCCGGCGACTGACCGTCGGGCCGACCGGCGCGGCGGTGACGATCACCACAGACCCGCGCCGTCCCGTCCGGCGCCCCGCTCGCGGGGGGGCGCGCCGGTCCGCGCCTGCGCCCGCTACCCGGGGCACGCCGGTGGTGCCTCCGCCCGTCACGGGCGGCCCGGGGCGCTCGCGTGTCCGGGCGGGCCGGCGCGTTCGTACCGCGGCTGGGGCTGGTGTGCTCGCCGACCCGGGCGGGCCGGCGTGGGGCGGGTCAGGCCGGAGGCTTGCGGGCGGCGAGGCGCTCGACGATGCCGAGCGCGAACCGGTCGTGCGCCTCGACCTCCCAGCCCCACTCCCGAACCAGGGCCGCCGGCCGGCGGAGGAAGTGCTCGCCGCCCACCGGCACGCTGACCAGCTCGGCGATCCGCTGCGCGACGCGTACCGGCCACACCGTGGACGGCACGTGGTCGGCCAGTAGGAGCAGGCCACCGGGGCGCAGCACCCGGCGCATCTCGGCCAGCGCCCGCCGCTCGTCGGGGATCGCGCACAGCGAGAACGTGCAGACCACGGTGTCGAACGACACGTCCGGCAGGTCGAGCGCCTGGGCGTCGCCCAGCCGCAGGTCCACGTCGCGACCGATCTCCGGTGCCCGCCGCCGCGCGACGGCCAGCATCCGCGGGCTCCACTCCACCCCGGTCAGCCGCACTCCCGCCGGGTAGTGCGGCAGGTTGAGGCCCGTCCCGACGGCCACCTCCAGGACGTCCCCGGTCGCCCGGCCGCCGACCCACGCCCGGGTGTCGCGGAAGAGACGACGCTCGGCGAAGGCCATCTGCCGGTCGTACGAGTCGGCGTGCCGGTCCCAGTACCGGCGCAACCGACCCTGACGATCCGATCCGGACACCCGTCTCCTCCGCCCGTCAAGGCCCCGCCGGCCCTCACCCGCCACCACGGCCCGCACCAACAAATCCTCCCGCCCGATTCTCAACCCACCCCGCAACCACCCCCGCCCGCCGCCCCCGCCCACCCGGCGCGATCTTGCACTTTCGGCCCTCGGTATGCGGCTTTCGCCCCTTGCGTCGGGGCGCCAACTGCAAGATCGCCCCAGTGACGTGGTGATCATGCAGTTGTGGTGCCTGAATGATGCCGGCTCGGTGCTTTTGGGAGGCGCTACAGCTGCATGATCGGCCAGGTCCGGGGGGCGGGGGGCGGCCGGTCCCAGGTCGGAGGGTCGGAGGGCCGGAGGGCCGTGGGACAGGGGGTCGGGGGACAGGGCGTCGGGGGATCGGGGGCGGGGTCAGTGGGTCTGGGTTGGCGGTGGGGGTTGGTGGGCGGTGGCGACGATGGCCGCCCGCAGGCTGGCCAGGGCATGGTCCCGCGCGCCGGCCAGCGAGGGCTCGTCGGTCAGGTCCGCGGCGCGTACCGGCACCGGTCGACGGGAGCGGGCGGAGGCCGTGCGGATCGCCTCGACCAGGGCTGGACCCCAGGACCCGCCGACGACGACCAGTTCGGGGTCGCCGAGGGCGACGATCGCAGCCAGCACGCCGTCGACCGCCGCCACCACCGCGTCGCGGACGGGCCCTGGCGGGGTGGCCGCCGCGAGAAGCCGTGCGACGTCGATGGCCGTCGAGGCGTCCCGGCGCAGGCCGAGCCGGCCGAACACCTCGATGAACGGGATCGCCTCACCGGCGGGTCCGGTGGTGACGAGGTGGGCGATCTCTCCGGCGATGCCGTGGTGCCCACGCCGGACCTCGCCGTCGGTGACGATCGCGCAGCCGAGGCCTTCGCCGAGGTGGAGGTAGGCGAAGTGGTCGAGCCCTTCGGCGGCGCCGTGCGCGCGTTCGGCCTGGGCCGCCCAGTTCACGTCGTTGTCGACGACGACCGGCCCGGTGACGTGGGGCGTGAGGATCCCCACCGGGTCGAGCTCGCCGACGAGGAACGGCGCGTCGGGCAGGTGGATCAGCCGGCCGGTGGACCGGTGGACCGGGTCGGCGGCGCTGACGACCGCGAGCCGTGGCGTGCCCGGTGCGGCCGGGCCGAGGTCGGCCAGCGCCGCCCGCAGGGCCGTGGCGACGTCGGTGGGGCGAGCCGGGCGGCTGACCGTCCGCTCCGCCCGTGCCAGGACCTGGCCGTAGGCGTCGACGCGTTCGGCACCCACCCCCTCGGGCGCGATGCTGACGGCCAGCGCCGTTCCGGCGTCGGGGGTGAGGGCGTAGTAGGAGCCGACCCGCCCACGGCCGCGACCACCCGGGGTGCGTTCGCCGGTGTCGACCACGAGGCCGCGCTCGGTGAGCCGCCGCACGCTCTCGCCGGCGGTCGGCTTCGAGATGCCGGTGAGCGTCGCCAGCTCGGCGCGGGTCAGCCGCCGGTGGCGCAGGAACGCCCGCAGCACGTGCTCGTCGGTGAGGGACCGCACCAGCTCCGACGACGGCTTGGCAGCATCCACGCCAAGATTCTAGACAGGGCTCTTGTCTAGAAGTGGGAGGCGCCCGTACAGTCGCTTCAAGTAAGGAGAACTGACTAGAAGGAGTGGCCGTGTCAGCTCCCACCGCACCCGTCACCGGCGCGCTGCCCGACCTGCCGCACTGGGAGGAGACCCCGGCCGACCTCCCGGCGGCGATCCGCGAGGTCAAGGCCGCACTGCGCGCCCGCATCACCGCGTCCGGGCGTACGGTCGAGGAGGTCTTCGCCGTCGTCGAGCGCCGCGTCCGGACCGCCGTCGACGAGATCACCACCGCCCGCGAGCGCGGCGAGTCCGTCTGGCCGGTCGTCGACTACGCCGACATCGCCGCGGGCACCGTGCCCGCCGGGCAGCTCGCGCTGCTGCGCCGGCGGGGCTGCCTCGTCGTCCGTGGCCACTTCGACCGCGACCAGGCCCTGCGGTGGGACCGCGAGATCGTCGACTACGTCGACGGGAACCGGTTCTTCGAGAACTACCGCGGCCCCGGCGACGACTTCTTCGGCAGCGTCGGTTCCCGTCCCGAGATCTACCCCATCTACTGGTCCCCGGCGCAGATGCAGGCCCGGCAGAGCGACCGGATGGCCCGGGTGCAGGCGTTCCTCAACCGACAGTGGAAGCACGAGTCCGAGGGCGTACGGTGGTTCGACCCCGAGCGCGACTCGCTCTACCCCGACCGGATCCGCCGGCGCCCGGAGGGCGCCGACTCGGCCGGCCTGGGCGCCCACCTGGACCCCGGCACGCTGGACCTGTGGATGACCGAGTCCTACCAGCGGGCCTTCCGGCACCTCTTCGACGGCACCGTCGAGCAGTACGACCCGTGGGACGCCGCACACCGCACCGCCGGCCCGCAGTATCCGGGCAGCACCATGTGCTCGGCGTTCCGTACCTTCCAGGGGTGGACGGCCCTGTCCGACATGGACCACGACCAGGGCGTCCTGCACACCGTGCCGATACCCGAGGCGATGGCCTACCTCATGCTGCGGCCGCTGCTCGCCGACGTGCCCGACGACGACATGTGCGGAGTGACCGTCAACCAGGTGTTCCCGGCCAACGAGCGGTGGCACCCCCTGTTGATGCGGGCCCTCAGCGGCATCCCCGACGTGCGGGCCGGCGACTCCGTCTGGTGGCACTGCGACATGATCCACAGCGTCGCGCCGGTGCGGGACCAGAAGGGCTGGGGCAACGTCATGTACATTCCCGCCGCGCCGTGGTGTCCCCGCAACGAGCGGTACGCCGCCACCGTCCGGGAGGCGCTGCGCACCGGTTCGAGCCCGGACGACTTCCCGGCGGAGCACTACGAGCGGAGCTGGCCGGACCGGTTCCGGCCCGAGCAGCTCAACGACACCGGTCGCCGGGGCCTCGGCCTCGACTGACCCGGGCGCCCCACGTGTGCCGGGGCCGCCGCCCATCCGGCGGCGGCCCCGTCTCCTCGCCGTGGCGCACGGTCAGTTCGGGTTCTCCGCGTGGGTCAGGGTCTCCCAGGCGACGAAGAGGTTGTTGGTGCCGGCGGGTCGCTGCTGCACCGTGAGGGTCTGGGTGTTGGTCATCGCGTTGCCCAGGCGGTTGGCCAGGGCGTTGTAGCCGACCTCGGTGATCGGCCCGAGGCCGCGGGTGAGGCTGCCGCCGCAGAGCCAGGAGGGCGCGGCCTCGCCCAGTTGGTAGCGCGAGTGGAGGCCGAGGGCGTGCCGCAGCCGCTCACCGACCTGCGGGTACAGGTCCTGGCCCTGGATCCGGGAGGTCTCGGCCACGTGCGAGATGGCCGAGATGCCGTACCCGGTGTGGGTGAAGTCGCGGCAGGTCTCCTGCGCGAGGCCGGCGACGAAGGTGGACTGGCCGTGCCAGTAGTTGATGATCTCCCCGCTGGTGTCCAAGCCGCTGCCCGGCACGGTGTAGGGCAGGGCGCCGTCACTGGGCAGGTAGACGAACGCGCGGGTCCGGTTGAGGAAGCGGGCGACCGCCGCGTCGTAGGCGGCCCGGTCGTCGAGGAACACGGCGATGCCGACGGCCGCCTCCATCATGGTGAGTTCCCAGTTGCCGTTGCTGTTCGAGCCGTTGCGGACCATCGGCAGGTAGACGGTGCGCAGCATCGTGGCGAAGCGGTTGGCGTTCGGCCAGTTCCCGTACGCGTGCCGGATGATCTCGGCCGCCCGTGGCCAGACGGAGCCCGCCCACCCGGTTTGCAGCGGCGCGTTGCTGCCGGTGTGCGCGGTGATCGTCGCCGACCAGGCGTCCATGATCTGGATGGCCTTCTGGGCGTACCGGGCGTCCCCGGTGACGTACCAGGCGAGTGCGTCGGTGTACGCGGCGATCGCGTCCTCACGCTCGTCCGTGCAGCCGTTGTTCGGGTTGGAGTACGAGCCGCACTCCACGACCGCACGCGGCGCCGGGGTCCGGGACAGGGAGGCGTACCGGCTGCCCATCATCTGGTTGTACGCCGACGTCCAGGGCTGCGCGCCGGCCTGGACCCGGCCGCGGACGAAGTCGAGCTGGCCGCGGCTGACCAGCACTCCGGGGTGGGTGAAGCCGGCCGACGGGGGAGGGGTGCCACCCCCGGTGGGCAGCGTCCAGCTCTGGTTGGCCGCGCCGGTGCAGGTCCAGATCTGCAGCGGGGTACCGTCGGCCGAGCTGGGCCCGGTCGCGTCGAGGCACTTGCCCGCGTTGGGGTTGACCAACTGCGCGCCGGTGGACGACCACTGCTGTGCCGCCGTGCCGTTGCAGTCGTAGATCTGGACGCGGGCGCCGTTGGCGGTGCTCGCGGCGGCCACGTCGAGGCACTTGCCGAGCGCGCGGATCGTCCCGTCGTCGGCGACCGTCCACTGTTGCGCCGCGCTTCCGTTGCAGGCGTAGAGCTGCACGGCCGTACCGTTGGCGGTGCTCGCCGCGGCCACGTCGACGCACTTGCCGCCGTACCCGGTGATGGCGCCCACGGCCGCCGCGGAGGCGGTCTGGACGCCGACGGTGAGGCCGACCGGCACGGCGACCAGCGCCGCCGCGAGAGCGGCGGCCAACCGGGTGCGGGCTCGGCGGGGGAGGGTCGCGGCCGTTCGTCGCGCCATGTCATGGTCCTTTCCACCGCTTCCGACTGTAAAGTCTGTTAATTGTTACAGAGGGGTGGACAGGTATCAATGTCTGTTCACGACGACGGCCCCGATCACGCCGCTTCGGTCAGCAACCCGTCCACCAGATCCCGCGGCAGGCCGTGCGTGTCGTGCAGGTAGCGGTAGTCCTCGTCGGTGAGCGGACCCCGCGACCGGTACCGGGAGACGACGGGTCGCCCACGCCGCAGCAACCCACGGAACCGACGCTCCTCGTCGAGCAGCACGTCCCGCGGATCGCCGAACCCGGTGCCCAGCCGGAATCCGTCCAGCGTGTGCCGGAACGGCTCGCCGGGCAGGTCGGACAGGGTGCGCGACGGGTCATCCCGCCACAGCTGGGTGAGCATCCGCCGTATCAGCCGGCGCAGCACGTAACCCCGGCCCGTGGTCGACGGGCGCACGCCGTCGGAGATCATCACGACGCTGGACCGGAGGTGGTCGCAGACCCGGCGCAGCGTCTCCTCGTCCGGCTGCCAGAGTGTGGTCACCGTCCGGACCCAGGGGCGGAAGCTCTCGCCCTCGAAGACCGACCGGCCGCCGCGCAGCACCATCTCCATGCGCTCCAGACCCATCCCGGTGTCGACGTTGTGCTGCCGCAGTGGTCCCAGGCGACCGTCGCCGTCACGGTGGTAGCGCATCTGCACGTGGTTCCACACCTCCATCCACCGTCGGTCCGTGGTGGGCGTGCCCGTGGGTGGGGTGTCCCCGGTCCAGACGAAAATCTCCGAGTCGGGACCGCACGGCCCGGTGGGACCGTTCGACCACCAGTTCTCGTGGCCGGTCAGCTCCACCGGCACACCGAGCTCGCCCCAGGTCTCCAGCGAGCCGGTGTCCGGCCCGACCGGCCCGTCGCCGCCGAACACGGTCGCGTGCAGCCGGTCCCGCTCGACGCCGAAACCGTCGCGGAGCAGCTCGTAGCCCCAGCGCAGGCTCCGCGGGCCGTCGTAGTCGCCCAACGACCACGAACCGAGCATCTGGAAGACGGTCAGGTGGGTGGAGTCGCCGACCTCGTCCAGGTCGGTCGTGCGCAGGCACCGCTGGACGTTGACCAGGCGGCGGCCGAGCGGGTGGGGCCGGCCCTCCAGGTACGGGGTCAGCGGGTGCATCCCGGAGGTCGTGAACAGCACCGGATCGTCCGGTGGCCGCACCAGCGAACTCTCCGGCAGGAGCAGGTGCCCCCGCTCGCGGTAGAAGTCGACGAACGTCCCGGTGATCTGCTCGGGTGTCATGGCGTGGGCCTTTCGGATCGGTGGTCGACCGGAAAGGTCCGCGGGGCGCGGGACGGTGCGAAGAGGACGAACGGCGCCGGCGGACCGTAACCGGTCGCCGGCGGGAGAAAAGAGGTCAGGCGGCGGCGACCGTCGAGCGGGTAGCTCGCGCGGCCGCGGCGAAGAGACGCCTGGTGATCCTCATGGCCTGCACTGTACCTCGCCGCGCCGGCGTCGCCCACCGGGTTGACGGACCTGTGCCCGGTGCGTGGAACGGCCCCCGGCGCGTGGCGCCGGGGGCCGTTCGTCGAGCGGTCGAGGCCGCCCGACATGACGGGTTACCGCAGGCCGGGCACGTCGATGACGATCAGCTCGGTGTCGTCCGGACGGCCGGCGATCCGCCCGTCGTTGCCGGGGAAGTTGTTGTCGTTGGCGACGAGGACCCGGTCACCGGCCAGCGGCAGCACCGACTCGACCGACTGCAGCGGGAACGAGAACAGCGGGCCGACGCCGTACTCACCGGGGCGGGCCGGGGTGGAGACGCCCTTCGGGTCGGCGATGTGCATCAGGTCGACCGCCGTACGCCGGACCAGGTAGCCGTCCGCACCGACCTCGTCCAGGTCGGTCACGACCAGGCGCTTGACCAGCGACTGCCGGCCCATGCCGTTGTCCCGCTCAATCAGCAGCAGCCGCCGCCCGTCGAGCACCGCGGCGTCGCCGACCAGCAGGGTCGGGTCGTCGACCCGGAACGACCAGGTGCGGCCGGTGTAGCGGTTGGCGCGGACGTCGAACTCGTAGACCACCCGGCGCCGCTGGTCGGGGTCGTTGACCTGCGCGCCCTCGAGGATCGGGTAGAGCGTCCAGCCGTCCGTGGCGGTCGCCATCGCCTCGAAGCCGTTGCTGGCCCGCAGCGTCGGGTTCTCACCCGGCGCGAGGTCCGGCGACTGGGGCGACTTCGTTCCGTCGGGCAGCGGGATCGGCGCCTGGAGCACCTTGCCGGTCCGGTCCGTGCGGATCAGGTACGGCCCGAACTCGTCACCGATCCACAGGTCGCCCCGGGCGTCCCGGGCCAGTGACTCGATGTCGAAGTCCGCGCCGGTCAGCAGCCGCTCGCGGGTGTTCCCGTTGACGATCGGGAACGGCACCTTGTGGTCGGGGTCCCGGAAGCTGACGTGCCCGTGGATCGTCACGGTGTGGTTGCCGTACCTCGGCTCGATCTCGTACGCCCGCAGCAGGAAGTCCGCCGAGTTGTTCTTCGCGCCGAAGCCGTTGTCCGGCATAGCGAGCAGCCGCTCGCCGGACCGGTCACCGGCGCGAGCGGGGATCACCGCGGAGAAGCCGGGGATGGGCTGGCCGGGGAACGGCGGCGTGACCCCGTTGACCGGGGCGGGGGAGAGCTGCGTGCCGGACACCGGGCCCGGCTGGTACGCCGTCGCCGACAGCAGCGCCCGGCTCTTCAGGCTCACCTCGGGCCGCAGCTTCACCGACAGCGCGTACACCCGGGTGGTCTGGGTGGCGCTGCCGTTGTCGTCGGAGAGCAGGTACAGCTCGCGACGGCCGCCGGGCAGGTCCCGGCCGAGCGCCGCGCCCTCGATGTTGTCCAGCAGCGGGTTGGGCTGCGGCTGCTTGCTCGTCGCGCCCGACGGCGGGCAGTCGGCGACGTCGACCAGCAGCTCCTTGCCGAGCCACGTACGGGGATCCGCGACCGTCGACAGGGACGGCACGCCGGACACGTCCGGTGCGCCGGTCGCGGAGACCCGGTAGACGCGCACCGTGTTGCCCACGCCGGTGGTGAAGCCCCGCTCCACGGCGAGCAGTTGGTCGTCGCCGAGCGCGATCAGCTCGACCAGACCGAGGTTGGGGTCGGTGCGGTACGCGTACTGCGCGGCGGGGGTGTAGGCGCGGCCCTCGCGGCCCTCGTACCGCAGGATCCGCTGCAGACCGCGGCCCGCGGCGTCGCGGCCGTCCGGGGCGAGCGGACCCTCCATGCCGGCGTAGAGCGTCCGGTGGTCCGGGGTGGTCGCCAGGGCCTCGAAGGTCTGGTTGACGGCGGCCTCACCGGCCGGCGTGACCTGGAACCGGGCCGGCACCGGCAGCGACGCGACCTCCCGACCGTCGGAGAGCCGGAACCGGCGGATGGACGGCTCCCGCTCCGAGCTGGCCAGGACGGTCGCCCCGCCGTTCTCGGCGACCAGGCCCTCACCGTCGAAGTCCGCGCCCGTGTACGGCGTGCCGTCCGGCCGGCTGAGGACGGTGACGTCGCGGACGTCCACGTCGACACCGTGCCGGTCGGTGCCCAGGCCCAGCTCGTACACCCGGGCCGGAGTGGTGCCGATGTTGTCCACCAGCGCGAGCGCCCGGGAGGGGCGGGTGGACGTCAGCGCGGACAGCCCGGCGACCTGGGTGCCCCGGAAGGTGGCCTTGTCGAGGGCGTCGGAGAAGCCGAGCAGAGACGCGTCCGGCGCGCAGCTCGCCTCCACCGGCCGCCCGGGGGTCGGGTGCGCCGGGGCGCCGAGCGCCGGCGCCGCGGCGAGCAGCGAGATCGCCGCCACCGCGGGCGCGAGCGCCCGTACTCGAATCGAAGTCGTACCCACAATGCCTCCAGCATCTGTCGGCGGCGGTCGCCGCCGGCCCGATGCAAACGTCCGCCGCCCGCCACAGTGGAACCCCGGACGGAACGCGGCGTGAACACCCCGTGCACGATGCCCCAGCCCGGTCGGTTCAGGGATGCATGCGGGCGCCCTTGAGGACCTTGTCCACCGCCGTGCGCGGGCCGTGCACGGCCAACCCGACCAGGTCGAGCTTGTCGCGCCCGACCGCCCGGACGGCCGCGCGGTTGTCCCGGTCGTTGCCGGTGGCGAACAGCTCCTGCGTGAAGATCGACATCGGCAGGCCCCGGTCCAGCGCGCGTGAGTGCGCGCCGGCCAGGGTGGACCGGTCACCGGCGAAGACCAGGACCGGCTGACGGAACATCGGCAGGTAGCGGGTGCCGTCCGCGTCGCGGTACTCCTCGCCCACCAACTCCGGTACGGCGGCCGCGACGCCGCTGACCAGGAAGGCGGTGACGTTCAGTCGCTGCCAGCCGGCCAGGTCCTCTCGGAGCAGGACGGCGATCTTCGTGGGAAAACGGATCGGTTCGGTCATGCCGGAAACCCTGCCCGCCCCGGCGGCCACCGGTCTTGTACGTTCTTAGCGTGGCCACCGGGCCGGCGGATCCGCACGTCAGCGCGTGGCGACCGGGCGTGGCCGGGGTCGCCGAGGTGTTCCACGCCCACTTCGTGGACCACGCCTACCCACCGCACACCCACGACGTGTGGACCCTGCTCCTCGTCGACGACGGCGCGGTCCGCTACGACCTCGACCGGCATCACCACGGCGCGCTGCGGACGGCCGTCACGCTGCTGCCCCCGCACGTGCCGCACGACGGCCGTGCCGCCACCCCGCACGGCTTCCGCAAACGCGTCCTCTACCTGGACACGTCCGTGCTCGGCGCCGAGCTGGTCGGTCACGCGGTGGACCGGCCGAGCCTGCCCGACCCGCCGCTGCGCCACCGGATCGACCAGCTGCACGGCGTGCTCGCCCGGCCCGGGGACGAGTTCGAGGCGGACAGCCGGCTCGCCCTCATCCTGGACCGGCTCGGACGGCACCTGCGCCGGGCCGCCCCGTCCGGTTCCGCCCCGCCGGGTGCTGCCCCGCCCGCGCCCGGGCTCGCCGTGCGGCTGCGGGAACTGCTCGACGCGCGGACCGTGGAGGGCGTCACCCTCGACGAGGCGGCCGCGCTGCTGCACGCGCACCCGACCCACCTGGTCCGGACCTTCACCCGGGTGCACGGGCTGCCGCCGCACGCGTACCTGACCGGCCGCCGGATCGAGCTCGCCCGCCGCCTGCTCCTCGCCGGGCAGCGCCCCGCGGAGGTCGCCGCCGCGGCCGGCTTCTTCGACCAGTCACACCTGAACCGCCACTTCCGGCGGCACCTCGGCGTCAGCCCGGCCCGCTACTCCGGCCGGGGCGGCGGACGCGAGCGGCATTTCCCGGATGCGGCCCGGCAGCCGCCCGGCCGCCCATAGCATCCGGGCATGAGCTACCTCACCGCCAAGGACGGCACCGACATCTACTACAAGGACTGGGGTGAGGGCCCGGTCGTCACCTTCTCCCACGGCTGGCCGCTGAACGCCGACGCCTGGGACGGGCAGATGCTCTTCCTGGCGCAGAACGGGTTCCGGGTGGTCGCCCACGACCGGCGCGGGCACGGACGGTCGAGCCAGGCTGGCACCGGGAACGACATGGACGGCTACGCCGACGACCTGGCCGCCGTCATCGAGGCGCTCGACCTGCGGGACGCGACGCTGGTCGGGCACTCCACCGGCGGCGGCGAGGTGGCCCGCTACATCGGCCGCCACGGCACGAGCCGGGTGGCCAAGGCGGTGCTGATCTCGGCCGTGCCCCCGATCATGGTGCAGACACCGGACAACCCGGAAGGGCTGCCGATCAGTGTCTTCGACGACCTGCGGACCCAACTCCTCGCCGACCGCTCGCAGTTCTACCAGGACTTCGCGCAGATGTTCTTCGGCGCCAACCGGCCGGGCGCGAAGGTGTCGAAGGGCATCCTCGACCAGTTCTGGCTCTGGAGCATGCAGGCCGGCCTCTGGAACTCGTACCTGAGCATCAAGGCGTTCTCCGAGACGGACTTCCGCGACGACCTGGCGAAGTTCGACGTCCCGACGCTCGTCCTGCACGGCGAGGACGACCAGGTCGTCCCGGTCAAGGACTCCGCCCACAAGACCGCCCAACTGGTCGCCGGCGCGCAGGAGATCTACTACCCGGGCGCCCCACACGGGCTCACCGCCACCATGCAGGACCAGGTGAACAAGGACCTGCTCGCGTTCCTGCGGAGCTGACCGGGGGCGCCGCCGCTCAGACGCGCTGGGCGCCGATGACCGCGAGCAGGCGCAGCTTCTCGTCGCTCTCCGTCCCGGGCGCGGCCGTGAAGACCATCAACGTCTGCGACTGGTCCGGGTCCACCAGGACCTGGCAGTGCAGCTCCAGCGCGCCCACCTCCGGGTGCCGCAGCCGCTTGGGCGGGCAGTAGGCGCTCTGGACCGGGTGTTCCCGCCACAGTTCGGCGAACTCGGCGCTCGTCGCGAGCAGGGCGTCCACGATCACGGCGGCCCGCGAACCCCGGCCGTCGCGGGTGTACGCCGCGTGCAGGTGCGCCGCCATGAGCCGGCTCCGCGTCGCGTGGTCCTCCGCCGGCACCGGCGTACGCGCCTGCGGATCGGTAAACCAGCGGTAGTGCGCGCTGCGCGCCAACCCGCTGTGCCGGGTCTCGTCGCCCAGCAGGGCGACCGCCGGCGCCGTCTGCGCCAGGGTCTCGCCAAGGTGGTTCACCACCTGCGCCGGGGTGTCCTGGAGCCGGTCGAGGATCCGCATCATGCCCGGGTTGACGTGGTCGGCCCGCACCGCGTGGCGCGGCACGGGAAACCCGCCGAGCTGGAACAGGTGGTCCCGCTCGGCCAGCGACAGCCGCAGGCCGCGGGCCAGGGCGGCGAGCATCTGCTCGGACGGGTGTGGGCCGCGCTGCTGCTCGATGCGGCTGTAGTAGTCGGCGGACATGCCGCTGAGCGCGGCGACCTCCTCGCGGCGCAGCCCGCCGGTGCGTCGGCGCGGCCCCCGGGGCAGCCCCACGTCCTCCGGCTGGAGCGCCTCCCGTCGGGCACGCAGGAAACCGGCGAGGCGGGCGCGGTCCATGGTCCTCCTCCTTCCACCCGTCCGGCGGGTGTCCTCACGACGTGCCAACAGGCCCGGAGCGCCGGCTGTTCCGGCTGGTCAAGGCTCCCCCGCCCGGCGAGGCGGAGCCAGGGTCGACCGGTCCGTGGATCAGCGCCCCGCCCGCCTGGGGTCGGCCCCGGCCCCACGTGTGGGCCGGGGCCGACCCGTCGCGCTCACCGCTGGATGGACTTGATCTCCAGGAACTCCGCCAGCCCGAAGCGGCCGAACTCGCGGCCGTTGCCGGACTGCTTGTAGCCGCCGAACGGGGCGAGCGCGTTCCACTGGCCGCCGTTGACGTCGACCTGACCGGCCCGCAGCCGCCGGGCGACCGCGAGGGCGTGCTCCGGCTCGCCGAACACGCCGCCGGTGAGTCCGTACGCCGTGCCGTTGGCGATGGCGACCGCCTCGTCCTCGTCCGCGTACGGGATGATCGTCAGGACCGGACCGAAGATCTCCTCCTGGGCGATCGCCGACCGCGGGTCGACGTCGGCGAAGATCGTCGGCTGGACGTACGCGCCCTTCTCCAGCCCGGCCGGCCGGCCGGGGCCGCCGAACACCAGCCGGGCGCCGTCGGCGACCCCCCGCTCGATGTAGCCGGCCACCTTCTCCCGGTGCGCCTCGTGGGCCATCGGACCGATGCGGGTGGCCTCGTCGGTCGGGTCCCCCACGGTGTACTGCCCCGCCGCCTCCACCGCGAGCGCGACGACCTCGTCCTGCCGGGCCGCCGGCACCAGCATCCGGGGCCACGCCCCGCACACCTGGCCGCCGTTGGTGAACGCCATCGCCACGCCCTTGCTGACCGCCTGCGGCAGGTCGGCGTCGTCGAGGATGATGTTCGCGCCCTTGCCACCGAGCTCCAGCGCCACCCGCTTGACCGTCTCGGCGGCCACCGCGGCGATGCGCCGCCCGGCCCGGGTCGACCCGGTGAACGAGATCATGTCGATGTCCGGGTGCGCGGAGATGGCCTCACCGACGACGGCGCCGGTGCCGTACACGACGTTGAACACGCCCGCCGGCAGGCCCGCCTCGACGGTGACCTCGGCCAGGATCCGCGCGGTGAGCGGGGCGACCTCGGACGGCTTGAAGACCATCGTGTTGCCGGCGAGCAGCGCCGGGGCCAGCTTGGAGACGATCTGCTGGAGCGGGAAGTTCCACGGGGTGATCGCGGCGACCACACCGATCGGCTCGCGGACGAGGAGCGAGTTGCCGATCTCCTCGGTCCACGGGAACGTGTCGGCGAGCCCCACGAACGAGTCGATCACCGCCGCCGGGAAGGCGACCTGAGCCGTCCGGGACAGCCCGACCGGGGCGCCCATCTCGGCGGTGATCGTCGACGCGATCTCCTCCGTACGAGCGGCGAGGCCCGCACCGACGCGCCGCAGCACGGCGGCCCGGTGTGCGGGCGTGGTCGCCGACCAGGACGGGAAGGCGGCCCGGGCGGCGGCCACGGCGCGGTCGACGTCGGCGGCGGTGCCGGCCGCCGTCTCGGCGACGAGGTCACCGGTCGCGGGGTTGACGACGGGAAGGGTGCCGGCGGAGCCGGCGACGGTCTCGCCACCGATCCAGTGGCCGGCGGCGGTGAGAGGTGAAGTGGTCATGAACCGACCGTGGCACCGGCAGCGGACCCCATCCAGGCGCAACATATCCGGGACCTGGCCGTCCCTGGCAACGCCCACGTCGTCAGAGCCGGCGGCCCTTCGCGTCCCGGGCGACGATCCCGTCGAGCTCCACGCCCGGCGGCAGCGCCTTCGGGTCGAACCAGAAGACGACCACCCTGGTGTCCCTGCTCCAGCGGGCCAGCCGGGCGGGGATCTCACGGCCGTCGACGGTGCCGATGATCCGGTCGGCGGGCCCCACGAAGTACCCGAACCCGGGCATGGGAGTCGGCCTCGGGGTCTCGGGCGACTGGTCGTACCCGATCTGATGGAAGCCGGGCCGACGGTCCGACCCCTCGACATCGTTGATCAGGTAGTCCGAGGTGATCGAGCCGTCGGGAGCGCGCCGGCCGGCGACCAGCGCGATCTTCACCCCGGGCGTGCGGGGCAGGTCGACCGGGACGAAGTACAACACCCGCTCGTCGCCGTCGGTGCCCCGGATCCCGGTCCCGACCACCTCGCCGACCGGCTGCCGCTCCGGCTCCCGGCGGCTCGCCGTCGGCGCCGGAGACGTGGCGGCGGGAGCTGCCGGGGACGCGCTGGCGACCGGGGCGGGACGTACGGCCGGTGCCGGGGCCGTGGCCCGTACGCCCACCACGACGACACCGGTCAGCGCCACCACCGACAGCGCGGCGGCCCCGCCCGACACGAGGTGCCGGCGGCGGCGCAGCCGTCGGCCGTCCCGCATGATCGCGTCGAGGTCCAGCGGGGGCAGGTCGGCCCGCTCGGTCGCCCGCAGCGCCCGCCGCATCTGCTCCGCCTCGTTCATCGCCGCACCTCCTCCGTCGCGGGCACGTTGGCGCGCAGCTTCTCCAGCGCGCGGGAGCTGGTGCTCTTGACCGTGCCCACCGACACGTCGAGTTCGCGGGCCACCTGCGCCTCCGGAAGGTCGAAGTAGTAGCGCAGCACGACGATGGCGCGCTCCCGGGGGCTGAGCGTGCCGAGGATGCCGAGCAGCCAGCGCCGGGTCGCGACCTCGTCGGCGACGTCGGGACGCCGCTGCTCGGGCAGGTCGTCGCTGGGATACTCGCGGATCGGGCGTCGTCAGCCGTCGACGAGGTGGTTGACCAGCACCGTCCGGGCGTACCCGTAGGCGTCGTCGTGCCGGACCCGCGACCAGGCCGCGTAGGTGCGGACCAGCGCGGTCTGCGCCGCGTCCTCGGCCTGGTGGTGGTTGCCGGTCATGAGGAAGGCGGCGTGCACGAGACGGCCGGACGCCGCCCGGGCGAACTCGACGAACTCGTCGTCACCGCGCCCCATGGTCGCGCCTCCCACACCTCACGCGGAACAGGACGGATGAGCGGGCGGAATGGTTGAGCCCACAGGAGATCAACCTTTCGGCCCGCCCCCGCGTCCTTCCCCCTGCGCGCCACCGGACGGCGGGGCGTGGCGAGGGGAGACGCATGGCACCGAACACTACGCGGGCCCGGGCAGCCGGCATCCGGCCGCTACCGCTGGCAGTACTGCTGCTCACCGCACTGCTCAGCGGGTGCGCCGGGCCCGTCGTGGGCCATCCGGCCGCCGCCGGTGCCCCGGCCGCAGCCGGCGGGGCCCCGGCGACCGCGGCCCAGCCCGCCGCCACACCCGCCGTGGTGGCCCAGCTGGGGTCCGCCCCGGTGACCTACCCCGCCGACGGCGGCAACCGGTGGACGTACGCGGCCGCGGAGGCGCCGGGCCGGGGCGGCACCGGCCGGCTGTGGCGTTACCGGGTGGCCGTGGAGCGGGACATCCACGGCCTGTCCGTGCCGGACTTCGCCGCCGAGGTCACCCGCACCCTCACCGACCCGCAGGGGTGGACCGCGGACGGGGCGCGGCAGCTGCGCCGGGTCGGTGCGGACCAGAAGGCCGACTTCACCCTCTACCTGGCCACTCCGGGCACCCGGGACACCCTCTGCCAGGACGTGCCGGACGGCTACACGTCGTGCCGCAACGGGGACCGGGTGGTCCTGAACGTGGCGCGCTGGGTGAAGGGCGTGCCCGGCTACGGGGCGAGTCTCGCCGTCTACCGCCGCTACATGGTCAACCACGAGGTGGGGCACCGGCTGGGCATGGGACACGAACGGTGCCCGGGGCGGGGCCGCCCGGCGCCGGTGATGCAGCAACAGACGCTCGGCCTGCACGGCTGCACCCCGAACCCGCTGCCCTACCTGGACGGCGAGTTCTACCGGGGGCCGTCCGGGGCGTACGACGACCCGCTGCCGCCCCGGGAGGGGGGACGGACGGGCTGACCGGGCCGGTCGACCGGGTCACGCGGTGAGCTGGCGGAGCACGGTGGGGTCGGTGATCGCGTCGTCGGCGGCGAGCATGATCGCCTTGGACAGGATCACCGACAGCACCGGGTCGTCGTCGAACGGCAGGTGGATGCGGCCGCCCCGGGCGCGCGCCGGGACGATGCACAGGTAGGCGTCGTTCGGCTCCATGAGGATGTTGCCCGAGCCGAGGTGGATCCGGTAGGCCCGGATCGACCCCTGCACCCGCAGGAACCGGTCGGACAGCTCGACCCGGTCGGCGATCGCCATCCGCGGCAGCAGCCGCGCCAGCGCGTCCCGGCGGACCTGCGCCGACGGCGTCAGCTCGGCCACCGCCGCCCGGTGCCAGTAGGCGTGGAACCGGTCCTCGCCACGGTCGGCCCACTCCGGGTCGGTGGCGATCGACGTGACCCCGACGAACAGGTCCACGTCCCGCATCGCCTCGGTGAAGACCAACGGCGGCACCTCGGCGACCGGCACGGCCTGCCAGGTGGCGCCGTCGCGCCGGGCGAAGCGGACCTGGTCGGTCGTGCAGTACCCGACGTCGTGGCGACCGGCGTCGTCGGTGTCGACGAGGGCGTGGTGGAACGACGCCCGCCACCCGCCGCCGCCGAGCAGCTTGATGGCCTCGCTGTCGTAGCCGCCGTCCCAGGTGCCCAGGTAGCCGGCCTGCCAGCCGCGCACCCGCATGAGCGCGTTGGCCTGCCGGTAGCGCAGGATGTGCGCGGCGAACCGGTTGGAGTAGGAACCCGTCGCCTCCTCGGCCGGCGTCAGCACGTAGATCTCGCGGAAGGCCTGCTTGAACGGCTGCGTCAACCCGGCGGCCAGCACGTGCCCGCGCCACGCGAGCACCTCGTCGACGGACGCGGTGACCGGGTGCCAGAGCCGGACCCGGTCGCCGGTGACCGACTGTCCGTCGCGGCCGGCGAGCACCCACCCGGCGGCGTCGCGCCGGGGCAGGCCGGCCGACCAGTGCCGGCCGTCGCCGCTGGCCTCCCAGAGCAGCCGCCGTCCGTAGGCGCCGGTGACCGGGTGGTCGAGGAAGCGGGCCACCCAGTCCGCGTACGCCCAGGTGCGCTCCTCGGACAGCAACCCCTCCACCCGCTGCCGCTCCGACACGAGCGTCGCGCCGAGGCGCTTCACGACGTCCCGCAACCCGGCCAGCTCGCCGACGTGGTCCTCCCGGACCGGGGCCGGGACTCCCCGGAGCGGTACGCCCCGCCGGGCGAAGGTCAACCGCGCCTTCTCGCCCACGACCTCGACCGTCGCCTCGTAGGAACCGACGGACACCCGTAGGCGGCCGTCCCGGTCGAGCCCGTGGTCGTCCACGGCGAGCTCCAGCACCTCGCTGAGCGACCAGCCGCGCAGCGCCCCGAGGCGCGCCAGCGCCGCCTCGACCCGGCTGCGGACCGCCCGGTTCCGCACCGTCACCGCCAGTCGCGCCAGGGTCCGCACCGGCGCCGTACCGGACCGCCCGGCCAACAGGCCCACGCCGGCGACCGCCGTGCGCTGGGCGTGCGGAAAGCCGCGCGCGTCCCGGGGCGCCGCCGCGGCCGTGGACACGGCCCGCGCCAGCGCCTCCGTGGCCGCGTCGTCCTCGTCCCGCGACGCCGCCCACAGCAGCCCCCGCAGCAGGCGGTCGGTGTCGTCGCGCACCCACCGACCGTGCTCGGCGAACAGGTCCAGGAGCCGGCGGACGGTCGCCGGGCCGCCGGGCGTGGCCGCGAGGTGGGCGTCGAGCTGCCGCAGCCACTTCGCCGTCGGCGTCGGCTTCTCCAGCGAGGCGCAGTGGGCCAGCAGGTCCCCGGCCGCGTCGAGGCCGGCGCCCAGCGTGGCGCGGGCCAGGGGCCCGAAGCCGTCCCCGCCGTGCAGCAGCCAGGACGGCAGGCCACGTGCGGAGGCGCGGTCGATCGCCTCGGAGATCGACCGGACGACCCGCCGCCGGACGTCGGCCGGCGGGAAGTAGTCGTCCGCGACCTCGTCACGCAGCGCGCCGAGGGCCGGCAGCAGGTCGGCCAGCTCGGCCGGGGCCAGGCGCGCCGCGACGGCGGCCGGCAGCTCCAGGTACGACCCGTTGTCGTAGCCGGACCCGGCCAGCCGCAGGCACCACAGGAGATCCGCCCGCGTCCACGGCACGTCCCCGGTGGCGAGGTCGCGGACGACGTCGCTCAGGGCGACGGGGGTCGAGGCGGTCGCGGCTTCCCGGTGCATCGCCAGCGCCGCGAGGCGACGCTCCTCGGCCGGCCAGCCCGCGACCGCCGCCCACTCCGCCGTTCGGGTCACCGGCGTCCGGTAGTGGTGCGGCGCCGCCTCCCGCAGCACGGCCCGGATCCGGGCGTCGGCCTCGTCGAGGCCGGCCTCGACCCGCCGCCGGTCGGCCTCGGTCAGCTCGGGTAGCAGATCCGTCCAGTCGCCCACGTCGCTCCTCGCTCGATCGATGTGGACGGCATCGTGACAGCACCCACCGACGAAACGTGAGCCGTCCGGGGCTGGACGGTACGGATCGCGCACGTCCCCGGGTGGCCATGTTCGCGTGGCCGGGCATTCACGCGGGGGCGCTACGCTGCGGCTCGCGCCAGCTCCCGGGACCGAAAGACGGCCGTGCATCACGCCAACCACTACTACGGCCACTCACACGTGCTGGCCCGCTACTGCGGGCTGGACGACCGGTCACCCCAGCGCATCCACGGCTACCTCCAGCACGGCTGGAACATCGGCGACGGGATGGCACCCGACCACGAGTTCGTGCCCGGCGTGCCGCTGTTCGTCTGGTCCGAACGGACCCGGCACCGGGCCTGGTCGCTGGGCCGGCGTCAGGCGTACGCGATCGGCGCGCCGTGGGCGTACCTGCTGACGATGGAGCCGGAACCCGAGCCGGAGCGGCCCCGGGAGGGCACGATCTGGTATCCGTTCCACGGCTTCGAGGGCCAGCACGTGGAGGGCGACCACGACCGGCTGATCGCGGAGATCCGGGCCACCGAGCCCGGCCCGGTCACGGTCTGCCTGTACTGGCAGGAGCACCGGTCCCGCCGGGTGCGCGAGCGGTACGAGCGGGCCGGCTTCCGGGTGATCTGCCACGGCTACCGGGGTGGCCGGTGGGACAGCCTGGACCCGGACTTCCTGCGCCGCCAGTTGGCCGAGTTGCGCCGGCACCGCCGGGTCGCCTCGAACCGGCTGTGCACCGCCATCTTCTACGGCGTCCTCGCCGGCTGCGAACCCGCCGTGTACGGCGACCCGATGCAGTTGGCGGGGGAGGTGCCCGTGTGGGGCGGGCAGCCGCGGATCCGGCGTCAGTGGCCACGGCTGCACGGCCCGGCGGTCGACCCGGCGGCGGCCCGGGAGATCGCCGTCGCCGAGCTGGGCGCCGACCGGCTGCTCCCACCGGCCGCCCTGCGCCGGCTGTTCCGCTGGCCCGACCCGCCGGCCCGGGACGCCGCCGACCCGATCACCGACTCCACCGCCGCCGATCCGCCGGCCCGCCCCGCCGACCCGACCGAGGAGACCCGGTGAACCTGCGACTGACCGGTGGGGAGATGCCGCTCTGGTCGGACCTGGACGGCCGGCACGGGCCGGGGCCGGTCCACGGTCCGGTGTTGGCGCCGCTGCTGGCCGGCGCGTCCGGACGTACCCTCGTCCTCGGGCCGCTGGACCCGGCGTTGCTCGACGCGGTCCCGGCCGACGACCTGACCGTGCTCGTTCGGGGTCTCGCCGACGCGGAGGTCCTCGCCGCCCGGTTGGCCGGCCGGCCCGGTGCGGGGGTGCTGTGCGGTGGGCCGGAACGGCTCGCCACCGAACCCGCCTACGACACGGTGATCGCCCTCGACGGGCTGGAGCGGCTGCGCTCGACGGAGGGCGCCGACCTGACCTGGTACGAGACGCTGACCCTACTGGTCGCCACCCTCCGCCCGGGCGGCGCGCTGCTCCTCGCCGTGGAGAACCACCTGGGCCTGCACCGGCTGGTGGCGGCACCCACGGCGGTCACCGACTCCGAGTGGGCGACCGTCGGCGAGTACGACCCGGACCGACCCGCCGGCCTGGCCCGGCTTCGGGCGCGCCTGACCGACGCCGGACTGCGCCTGACCGATGCCCACACGGCCTGGCCGAGCCCGCTCGCACCCACCGTCCTGCTCGCGCCCGGTCTGCTGGCCGACCCGGAGGTGGTCGGATTCCTCCAGGCGACGCTCGGCCGGGCCTGCGCCGGCTGGCCCGAGGCGCTGACCGACCCGGGACGACTGGCGGCCACCGCAGTGCGCCACGGCGCGGCGACCGAGCTGGCGCCGGCCTGGATCCTGCGGGCCGAGCGGGCCACCCTCGGGTGGGGCGGCTCGGATCACACTGCCGGCGACGCCGCCGAGCCCGGCCACCGGGTCGGGGCGTCACCGAGCGGCCCGGAGCGCGGTGCGGGCCGTCCCGTCGGGCTGGTCGCGCTCGGCGACGACCGTTTCGACGTCGTCGACGGCGCCGGCCGCCCGCTGGTGCGCCGCGCGGACGGCACGACCACCCCGGTGCCGACCGGCCGGACGGTCGAGGATCTGCTGATCGGCGCCGCGCTGCGACACGATCTGCCGACCGTGCGGGAGCTGCTCCACCGCTGGCAGGCCGGCCGCCACGCGGGCGTACCGGTCGACCAGCTCGTGGCGACGCCCGGTGGCGGGTTGGCGCCGCTGGTGC
The DNA here is from genome assembly GCF_900091425.1 of Micromonospora krabiensis. Lineage (GTDB taxonomy): Bacteria > Actinomycetota > Actinomycetes > Mycobacteriales > Micromonosporaceae > Micromonospora > Micromonospora krabiensis. The sequence continues at coordinate 973,790 of NZ_LT598496.1, forward strand.
CCGCGCTCCCGCCGGGAGTCGCGCTGCGGCACCTCGCCGTCCGGCTGATCGACGCCGGCCTGGCGCACCTGTGGCCGTCGCCCGCCGACCCCGTGGAGTTGGCGTTGACGCTGGCGGCCCTGGCGGGTTCGGCGTTCGAGCCGGTCCCGCCGACCGGCGACGCGCCCACCCGGGTCGAGACCCCCTCCTATCGGGAGCTGCTGGCGACCCGGGACCGGCTGGCCCGCGAGCTGGGCGAGGCGCGTGAGCGGGAGGAGTGGTACGAGCGGACGCTCGCCGCCCGGGAGGGCGAGCTGCGTCGGGCCCGCGAGATCGTCGCGCTGCTGTCCGGAACGCCCACCGCCCGCGCCGGCAAGCTCGTCCTGGCCGGGGCCCGCCGGGCCCGCCGCACCGCCGGCGCCGCCGTGCGGCGCGTCCTGCCCCGCGACTGACGACCCGACCAGGTCCGGCCCCGAGCCCGACTCGGCCCCTGACGTCCGTGGCCCCGACCGGTGGGCGCGCTCAGGCCGGCGCGTGGACCGCCGGGTCGCCGTCGCGACGCGCGCCGGGTGAGCCGGCCACGACCTGCTCGTACAGCTCCTCCAGCAGTCGGGTCTGTCGCTGGAGGTCGAAGGCCGTCTCGACGTGCCGCCGTGCTGCCCGGCCGAGCTGCTCGCGTCGCGGCTCGTCGCTGAGGAGCTGCCGGATGTTCTCCGCGAGCGCGGCCCGGTCGCGTTCCGCGCACAGCAGCCCGGTCTCCCCGTGCCGGACGGCTTCCGGAATCCCGCTGTGCCGCGTGGCGACCACCGGCACCCCGAGGCTCGCGGCCTCCAGGATGGTCGTGGGCAACCCCTCGCTGTCCCCGTCGGCCGCCGTTCTGGACGGCGCGGCGAGGATCCGCGACGCCGCCAGCTGCCGCATGACCTCCTCGGGAGGCTGCGCACCCACGAACGTGGCGTCCACACCCAGCCGCGCCGCCCGCTCCCGGGTCGGCTCCTCCAGCGGCCCGCTGCCGACGAAGAGGGCCCGTGGCCGCAGGTCGGGCAGCAGGCCGAGCGCCTCGACGAGGTCGTCGGCGCCCTTCTTGTCCACGAACCGGCCCACGAAGATGACGTCCCACGTCTTCGGCGTCGCCGGCGGCTGCGGCGGCACGGGCACGCCGGTGTGGTGCACGCGGACCTTCGCCGGGTCGGCGCCCAGCTCCACCGCGCGGTCCCGGATGAACCCGGAGACGGCGATGACCAGGGCCGCGCGCTCGAACGCGACCCGCAGGTTCCGCCGGTGACGGGCGCCGCGCGGCCCCGGCACGGCCGCCTGCCGTGTCACGTCCAAGCCGTGCAGCGTGATGACCAGCGGTACGCCCAGTTGCTGGGCGGTGCGGCTGATCAGCCAACCGTCGCCGCCGAAGTGGGCGTGCACGAGGGCCGGCCGCAGGCGGGTCAGCAGTCTGCGCAGCCGCAGCGAGCCGCCGGTCAACCGCAGCAGCCGCCAGCCGCGGCCGCCGGCGGCCGTCTGCGGGAAGACGATGACGTCGCTGTCGGCGGCGATCGGCGAGGCGACCTTGCGGGCGCCGAGGTACACCGGCCGCCACGACGGCAGCGCGTCGCCCTGGTTGCGGACGAACGTCTCGGAGACCGGCAGCAGCAGGCTCCGCCAGACGACGACGACCCTAGGCGTGGACATCGGTGGGCCGGTCCACGGCCGGGGTCGGCGCGGCGGCGTCCACACCGGAGGCGACCGGCGGGACCGGCCCGGCCGAGGCTGTCGGTGCGGTGGCCGGGCGGCGGCGGCCCAGGATCCGATCGCGCAACGTGTGCCGCACCTGCGGAGGAATCAGCCAGATCTGAAGGAACGTCAGGTAGTCGACGGCGCTGGGGCGGCCGTGCCGGCGCGCGTCGGCGAGGAGCATCCGGAAGACCCGGACACTGCGGGTCGGCGCCGCCATCGAGCTGATGATGCTCGTGACGATCGCGGCGTACGCCCGGGGGGTGAGCAGCGGCCGCATGCCCCGCAGCCACTCCAGCTGCGCCTCCCACGGCGAGTTCAGGCTGATCCGCGGCCGGTCCTCGTCCTGGTGCCACAGCACCAGCGGCTCCGCCGCGTAGACCAGCTCGACGTCGTCGTGGGCCAGTGCCCGCAGCGTCCAGTCGAGCTCCTGCTGGCGACGCAGCCCGACGGTGAACGGTACGCGGCGCAGCAGCTCCGTGGGCGCCAGGATCGTCGAGGTCTGGATGAACCCGTCGCCGTGGAACAGGCCCCGCCGGACGGTGAGGTACTCGCAGATCGGCTCGCCGTCCGCGGGGAGCCGACGAGGCATGACGAACTGCGCCCGTGGGGTCTTGTTGATCAGCCGGCTCGCGACGACCGGCATCGGGCTGGTCGCCGTGCGGGCCCGCGCCAGCTGCACGGCCAGCTTCTCGGGCAGCCACTCGTCGTCGTCGTCCAGCAGGGCGGTCCACGGCGCCCGAGCCGCCTGGACGCCCTGGTTCCGGGCGTTCGGCGCGCCACCCTTCACGGGCAGCTCCACCGGGCGTACGCGAGGGTCGCCGATCGCCGCCAGCGCGGCCCGGGTCGCCCCGTCCGGCCCGTCGACCACGACGATGACCTCGATGTCGGTCACCGTCTGGGCGAGGGCACTGCGAACGGCCCGGGTGACCAACTCGGGGCGGTCGAAGGTCGGGATGACGACGCTGACCTCGGGTGTCGAGGACATGCTCACCTGCTCATTCGGCCAGAGACGAAATGTCCGCAGGTGACGCTAGGTTCCGCACCTCTCGGCGCGGTGAATGGAATCCGGCGCCCAGGCGTACAACGGGGGCTGTCGGGGCAAGCGATCGAGCGACCACCCCACCGGCCCGACGGCCGGCCGGGCCGTTATCCCGGAATGACGCCGGCGCGGCCGGCCAGGATCGCCAGGTGGATCCGGTTCGGCGTGCCGGTCTTCGTCATCAGGTTGCCAACGTGCGTCTTCACTGTTGTGACCCCGACATGCAGCCGGTCGGCGATCTCCTTGTTGGACATGCCCGCCCCGATCAGTGCCAGCACCTCCCGCTCCCGCGGGCTCAACTGCTCGATCACCGCCGGTTCCCGAGGCACGGCCACGGTACGCGTGCGAACGGCCTGGTCGACGAGGCGGGTGAGCACGTGCTGGCTGAACGGGGTGTCCCCCGCCGGCGGCGCGCCGGATCGCGTCCAACAGCTCAGCCGGAGGAGCGTCCTTCACCATGAAGCCGCAGGCGCCCGCGGCCAGCGCCGGGTACAGGTGATCGTCGTCGTCGAAGGTCGTCAGAGCGATGATTCGGCTGGCCGGCCGGTTGCCGACGATCTCCTGGGTGGCACCGATGCCGTCGAGCCCGGGCATCCGCAGGTCCATCAACACCACGTCGGGTGCCAGCCGTTCGGCCAGGCGGACGGCGTCCCGGCCGTTCTCGGCCTCCCCGACGATCTCGATGTCGGCTGCGGACTCGCATAACATGCGCAGCCCCATCCGGACCAGGTACTGGTCGTCGATGATCAGGACCCGGATCACGTGGACGCTCCGAGCAGCGCCGCGGACGATCCGGTGGACCCGCCCGGGCCGGGCAGCACGGCGCTCAGCCGCCAACCGGCCCCGACCGGTCCCACCTCGACCTCGCCGCCCAACAGCGCGACGCGTTCCCGCATCCCGATCAGGCCGTGTCCGTCGGGCGTGAGCGACGCCGGTGACCCCCCACGGCCGGCGCCGTCGTCGCTGATCATCAGCCGGACGGCGGCCCCGGGCTCGCCCCGCAGGGACAGCAGGACCCTGGTCCCCGGGCCGGCGTGTTTGGCGACGTTGGCGAGCCCCTCCTGCACCAGACGCAGCACCGCCAGCCTCCGAACCGCGTCCAGCCTCCAGGCGAGCTCCGGGTCCACGGTCGCGTCGATGACCAGGCCGAGGCGGCGGCTGCGGGTCAGCGCGGTGGCCACGGCGGTGGCGAGCCCCTGCGGCTGGAGCAGGGACGCGCCCGGCTCGGCGGACCCCGCACCGGCCCCGTCCGTGGCCGCCGTCCCGTCGTCGCCCGCCCGGCCCGGATCACGCAGCACGGCAACCAGCTGGCGCAGGTCCGTGAGGGCGGCCGTGCCGCTGGCGTGCAGATCGTCGAGCACCTCGGCCAGCCGAGGGTCCGGCGTGGGGATGACGTGCCGGGCGACGCCGACCCGCAGGACCATCGACGACACGTGGTGCGCGACCAGGTCGTGCAGCTCCCGGGCGATGGCTGCCCGCTCGTCCGCGCGGGCGGCCCGGGCCTCCGAACGGCGCCGCCGATCCTGCTCCGCCGCCCGCTCCTGGGCCTCGCGCCGAGCCGCCCGGACCGACCTGATGTACGCCCCCAGCAGCACCGGCACACCGACCACGACACCCACCCGGTACAGCACCGAGAAGAACTGCTCCGGCAGTTCGTCGGCGACCTTGCCCAGGATCACCGCCGCCACCAGCGCGGCGCCGAGGTGCACCTCCCGGCCGGAGCGCCGGTGCGCCAGCTCGAAGAGTGCGATCGCGGCCATCACCTTCACCGGGACGAGGACGGCTTCGCCCCACCAACCGGTGAGCAGGAGCAGTCCGGCCAACCCGGCCGTCGCGGTGAGCGGGAGAACGCCGGCGGCCAGGCACATGCCGAACGCGAGCGCGGCGACGAGCCAGTCGTCCGCTCCGGCGGGCCGGTGCAGGAGCAGCAGGTCGCCGGCGCCGACCGTGGTCAGGACGATCAGGCGGGCCGCCGAGAACCGACGGTCGAAGAAGCGGTCCACGTGCGCGGCCAGCATGTCACTGATGGTAGGCACCGGCAGCGGCCGCCGCCCCCTGCCGCGGGAGGAGGCGGCCTCCTGCTTCGGGCCGGGATCGCCCTCCCGAACGGCCCCGCCGGCACGGCGGGCTCACTGACGCTCCGGGAAACCGGGCGGCATCCGCATCGGGCCACCACCGTACGGGCTGCCGCCGACGAGGACGGTCGAACCTGCCAGGTACGAGAAGTCGTCCGTGGACAGCGCGACGACGGCGCGGGCGATCTCCTGTGGCGTGGCCATGCGCTGTAGCGCCGACACGTTGAGCGGCCCCCAGGCCCGCTTGAACGCCTCCCAGACGACGTCGGGCAGACCGTCCGGCCGGACGAACGGGGTGTCCGTGGTGCCCGGCGCGATCGCGTTCACCCGGATCCCGCGATGGCCGTAGTCCATCGCCGCGGCCTCCACGATGCCCTTCAATGCCTGCTTGCTCGCCGTGTACGCGGCGCCGCCCGGCCGGCGGGACTCGGACGTGGTGCAGACGATGATGCCGTGTCCGGCGCGGAGCATGTGCGGCACCTCGTACTTGATGGCGAGGAAGACGCCGCGGGCGTTGGTGTCCAGGACATCGGTCCAGTCCTGCAACGCCAGCTCGTGCACCGCCGCGGTCCTGGTGATACCCGCGTTGTTGACGGCGACGTCGAGCCGCCCGTAGGCCTCCACCGTGCCGTCCACGAACCGCTGGAGCTGCTCCGGGTTCCGGACGTCGGCGGGCACGTAGCGGGCGGTGCCGCCGGCTTCGTCGATCTGCCGTCGCACCTGCTCCCCGAGGTGCGCGCGGCGGCCACAGAAGCTGACCCGGGCGCCCTCGGCGGCGAACGCGTGGGCCGCCGCCGCGCCGATCCCCGAGGTGCCGCCGGTGATGAGCACGACCTTTCCGGCGAACCGGCCCTCGGGCGGGGCGGGCGGCGGCGGATTCGTGGGTGTCGCCGCGAGGTAGGCGGGAACCGTGGTCGCCCCGAACACGGCCGCGGCGCCGGCGGCCGCCGCGCTCAGGCCCAGCACCGCCCGCCGTCCCCGCCGTGGTCCAGTCCGTCGCGGCCCCTCGTCGGCATGCTCCGGCCGGTGCGGTCCGGTGTTCTGCCCGTCGGTGCTCATGGCGTGCCCCCTCCTGCTCGTCGCGTCGTGCAGGTCCAGGCTCGTCCGAGCGCGGCGGCGACGACTCCTGCGGCGGGCCGTTCCTCGCGGCGGCGCGGGCGTCGCCGACTCCCACCATGGCAGGAGGTGACCGGCGACCGCACGGCCGGGCGTCGGCGAGTTCGGGGCCGCAGGACGGCGGATCACGCCGCCGACGCCGGGGCCGGCCGGTGTGGTACGCGCCGCCGCCCGCGGGGTAGGGGAGCGGCATGACGGACACACCTCGGCTGACCCTGGTCACCACCGTGCTCGACTCGCCCGCGCCCCGGAACCTCGCCGCGTTCTACGAGCGGTTGCTGGGCTGGTCCCGGGAGGAGGACGAGGAGGACTGGATCGTGCTGCGCCCACCCGGCGGCGGCACCGGGCTGGCCTTCCAGCGCGAGACCGCGTACGTCCGGCCGGTCTGGCCGGCCGGCCCGGGCGACCCGCAGATGATGACCCACCTCGACATCGAGGTCGACGACCTGGACGCGGCGTCGGCGCACGCGGTGGCCGCGGGGGCGGTCGTGGCGGAGTTCCAGCCCCAGGACGACGTGCGGGTGCACCTCGACCCCGACGGGCACCCGTTCTGCCTGTTCACCTGAGAACCCGGTGGTCGCGCTCGGGTCCACCTCGTCGTGGACACGAGCGCGACCGGTCAGAGGACCAGGACGACCCGCCCGGTCGCCGTCCCCTCGGCCTGCCGCGACCAGGCCTCCGCGACCGACCCGAACGGCACCAGCTCGTGGTCGACGGTGAGCCGGCCGGCCGCCGCGTGCCCGGCGACGAGGGTGAGCGAGGCGGCCCGCTCCTGTGTGGACAGTCTGTTGTTCGTGTAGCCGATGATGCGCAGGGACCCGCTGCGCAGCACCGCCGACTCGACGGGTGAGATCGCCCCCGCCGCGCTGCCCAGGTTGACCAGCCGACCGCCGGGGCGCAGCACCCGCAGCGCTGCCGCGGCCGGCACCCCGAAGACCGGGTCCAGCACCAGGTCGACGGGCCCGTCGAGGGCCTGGCGCAGCCGGTCGGCCAGTGTCGTGACGTCGTCGTCGGGCAGGAAGGGGACCGACGCCGCGGCGCCGAGCTCCTCGGCGCGGGCCCGGGCCTTGGCGGAGCGGGACACGGCGACCACCCGGCGCGCACCGCCGAGCCGCGCCAGCTGGACCGCTGCCTGGCCGACCACGCCCCCGGCGCCGAGGACGACCACCTGCTCGTCGGCGGCCAGTTCACCGGCGTACGTCAGGGCTCCGTGCGCGGCGACCGCGGAGAGGCCCAGGGCCGCGATGAGCGTGAGCGGCACGCCGGACGGCAGTGGCACGACGTCGGCGGTCGGCGCCGCCACGGTGGCGGCCATGCTGCCGTCGACGCCCGGCCGCATGCCCGCCGAGGTGCCGAACCAGACCGGGGAGCCGTCGTCGAGCCGCCCCACGCCCTGCACCCCCGGCACGTACGGGGTGGGCGGAGTGCCGAAGTAGCTGGTGCCGGAGGCGCACAGGACGTCGAGCGGGGTGATCGGCACGGCCTCGACCGTGACCGACACCTCGCCCGCGCCCGGCACGGGCACCGGCCGCTCGCCGAGGGTGGGCGGTTTCCCGCAGGTGGTGAGCAGGGCCGCGCGGATCATGTCGCGATGTCCGGGTAGGGCATGCCGAAGTGGGCCAGCCGGGCCCCGTACGACTTCTGGTACTCCAGCGGCTCGGTGTTGTCCCGCTCGAACATGGCGATGAACAGCGTCAGCGTGAGGAACGGGTGGGCGCCCAGCTCGAAGAGCTTGACGTGGTCGTGGGTGGCCAGCGCCTCGCGCTCCACCTCGTCGAGGCGCAGCCAGGTGGTCGCCTCGCCGGTGTGGCAGTTCAGCACCGTGTTGGCCAGCTCGGCCTCCCACCAGGTGACCAGCTCACGGGGCTCGGCCCGGTACCGCTCGACCAGCTCCGGGTCCCGGTCGACCGTGTAGAGGAACTTGTTCAGCAGGTACTTGCTCATGCCGGAGCTCCGTTCGGGTACCAGGTGAAGTAGGCCTCCATGGTGTGGAACAGGTCGAGGGTGTCGACGTAGTCGGCCTTCGCGCCGGCACCGGCGACGCCCATCATGAGCATGAAGTCCATGAAGCCGTGGGTGGCGTTGCCGGGGGAGTGGAGGCTGTCCAGCGTCACCTCCCGCAGGCAGCCGTCCAGGTCGCCCGTGGAGATCCACTCGACGGCCCGCTGGTCGAACTCCGGGTCCGGCCCGTGCGGCCCGAACTGCCGCGGCCCGCCCAGCTCCAGGGACAGGTGGCCGGTGCCGATGACGGCGACGCGCAGGTGCGACGGCCACGACTCGACGATCTCGCGGATGGTCTGGCCCAACTGGACGAAGCGCTTCGGCTGCGGCAGGGGCGGCGCGAAGATGTTCGTGTAGATCGGCACGATCGGCAGGTCGGCCTCGGGGCGCAGCGTCACGATCGGGCACGTGATGCTGTGGTCGATCCGCAGCTCGTTGCTGAACGCGAGGTCGAAGCCGGCGTCGAGGCCGGCCCGGAGGATGTGCCCGGACAGGTCCTCCTGCCCCTTGAGCAGCATCCGGGGGAGGCCGAACTCGCGTTCCTCGTTGTACCAGTTGGCGTCGTAGAAGGGCGCCTTGCCGACCAGGAACTGCGGCATGTTGTCCAGCCACAGCTGGTGGAAGTGGTCGGAGCCGACCATCACCAGCACGTCCGGGTTGGCGCGGGTCAGCGTCTCCCGGAAGGCGAGGATCTTGCGGGTCCACTCGTCGGCGAACGGTGGCCGGTCCGCACCGGTGGCGGTGCTGGCCTTGTAGTAGAAGGGGTGGTGGGTGGAGGCGATGACCGCGACGATGGAGGCCATTCCCACTCCTCTCGCTGCTGGTGGCGGGGGTCAGGGCTCGTAGACCGCGTTGCGGTCCACGGTGCGGTAGATGTCCATGCCGAGCGGCCGGCGCCGCTCCTCGGCGAGGTGCCCGAGCAGCCCGGCGGCGCGGGCGAGCAGGGCGAAGCCGCGCAGCAGGTCGATCGGCAGGCCGAGGTCGGCGAGGGCGGCGCCGCAGACGCCGGCGCCGTTGAGCGGCAGCGTCCGGCCCAGGACCTGCGGGTGTACGCGGCCGATCGCCTCGAACAGCCGCAGGTGCGGGCCGCGCAGGCCCTCCTCCTCGGCGATACGGATCAGGACGGGGGTGCGGGGGTCCTGGTCCTTGTGGACGGGGTGCCCGAGACCGGGGACGAGTCGGCGTTCCCGCCGCGCCCGGGTCACCGCTTCGAGCGCCAGCGCGTCGTAGTCGGTCACCTCGCCCGCCTCGGCGAGCGTGTCGGCGAGGAAGCGGCCGGAGTCCTCGGTGACGCCGAGGAACCGGGAGCCGCCGCCGAGCAGGCCGGCGGCGAGCGCGCCCTGCAGGGCCTCCGGGGCGGACAGGTAGGTCAGCCGCGCGGCGATGGCGGTCGGCGTGAAGCCGTGGTCGGCGAGCGCCACCAGCACCGTCTCGAAGACCCGGACCTCGCCGGCGGTGGGCCGGCGACCGGCGACCAGCCAGTACGCCAGCTCACCGAAGCCCACCGAGCCCATCAGGTCGGTGGCCAGGTCCTTGCCGAGCAGCGAGATGGTGGTCGGGTCGGACGTGCCGATCCCGGTCGGGAAGCTCAGCTCTTCAGCCACGCGCGGATCTCCTCGCCGTGCTCGTCGATCCCGGGCGGCGGCAGCTCGTACCGGGCGGGGGTGTCGGAGAAGGTGATGGGGTTGCGGATCCCCGGTACGGCGCCGACGGTCACCACCGGGTCGAGGCCGAGTTCGTCGGCGAGCGCCACGCCACCGTCGATGGTGTTGATCGGCGCGCACGGTACACCGGCGGCGAGCAGCTCGCGGAACCACTCGTCCTTGGTCCGCCTGGTGAGCCGTTCGACGAGGAGGGGCCGCAGCTGTTCGCGGTTCGCGGTGCGGTCCTGGTTGCGGCCGAAGCGCGGGTCGTCCGGCAGGTCCGGCAGGTCGAGCACCTGGCAGAGCTTGCGGAACTGCCCGTCGTTGCCGGCGATCACGATGAGCTCACCGTCCGAGGTGGGCAGCGGCTCGTACGGGAAGAGGCTGGGGTGCGCGTTGCCCATCCGGAACGGGACGGTGCCGCCGGCCACGTATCCGCTGGAGTGGTTGACCAGGCCGGACAGGGCGGAGCTGAGCAGGTTGACCTCGACGTGCTGGCCCCGGCCGGTCTGGCCGCGGTGGTGCAGGGCGGCGAGGATGCCGATGCTCGCGTGGAGGCCGGCCATCACGTCGAAGACGGAGATGCCGGCCCGGTAGGGCGGGCCGTCGGGGTCGCCGGTGAGGCTCATCAGGCCGGAGATGGCCTGGACCATGAGGTCGTAGCCCGGGAAGCTCGCGCCGGCGCCGGTGCCGAAGCCGCTGATGCTCGCGTACACGATCTTCGCGTTGCCGGCGGCGACGGTGTCGTAGTCGAGGCCGAACCGGGCGAGGCCGCCGGGCCGGAAGTTCTCGATCATCACGTCGGCCCGTCGGGCGAGTTCCCGTGCGGCCGCGAGGTCGTCGGGGTCCTTGAGGTCGAGGGCCACCGACCGCTTGTTGCGGTTGATGCCGAGGTAGTACGTCGAGACGCCGTCGCGGGTCGGCGGCATCCAGGTGCGGGTGTCGTCCCCACCGGGACTCTCCACTTTGATCACCTGGGCGCCGAGATCGGCCAGGAGCATCGTCGCGTAGGGCCCGGCGAGGATCCGGGAGAAGTCCGCGACGAGGAGGCCCGCCAGCGGCCCGGCAGAGTGCTGAGCCATGTCACCGTCCGTTCTACGGACATCTGTCCGCGCGCCTAGCTTGCGCGACGACGTGTCGACTGTCAACGGGAGTTTCATCCAGCCGAAACAGAAGCTTGACACGACCAGTGACCGGGACCACACTAGCGCCACCCGGGCTGCCCGCACAGCGGACAGTAGTCCGGAACCCACTCGAAAGGATGGCTGGCGATGAGCGCACCCGACCGGCCGGTGGTCCTCCGCAACGGCCTGGTTCTCACCATGGACGACGCGCACACGGTGCTCCCCGGCGCCGACGTGCTGGTCGTCGGCGACCGGATCGCGGAGGTCGGCGTCGGCCTGACCGCGCCCGACGGCGCCCTCGAGATCGACGCCACCGGCGGCCTCATCATGCCCGGCATGGTGGACACCCACCGGCACCTGTGGCAGACCGCCATGCGGGGGTACGGCGCGGACTGGACCCTGACGCAGTACTTCGTCTGGTACTACCTGGAATCCGGCAAGCTGTTCCGGCCCGAGGACGTGCACGCCGGGAACCTGCTCGGTGCCATCGAGGCCCTCGACGCCGGCGTGACCACCACCGTCGACTGGTCGCACGGCCTCCGGACGATCGACCACGCCGACGCCGCCGTCGACGCCCTCGAAGCGGTGCCGGGCCGGTTCGTCCTCGGCTACGGCAACATCCAGCAGGGCCCGTGGGAGTGGGCGACCTCGCCGGAGTTCCGCGACTTCCACCGCCGCCGCGTCGACGGCGGCAGGCTCGCCGGCTTCCAGATGGCCTTCGACGTCACCGGCGACCCCGCCTTCCCCGAGCGGGCCGCGTTCGAGGTCGCCCGGGAACTCGGCGCCGCGGTCACCACGCACGCGGGCGTGTGGGGTGCCACCAACGACGACGGAATCCGGCTCATGCACGAGCACGGCTTCATGACCCCGCAGAACGTGTACGTGCACGCCGCGACGTTGACCCACGACTCGTACAACCGGATCGCCGCCACCGGCGGCTCGGTCTCCGTCTCCACCGAGAGCGAGCAGAGCGCCGGCCAGGGCTACCCGCCCACCTGGCAGCTACGCCACCACGACATCCCGGTGTCGCTGTCGATGGACACCAGCGTCTGGTGGAGCGGTGACCTCTTCTCCGCCATGCGGACCACCCTCGGCGCCGACCGCTCCCGGGAGCACCTGGAGGCGCACGCCAAGCAGGACACCGTCACCCACTGCCACCTGCGCGCCGAGCACGTCGTCGAGTGGGCGACCCGCGGCGGCGCCCGCGCCCTCGGCCTGGACTCGTCCATCGGCGCCCTCAGCCCCGGCCGGCAGGCCGACATCGTCCTGATCAAGAACGACGCCTCGCCCGCGATGTTCCCGATCCTGCACCCGTACGGGCACGTCGTCTTCCAGGCCCAGCGCGGCGACGTGCACACCGTGCTGGTCGGCGGCAAGGTGGTGAAGCAGGACGGTCGGCTCGTCGGCATCGACCTGGCCGCGGCTCGGGCGAAGGTCGACGCCACCATCTCCTACCTGCGTGAAACGCTGGGCGAGGAGGCGTGGCAGCGCGGCATGAACCCCGACATCCCCGAGACCCGGATCCTGGAGAATCCGTACCAGTACACCGAGTGGGACGCCGGTTCGGCGCAATGGAAGCATTAGGTCATGAGTGACCACGGAAGGGGCGCGGGACCCGACTTCATCGAGGCTCTCGCTCGCGGCCTCGACGTCCTGCGCTCCTTCCGGCCGGCCTGCCCGTCGATGACGCTGAGCGAGATCGCCGCGTGCACCGGGCTGGCCCGCCCGACCGTCCGGCGCATCCTGATCACTCTCGAGGCCCTGGGCTACGTGCGGGCCGCCGGCCGTGGCTACAGCCTCACCCCGCGGGTCCTCGAACTCGGCATGACGTACGTCAGCGCGCTGAACATGTGGGAGGTCGCGCGCCCGCACATGGAGAAGCTGGTCGCGGAGACCAACGAGTCGACGTCGATGGCCCAGCTCGACGGCAGTGACGTCGTCTACGTGGCCCGCGTCGCCGTACCGAAGATCGTCACGCTCGCCGTGACCATCGGCACCCGCTTCCCCGCGCCCGCGACGTCGCTGGGCAAGGTGCTGCTCGCGGCACTGCCGCCCACCGCGCTGCCCGACGTGCTCGCCGAGCCGTCCCGCTCCGGCATCACGGCGCGCTGGCAGCCGTCGCCGGAGGAACTCGACGTCGCGCTGCGCGAGGTCCGGGCCAAGGGCTGGGCGCTCGCCGACCAGGACCTGGCGCCGGGCATCCGGTCCATCGCCACCGGCGTCCGCGACGGCGACGGCCGGGTCGTGGCGGCCATCAACGTCACCGTGCACGCGGCCGAGACGTCCGTGGAGACCCTGCTGGACGCGCACCTGCCGAAGCTGCTGCGCACGGCCGCCGACATCGGTCACGACTGGGCGCTGACCGCCTCGGTGCCGGTGCTCAACACCTGAGTCGAGCGCGACCGGCACCCGCGTGGTGACCGTGACGAACGTCTCGCCGGGCCCGACGCGGCGTTATTCCGGGGCGCAGTGTCACCGGTGGCGATTACGCTGCCCTGCGAGCGTCGCCCCTCCGCGGCCGCGGCCGTCCTCAACCCGGCACGTCACGCCACCACCGCTCACGTCCGCCGGCAAGCCGACTTCAGGAGATCTTGTGACACAGCAACCTGTCGCGACACCGCAAGCGGTCGCGACATCGGACAAGCTCGACGCCGCGGTTCTCAAGGTGGCAGGCGTCGTCGTGCTCGGTGCGATCATGTCGATCCTCGACGCGACGGTGGTCAGCGTCGCGCTGCCCACGTTCCAGAACGAGTTCGACGCGTCCTACGCCCGGGTCGCGTGGACGATGACCGCCTACACCCTCGCCCTGGCCACGGTGATCCCGCTCAGCGGGTGGGCCGCCGACCGGTTCGGCACGAAGCGCCTCTACATGGTGGCGCTGGCCCTGTTCACCATCGGGTCCGGGCTGTGCGCCACCGCCGACACGATCGGTCAGCTGATCACCTACCGCGTCGTGCAGGGCCTCGGCGGCGGCATGCTCATGCCGATCGGCATGACGATCATGACCCGGGCGGCCGGGCCGCACCGCATCGGCCGGCTGATGGCCGTCCTCGGCATCCCCATGCTGCTCGGCCCGATCGGCGGCCCGATCCTCGGCGGCTGGCTGATCGACACCGCGAGCTGGCACTGGATTTTCTTGATCAACCTGCCGATCGGCGTGATCGCGCTCATCTACGCGCAGATGGCCCTGCCGAAGGACAACCCGGAGCCGTCCGAGTCGTTCGACTTCCTCGGCATGCTGATGCTCTCGCCGGGTCTCGCCCTGTTCCTCTACGGCGTCTCCTCGCTGCCCGAGGCCGGGACGTTCGGTGACCCCGAGGTCTGGGGTCCGATGCTGGTCGGCGCCGCGCTGGTGGTCGCGTTCGTCCTCTACTCCTTCCGCCCGCGCCACCCGCTCCTCGACCTGCGGCTGTTCGCCAACCGCAACCTCACCGTCGCGTCGCTCACCCTGTTCGTGTTCATCATCGCGTTCATGGGCGCGGGCCTGCTCTTCCCGAGCTACTTCCTGCAGGTGCGCGGCGAGTCGACCCTCGCGGCGGGCCTGCTGATGGCCCCGCAGGGCATCGGCGCGATGATCACCATGCCGATCGCCGGCACGCTCGCCGACCGGGTGCCCGTCGGCCGCACCGTCCCGTTCGCGCTGGGGCTGATCGTCCTCGGGTTCTTCACGTTCACGCAGCTCGACGCCAACACCCCGTACCTGCTGCTCTGCGGGTCGCTGTTCGTCATGGGCCTCGGCATGGGCGGCACGATGATGCCGATCATGACGTCGGCGTTGAAGACGCTGCACGCCGAGGAGATCGCCCGCGGGTCCACGCTGGTCAACATCCTCCAGCAGATCGGCGGCTCGGTCGGCGCGGCCGTCATGTCGGTGATCCTCACCAACGAGCTGAACGGGTCCCGGGTGATCCCGGGCGTGACCGACCCGAGCGGCGAGCCGGTCACCGAGGCGGGCCTGGCCATCGCCAACCAGCAGCGGCCGGAGCTGACGCAGCAGATGCCGGTCGAGCCGTCGCTCATCGAGCGGGGGCTCGACTTCGCGGCCCACGCGTTCGCCAACACGTTCTGGGTGGCGTTCGCGCTCGTGGCGCTCACGTTCATCCCCGCCGCGTTCCTGCCGCGTCGGCGGGAGCCGTCGCACCTGCTCGACGGGACGCCGGGGGACGAGCTCAAGACGCCGGTCGTCATCCACTGAGCACCGCACCGGCCCCGCCGGGCACGCCGTCGCGCGCACCCGGCGGGGCCGGCGCGTGTCCCGGGAGGGGGACGCCGCGATCAGTGCGCGACTGGGCGGCCCGCCGCGCCGTCGGCGCGGAGGTTGTCGATGCCGACGTCCAGGGCCGCCTCCAGATGGCCGATGTCCCCGGTCGAGAGCATGACGACCACACCGCCCTGGATGCCGGCGAGCAGGGCCGCGCCCGCCCGGTCGGCGTCCACGTCGGCCCTCATCTCGCCGGCGTCCTGCATCCGCCGGATCCCGGCGGTGATCTCCGACTGCCACTGCTGCATCAGCTCGGTCACCACCGCCCGGGCGCCCGGCGTGCGACCACCGATCTGCGAGAACAGCGTCTGCAACGGGCACTCCTGGCCCTGGGCCAGGTAGCGGGCGACGACCTGGTCGCGCCACGCCTGCCAGGCCGGCCAGGAGGCGAGGTCGCCGAGCATCGGCTGCTGGTCGGTCAGCACCCGGTCGGCCTCGAGCTGGGCCACCGCGAGCAGCAGCTCCTCCTTGCCCGCGGGGAAGTAGTGGAAGAGCTGGCTCTTGCTGGTCCGCGTGCGGGTCAGCACGTCGTCGAGCCGGAACGCCGCGATGCCCCGCTCCCGGATCTCGGCGGCCGCGCCCTCGATGATCCGTTGCCGGGTCGTGCTGCCCTTCCGGGTGAACGTCGCCATACCACCGCTCCTCTTATGGACTGCCGGGTCCAATCGTAGCGGCCGTCGCGCCCCGGGCCGGCGTGGTGGCGCGGAGCCCCAGCGGGCGACCGCCGGGGCGCGACGCTCAGCGCAGCGGGCCGTCTCCGGGGCCGAACGGGTCGTCGACCAGGTGGATCGCAGCCTCCTCGGCGCTGGCGGCACCGGCGTCGATTCCGGCGTCCCACGCCACCGACTCGGCCTCGGTGTCCTCGCCGAGGCCCTCGTCGTACGCGACCAGCCGTCCCGCCCGCGTCTCCCGCTCGTAGCCACGCCGGGTCAGCTCGTCCTCGTCGTCACCGCCCTCGGCGTACGGGTCGATGTCCGGCTCCTCCTGGGCCAGCAGCTGGTCGAGAGACTCGCCCGCCCGCTCCTCGGCCGGCGTCGTGCCGTACCGGTTCGCGCCCGACCAGTGGTCCTCGGCGATGATGCCGGTGTCGAGGGGGTCACCGACGCGGTCGTCGTCGAGGGTGTCCGAGGCGTCCAGGACGCCGTCGTCCTCGGCCACGTTCCACTCCTCGACGCGGTCGGTGCTGTCCGTCTGGCTCATCGCGGTCTCCCTCCGTCGTGCTGCGGCGCTCGGCCCAGCGTAGGACCCACGGCGCCGAAGCCGTAATGCCGGACGGTGTGACGAACGTCGGCCCACCGCAGCGTGCGGGCGGGGTCGCTCCCGGTGAGCGGGGTCACCGCCGTCAGCGGAGATCGCGCCGCTGTTCATTCGCCGCGCGTGTTCCGTACAGGCCCGGTTCAACCGTGCTGCGAAGGCTGTCTGGTTGAGACAGGCAACCATTGAGCGAGGAGTGCGTCATCTTGCCGGAGAAGGTCTGGCCGGGCGAGTACAGCAAGACCTACGTGCACGCGCGGCAGGACTACGCCGACATCATGGACGGCCTGCGTAACGGTCGGATCTTCGTCACCACCGGCGACCTGATCACGGGCCTCGACCTGACGGCGAAGAGCCAGGGTCGCACCGCCGCGACCGGCGAGACCATCACGCTGACCCGCCGCAACCGCAGCGACGTCGAGATCGAGATCCGGTTCCGCCCGCTGAACGGCGTCAACGCCAACGGCGACCGTCCGGAGGTCCGCCGGGTCGACCTGATCGTCGGCCAGATCACCGGCCCGAGTGCCAACCTGGACGCCGACACCAACCCCACCACCACGGTGGTGGCCCGGTTCGGCCCCCGGGACTGGCGTCGGCAGGGTGCCGAGTACGTCATCCGGCACACGCTGCGCGGTGTGGAGACGGACCTGTACGCCCGGGTGCGCGGCACCAGCACCGACGAGATGGAACCGCTCGCCGACGGGCTGGAGAGTCCGTGGGAGGACCTCTGGTTCTACTCGAACCCGGTCTTCGTGCACGTCCGCTGAGCACGGGCCGCCCACCTGGGTGCCGGTGTCCGACCGGCGCCACCCGGGTGGGCGGCCGTCGCGGGCGGGCCACCGCCCGGTGCGTGGCCGGCGCGGGTCCGGTATCGGCGGTGCCGACGGCCCGGGTGGTCACAGCACCCGGTGCAGCCACTGCTCCACACCGGCGACGTGCACCGTCGCCCACGACCGGGCCAGCTCGGGCTGTCCGGCGGCGACCGCGTCCAGGATCGCCGCGTGCTGCTCCCGGGTCTTGGCGACCGCGCCCTCCTGGGTGAGGCCGCGCCAGATGCGGGCGCGGGTGGTCGGCCCGGACAGGCTGTCGAGCAGTGACGTGAGCACGTTGTTGCCCGCGCAGACCGCGATGAGCCGATGGAACTCCAGGTCGTTCGCGACCAGTTCGTCGACGGTCGGGTCGTCGCCCAACCGGTCCAGGACGCCCCGCAGCGCGTGGACGTCCTCCACCGAGGCCCGCTGCGCGGCGAGCGCGGTCGCTGCCGGTTCGAGGATCCGCCGGACCTCCAGGAACTCCAGCACGGTGTCGTCGCGGTGGAAGTCGACGACGAAGCTCAGGGCGTCGAGCAGCAGCGCCGGGTCCAGGCTCGTCACGTACGTCCCGTCGCCCTGCCGTACGTCGAGGACCCGGATCAGCGACAGCGCCTTGACCGCCTCCCGCAGCGAGTTGCGGGACAGGCCGAGCCGTTCGGCCAGGTCGGGCTCGCGCGGCAGGCGGTCGCCCGGGCGCAACTCGCCGGCGACGATCATCTGCTTGATCTTGTCGATCGCCTCGTCCGTGACTGCCACGTTCTCCTCCACCCTGATCCGTTCCGCAGAGTATGAGGCCCTTCACCACCGCAGCCGGTAGGCACGTACGGCGGTGTCGCCGAACACGGCCGCCCGCTCGGCGGCCGACAGCGCCGGCAGCGCCTCATCCAGCGCCGACAGCACCGTCCGGTAGTCGGCGGCGAGCCGGCACACCGGCCAGTCGGACCCGAACATCAGCCGCTCCGGCCCGAACCGCTCGACCGCCTCGGCCACGAACGGCCTCAGGTCGGCCACCCGCCAGCCGGCCCAGTCCGCCTCGGTGACCAGCCCGGACAGCTTGGCGGTGACGTTCGGCAACGCGCCGAGCTCGGCGATCGGCCCGGCCCACTCGGCCAGCCCCGACGCCCCGTCCCGGATCCGGGGCTTGCCCAGGTGGTCGAGGACGAACCGCAGTTCGGGGAGCTCGCGGGCGGCCCGGGCGACGGCCGGCAGCTGGTCGGCCCGGACCACCGCGTCGAAGGCCAGTCCGGCGTCGGCGATGGTCCGCAGGCCGCGCCGGACCGGCTCGCGGTCCAGGTAGTCGGGGTCCGTCTCGCCCTGGAGCTGCGGCCGGACGCCGACCAGCAGGTCCCCGCCGGGCGACCCGCGGTAGGCGGCGATGGTGTCGGCGAGCGCCGGGTCGGCGGGGTCGACCCAGGCGACCACCCCGGCGATCTCCGGGGTGGTCCGCGCGTACGCGAGCAGGAGGGCCGCCTCGGCCGCGTCGCACCGGCCGCCCTCCACGAGGACGGTGCGCGCCACCCCGGCGGCCGACAGCTCCCGCCGCAGGTCGTCAGGGCCGAACGAGCGCCGGATCGGAGCGAGTTCCGGGGCGTCGAGCCACCGGTAGCCGTCCTCGACCCGCCACAGGTGGTGGTGCGCGTCGACGATCACGCGGCACCGACCGGGGTGGGCAGCGGCGCGTCGGGACGCAGCAGGCCCTCGGCGACCAGCTCCGACCAGAAATCGGCCGCCGGCGGCTCCGCCGTCGCCAGCGCGGCGTTGCGTCGCACCTGCTCAGGCGCGTGGGCACCCACGACGACCGCCGCGACCGCCGGATGCGCGGCGGCGAAGGCGAGCGCCGCGGCCGGCAGCGTGGTGCCGTGCCGGGCGCAGACGCCGGCGATCGCCCGGGCCCGGTCCAGCACCGCGGGCGGCACGTCACCGTACTCGTAGGGGAGGCCGGGGTGGGGACGGGGCACGGCGAGCAGGCCGCTGTTGAACACGCCGACGTTGAACACCGAGACGTCCCGGCGTACGCACTCGGGGAGCAGAACGTCGAGAGCCGGCTGCTCCAGCAGGGTGTAGCGGCCGGCCACCATCACCGCGTCGACGTCGGTCTCGGCGACGAAGCGGTGCAGCACCCGCCAGTGCTTCGACCCGACCCCGATCGCGCCGACCACGCCCTGCGCCCGCAGCTCGTGCAGCGCCGGGTAGGCCTGTGCCAGCGCCGGTTCCTGGTGGTCCTCGGGGTCGTGGATCAGCACGATGTCGATCCGGTCGAGGCCGAGCCGCGCCAGGCTCGCGTCCAGCGAGCGGCGCACGCCGTCGGCGGTGAAGTCCCAGACCCGCCGGTGGTCGGCCACCACGTCGAAGCCCTCCGGATCGCGGCGGTGGGCGCCGTTCGGATCCGGTACGAGCAGCCGGCCGACCTTGGTGCTGACCGTGTACGCCTCCCGGGGCAGCGCGCGCAACGCGTCCCCGAGCCGGCGCTCGGAGAGGCCGAGACCGTAGTGCGGCGCGGTGTCGAAGTAGCGGATGCCGCAGTCCCAGGCGGCGGCCACGGTGGCGGCGGCGTCGGCCTCGCCGATCGACGTGTAGAGGTTGCCGAGCTGGGCGCAGCCGAGACCGAGCCCGCTCACGGTCACCGCCGACCGTCCTACGCGGGTCACGTGTCGGCCCCGCCCCGGTCGCTGGACAGCGCCCACACCAGGGACAGTCCGGAGTCCGTGCCCGAGTAGTCGTCCGGCACGTCGAGCAGAGCCGCCATCCGGGCCTGCCAGGCCACGTTCACCGGGTGGTCGCGCAGCTCGTGCCGCATCCGCTGGTAGTCCTCGACCTCCACCAGGTGGAACAGGTCCCGGCCGTCGCGCCAGATCGACCAGTCGCGCACCCCGGCGGCGCGGAGCGCGGCCGCCAGGTCCGCTGGGATGTTGGCGTGGACCTCGTCGTACTCGCGTTCGCTGCCCGGCTTGAGCCGGGTGTGCAGGGCGATCCGCGGCATGGGTGGAGCTCCTCTCCGGCACCGACCCGGGCGCCGGGAGCTGCCCGGCGCCCGCGGTGACCGTCTAGTCCTGGGCCTTGCCGGAGGTGAGGCGGGCCAGGATCAGGGCGACCAGGATGATGCCGCCGTAGATCGCCTGGATCCACTGGGCGGAGACCCCGGCGAGGGTCAGGATGTTGTTGATCAGACCGAGGACGATGACGCCGCAGAGGGCGCCGAACAGCGTCCCCTTGCCACCGTCGAGGCTGATCCCGCCGATCACCGCGGCGGCGAAGACCGTGAAGATCATGCCGTCGCCCTGCGCGGCGGCGACCGATCCGAGCCGGCCGGTCATCAGCAGACCCGCCAACGCCGCGAGCAGGCCACCGATCATCAGGACGACCCAGACCATGCGGTCGGTGCGGATGCCGGCGGCGCGGGCCGCGTCCGTGTTGCCGCCGATGGCGTAGACGGCCCGCCCGTGCCGGAAGAAGCCGAGCGCGACGATGCCCACGAGGAACAGGGTGCCGCTGATCCAGATCGACGCGGGGACGCCGAGCCAGACCGCGCTGCCCAGGTAGAGCACCGAGGGCGGGATGTCGAACAGGTTCTGCCCGCCGGTGATCCCGATCTGCAGGCCGCGCAGCACGATCAGCATGCCCAGCGTCACGATGAACGCGGAAAGCTTGAACCGCAGGATCAGCAGGCCGTTGAACGCGCCGACCACCAGCCCGGTGAGCAGACAGAGGGCGATGGCCAGGCTGGCCGGCAGTTCGGTGCCCAGCCCGTTGCTGGCGGCGGGGATGACCAGCGCGACGGCCAACGCGGGCGCCAGCCCGATCGTCGACTCCAACGACAGATCGAACTTGCCGGCGATGAGGATGATCGCCTCGGCGAGCACCAGCAGCGCCAGTTCGGTCTGTTGTTGCAGCACGTTGGTGATGTTGGCGGCGCTGAGGAACACCGGGTCGATGATGGCGCCGACCACGACGAGCAGCAGGATGGCGGGGACCAGCGCGAGGTCCCGCAGCCGGGCCAACGGGAGCCGCCCGGCGCGGGGGCGCTCGCCGCGCGGTGCCGGGGGCTTGGCAATCGTCTGGGTGCCGGTCACGGCTGCTCCACTCCCTCCACTGCGGCCACCAGTTCGGCGTCCGTCCAACCTCGGGGCAGCTCCCGGACGATCCGACCGTGGAACATCACCAGCACCCGGTCGCACGAGCGCAGGTCGTCGAGTTCGTCGGAGACGACCAGCACGCCGGTGCCCCCGGTCGCGGCCCCGGCGACGGCGCCGAGCAGCGACGCCTTGGAGCGGACGTCCACACCGGCGGTGGGGCTCACCAGCACGAGCACCCGTGGTTCGTTGGCCAGGGCCCGGGCCAGGACGACCTTCTGGGCGTTGCCGCCGGAGAGGCCGTTGACCGGCTGGTGCGGTCCGTCGGTCTTGATGTCGTACGTGCGGATCATGCGTTCGGCGGCGGCGCGCTGCCGGGCGGGCGCGACGATCCCGGCGGGGCCGAGCCGGTCGGCGATCGGCAGGGTGGCGTTCTCGGCGACCGACAGGAGCGGCACGAGCCCTTCCCGGTGCCGGTCCTGCGGCAGGTACCCGAGCCCGGCGTCGAGCGCCGCGGGCACGCTGCCCGGCTTCGGGGTGCCGCCGGCGATCGTCACCGTGCCGGCGTCGGCCCTGCGCAGCCCGGCGACCGTCTCGGCGAGCGTCACCTTCCCACTGCTGGCCGAACCGATCACGCCGACCAGTTCCCCGGCCCGTACGCTGAGGTCGATGTCCTGGTAGTGACCGGCAAGCCGCAGGCCGGCCAGGTCGAGCACCACCGGGGCGGTCCGCGGCACCGGTGGCCGGTCGGCCCCGGCCGTGAGCGCCGGGCCGGTGTCGCCGGTCATCGCGGCGACCAGTTCGTCGCGGGAGATCGTCGCGACCGGCTGGGTGAGGATGTGTCGGGCGTCGCGCAGCACGGTCACCGCCTGGCACACCTCGTACACCTCCTGGAGGTGGTGCGAGATGAACAGGAAGGTGACCCCGGCGGCCCGCAGCTCCCGCATCCGGCCGAAGAGGCGGTCGATGGCGGCGGCGTCGAGCTGCGCGGTCGGCTCGTCGAGGATGATGAACCGGGCACCGAAGGAGAGCGCCCGCGCGATCTCGACGAGCTGGCGCTGCTCGACGCTCAGCGAGCCGGCGGGCGCGGCCGGGTCGACGTCCACCCCGTAGCCGCCCAGCAGGTCGGCGGCGCGTCGGCGCAGCCCGCGCCAGTCGATCAGGCCGCGGCCGGCCTGTCGGTTGAGGAAGAGGTTCTCCGCGACCGTCAGCGCCGGGATGATGGTGGACTTCTGGTAGACGCAGGCGACGCGCTGCCGCCAGGCGTCCCGGTCGGCCGGTGCGGGCGCTGGCGCGCCGTCGAAGCTGATCTCGCCGCTGTCCGGCCGCTGGAGACCGGTGAGGATCGACACCAGGGTGGACTTGCCGGCGCCGTTGCGCCCGACCAGCGCGTGGGTCTCGCCGGCCCGCACGACGAGGCCGGCGGAGTCCAGCGCGACGGTCGCGCCGTACCGTTTGGAGACGCCCCGGGCCTCCGCGGCGGGGGCGACCCCCACCACGGCGCCCGCGCCCTGCTCGTGACCGGTCATCACTTGCCGATCTGGTTTCCCCAGAGCGACGGATCGTCGACGTTCTCCTTGGTCACCAGCGGAGCCGCGAGCTGGTCCTCCAGCCCGTTGCCGACGTCGATGATGGTGCTGTCGTGGTCGGTCGGACCGGGCTGGAAGGTCTTGCCCTCGACGGCCGCCTTCGCGTAGTAGAGCGCCCATTTGGCGTAGAGGTCGGCCGGCTGGGAGACGGTGGCGTCGATCTCGCCCTTGCGGATAGCCTCGAACTCCTGCGGGATGCCGTCGTTGGAGACGACGAAGATGTGCTTCGGGTCGGTCGGCGGGACCAGCAGGTTCTTCGACCGCAGCACCTGCAGCGTCGGCGCCAGGAAGGCGCCGCCGGCCTGCATGTAGATCCCCTTGATGTCCGGGTGTTGGGCCAGCCGCGTCTGCAGCGCCGCCGCGGCCTTGGGCCCCTCCCACTCGGTCGGCTCCTCGAAGATGGTGATCCCGGGGAACTTCGTCCTCATGCACTCCGCGAAGGCCTCCGACCGGTCCCGGCCGTTGATCGAGGAGAGCGAACCCTGGAACTCGACCACCTTGCCGGTGCCGCCGAGTTTCTCGCCCAGGAACTCGCAGGCCTTCTGCCCGTACGCCCGGTTGTCCGCGCGGACGACCATGAAGACCTTGCCCTTGTCGGGGCGGGTGTCGACCGACACCACCGGGATCTTGCGGTTCTCCAGGGTGTCCAGGGTGGAGGCGATCGCGCCGGTGTCCTGCGGCGCCATCACGATGGCCTTGGCGCCCTGGCTGGTCAGCGCCTGGACGTTGGCGACGAGCTTGGCGACGTCGTTCTGCGAGCTGGTGGGGGACATCAGGTTGACGTCGTACTCGTCGGCGAACTGGGGGACGTACTTGGCGTAGGAGTTCCAGAAGTCGGTGTCGGCCCGGGGCAGGTCGATGCCGATCTGCGGGCCCGATCCGGTCTGCCCGCCCGCGCCGTTCGACGACTCGCCGCAGCCGGCGGTGCCGAGGGCGAGGATCGCGGCGAGCGCGATCCCGAGCGGCGTCCTGACGGAATGTCTCACGGTGGTCCTCCAGTCCGATGTGGATACGGTGAACGCTTCGCGGAGGCATGCGGGAAACACGCTGTTAATACGTCGGATGTCTATCAGCCTGATATCGAGGCTCGCAAGACCCTATTGCGGGATTTCGCGGGACAGGTCAGATAAGGAAGCCGCGTTACATCGGATGTTCAGGCCGATGGCGGGGATGGACGCAGCCGCAGGCCCTGCATCCCCCCGTCGACGGCCAGCACGCTCCCGGTGGTCGCGCCCGCCAGAGGGCTCGCCAGGTACGCGATCGCGGCGGCCACCTCGTCGGCGGTCACCAGCCGCCCGGCGGGCTGGCGGGCCCGCAGCGCGGCCAGCTCCGCCGCCGGATCCTCGGCGGCGTCGAGCAGTCGCCGCACCCAGGGGGTGTCCGCCGTGCCGGGGTTCACGCAGTTGACCCGGACGCCCTCGCTCAGGTGGTCCGCGGCCATCGCCCGGGTGAGCGCCGCGACGGCACCCTTGGTCGCGCTGTACAGCGCACGCTGCGGCAGGCCGGCCGTCGCCGCGACCGAGCAGGTGTTGACGATCGCGGCATGGGCCGACGCGCGCAGGTGGGGAAGCGCGGCCCGGGTGACCCGGACGACGCCGACCACGTTGACGTCGAACACCCGGTGCCACTCCTCGTCCGAGTTGTCCTCCACCGTTCCGGCCGCCCCGACCCCGGCGTTGTTGACCAGGATGTCGATGCCGCCCAGCGCCTCCGCGGCCGCGGCGACGGCCGCGCGGACGGCGGCGTCGTCGGTGACGTCGGCGGCCAGCCCGAGCAGCGGCTCGGGTACGCCCTCCGGGTCCAGGTCCAGGCAGGCGACCCGCGCACCACGGCTGGCGAGCAGGGTCGCGGTAGCCAGGCCGATGCCCGACGCCCCGCCGGTCACCACCGCCGCCAGTCCACTGAACTCAGCCATGATTCGTCCCCTCCTTCGCCCGCCGGGGCTGCGGCGCGTGGGCGACCTGCTTCGACGCCGTGCTCGACCAGACCGGGCCGTCGGGGTACGCGTACTCGCTCAGCGTCCGGGGGTGGATGGTCGCGCTGAAGCCGGGCGCGGTCGGCGCGACGTAGCGGCCCCGGCGGATGACCACCGGATCGACGAAGTGCTCGTGCAGGTGGTCCACGTACTCGATGACCCGGTCGCGCATGTCGCCGGCGACCGCCACGTAGTCGAACATCGACAGGTGCTGGACCAGCTCGCACAGGCCCACCCCGCCGGCGTGCGGGCACACCGGGACGCCGAACTTCGCCGCCAGCAGCAGGATGGCGAGGTTCTCGTTCACCCCGGCGACGCGGGTCGCGTCGATCTGGACGTACGAGACCGCGTCGAGCTGGAGCAGCTGCTTGAACACCACCCGGTTGGCGATGTGCTCGCCGGTGGCGACGCGGATCGGCGCCAGCTCCCGGGCGATCGTCGCGTGGCCGACCACGTCGTCCGGGCTGGTCGGCTCCTCCACCCAGTACGGGTCGAACGCCGCCAGCTCCCGCATCCAGCTGATCGCGGTCGGCACGTCCCAGCGCTGGTTGGCGTCGACGGCGATGCGGTAGTCCGGCCCGCAGATCTGCCGGGCGATGGTCATCCGCCGTACGTCGTCGGCCAGGTCGGCGCCGACCTTCAGCTTGATCTGGCCGAAGCCGTCGGCGACCGCCTCCTTGCAGAGCCGGCGCAGCTTGTCGTCGTCGTAGCCGAGCCAGCCGGGGGAGGTCGTGTAGGCGGGGAAACCCTCCCGCAACAGGTGTTCCTCCCGCCCGGCACGGCCCGGTCGCGCGGCGCGGAGGATGTCCAGGGCGTCCTCGCGGGTCAGCGCGTCGCTGAGGTAGCGGAAGTCGACCAGGTCGACCAGCTCCTCCGGGCTCAACCGGCTCAGCAGTTGCCACAGCGGCAGCCCCTCGCGCTTGGCGCGCAGGTCCCACAGGGCGTTGACGACCGCGGCGATCGCCATGTGCATGACGCCCTTCTCCGGGCCGAGCCAGCGCAGCTGGGAGTCGTGGACGAGGTCGCGCCAGAGGCCACCGAGGTCGGCGAGGACCGCGGCCACCGGGCGGCCCACCACGTACGGCCGCAGCGACGCGATCGCCGCGGCCTGCACGTCGTTGCCGCGGCCGATGGTGAAGGCGAAGCCGTGCCCCTCGTGGCCGTCCTCGGCGTCGGTGCGGATCACCACGTACGCGGCCGAGTAGTCCGGGTCGGGGTTCATCGCGTCGGAGCCGTCGAGGGACAGCGAGGTCGGGAAGCGGAGGTCGGCGATGGCGAGGTCGGTGAAGATCATGCCTGCCCCACCACCTGGCGCTGGCGGCCGAGGCCGTCGATCTCCAGCTCGATGACGTCGCCGGCGGTCAGGTACGGCTTCGGGTCCGGCTGGCCGAGGGCGACCCCGGCCGGGGTGCCGGTGTTGATGACGTCGCCCGGGTGCAGCACCATGAACCAGCTCAGGTAACGGACGATCTCGGCCACCGGGAAGACCATGTCCTTCGTCGAGCCGTCCTGGCGCAGCCTGCCGTTGACCCACAGCCGCAGCCCGAGATTCTGCGGGTCCGGGATCTCGTCGGCGCTGACCAGCCACGGCCCGAACGGGTTGAAGGTCTCGCAGGACTTGCCCTTGTCCCACTGGCCACCGCGTTCCAACTGGAACTCCCGCTCCGACACGTCGTTGGCCACGGCGTAGCCGGCGACGCATGCCAGCGCCTCCTCGGCGCTGGTCAGGTAGCGGGCGGGACGTCCGATGACGACGGCGAGCTCGACCTCCCAGTCCGTCTTGGTGCTGCCGCGGGGCACCAGCACGGTGTCGTCGGGGCCGACCACCGTGTCGGGCGCCTTCAGGAAGACCACCGGCTCGGACGGCAGCGGGGCGCCGGTCTCGGCGGCGTGGTCCCGGTAGTTCAGGCCGATACAGACGATCTTGCCGGGGCGCACGGGTGGGCCGACCCGCAGGTCGGTGCGGTCGAGCACCGGCAGGTCGTCCACCGCCACCGCGGCCAGCCGGGCCAGGCCGTCGGCGGCCAGGAACGCGCCGTCGATGTCGTCGACGACCCCGCGGAGGTCGCGTAGCCGCCCACCGTCGTCCAGCAGCGCCGGGGCCTCCCGCCCCGGTGCGCCCACCCGCAGCAGCCTCACCTGTCGCCCCCAGTCGCCATCTCGCAACGCCTCAGCAATACGTCCGATGTCTATCAGGGCGCCTGGCGGTCCACAAGGCCACGATCCGCGCCGGGAGGATGCGCCGCTGGTGCTGCGCCAGTGATGTTGCTGCTCAGGTAGGTGCCAGGCGGCATGACTATCGGGCCGGCGGGGCGACGTCTTGTTTCTCGTGAAGGTCCTTTGTAACCTCAGGCGCAAACATCGGAGGCGTGCCTCGCGGCCGTCGAGCATCGGATGGGCGGGTGACCATGCGGGTCGCGCTGTTCGTGACGTGCCTGGCCGACACGATGTTCCCCACGGCGGCCGTGGCGACGGTCCGGCTGCTGGAGCGACTGGGCCACACGGTGGTGTTTCCCGAGGCGCAGACCTGCTGCGGTCAGATGCACGTGAACACCGGCTATCCGGCGGAGGCGCTGCCGCTGGTCCGCCGGCACGTGCGGACGTTCGCGCCGTACGACGTGGTGGTGGCGCCGTCGGGCTCCTGCGTGGGGTCGGTGCGTCACCAGCACGCGTCGGTGGCCCGCCGGGCGGGCGACGAGCGGTTGGCCGCGCGGGCGGAAGAGGTGGCGCGACGGACCTTCGAGCTGTCGGAGTTCCTGGTCGACGTGCTGGGGGTGACCGACGTCGGCGCCTACTATCCGCACCGGGTGACGTACCACCCGACGTGCCACTCCCTGCGGATGTTGCGGGTGGGGGAGAAGCCGTTGCGGTTGCTGCGGGCGGTCCGGGGCCTGGAGCTGGTGGAGCTGCCGCAGGCGGAGCAGTGCTGCGGGTTCGGTGGCACCTTCGCGGTGAAGAACGCGGACACGTCGACGGCGATGCTGGCCGACAAGCTCCGGCACGTGCTCGCCACCGGCGCGGACGTGTGCGCCGCCGGTGACTCGTCCTGCCTGATGCACATCGGCGGTGGGCTGAGCCGGCTGCGCGCCGGCGTACGCACGGTCCACCTCGCCGAGATCCTGGCGGCGACGGAGGGCAGCGAGACCGTGGACGTGGGGCGGCGTACGGCGGTGCGGCCGTGACGCGGACCTTCCTCGGCATGCCGGCGACCGCGCCCCCCGGCGTCGGCCACCTGCGCGGCGACGAGCCGTTCCCGGCCGCCGCCCGGCGTGGCCTGGCCGACCCGCAACTGCGCCGCAACCTCCGCCACGCGACCACCACGATCCGGGGCAAGTCGGGGGCGGTGATCGCCGAGCTGCCCGACTGGGAGCAGTTGCGGGCGGCGGGGTCGGCGATCAAGGCCGACGTGATGGCCCGCCTGCCGGAGCTGCTGGAGCGGTTGGAGACGGCGGTCGCCGCGGCCGGCGGCACCGTGCACTGGGCCGCGGACGCGGTGGAGGCCAACCGCATCGTGACCGACCTGGTCGCCGCGACCGGCAGCGACCGGGTGATCAAGGTCAAGTCGATGGCGACCCAGGAGATCGGCCTCAACGAGGCGCTGGCGGGCGCCGGGATCACCGCCGTGGAGACCGACCTGGCCGAGCTGATCGTGCAGTTGGGCGAGGACCGGCCCAGTCACATCCTGGTGCCGGCGATCCACCGCAACCGGGCGGAGATCCGGGAGATCTTCCTGCGAACCATGCCCGGGGTGGACCCCGGGCTGACCGACGAGCCCGCGGCCCTGGCCGCCGCCGCGCGCCGCTACCTGCGGCAGACGTTCCTGACCACCCGCGTCGCCGTGTCCGGGGCGAACATCGCCATCGCCGAGACCGGCACCGTCGCGGTGGTCGAGTCGGAGGGCAACGGGCGGATGTGTCTGACCCTGCCCGAGACGCTGATCACCGTGATGGGTGTGGAGAAGGTGGTGCCGACCTGGCGCGACCTGGAGGTGTTCCTGCAACTGCTGCCCCGGGCCGCGACGGGGGAGCGGATGAACCCCTACACCTCGATGTGGACGGGTGTCACCCCGGGTGACGGGCCACAGAACTTCCACCTGGTGCTGCTGGACAACGGGCGTAGCGCGGTGCTCGCCGACGAGGTGGGCCGGCAGGCGCTGCACTGCATCCGCTGCTCGGCCTGCCTCAACGTCTGTCCCGTCTACGAGCGCGTCGGCGGGCACGCGTACGGGTCGGTGTACCCGGGGCCGATCGGGGCGGTGCTGTCGCCGCAGCTCACCGGCGTGGCCGACAACGCCTCTCTGCCGTACGCGTCGTCGCTCTGCGGCGCCTGCTACGACGCCTGCCCGGTGAAGATCAACATCCCGGAGTTGCTGGTGCACCTGCGCGCCGAGGCGCCCCACCCGCGGGCCGAGGCGACCGTCATGGCCGCCGCGGCGTACACCATGGACCGTCCCGTCCTGTACGCGGCCGCGCAGCGCGCGGCGCGGCTGACCCGGCTCGCAGGCCGTCGCGGTCGGGGCCTGCCCCCGCCGCTGTCCGGCTGGACCCTCGGCCGTGACCTGCCCGAACCACCGCAGCAGAGCTTCCGCGACTGGTGGGCCAACCGGTGACCTCAGCCCGCGAGGTCGTCCTCGCCCGCCTCCGCGCCGCCCGCGGCCCCGCCCCGGCCGGCCCCGCCGAGCCGCCACGCGACTACCGTCCCGCCGGCTCCCTCGCCGCCGACGTCGACCTGCTCGTCGACCGACTCGTCGACTACCGCGCCACCGTGCACCGCTGCGACGACGCCGAGGTCGCGCGGGTGGTGGACGGCGTCCTCGGCGGCCGGCGGATCGTCGTGCCCCCCGGGCTGCCCGGCCGGTGGCTGCCCGACACCGTCGACGCGGTCACCGACGACGGGCTCGGCCCGGAGCGGCTCGCCGTGCTCGACGGCGTGGTCACCGGCGCGGCCGTCGCCGTCGCCGAGACCGGCACCATCGTCCTCGACGCCTCTCCCGACCAGGGCCGCCGGGTCATCACGCTCCTGCCCGACGTGCACGTCTGCGTGCTGCGCACCGACCAGGTCGTGGCCGCCGTCCCGGACGCGATCGCCCGCCTCGACCCCCGTCGCCCGCTGACCTGGATCAGCGGCCCGTCGGCCACCAGCGACATCGAGCTCGACCGCGTCGAGGGCGTGCACGGCCCCCGCAACCTGCACGTGGTCCTCGTGGCGGTGCCGCCGCGGCCCTGACCGACCCGGCTCCGCGAACGGACCCGCGGCCACGCTCCCGACGGTGGGGGAGCCGCGACCGCGGGTCCGCGGGGTACCCGGGCGGCCGTCAGCCGAGCGGGTACTCGTGGACGCGCCCCTGCCCGCCCCGGACGAACAGCCGCAGCACCCCGCCGTAGGTGGCGGTGGCCGGAGCCGACACGCCCGGCCCGCCGGCCACCTCCGACCAGCCCGACCAGTCGCCGGTGGTCAACGTGTACCGGGTGACCCGCAGGGTGCCGCCCGCGCCGCGCACGACCACGTGCAGGTCACCGCCGTAGACGGCGGTCGCGGGCGCGGAGGTGGCGCCGGCCTGGCCCGGCACCGTGGACCAGGCCGACCACTGGTCGTCGACCAGCGTGTAGCGGGCGGTCCGGACGGCGCCCTTCGCGCCCCGGACGAAGAGCCACAGGTCGCCGCCGTAGACGGCGGTCGCGGGAGCGGACACCGCACCGGCCGCACCGGGCACGCGGAACCAGCCGGACCACTCGTCGGTGGTCAGCGTGTACCGGTTGGCCCGCAGGTGACCGGCGGCGTTGCGGGCGAACACCCACAGGTCGCCGCCGTACACCGACAGCGCCGGCGCGGACGCGGTACCCGCCGAACCGGGCAGGGCGGACCAGTCGGACCACTCACCGGTGGCCAGACTGTAGTGGGCGAACCGGATCGTGCCGCCGCTGCCCCGGACGAAGAGCCGCAGGTCGCCGCCGTAGACCGCGGCCACCGGCGCGGACGTCGCGCCGGCCGCGCCGGGCACCGTGGACCAGCCGGACCACTCGTCGGTGGTCAGCGTGTACCGGTTCGTTCGCACGCTGCCGGCGGGACCGCGGGCGAACACCCACAGGTCGCCGCCGTAGACGGCGGTGCCGGGGCGGGACCGGGCCTGCGCCTGACCGGGGACCGGCGTCCAGCCGGCGGCCATCGCGGGCGGTGCCGTCGTCGTCCGGGCGTCGTCGGGGGACGCCGCGCCGGCCGTCGCCGGGGCGAGCGCGGTGGTGGCGAGAACGAGAACGGGCACGAGCAGCAGGCGGTGCAGTCGTCTGGTGGCGGATGTCGGACGCATGACGGGCTCCCTCGTGGAATGACGGCGCCACCCCAGGGCGGCGCATCGATCAGCCTCGTCGTCCATGGTCGCGTGCCCGGTGGAGGGCGTCCATCGACCCCACGTCGGCGCGGCTGTCCGGCCGGCGACAGTCGTCGGCTCAGGCGGCACGGATCAGGTCGGCGGCGCGCCAGGCGAGAGCCATCACCGGCGCGTTGAGGTAGCCCGAGACCAGCACCGGCAGCACGGACGCGTCGGCGACCCGCAGGCCGTCCACGCCCCGCACACGCAGCTGGGGGTCGACCACCGACTCGTCGTCGGGTCCCATCGCGCAGGTGCCCACCGCGTGGTAGCCGCAGTAGCCGTGCTCCACCGCCGCCCGGACGATCTCCTCGTCGTCCTGCACCGCCGGGCCGGGAAGGGTCTCCGCGGAGATCCGCTTGGCGATGGGCCCGGTGGCGAACAGCTCCCGCATCCGCCGGAACGCGGCGACCGCGACACGACGGTCGTGCTCGGTGCCGAAGTAGTTGGCGACGATCCGAGGTGGCGTCTCCGGGTCGGCCGATGTGATGGCGAGGCTGCCCTCGCTGTCCGGTCGGGTCACCGTGACGAGACCCATCAACCCCGGCGCACGCTCCAGTTCCAACGCCTGACCCTCCCGGCGGGGCGCGGCCGAGAACGGCGCCATCAGCAACTGCGCGTCGGGGTGGTCGACGTCGGGACCGGACCGGAAGAACGCCCCGACGTCGTGCACCGGCAGCGCGAGCGGGCCCCGCCGGGTGAACAGGTAGCGCAGTGCGGCGCGGCCCTGCCCGAGCGGGCTGGCGAGCAGCGGGTTGTAGCCGCCCCGGGCGGCGAGCCGGAACTGCGCCACCATCGGCCGGTGCTCGCGCAGGCCGGTGCCCACCCGAGGTCGGTCGACCAGCACCGTCACGCCGGCCTCGCGCAGGGTGTCGGCCGGGCCGATGCCGGAGACCTGGAGCAGTTGTGGCGTGGCGATGGCCCCGGCGGCGAGGACGACCTCGGCGGCGGCGCGGTAGTCGACCGTCCGACCGTCGCGGCGGGCGCGCACCCCGACGGCCCGGCCGTCCTCCACGACCACGCGGAGCACCACGGTGTCGACCGCGACGGTCAGGTTGGGCCGATCGCGCACCGGGTGCAGGAACGCGTCGGCGGCGCTGGACCGCCGGCCGTCGCGGATCGTCGCCATGACGTAGCCGATGCGTTCGTCGTCGGCGGCGTTGAGGTCGTCGGCGCGGCGCCAGCCCAGCTCGACGCCGGCCGCGATCGTCTCCTCGCACAGCTCGTCGGTGCCGGTGGTCGTCGACAGCCGCAGCGGCCCGTCCGTGCCGCGCACCTCGGAGGCGCCGAGCGGGTTGTCCTCCAACCGTTTGAAGATCGGCAGCATGGTGCCCCAATCCCAGCCGGGGTTGCCGAGCCGTTCCAGGCCGTCGTAGTCGACCCGGTCGCCGCGGGCGTAGATCATGCCGTTGATCGAGCTGGAGCCGCCGACCAGGCGCCCACGCTGCCAGGTCTCCCGCTGCCCGGGCCCGGCCTCGGCGGGATAGTGCCAGGCGGTGCGCCGGTCGTCCATCAGGCGGCTGAAGCCCTTGGGGATTCGGACGAAGGGGCTGCGGTCCCAACCGCCGGCCTCGACCAGGAGCACCCGGGTGCCCGGGTCCTCGGTCAACCGGTTGGCCAGGACGCATCCGGCCGAGCCGGCACCGACCACGACGTAGTCGAACTCCTCCACCGGGACACCCCCGTCCGCTGGCCCGAGCGCCATGCCCACGGTAGTCCCGTGATCACGCTACGGGAAGGGGTGTCCTGTCCGGTGGGTCAGGCTACGTGCACGCGGGGGCGTCGCCCCGGGTCCGGCTCGGCGTGGCGCAACACCTCCCGGGTCACCGGGGCCACCTCGCCCTCGCCGAGGAGGAAGTACCGCAGCAGGGCGACCACGGGATTGCCCTCGGTCCAGTCGAAGTAGACATGCGGCCGTCGCCCGGTGACGTCCCGGATGTGCAGGAGCGTCGCCGCGATGGCGTTGGGGACGCTGGTGCCCTGCACGCGCAGGATCCGGTGGCCGAAGCGCTCCTCGCCGGCGACGGTGAGCGGGGACTCGAACTCGGACGGGTCGGCCACGGTCACCTCCAGGAACAGCACCGGCTCGGTCCGCGGGATCCGGTTGTGCGCGCGCTCCTCGGCCTCCTTGATCCGGTACTCCTTCTCGTCGCGCTCGTGCGGCTCGTTGGCGATGATGTTGATGTCGCCCCGGGCGGCGGCCTCGGCCAGGAACCGGTCGGCGACCTCGTCCGTACGGACGCCGGTCACCCGTAGCTCGGTGCTGCGCAGGACCCGGGACAGCAGGGAGGTCCCGATGATCGCCACGATGAACAGCGAGGCGATCTTGACGCCGTCCGGCCGCTCGATGATGTTGTCGATCGTCGTGTAGACGAGCACGAGGGTGATCACGCCGAACATCAGTCGGGGCAGCCGTTGCCGTTGCCGGTGGGCGGCGAGGGTGACCGCCAGCGCGGCCGAGGTGATCAGCACCAGGACGCCGGTGGCGTACGCGCCGCCCTGCGCGTCGACGCTGGCCCGGAAGACGATCGTGACCAGGAACGAGACGCCGGTGAGGACGAGCACCAGCGGGCGCACGGCGCGGGTCCAGTTCGGTGCCATGCCGTAGCGGGGCAGGTAGCGGGGGATCAGGTTGAGCAGCCCGGCCATGGCGGACGCACCGGCGAACCACAGGATCAGCACCGTGCTGACGTCGTAGACGCTGCCGAACACCTCACCCAGGTGGGCGTGGGCGAGGAAGGCCAGGGCCCGCCCGTTGGCGGAGCCGCCGGGCTGGAACTCCTCGGCGGGGATGAGCAGCGTCGTGGTGATGCTGCTGGTGATCAGGAACAGGCTCATGATGACCGCGGCCGTGGTCAGCAGCCGCCGGGCGCCCTGGATGCGTCCCAAGGGGCGGTCCTCGGTGTCGGTGGGCCGCCCCTTGATCAGGGGCATCACCGCGACGCCGGTCTCGAAGCCGGACAGGCCGAGGGCGAGGCGGGGAAAGACGAGCAGCGCGACCACGGCGATGCCGAGGGGGTCGGGATGCTGGGTGAACAACTGGGTCCGCCAGTCGGCGACCACGTGCGGGTGGGACAGGAGCTGTTGCAGGGCCACCAGGATCACGACCAGATTGAGGGTGAGGTAGACCCCGACGAGGATCACCGCGATCCCGATGGCCTCCCGGAAGCCCTTGAGGAACACCGCGCCGAGGGTGCCGATCAGGACCAGGGTCACGGTGACCTGGTGGCCGTGCAGCGGCGCGGACAGGTACGGGTTCTCCAGCATGTGCGCGGCGGCGTCGGCGGCCGACAGGGTGATCGTGATGATGAAGTCGGTGGCCGCGAACCCGAGCAGCGCCAGGACGAGCAGCTTCCCGCTCCACCGCGGCAGGATCCGCTCCAGCATCGCGATGGATCCCTGGCCGTGCGGGCTCTCCCGGGCGACCCGTCGGTAGACCGGAAGCGCGCCGAACAGCGTGAGGGCCACCAGCACGACCGTGGCGAC
Source organism: Micromonospora krabiensis (assembly GCF_900091425.1). Classification (GTDB taxonomy): domain Bacteria; phylum Actinomycetota; class Actinomycetes; order Mycobacteriales; family Micromonosporaceae; genus Micromonospora; species Micromonospora krabiensis. The sequence continues at coordinate 1,008,309 of NZ_LT598496.1, forward strand.
GGGCGCGACCAGGCCGGCGGCGAGGGCGGCGATGCCCGGTTGGTAGCCGAGCGTGGAGAAGTAGTCCAGGCCGGTCAGGCACATCACCCGCCACCAGGACCGTCGGTGCGGCAGCTTCGGGCTCGCTCCCGGCCCGGCCTGGTTCTCCGGGTTCAGGTCCTCCAGCAGCCACGACCGCAGGCCCCGGCCCCGCGCCGCCCCGGGGTCCGCGGGCCGTTCCGTCACCTCCTCACTCTGCGTCCGCGCCGCCCGCCTCCGCCCGGATTTCCGGAAACCGGCGGCCCCGTGCCCAGGCCTCCGCCGTCCCGGGCGTCCGCCGTCCCGGGCCGGCGCCGACCCGCGGCCGGTTCGGTGCCCGTCCCCGACGTGTATCGGCCGTGCCGCCGGGTAACTGCGCCCGTCGGGTCCGTCGTGTGCCAGCGCGGCGGGCGAGGGAGCGGGCCGCGCCGAGGGGGCCGGATGCGGGCGTACGCAGCAGCGGGCGGGCACCCGGTGGTCCCGGCGCGCCGGTGTCGCCGCTGATGCCCACGGTCCGCGGTGTACGGGTCCGTCCCGACCTGCTCTACCTCGCCAGCGGCTGGAGCGCCCTGGTCACCGACGTCCGGGGCCGGATCACCGGTGCCGACCCGCAGGGCTTCTACGCCCGCAACACCCGGGTGCTGCGGGCCGAGCGGCTCACGATCGACGGGCGGGAGCCGGTCCCGTTCAGCACCGCGACCGTCCAGGGGCACGCGCAGGTCTCGTACGCCGAACTCGGCGACGGCGAGCCGCTGTCCTCCCGCGCGGCGTACCTGACCGTCGAACGGTTCGTCGGCGCGGGGCTGCGCACCCGCCTCACCGTCACCAGCTACGCCGACGCGCCGCTGACCCTGCGACTGGGGATCGGCCTCACCGCGGACTTCGCCGACACCGCCGAGGCGGAGACGGGGCACCGGGTGCAGCACGGCGAGGTGGGCACCGTCTGGGACGCCGACCGGCGGGAGCTGCGCCTCACGTACCTGCGGAACGACCTGAACCGAGCCGTCGCCGTCCGCTTGGTGACGGACGTGCCGGTGCGGTACGCGGCCGGTGCGGTCGACTGTGACCTCCGGCTGGCACCCGGCGGACGCGGTCAGGTGGAGATCCTCGTCGAACCGGTCTTCGACGGGGAGCGGCTGCCGGCCCCGCCGGCCACCTTCGCCGACCGTGACACCGCCGCCCGGGCCGACGGCGCCGACAGCCGTGCGGCGGCCGCCCGGGCGCGGCTGGCCGGCGAGTTCGCCCGGCTGAGCAGCAGCAACGTCGACGTGACGGCGGCGTGGCGGTGCGCCGTGGACGACCTGGCCGTGCTGCCGCTCGGTGAACCGGCGGGCCCGGCGGCACCGATGGCGGGCCTCCCCCTCTACCAGGAGATCTTCGGCCGCGACACGATGACCGCGTCCTGGCAGGCGCTGCTCGCCGGTCCGACGCCGCTCGCCGACAGCCTGCGGCTCATCGCCGAGCACGTCGGCCGGCGCGTCGACGACTGGCACGACGAGGAGCCGGGCAAACCGCTGCACGAGGCCCGCCAGGGGCCGCTGTCGGTCCTCGGGATCGATCCGTTCCGCGCCTACTACGGCGACTGGTCCACCGGCCCGGACTTCCTGGTGTTCCTCGGCCAGTACTACGCCTGGACCGGCGACCGGGACCTGCTGCGCGAGCTGTTGCCGACCGCACGTCGGGTGCTCGACTGGCTCGACCGGTACGCCGACCTGGACGGCGACGGCTTCCTCGAGTACCACCGCCGCTCCCGGGCGGGGCTGAAGAACCAGGGGTGGAAGGACTCGGACACCGCCATCGTCGACGAGTACGGGCAGGTGGTGGCGAACCCGATCGCCTCCAGCGAGTTGCAGGGCTACTGGTACGCGGCCCTGCGGCACGCGGCCGGCGTCTTCGCCGCGACCGGGCACCCGGGCGTGGCCGCCCGCCTCCACACCCGTGCGGCCCGGCTGGCCCGGCGGTTCCACGACGCGTACTGGCTGCCGGAACTGGGCTGCTACGCAATGGCGCTGGGCCCGGACGGGCGACCGGTGCGGTCGGTCAACTCGAACGACGGTCACCTGTTGGCCACCGGGATCGTGCCGCCTCGGCACGCGCGGTCGGTCGCCGACCGGCTTCTCGCGCCCGACATGTTCAGCGGGTGGGGCGTGCGGACGCTGTCGGCCGCGCACCCGGCGTACAACCCCTTCAGCTATCACCGGGGCAGCGTCTGGCCGGTGGAGGCGGGCACGATCGGCCTCGGCCTGGCCCGCTACGGGTGTTGGGAGCACCTGCACCGGCTGGCCGAGGGGATGTTCGCGGCCGCGGCGCTCTTCGCCGAGCACCGGCTCCCCGAGGCTCTCGGCGGTCTGCCCCGCGACGCCGAGCACCCGCACCCCGGCATCTACCCGAACTCCTGTTCGCCGCAGGCGTGGTCGGCCAGCGCGGTGGTTGCCCTGGTCCACGCGCTGCTGGCGCTGCGTCCCGTCGCCTCGTTGCGGACGCTCCTCGTCGACCCGCACCTGCCCGAGTGGCTTCCCGACCTGGCGCTGGAGGGCGTGCGGGTCGGCGATCGCACCGTCGACCTGACGGTCCGCCGCCGTTCCGACGGCCGGACGACGGTCCGGGCCACCGGTGACCGGATCGCCGTGATCCGGCGCCCCACGCGCCGGGCCGCGGCCACCGGCCGGCGCCGCGGACGGTCCTGACGGTGGTGGGCGGGGACTTTCCGCATTCCGGCCGCGCCGGCCGGACGGACCGGCATCATGTCCCGTTATGAGGAGATTGTCCGCTGCGGTGGCGCTGGCGGTCGTCATGCTGTCGGCCGGCTGCCAGGGGTCGGAGCCGGTGTCGGAGTCGATCCGGCCGTCGTCCACGCCCTCGGCCCCGGCGACCAGCCCCGCCCGGCCGAAGACGCTCACCGTGGTCGCGGCCGGTGACCTGCTCGTCCACCCGGCGCTGAGCGAGCAGGCCGCCGCCGACGCCCGCCGGGCGGGACGCTCCGGTCACGACTTCACGCAGGTGCTCGCGGCGGTCCGCCCGCGGGTGAGCGCCGCCGACCTGGCCATCTGTCACATGGAGACGCCGCTGGCCGAGAAGAACGGCCCCTTCGCCGGCTGGCCGAACTTCAGCGTGCCGCCGGAGCTGGCGGACGCCGCCGCCTGGGCGGGCTTCGACACCTGCTCCACCGCGTCCAACCACTCGCTGGACACCGGGGTCGAGGGCATCGCCCGCACCCTGGACAACCTGGACCGGGTGGGCCTGCGGCACACCGGCACGGCCCGCAGCGCCGCGGAGGCCCGCCGCCCCAGCGTGCTGGACGTCAAGGGGGTGAAGGTCGGGCACCTGTCGTACACGTCGAGCTTCAACGGCATCCCGCTGCCGGCGGGGCGGCCGTGGGCGGCCAACATGATCGACACGGACGCCATCCTGGCCGAGGCCCGGCGCGCCCGCGCGGCCGGCGCGGAGATCGTCATCGTGTCGCTGCACTGGGGCACGGAGTACCAGCACGAGCCGGACGCGGACCAGGTCGACGTCGCCGAGCGGCTGCTCTCCTCACCCGACGTCGACCTGATCGTCGGGCACCACGTGCACGTGGTGCAGCCGTTCGACAAGGTGGCGGGCAAGTGGGTCGCGTACGGCATGGGCAACCTGACGACCCGGTTCGCCGACGGCTCGCCGGAGAAGACCCAGGACGCGGTCGTCCCGCAGTTCACCTTCACCCGCGCCGACGACGGCCGCTGGCGGGTCACCGACGTGACGGTGCTGCCGACCTGGATGGAGTACCGGCCGCTGGCCCGGGTGGTCGACCTCACCACCGCCTCGGTCGACCCGGCGCTGCCCACCTGGCGGCGGGCCCAGTACGCCGCGATCATCCGGCGCATCGCCGGTCACCTCGACCAGCGGGGCGCCTTCGCCGCCGGGCTGCGCATGCCGCACTGAAACAGACCCTAGGAGCGCTCCGGCTCGCCGGACCGCTCCCAGAGCTGCTTCATCTCGTCGAACGCCTGCTCCATGATCTGCACCATGGCGGCCCGGGCGCGCTCACCGTCGCGGCGTTGGATCGCCTGGGCGACGTCGGCGTGCAGCCGGAGGGCCTGCTCGTGCGGGTGGTGCGGCATCAGATGGTAGTGGTGGCGGCCGGTCAGCACCTCGGCCACCAACTCTTGGAGCTTGACGAACATCTCGTTGCCGGAGGCGAGAAGCACCCGGCGATGGAACTCGATGTCGAGGTGCAGGAAGCGCGCCTCGTCGCCGGCCTTGCCGGCCGCCCACATCTTCGCGGCCAGACCGACGAGATCGCTCGCGTCGTCGTGGCCGACGCGCTCCGCGGCCAGCCACGCCGCGTGCGGCTCGACGGCGGTCCGTAGCTCGGTGATCGACCGCAGCTGCGCCATCCGGGCGGACGAGGCGAGCCGCCACCGGATCACCTGCGGGTCGAACACGTTCCAGTCGTTCGCCTGTCGGATGAGAACGCCGACCCGGCGGCGGGTCTCGATGAGCCCCATGGCGGCGAGGACCCGCAGCACCTCGCGGACGACCGATCGGGACACCGCGTAGCGGTCGACGAGGTCGTCGATGTTGAGCACCGCGCCCGCCCGGAACTCCCCGCCGCAGATGGCGGTGCCCAGGTGATCGAGGACGCGTGCGTGCAGTCCGGTCTCGACCACAGTGGTCTGGCCGGGAACGACCACCGAGGAGGACCCATCCACGGCATGGATCGTATCAGTTGCCGTCGAAGCCTTGAATAAATCAGATCTATGTATTTAACATCCCGACGTTAAGCGGATGTTAAAACACCGGTGGCGCCCTTCCCCCGTGGGCGGCGACCACGACAGAAGGAGGGACGACGTGCGACGTCGATCGATGATCGGTACTTCCCTGGCCGTGGTAGCCGCCATGGGTCTCGCCGGCTGCGGCGGGGGCGGCGAGGACAGCGGCGCCTCCACCACCGTCCGGGTCACCCTGGCCAACCACGTGTGGACGGAGAACATCAAGGCGGCCCTGCCGGAGTTCGAGAAGCAGAGCGGGCTCAAGGTCGAGGTCACCCAGCTCGGCGAGGACCAACTCTCCGACCAGTACAACGTCAAGCTCAACGCCGGCTCCAGCGACCTCGACGTGATGATGTACCGGCCCCTCCAGGAGGGGAAGCTGTTCGCCCGCAACAAGTACCTCGCCGACCTGTCGGACAAGGTGAAGTCCGCCGCGGACTGGGACTTCGCCGACTTCCAGGCCGGGCCGGTGGAGGCCACCACCTACGAGGGCAAGCCGATGGGCGTGCCGATCATCACCGAGCAGGAGGTCCTGTACTACCGCAAGGACCTGCTGGCCAAGGCCGGACTGACCGCGCCGCCGAAGACCCTCGACGAGCTCAAGACGGCGACCGCCGCGGTGCAGGCCAGCACCCCCGGCGTCGCCGGCTTCGTGGCCCGCACCGGCAAGTCGCCGGCGGTCACCCAGTTCTCCAGCTTCCTCTACAGCTTCGGTGGCGACTTCGTCGACACGAGCGGCAAGGCCGCCGTCAACAGCGCCGCGGCCAAGCAGGCGTACGCCTTCTACGGCGGCCTGATCAAGGACCACGGCCCGGCCAACGTCAGCACCGACATGAGCTGGCCCGAGGCGATGGCGATCTTCACCCAGGGCAAGGCCGCCTTTTACACCGAGGCCAACTCGCTCTACAAGAACGCCACCGACCCGGCCAAGTCCAAGGTCTCCGAGACCGTCGGGTTCGCGCCCTTCCCGGCCGGACCCGCCGGCTCCAAGCCCTACAACATCCCGTCGTGGGCGCTGGGCATCAACGCCAACTCCGAGAACCAGACCAACGCCTGGAAGTTCGTCGAGTGGGCGACCGGCAAGCAGCAGACCCTGGCGCAGCAGAAGTCCGGCGTGCCGGGCGCGCGTACGTCCGTCTGGGCCGACCCGGCCGGCACCGCGACCTACCCGAAGGACCTGGCCGAGGCGATCGCCGCCAGCACCCAGAACGGCGTCGGTCACGACCGTCCCCTGGTCGTGAAGGTGGCCGAGGCGCGGGAGATCGTCGGCCAGCCGATCGTCGACGCGATCACCGGCAAGGACGCGGCCGCCGCGGCGGACACCGCCAACGCGGCGTTCCAGAAGTTCCTGGACGACGAGGCCAGGTAAGCCGTGTCCGGGTGGCGGGGTACGCCCCGCCACCCGGCGTCCGCCCACCCCCGGAGACCCGATGGCTACCGTCACCACCCCCACGGCGGCGCCCCGGAGCGTCGCACCCACGCCCGAGACGCCCGCCTGGGCACGCTGGGCCAACCACCACCGCAAGTGGCTCTTCGCCGCCCCCGCCATGGTGTTCGTCGCCGCCCTGATCGTCGTGCCCCTGGCCTGGACGCTGTACCTCAGCCTCACCGACGCCGAGGGCTCGGTCCGGGCCGAGTCCGAGTTCGTGGGCGCCCGCAACTACCTCGACGTGCTCTCCGACACCGACCGCTTCTGGCCGGCGGTCGGCCGGACGGTCGCGTTCACCGGGGTCGCCCTGCTCTTCGAGGTCGTCCTGGGGATGGCCGTCGCGCTGCTGCTGTGGCGACCGTTCCGCGGCCAGCGGTGGGTCCGCGTCGCCATCCTCCTGCCGCTGGTCGCCACCCCGGTCGCCGTCGGCATGATGTGGCGGCTGATCTTCGACCCGAACATCGGCCTGGCCAACCAGGTCCTCGGCTGGATCGGCATCGGACCGCAGCCGTGGCTGGCCGGTCAGCACTCGGCGCTGCCGACGACGATCTTCATCGACATCTGGCAGTGGACCCCGATGGTGGTGCTGATCCTGCTCGCCGGCCTGACCTCGCTCTCCGACGAGCCGCAGGAGGCGGCGCGGATCGACGGCGCCAGCAGTTGGCAGCGGTTCTGGCACGTCACCCTGCCGCTGCTGATGCCCACCGTGGTGGTCGCGATCCTGCTGCGCGGCATCGACGCGCTGAAGACCTTCGACATCCTGTACGCGACGAAGGGCCGCGGCGGCGGGTCGTTCCACGAGGTGGAGACGCTCAACGTGTACGCGTACGGCCTGAGCTTCGACTACAACGAGTACGGCGTCTCGTCGACCGTCCTCATCCTCTTCTTCCTCATCATCATCGGGTCCATGTGGGCCCTGACATACCGCCGGAAGGAGGCGCGGCGATGAGACCCCGCACGCCGTACCGGGTGTTCCGGGTGGTGGCGCTCGCCGTCGTGGTGGTCGCGCTGCTCGCCCCGCTGCTGTGGATGATCGCCGCGTCGTTCAAGACCAACGTCGACATCTACGACACCGGCAAGGCACTCCTGTTCTCGCCCACCCTGGACAACTACGTGACCGTCCTGCGGCAGGCCAACTACGTGCAGTTCATCGGCAACAGCCTGTGGGTGGCGTTCGCGGCCACCGTGCTGTCGCTGATCCTCGGGGTGCCGGCGGCCTACTCGATGAGCCGGTTCAACATGCGCAAGTCGGCGCTCGTCGTGCTGATGGCCCGGGTCATCCCCGGCGTCTCCCTGCTGGTGCCCTGGTACTACGTGTTCTCCAACGTGCGGATGGTCGGCGGCTTCACCGTCCTGATCCTCAGCCACATGTTCGTGTCGCTGCCGCTGGTCGTCTACATCATGATGGGCTTCTTCGACGGCATGCCCCTCGAACTCGAGGAGGCCGCCCTGGTCGACGGCCTCACCCACATCGGCGCGTTCCGCCGGATCACCCTGCCCCTGGCCGTGCCGGGCGTCGCGACGGCCGGCATCCTCTCCTTCATCTTCTCCTGGAACAACTTCATGTTCGCCCTCGTGCTCTCCGGCGCCGACACCAAGACCCTGCCCGTCGCGATCTTCGACTTCGTCGGTTACGCCAGCATCGACTGGGGCGGTCTCATGGCCGCGGCCACCGTGGTGACCCTGCCGATCATGCTGATCGCGCTGTTCGTGCAGAAGTACGTCGTCTCCGGGCTCACCGCCGGCGCGACCAAGGGCTGACGGGACGGCATGACGACGATCACCCGCGTCGAGACCTTCCTCGTCGCCCCGCGCTGGCTCTTCGTCCGGGTCGAGACCGCCGACGGCGTCGTCGGCTGGGGCGAGGCCACCTGCGAGGGGCGCTCGGAGACCGTCCGCACCGCCGTCGAGCAGCTCGCCGAGCTGCTCGTGGGCCGGGACGCGCTGCGCATCGAGGACCACTGGCAGGTGTTGACCAAGGGCGCCTTCTACCGCGGCGGCCCGATCCTGGCCAGCGCGGTGTCCGGGCTGGACCAGGCGCTCTGGGACATCGCCGGCAAGCACTACGGGGCGCCGGTGCACCAGCTGCTGGGCGGGCCGGTCCGGGACCGGATCCGGGTCTACGGCTGGGTCGGCGGGGACGAGCCGAACGAGGTGCGCGACCACATCGCCGCGCAGGTGGCCGCCGGGCTGACCGCGGTCAAGATGAACGCCTCCGGACGGATGGGCCCGATCGCCTCGGTCGCCGAGCTGGACGCGGTGGTGCGACGGGTCGCCGCCGCCCGCGACGTGCTCGGCGAGCACCGGGACGTCGCGGTCGACTTCCACGGCCGGTTCAGCCTCGCCAACGCCCGGCGGGTGGCGCCGCTGCTCGACCCGTACCGGCCGCTGTTCCTGGAGGAGCCGGTGGTGCCGGAGAACTCCCACCTCGTCGGCGAGTTCGTCCGGTCCACCACCACGCCGGTGGCCACGGGGGAGCGGCTCTACAGCCGGCAGGAGTTCCTGCCCGTCCTCCAGGCGGGCATCGCGGTGGCCCAGCCGGACCTCTCCCACGCCGGTGGCATCACCGAGGTACGTAAGATCGCCACGCTGGCCGAGGTCTACGAGGTGCAGCTCGCCCCGCACTGCCCGCTGGGCCCGCTGGCCCTCGCGGCCTGTCTCCAGGTCGGCTTCGCCACCCCGAACCACCTGATCCAGGAGCAGAGCATCGGCATCCACTACAACCTGGGCGCCGAGGTGCTGGACTACTGCCTCGACCGCACACCGCTGACCTTCGTCGACGGACACGTCGCGCGCCTCACCGCGCCGGGCCTCGGCATCGAGATCGACGAGCGGGCGGTCCGCGCGGCCGACCGGCGCGGACACGCCTGGCGCAGCCCCACGTGGCGGCACCCCGACGGCTCCTACGCCGAGTGGTGACCCCCGACCGCCCCCGTCCATCGAGAAAGGCACACCGTGAAGATCGTCGCAGCGGACGTCGTCGTCACCAGCCCGGACCGCAACTTCGTCACCCTGAGAATCACCACGGACGAGGGCCTCACCGGGCTCGGTGACGGCACCCTCAACGGGCGCGAACTGTCCGTCGCGTCGTACCTGCGCGACCACGTCGCGCCCCTGCTCGTCGGGCGCGACCCACACCGCATCGAGGACACCTGGCAGTTCCTGTACCGCTCGGCGTACTGGCGGCGCGGCCCGGTGACGATGGCCGCCATCGCCGCCGTCGACGTGGCCCTCTGGGACATCAAGGCCAAGGCCGCCGGCATGCCGCTGTACCAACTGCTGGGCGGCGCGTCCCGCACCGGCGTCATGGCGTACGGCCACGCGTCCGGCCGGGACCTGCCGGAGCTGTTCGACTCGATCCGCCGGCACCTCGACCTCGGCTATCGGTCCATCCGCGTGCAGACCTCCGTGCCCGGGATCAACGCGGTGTACGGCGTCGCCGCCCAGCCCAGCGCCGACGGCCGGCGCTACGACTACGAGCCCGCCCAGCGCATCCCGTTGCCGGCCGAGGAGGACTGGGACACCCGCGCCTACCTGCGTCACCTGCCCGGGGTGTTCGAGGCCGTCCGCAACGAGTTCGGCCCGGAGCTGCCGCTGCTGCACGACGGGCACCACCGGATGACGCCGATCCAGGCCGCGCGCCTCGGCCGGGATCTGGAACCGTACGACCTGTTCTGGCTGGAGGACTGCACGCCCGCGGAGAACCAGGAGGCGCTGCGACTGGTGCGCCAGCACACCGTCACGCCGCTGGCCATCGGCGAGGTCTTCAACACGGTGTGGGACTACCAGACCCTCATCCGCGAGCAGCTCATCGACTACGTCCGGTCCGCCGTCACCCACACCGGCGGGATCACCGCGATGCGCAAGCTGCTCGACTTCGCCGCGCAGTACCAGATCAAGTCCGGCATCCACGGCCCGACCGACATCTCGCCGGTCGGCATGGCCGCCGCTCTCCACCTCGACCTGGCCATCCACAACTTCGGCATCCAGGAGTACATGCCGCACGGCGTGCTCACCGACGAGGTCTTCCGGCAGTCGTTCACCTTCACCGACGGCTACCTGCACCCCGGGGACCGGCCCGGCCTCGGCGTCGAACTCGACGAGGAGGCCGCTGCCCGCTTCCCGTACGTGCCGGCGTACCTGCCGTTCAACCGCCTCAAGGACGGCACCGTCCATGACTGGTGAGGGGCGCCCCGACGGGGTGGGCCGCACCCGGCACGTCGTGGTGATGGGGGTGTCCGGGGCCGGCAAGACCACGGTGGCGCGGGGCATCGGCGAGCTGACCGGGCTGCTGTTCGCCGAGGCAGACGAGTTCCACCCGGTCGAGAACGTGGCGCGGATGCGCGCCGGCGTACCCCTGGACGACGACGCCCGCTGGCCGTGGCTGCGCGACCTCGCCACCTGGATGGCCGCGCGCGGCCGGGAGGGCCGCTCGACGGTGCTGGCGTGCTCGGCCCTGCGGCGGTCGTACCGGGACGTGCTGCGCCAGGGAATGCCGGGGGTGGACTTCGTGCACCTCGACGGGTCGGTGGAGGTGATCCGGGACCGGCTCGCCCGTCGCGTCGGGCACTACATGCCGGCGAGCCTGCTCGAATCACAGCTGGCGACGCTGGAGCCGGGGGAGCCGGACGAGTCGGTGCTGGTGCTCGACGTCGCGTCGACGGCGGACGAGCTCGTCGCGGCCGCCGTCGCCGGTCTCGGCCTGCCGGCCGTCAGCCCGGTGGGGGAGCGCTAGCGCCGTCGACCGGGGATGCCGGTCGCTCCCCGTGTGGGTGGGCCCCGCGACGTGGATCAGGGTTGGTGGATCTTCGCCTTCTGTCGGGCGTAGTAGGCGCGGGCGCGGTTGCGGTCGCCGCAGTCCTTCGTGTCACACCAGCGGCGGTTCCGCCGCGGCGACGTGTCGAGATAGACCCACCCGCACCTGGCGTCCTCGCACTGATGGAGGCGGTCGAGGTCAGGGCGCTGGATGAGCGCCACGAGCCCGCGGACGATGCGGTCGCGGGGCAGGCGGAGGTCGGTTTCCCGGTCTCGCCAGTGCCAGCGGTCGCCCGTGTGGACCAGGTCGGCCGCCGCGATCGCCGAGCGGTACATGCCCGCGAGGGCGGCGGCGGCCTCGGGGTCGTCCTCGAACAGGGTCGCGTAGACCCTCTCGCGCGCCTCGACGACCCGGTGCCGCTCCCGTTCGGCCCGGGCGCCGTCCCGGCCGGCGAGGTCCCGCAGGAGCGCGGCCTCGTCCCCGCTGACCAGGTCGGACTCGACGCACCAGTCGACGACGTCGGCGAAGGACTTCAGGTTCTCCGTGCGTTCGTGGCCGCCGAGGCGCCAGTCGACCGTGTTGACCAGGTCGAGCATGCGGTCACCCGCGATGTGACCGAACCGCACCGCCGGCTCCTCTCATGGTTGAAAGCATCCTTGCACGTGAGGTGATCATTCTGGCATGCTCATGCCCAATCGGCCAATCGCCCATGAGGAAGCGTGAGGAGCCCGACCGTGCCTGCCGCCGCCCCACGCCGTTCGTTCACCGCACTGTGGGCGTCCCAGGCGTTCTCGAACCTGGCTGACGGGCTGCTGCAGGCCGCGGCTCCGCTGCTGGTCGCCACGCTGACCCGTGACCCACTCCTGGTGGCGGGCATGACGGTGGTGCAGTTCCTGCCCTGGCTGCTCGCCACCCTCCCCGCCGGCGCGTTGGCCGACCGGGTGGACCGGCGTCGGATCCTCACCGCCGGCAACTGGCTGCGCGCGGCCGGGTTCGCGCTGCTCGCCCTGGCTCTGACCGCCGGGTGGCGTCACGTCGCACTGCTCTACGCCGCGGTGTTCCTGGCCGGTTGTGCCGAGACGATGGTCGACAACGCCGCCCTGGCCATCCCACCCCGGCTCCTGCCCCGCGAGCGGCTCGAGCGCGCCAACGGTCGGTTGTTCGCGACCCAGTCCGTCATCAACACCTTCGTCGGCCCGCCCGCCGGGGCCGCGCTGTTCGCGTTGGCGGCGTCGGCGGCCTTCTACACGGGCGCGGCCGCGTTCGCCCTCGCCGGCCTGGCAGCCCTGCTGCTGCCCGCGCTGCGCCCCGCCGGCGAGGAGGCACAGCGCCGCCGCTCGACCCCGACCTCCTTCACCCAGGACATCCGCGTCGGGTGGGTCCACTTCTGGCGTCACCAGCTGCTGCGCCGAGTGGCGTTCATCTCGGCGGCCATCAACTTCTTCGGCTCGGTCACCGGCGGGGTGCTCGTCCTGCTGGCCACCGGTCCCTACCAGGTGCCCATGTCCCGCTACGGCCTGTTCGTCGCCGTACCCGCCGCCGGTGCGATCGTCGGCTCACTGCTCGCCGAACACGTCGTACCCCGCATCGGCGGCGGCCCGACCACCTGGCTCGCCGCCCTCGTCCCGGCCGCCAGCTACGCCATCCTCGGCCTGGGTCACCACACGCCCCTCGCCCTCGCCGGCATGTTCTGCGCCGCCGTCGCCAGTTCGCTGAACCAGATCGTGGTCAGCACGCTGCGTCAGGCGGCGGTACCCGACGAACTCCTCGGGCGTGTCACCGCCGCCTACCGCCTGGTCGTGCTGGGTGTCATCCCCCTCGGCGCCCTCGCGGGCGGGTTGCTCGGACGCGGCCTGGGAATCCGCGCCCCCTTCATCGCCGCGGCCGTCGGGCTCGTCCTCGTCACGCTCCCGCTGGCCGCTCGGGTCACCACCCAGGCCCTCCGGGACGCCGAGACGACCCATGGCGCCACGGCGAGGTCGAGCGCGCTCACCGCGCCGTGACCGACGGCGGGCGTACGTCCGCCGCCGGAGCGCCGGGGATGTCGGCCCCGCCCGGTACCGTCCGGGCATGGTGACCGTCGCCGACGTCCGCGCCCTGGCCCGCACGCTGCCCCGCAGCAGCGAGCACCTGATCCGCGACCGGGTGAAGTTCCGCGTCGGGGCGATCGTCTACGTGGCGTTCAGCCGCGACGAGACGACGATGGGCTTCGGCTACCCGAAGGAGGAGCGCGACGGACTGATCGCCGCCGAGCCGGACCTGTTCTTCCTGCCCCGCCCCTCCGACCTGCGCTTCCACTGGGTGTGCTGCCACACCGCACGGCTGGACCACGATCACATGGTCGAGTTGGTGACCGAGGCGTGGCGGATGGTCGTACCGAAGTTCCTCGCCCGGCAGCGGCTCGACGGCTGACCGCGCGCCCCCGCCGCCAAAACGTAGGGAAACCCCCGATTACCCGTCGGCGCTCGCGCCCTAGCGTCACCTCATGACCTGTGGTCGGTCCACCCGCCGGGGCGTGGCGGTCGACGTTCGCGACGTCCCGGTCGAGGAGCGCGAGCCGTGCCCGGGACCGGCCCGGCTGGTGACCAAGCGGACCTAACGAGGAGTCCCGGTGCGGAAGTGTCTGTCGATCGTCCTGATCGTGGCGATGCTGCTCGCCACGGCCGCCTGCCGGGGCGGGTCCCCCGCCGACCCGGGCGGTGAGGACCCGTACAGCGAGGCGGCGTTGCGGTACGGAATGGCCCCGGTGCCCCATCCGGACGTGACGTTCCAACCCGACGTGGTGCTGGTCGGCGGCGGCGGCCGCTCGATCCGCTCGGTCACCGCCGACGGGCTCACCTGGCGCCTCGACGGCAAGGCGAAGCACGCCGACGACCTGGCCGTCGGCAAGGTCATGTTCGTCACGGGCCGCGGCGTCGGCCGGGTGCTGCACCTCGACCGGGACGGCGGCGACCTGCTCGTCACGGTCGGGCCGGTCACGTTGACCGAGGTGATCCGCGACGGCACGTTCGAGAAGAAGGGGATCACGCTCGACAACCCGGTCGTCTATCAGGCTGGCGAACCTCTCTGGGCCGAAACCGAGGAGGCCGAGGCCGCCACGCCGTCGCCGACGGGCCGGTTCGGCAAGAGTGCGCCCGTCCGCCTGGCGCCGGCCGCGCCCCCCGTCCGCCCGGTGCAGCCGCCGCCGACGCGGGCGCAGGAGGTCCAGACGGTCGCCGCGAGCTTCTCCACCGGGGTCAGCTTCAGCGACGGCGCCGAGGTCAGCTACCACTACGACCGCGACGGCACCCGGCTGATCGGGCGGGTGGCGCTCACCTTCAAGAGCCCGAGCGCGGACTTCCACCTCGACATCCGCGGCGGCACGCTGCGGCGGGCCGAGTTGGAGATCACCGGCGGCTTCGGCATCCGGATGTCGTTCGATACCGCGATCAAGAACGGGCAGAACATCCGGGCTGTCCTGCCGATCCCGGTCGAGGCGGCCTTCCCGATCGGCACGGTGCTCGGCGTGCCGCTCACCCTCACCATCGGCCAGACGCTGAAGGTGACGACCGCGTTCGGCGCGAAGCTCGGGTCCATGAAGGGTTCCGGCGAGTTCTCCCTCGCCGGGAAGCTCGGCTACGGCTACCGCAACAACGTGTGGGGCCCCACGATGGTCACGGACGTGAAGCGCAAGTCGAGCATCACCGAGTCCCTGCACGGCGTGCCGGTCGGCGTGATGGGTCTGCTCGTGGAGCACCGTGTCAAGTTCGACGTCGGGTTCAACGCCTTCGTGTTCAAGGCCGGCGTCTATTTCGAGGTGTCGACCGCGTACGGCACCACCATGGGTTCCGCCCTGGGCGCGGTCGGCACACTGGGGTCGCACTTCGTGGAGTGCCGGGGTGTCGGGCTCGGCGTGTGGGCGCGCTACGGGCTGGGCTACAGCATCCTCCAGCCGGTGGTCGACGTGATCAACAAGTTCCTGAGCCTGATCAAGGTGAAGCCCATCAACGCCGAGAACCGCCTCGGACCACCGCCGTACAAGATCTGGAACAAGGAGGAGATCGATCCTCCCGGCACCAAGCTCTGCGGCACCCCACAGGGCTCCGGCGACTGAAGGACGTGCCGGGCCGTGCTACCCGGCCGTGGCCGGGCGCCAGCCGAGCGCCGGGCCGAGCCGCTCGGCCATGTCGGTGAGGATCTGCAGGTAGTCCTCGTGCGCGAAGGTGAAGGGCAGCGCGAAGGCCACCTCGTCGACCTCGCGGAACGCGGCGTGGGCCCGCAGCCGCTCGGCGATCTCCTCGGACGTCCCCACCAGGTCGGCTGCGAACATCATCCGCCCGGGGCCTTGCGGCGCGAGCGTACGTGGGGTGCGGGCGCGGGCGTACGCCTCGTACCGCTCGCGCTGGGCGGCCGACGCGCTGTCGGTCGGGATGACCACCAGGCCCTGCGACACCCGGGCCCGCTCGCCGTCCGGGTGGTGGGCGCGGAAGGCCCGGATGTGGGAGAGCTGGATCTCCGCGAAGTCCTCGGACTCCTCGGCCTTGACCACGCTGCTGGTCAGGAAGTTCATGCCGTTCGCGCCAGCCCAGGTCGCCGAGCGCAGGCTGGCGCCGCCGTACCACAGGCGGCTGCCGAGGCCGGCGGAGTGCGGCTGGACGCGGTCGGAGAACTCTTCGAAGCCCTCCGTGCCCCGGAAACTCGACGCGGGGTTCCCGCGAACCAGGTCGAGCAGTCGGCGGACCCGCTCGTAGCTGAAGTCCTCGACGTCGGCGGTGTCCGGGTAGAGCGTCTGCCGCACCCGGTCGAAGTGCAGGGGCGGGCCGACGCTGACCCCCGGATTGAGGCGGCCGCCGGAGAGGACGTCGACCGTGGCGAGATCCTCGGCGAGCCGGAGGGGATTCTCCCAACCGAGGGGGATCACCGCCGTGCCGAGTTCGATGCGGCGGGTGCGCTGCGAGGCGGCCGCCAGGACCGCCACCGGTGAGGAGATGCCGTGCTGGAGGTGCCGGTTTCGGACCCACGCGCTGTCGAAGCCGAGCTGCTCGCCCCGCTCGATGATCTCCAGCGTCGACTCGTGGCCCCGTGCCGGGTCGTCCGGGTCGAAGAGTCCGATGGTGAGGAATCCGAGCTTTCGCAACGGTCGCGGCGACGACAAGCTGTCCTCCGGGCGGGGTCGGGCCGGCGCCCACCTGACCCCGGACGCCGCTCGATGCCACGCTACGCGGCACGGCGCGAGAAACCCTCCTTCCAGACCGGAGAAGTGTGTGGTGCGGGACACGGACAGGGCGGTGCCCGGCGTGCCCCGTCCACGGAGGACGGGCGCCAAACGGGCACGGTGGTCGCCCAAACGGTCAGGCCGTATGTCCGCTTGCTGCGGGTTCGGTGGGATGCGTGCTGCGGGCGGCCTGCGCGAGGCGGGCAGGAACCCTCCCGGATCGACGAGATGTGCTGCTCGTCACACCCTCATAACGGTGTTAAAACAATAGACACCGATGAGCGGGAGGTGAGCGATGAACGCCGCGGAACGTCGACAGCGCATCCTCACCCTCGCTCGTGACCACGGCTCGGTCGACGTGCAGAAACTCTCCGTCGAGCTGGCCGTGGCGCCGGAGACTGTCCGACGCGACCTGCACCGGCTCGAGCAGCAGGGGCTGGTGCGCCGCACCCACGGCGGCGCCTACCCGGTGGAGACCGCGCGGTTCGAGACGACCCTCGATACGCGCACCACCCGCCTGGTCACCGAGAAGCGCAGGATCGCCGCCGCCGCGGCACAACTGCTGGGTGACGCCGAGTCGGTCTTCATCGACGAGGGCTACACCCCCCAGCTGATCGCGGAGGCGCTGCCCGCCGAGCGGGCGTTGACCGTCGTCACCGCGTCGCTGGACACCGCGGCGATGCTCGCCGGCTCGTCCGCCACCACCGTCCTCCTGCTGGGTGGCCGCGTACGCGGTCGGACCCGGGCCACGGTCGACCACTGGGCCATCGAGATGCTCGCCGGCTTCGTCATCGACCTGGCGTTCGTCGGCGCGAACGGCATCTCCCGCGAACACGGACTGACCACACCCGACCCGGCCGTCGCCGCCGTCAAGGCCCAGGTGGTGGCGGTGTCCCGGCGCATCGTCTTCGCGGGTGTGCACACCAAGTTCGGTGCCAGCAGCTTCTGCCGGTTCGCGCACGTCACCGACGTCGACTCCATCGTCACGGACGCGGCCCTGCCGGCGTCCGAGGCCCACCGTTACTCACTGCTCGGTCCCGTGGTCCAGCGCGTCTGACCCCGGCCACCGCACCCACACCACCACCACCGACCCACCCTGGAGGTTCGTTGTGCCCGTAACCCGGAGTGCGCACCGCTGGCGACCCCCACTGGCCCTGGCCGCCGCGGCCGTCCTCGCCGCGACCGCCGCCTGCTCCGGAGCCGGCGGCGGCTCCTCCGGCGGTGGCGGTAAGACCATCACCGTGCTGATGGTGGGCAACCCGCAGATGGAGGACCTCGCCAAGGTCACCGCCGACAACTTCACCAAGCAGACCGGCATCGAGGTGCGGTTCACGATCCTCCCGGAGAACGAACTGCGCGACAAGGTCACCCAGGACGTGGCCACCCAGGGCGGCCAGTACGACGTGGCGACGATCGGCGCGTACGAGGCACCGATCTGGTCGAAGAACGGGTGGCTGCACGAGTTGACCTCGTACGCCGACGCCGACTCCGGCTACGACCGCGCGGACCTGCTCCAGCCGATGGTCACCTCGCTCTCCGGTGAGGACGGCAAGCTCTACGCGGCGCCGTTCTACGGGGAGTCCTCGTTCCTGATGTACAACAAGGAACTCTTCGCGGCCAAGGGCCTGACCATGCCGGAGCGGCCCACCTGGCAGCAGGTCGCGCAGTTCGCCGCGCGGCTGGACGACGACCGGGCCGGCGTCTCGGGGATCTGCCTGCGTGGACTGCCCGGCTGGGGCGAGCTGTTCGCCCCGCTCACCACCGTCGTGAACACGTTCGGCGGCACCTGGTTCGAGCAGGACTGGACGCCACGGGTCAACGCGCCAGAGTTCGTCGAGGCCACCCGGTTCTACGTCGACCTGCTGCGCACGCACGGGCAGCCGGGTGCGCCGCAGGCCGGCTTCACCGAGTGCCTGAACACCTTCGGTCAGGGCAAGGCGGCCATGTGGTACGACGCCACCTCCGCGGCCGGCACCCTGGAGGACGTGTCGGCCAGCACGGTCGCCGGCAAGGTCGGCTACGCGTACGCCCCGGTCAACAAGACGGCCTCCTCCGGCTGGCTGTGGGCGTGGGCGTTGGCGATGCCGAAGACCACCAAGAACGCCGACGCCGCGTGGAAGTTCATCGCCTGGGCCACCGGCAAGGACTACGAGCGGTTGATCGGCTCCTCCGTCGGCTGGTCCCGGGTCCCCGCCGGCAAGCGACAGTCCACGTACACCATTCCGGAGTACCGGCAGTCGGCCGCCGCGTTCGCGGACCTGACGCTCGCGTCGATCCAGGAGGCCGACCCGAAGAACCCCGGCGCGCAGCCCCGACCGGCGCTCGGGGTGCAGTTCGTCGGCATCCCCGAGTTCGCGGACCTCGGCACGAAGGTGTCCCAGGAGGTCTCGGCCGCCATCGCCGGCAGCACCACCGTGGACAAGGCGCTCGCCGACGGCCAGAAGCTGGCCGAGGACGTGGCCAAGGAGTACCGGTAGCCGACGCCCGGAGCGGCCGGTCACGGCCGGCCGCTCCCGGCCCAGCACGGAGGTGAACCGTTGACCCAGACGCTCCACACCGACGCCGGCCCGGCGCCCCGTACCCCCGTGGCCGGCGCGGCGGCCGGTCGCCCCGCCGACCGCTGGACGCGCCGCGCGCCGCTGCTGCCCGCCCTTCTCTTCGCGATCGTCGTGACCCAGATCCCCTTCCTGGTCACGCTCTACCTGTCCACCCTCGACTGGAACGCCCTGCGGCCCGGCGAACGTGGCTTCGTCGGTCTCGCCAACTACGCCGACGTGCTGACCGACGCCCGTCTGCGGGCCGCCCTGGTCAACACGGTGGTGCTCACCGCCGGTTCGGTCCTCGTGTCGGTGCTGCTCGGTCTCGGTCTCGCGGTACTGCTCGACCGACGGTTCCCCGGCCGTGGGGTGGTGCGCACCCTGCTCATCACCCCGTTCCTGGTGATGCCGATGGCGGCGGCCCTGCTGTGGAAGCACGCCATCTACAACCCGGCGTACGGCCTGACCAACGGCGTCCTCGGCGGCAGCACGGACTGGGTCTCCCAGTACCCGATGCTCTCCGTCGTCGCCACCCTGGTCTGGCAGTGGACGCCGTTCATGATGCTGATCATCCTGGCCGGGTTGCAGGGCCAGTCGACCGAGACCCTGGAGGCGGCCCGCGTCGACGGCGCCGGTCCCTGGCAGATCTTCGTCCGGATCACCCTTCCGTACCTGCGGCCCTACCTGGAGCTCGGTGCGCTGCTCGGCTCGATCTACCTCGTGCAGACCTTCGACGCGGTCTTCACCATCACCCAGGGCGGCCCCGGCACGGCCACCACCAACCTGCCGTACGAGATCTACCTGACCACCTTCAGGAAGTTCGAGTACGGCGAGGCGGCCGCCGCCGGCGTCGTGGTGGTGATCGGCACGATCGTCGTGGCCACCTTCGCGCTGCGGGTGATCTCCAGCCTGTTCCGGATGGAGGACGCGCGATGACCGCCACACGTCACGACACCACCGCCACCACACCGACGCGGTCGACCGCTCGCCGGATCCGCCGGCTGGACCGCGCCGGAGCCGCTTGGACGGCGCTCGCCTGGCTCGCCGGGCTGCTGTTCTTCCTGCCGGTGCTCTGGATGGTGCTCACCGGGTTCAAGCGGGAGGTGGACGCGGCCAGCAACCCGCCGTCCTGGGTGTTCACCCCGGTGCTCGACGGCTACCGGCAGGTCTTCGACCGGGACATCACCCCGTACCTGCTCAACTCGCTGATGGCCAGCCTGATGTCCACGCTGCTCGTGCTGCTGCTCGCCACGCCGGCCGCGTACGCGCTGTCGATCCGACCGGTGGCGAAGTGGCGCGACGTCCTGTTCTTCTTCATCAGCACCAAGATGCTGCCGGCGGTGGCCGCGCTGCTACCGGTCTACCTGCTGGTCAAGGAGTTCGGGCTTCTCGACAACGTCTGGACGATGATCGTCCTGTACACGGCGATGAACCTGCCGCTCGCGGTCTGGATGATGCGGTCGTTCCTGCTGGAGGTCCCGCCCGCGCTGATCGAGGCGGCGGCCGTGGACGGTGCGAGCCTGCTGGCCACCATCCGCCGGATCCTGCTGCCGATCGTGGCGCCGGGACTGGCCGCGACCGCGCTGATCTGCTTCATCTTCAGCTGGAACGAGTTCTTCCTCGCGGTGAACCTGACCGCGACGCGGGCCGGTACCTCACCGATCTTCCTGGTCGGTTTCGTCACGTCCGAAGGGCTGTTCCTGGCCCGGCTCTGCGCGGCCGCGACGCTGGTGTCGCTCCCCGTCGTGCTCGCCGGCTGGATCGCCCAGAAACAACTCGTCCGAGGACTCTCGATGGGGGCGGTCAAGTGAAAGCAGCGGTCATCGTCACGCCGGGTCGGATCTCGATCGAATCGGTGCCCGACCCGGCGCCCGGGCCCCGCGACGTGGTGGTGCAGGTGGCCGGGTGCGGCATCTGCGGCACCGACCTGCACATCGTCGACGGCGAGTTCGCCCCCGCGTACCCGATCGTGCCGGGCCACGAGTTCGCCGGCACGGTGGTGGCGACCGGCCGGGACGTCACGGAGGTGCGGGTCGGCGACGCCGTCGCGGTCGACCCGTCGCTGCACTGCGGCGAGTGCTACCAGTGCCGTCGGGGTCGCGGGAACCTCTGCGAGCGGTGGGCGGCCATCGGGGTCACCGAGCCTGGCGGCGCCGCCGAGTTCGCCGTGGCGCCGGTGAAGAACTGCTTCCCGCTGCCGGAGGGCGTGGCACCGGCGGACGCCGCGCTGATCGAGCCGCTGTCCTGCGCGGTGCGCGGCTTCGACGTGCTGCCCCGACGGCTCGGAGACCACTACCTCATCTACGGCGCCGGCACGATGGGGCTGATGATGCTGGAGTTGGCCAAGCGCTGCGGTGCCGCCAGCGTCAGCGTGCTCGACCCGAACCCGGCCCGGCTCGCCACCGCTGTGCGCCTCGGCTGTTCGGCGTCGGCGGCCGGCGCCGACGAGTTGACCCGGGTCCGTGGCTGGGACGTCGTCATCGACTGCACGGGCGTACGGGAGGCGATCGACGACGGGCTGCGCCGGGTCGCGCCGGCCGGCACGTTCCTCCAGTTCGGGGTCTCCGAGTACCGGACGCGGGCGACGATCGAGCCGTACCGGGTCTACAACCAGGAGCTCACCGTGACGGGGTCGATGGCGGTGCTGCACAGCTTCGAACGTGCCGGCGAGCTGTTCGCCGGTGGGATCCTCGACCCGGAGGTGTTCATCAGCCACCGCTTCCCGCTCGATCGCTACGCCGAGGCGATCGCCCAGTTCCGGGCCGGCGTCGGCCGGAAGGTCGAGATCGTCGGCCCCGGGGTGGCGCGCGACGCCCCGGCCCCGGCGCGGGCCGGCCACGCCTGACCCGACCGGCCCGCCCGGCCGCCGCGTGCCGTGGCCGGGCGGGCCGCGCCGGCCCCGCGGGCGGCCGGATCGCGGCGCGTCCTCTAGGCTGCGCACGTCGACGCCCGCCGATCGAGGGGAGACGATCGTGTCGCACGGTGAGACCGACGTGGAAATCGAGGACAGGCCACCCTCCGGTGTGGACGCCAGCGTCCCGCACTCGGCGCGGGTCTACGACTGGTGGCTCGGCGGGAAGGACAACTTCGCCGTCGACCGCGCGATGGGCAGCGCGCTCATCGAGGCGATCCCCACCCTGCGCACGATGGCGAAGGAGAACCGGCGGTTCGTCCACCGGGTCGCCCGCTACCTGGTGGGTGAGGCGGGCATCCGGCAGTTCGTCGACGTCGGCACCGGCATCCCCACCCGCCCCAACCTGCACGAGGTCGCCCAGTCGGTGGCCCCCGAGACCCGGGTGGTCTACGTCGACAACGACCCGATCGTGCTGGCGCACGCCCGGGCCCTGATGATGAGCACGCCGGAGGGGCGCAGCGAGTACATCCACGCCGACCTGCGCGAGCCGGAGAAGATCCTGGTCGACGCCCGGCTCACCGAGACGCTCGACCTGACCCGGCCGGTCGCGCTCACCCTCATCGCGGTGCTCATGCTGCTGCGCGACGCCGACGACCCGGCCGGCAAGCTGCGTACGCTGATGGACGCCCTGCCCTCCGGCAGCTACCTGGCGATCACCCACCCGACGGCGGACTTCAACCCGGCCGAGATGAACGCCGCCGTGGCCGCCGCCACCCAGGGGCGGATGACGCTGGTGCCGCGCAGCCGGGCCGAGGTGGAGCGGTTCTTCGAGGGGTGGGACCTGGTCGACCCGGGCGTCGTCCCGGTGATGGCCTGGCGGCCGGAGGACGGCGCTCCGGAGGACCCGCACGCCGCCTACTACTGGGCCGGTCTCGCGCGTAAACCCTGAGGTGTGCCGGCGCCGAGAACGGGTACCCGCCGCCCGGACGAGACCCGGGAGGCGCGTATGGCGGACGAGGCGCCGGACTACTTCCGCCCCGAGAACGGGGCGGTGCTCACCCACCTCCTGATCGTGCGCGACGTGGACCGCTCCCGGGAGTACTACCGGCGTGTCCTGGACGCGACGGTGATCCGGGAGCGCAATCCCGCCATCCTGCGGTTCCACAACAGCTACATCGTCATCAACGACGAGGGCGGCCCGACCGACGACAAGCCGACCGTACGCGCCCAGGCGCCGGCTGACCCGGACACCCTCAGCGGGGCGATGAACATCCGGGTGAACGACGTGCGGGCGGTGTACGAGCTGTGGCGCTCCCGGGGCGGTGAGTTCCTGACCGAGCCGAAGGACCACGGCGTCGAGATCCGGTGCTACCTGCGCGACCCGGACGGTTACCTGGTCGAGGTCGGCCAGAACACCGACATCGCCCTCCAGCGGTCCCGCGCCGCCGGTTGAGGCGATGGCAGCGGGGAGAAGGGCGCCACGGCACCTGCGCGACCGTCCGCCCCGGCCGCTCGGCGTGCCCGTGCTCAGGCCGGTTCCCGGGGGTTGGTGGTTCGACGGCCTGCTGCTGGCCGCCCTCGTCGCGCTGACCGCGGGGCTCGTGTGGTGGCGGCCCCTGCTGGATCTGGACATCGCCGTGCGGGACTGGTGCGACCAGCACCGTCCCCGGCCGGTCTACATCCTGATGTGGATCTTCGACCACGTCGGCCAGGGTGGCATCCTCACGACCGTGACCGTGGCGCTGTCGTTCTGGCTGGCCTGGCGCCACCGTACGATCCGTCCGATCATCCCGGCCGGGTTGGCGCCGATCATCAGCACCGTGCTGATCGTGGGGTTGAAGGGGTGGACCTCGCGGGGCGCCCCGCACCACGGGTCGGTCGAGATGTTCAGTGACGGGTGGGAGGAGTACTACCCGTCCGGGCACGTGAGCAACGGCATCGTCTATTACGGTATGCTCGCGATGCTGCTCTCGCCGTACCTCGGCGTGGTGGCCCGCCGCATCCTGATGTGGCTGCCCGGCGTGCTCGTGTTCATCGGGACCACCTACCTGGGGTGGCACTGGATCACCGACAGCGTCGGGGGATACCTGCTCGGCCTGCTGATCGTGCGGCTGCTGCTGCGGGTGCCGTGGCGCACGCTGCCGCTGCCCCGACTGCTCGACCGCGGCCGCCGACCGTGACCTGACGCCGCCCGGCTGCCGACCCGTGACCTGACGCCGCCCGTCCGGCGGCGCGCCCGACACCGGTCCTGTCGGGTATCTGTCGGTGCCCTCACACGTGGTCGCGGGAGGCGTTTCCCGGTCGTGACAAATGCGGGCCCGTGTTCCATTCCGAGGTGGCATCAGACCACGTGCCCGCGGCTCCAGCCATTTTCGGCCGACTGCCCCGCAGTGGCCGGCATGGCCCGGCGTGCTGTGACGTCGCCGATGCCCGATGGGCGCGTCTGACCTGCTCAATGGAGCGTGCGGGTGGCAATAATCGGGCCGCAACTTGCACTCCGGCGGATTGCGCAGGAGCCCCGGCCACCGCAATTCCCGATGCCATTCAGATTGACGATGGCAAATCTTGACTTCCGAGTGAAACTGACGCACCGTGAAAGACGTCCTCGGCCACTCGGCACCATTTCCAGAAGTGCCATCGGATCCGGTGAATTGTGCCCGGACGTGACGCACCAGGAGGCGGTCATGCGGTTGAACCCGTTCGACGAGCCGTATCTCACCGATCCGGCCGCCGTGTGGCGGCGCGTCCTCGACGCACCCGGCGGGGTCCACCACAACCCGGACCTGGGGCTGTGGCTGATCAGCAGCCACGCGCACGTGCGGAGGGCGCTGGCCGACCCGGCGACGTTCGGCAACGCGCTCACCCTCGTGCCCACCTACGACGTCTGCCCCGAGGCGTTGCAGGTCATTCTGCGGATCGACGCGCCGCCGACCACCGCGGCCGCCGACCCGCCGGTGCACCCGCGCACCCGCCGCGCGCTACGGGCGACCTTCGCGAACACGCCCGACCGGGTCGACCAGCGGTACGGCCCGATCGTCCGCCGTCGGGTCGACGAGCTGGTGTCCCGCCTGGCCGCCCGGCCGGGTGCCCGCGTCGATCTCGTCCCCGAGCTCACCACCGAGCTGCCGCTGCTGGTCCTGCTGGACCTCCTGGGCGTGCCGGAGCACGACATCGGGCGCGTCCGGGACTGGGCCGACGGGCAGATCGCCCTGATCTGGGGGCGCCCGGACCCGGCCGAGCAGGTGCGGCTGGCGCAGAGCCTGCTGGAGTTCTGGCACTACTGCCAACGGCTCGTCGAGGCGCGCCTGGGCGACGGCGCGGACGGCGACGACTACGTGAGCCTGGCCCTCGCGTACCGCGACGGCGACGACTCCCGGCTGACCGTCACCGAGGTGGCGAGCATCGTCTTCAACCTCCTGGTCGCCGGGCACGAGACCACGGCGGGTCTGCTCGCCCACGCGCTGGACCAGGCGTTGTCGGTCCCCGAGAGGTGGCAGGCGATGGTCGAGGACCCGGCCGGCATCCCCGCCTTCCTCACCGAGACGCTGCGCTACGCCCCGGCCATCGACGGCTGGCTGCGGGTGACCCGCCGGGACGTCACCCTCGACGGTGTCACGATCCCGGCCGGCGCGCGCTGCCTGCTGCTGATCGGGGCGGCCAACCGCGATCCCGCCGTGTTCGCCCATCCCGACCGCTTCTCCCCGGACCGGCCGGACGCCTCGGATCACCTGTCGTTCGGGCACGGGCCGCATTTCTGCATCGGGGCGGCATTGGCGCGACTGGAGGCCGGCACCGTCCTACAGCGGCTCGCCGCCGCTATTCCGGGGCTGCGGTTAACATCCGACCACCGTCGTTCATACAAGCCGAATGTTGCGTTTCGTGCGCACCGCACCCTGCCCGCCATCGTCGATATCGGACGGACGCCGCGCCCGGCGGCGGCTCTCGTCGCATCCGCCGCCGAGGTTACCGCCGGCTGAGGTGATCCGCATTCTGCCGCCCGGACCTGCGGGTTCGCTCGACGGATCGGCGGAGGTGGGGAGCGGAAGATGGCGGTCACCCGGCCGTCCGTCGATGTCCGTTGCGGGTCGCCGAGGTGATGCTCAATCCGGCGCGCGCATTGCCCCACCTCGTGTGGACGTCTTCACACCCGCCCATTCATGGGTTAAGAATTGTCCCCTGCGAATGCCTACCCATTGCCCGACCTCGATCCGACGCCGTCCACTGTCGACGGTGTCGCGAAGGTGAACCCATGGATCGCGCAGCTCCACCCGACGCCGGCGACTCCGGTGCCAGCCACCGGTTCCGGGCCGAGTTGCGGACGTGGCGCGCCCGGCAGGGGCTGACCCAGCGGGCGCTGGCGGAGCGGGTGCGGTTCAGCCGGGAGACGGTCGCCGCGGTCGAGTCGGGTCGCCGCTTCGGCAGTCACGAATTCGCCGTACGGTGCGACGAGGTGCTCGACACCGGCGGGCGGCTCGCGGCGCTGTGGCCCCAGGTGGCGGCCGAGCAGTTGGCGGCCGACGGGCGACGCGGCCCGCGGTTCGCCGCGCCCGACCCGCCGGCCCGCCGGGACGCCCGTGACCCGGGCGCGGTGGTGGCGGCGATCGACGAGCTGCGCGAGCTGATCGGTCAGGTGCTCAGCGCGCCGACCGAGCCGGGGCGTCGGGCGACGGGGGATTCGCCGGACCGCTCCTGACGCCGGCCGCGGCGTCGGCCGCGTGCCCGCTTCGCCCGGACGACGTCTGCGGCCTCGTCCGCTCCGGGGCCGGCCCGCCGGCGATGCTGACTCTGGGTACAGATGCTGGTACGGCCAGTTTGTACCACGGGTGGGTCTGGTCTGACGCCTCACGTTCCGGCGGAATGAAACCTGCAAACGGCAACGTGCACATTGGTCACCGTCGATGAGCCGTGGGAGTCAGTCTTGGCGTCGAGCACGAGGTCCCACGCGGCCCGACCCTACCCGACCCGGCGTCGAGGGTGGAAGATCGCAGCCCGCATGCGACTCATCGTCGCCGCGCCGCTGGTGGCGGTGATCGGGTTCGCCGGCCTCGCGCTGACCGAGAGCGCCCGACAGACCACCCGCGCCAGCGACCTGGGCGAGCTCGCCCGGCTCGGCGCCGAGGCGGGCGACCTGTCCCACCGCCTGCAACGGGAGCGGGTGGCCGCGGCCGACCTGCTGACCCGTGGCGGCCCGCAGCAGCAGGACGCCTTCGCCGACGCCGCCACCGCGACCGACGCCGTGGTCGCCGGCTACCGCGGGCAGCGGGCACGGGTGACCAGCGCCCCGCCGGCCACCCGTGCCGTCCTCGCCCGGATCGACGCCACGCTGGACGCGCTGCCGCCGCTGCGGGCGCAGGTCCGCACCGCGGCGCACGCCTCGGTCTCCGCGATGACCTTCGGCTACCGGATCGCCGTCGCCGACCTGCTCACCCTCCGGGAGAGCGTCACCGTCGGCGTCGTCAACGCCCGCATCGCCGACGGCATCCGGGCCTCCGCCGCCCTGTCCAAGACGGCCGAGGCGGTCGGTCAACAGCAGGTCGCCGTCCTACGGGCGATCGCGGCCGGCGAGCTGACCCCCGCGCTGCAACAGGACATCACCGCCGCCCGCACCAGCTTCACCGAATCGAGCCTGGCATTCCTGGCGCTCGCCCGACCCGACTGGTCGAGCTGGTGGGAGCAGGCCGGGAGCGGGCAGGAGGCGCTGCTGCTGCAGCGGCTGCAGGACGAGGTGTCCCGCACCCGGGCGGGCAGCTCGCTACGACTCGACGTCGACGCCTGGATCACCGCGACGCAGCAGTGGTCCGGCCGCCTGTCCGACCTGCGGCAACGGGTGGACACGGTGGTGCTCGACGACGTCCGGGCCGCGCACGCCGACCAGCGGCGCCGGGCGGCGGCGGAGGCGGTCGGGGTGGTGTTGGCGCTGCTGCTGACCGCCCTGGTGACCTGGGCGGTGGCACGCCAGATCACCCGCCGCCTCCGCCGCCTGCGCGACGCCGCCAACGAGGTCGCGTTCGCGCGGCTGCCCGAGGTGGTGGCCCGGCTGCAACAACCCGGCAGCAGCGCGGTCGACCCGGACGAGCTGGCCCGACGGCAGAGCGAGGACACGCTGGAGCCGTCCAGCGACGACGAGATCGGTGAGCTGGGGCAGGCGTTCAGCGCGGTGCACCGGGCCGCGGTGCGCACCGCCGCCGAGCAGGCGGTGATGCGCGCCAACACCGCCGACATCTTCATCCACCTCAGTCGGCGCGAGCAGCGCCTGGTCGACGCGGTGCTCGTCCAGGTCGACCGGGTCGAGCGCGACGAGACCGACCCCGAGCGCCTCGAGCAGCTGTACGCCCTCGACAACCTGGCCACCCGGATGGGCCGGATCAACGCCAGCCTGCTCGTGCTCGGCGGCGTCGGCGTCGGCCGGGTCCGTCAGGAAGACGTCGCGCTGCAGAAGGTGCTCCAGGCGGCACAGTCCCAGATCGAGCACTACGCGCGCATCCGCCTCGGGATGGTCGACGGAGACGTGGCGGTGGCCGCCGAGACGGTGGACGAGGTGGTGCACCTGCTCGCCGAGCTGATGGACAACGCGACGGTCTACTCGCCGCCGGGCACCGAGGCGTGGGTGACCGGGCGGAGTCTCGGCGACCGCGTGATCATCCAGATCAGCGACGAGGGGGTGGGTCTCTCGCCGCAGCGGCTGCACCAGCTCAACGAGCTGCTGTCCCGCCCGCCGGCCATCGACGTGGCGGCGGTGCGGGCGATGGGCCTGGTGGTCGTGGGACAGCTCGCCGTCCGGCTGGGCGTGACCGTCCAACTGCGACCCGGGCCCCGGCTCGGCACCATCGCCGAGGCGGCACTGCCCGCGACCATGATCCGGCCCCTGCCGCCGGAGGAGTACCTGCTGACCTCCGCCCGGCCGTCCCGGCGCGCGGCACGCAACGGCGCGCCGCCGCCCCCGTACGCGCCACGGACGCCCCAGCCGGCGCACCCGGTGCCGCAGCCGCGCGCCGGTCGGCCACCGGAGGACCGGGCCCTGCCGTCGGCGCCGGTGTTCCGCCGCGCCACACCACCGCCCGAGCATGGTGACGCGCCGACCGAGGAACTGTTGATCTTCCAGGAGGTCAACCACTGGTTCCGGAGCGACCCGCCCAACGCTCACGACGGGACCGGGTGGGCCAGTCCCGCCGACGACGCCTGGCGCACCGCCGCCCAGGTGGCCGCGCCGGACGTCGCGGCCACCACCCACTCCGGCCTGCCCAAACGGCAACCACAGCGGCACCTCGTCCCCGGCGCGGTCACCGCGCCGACGCAGCCGCCGCGCTCGGAGTACCGCGACCCGGCCCAGGTGGCCACCGCCATGGCCGCGTACGCGCGCGGCGTGGCCGCCCGCCGCCCCACCCTGACCAACCAGGGCAACCCATGACGCGACAGGGAGAGCACGTGACCGACCACCAGGACCTCGGTTGGCTGCTGGACAACTTCGCCGAACGCGCGACCGAGGTCAGCCACGCGATCGCCATCTCCAGCGACGGCCTCATGGTGGCCGCGACCCGCGCCCTGCCCCCGGACCGGGCCGACCAGCTCGCAGCGACCGGCAGCGGGCTGGTGAGCCTGCTCCGCGGCGCGGCGGCGTTCTTCGACGCCGGCGCCGTCATCTCCAACGTCACCCAGCTCGAGGGCGGCTTCATGTTCTCGATGGCCTTCAACGACGGCGCGTCCCTGCTGGTCCTCGCCTCGCCCCAGTGCGACGTCGGCCAGGTCTCCTACGAGATGACCGAGCTGGCCAACCGGATCGGCGACGCCCTCACCCCGGCCGCCCGCGCTGCCCTCAGCCGCACCCGCTGACACACCCCGGCCTTCCCCCTCGCACGCCGGGCCATCCCTCCGGAAGGAAGTCATGTCTGTCACCCCTCCGCGCCGCCGCGCTCGCGCCACCGCCGCGGCACTGGCGCTCGTCCTGCTCGCCGCGACCGCCTGCAACCGGGGCGAGTCGGCCGGCGGCGCGCCCGGCACCCTCAAGATCGGTCTGCTGGCGTCGCTCTCCGGCACGTACCAGGCCGTCGGCAAGGACCTGCGCGACGGCTTCGAGCTCTACCTGTCCACCCACGACGGCAAGCTCGGCGGGCACCCGATCGACCTCGTGGTCGCCGACGAGGGCAACGGCGCGCCCACCGCCGTGCCGGCCGCGACCAAGCTGCTCAAGCAGGACCGGGTGGTCGCGCTCACCGGCATCGTGGGCGGCGGCTCGGTCGCCGCGGTCTACCCGCTGCTCAACGAGACGAAGGTGCCGCTCGTCGGCTCCAACGGCCGGCCGGAGCTCAAGGAGGTGTCCCGGATCTGGCACACCTCCTACCTCTCCGACGAGCCCGGCGCGGCGATCGCCCAGCACGTCCGCGACAACGTCAAGGGCTCGGTCTACGCGATCGGCCCGGACTACCAGGGCGGCTGGGACGAGCTGCGCGGCTTCACGCAGGCCTTCGCCGAGGTCGGCGGCACGCTGGCCAACCCGGACGGCAAGACCACCTTCACCCCGTTCCCGACCACCACGAACTTCACCCCGTACTTCGCCCGGATCAAGGCGTCCGGGGCGAGCGCGGTCTTCACCTTCTACGCCGGCAGCGCGGCGGTGGACTTCGTCAAGCAGTACGCCCAGTCGGAGATCCGGGACCTGCCGCTCTACGCCGCCGGCTTCCTGACCGAGGGCGGCGTGCTGGACGCGCAGGGCGAGGCCGCCCGCGACATCTACTCGGTGCTCAACTACTCGCCGGACCTCGACAACGCCGAGAACCGGGCCTTCGTCGCGGCCTGGAAGACCAAGCACGACGGCTCCCCGACGACCTACGCGATGGCGTCGTACGACGCGGCGGCCGTGCTCGACCGCGCGATCGGCGCCGCTGGGGACGACCCCACGCCGGAGAGCATCAACGAGGCCATCGGCAAGCTGGGGCAGATCACCAGTCCACGGGGCACCTGGCAGTTCTCCACCACCACCCACTCCCCGGTGCAGAAGTGGTATCTGCGCCAGGTCCGGCAGGACGGGCGGGCGCTGTCCAACACCGTGGTCGGTGATCTCGCCACCGTCGGCCGGTGAGCGCGGTGGCGGCCGGCACGGCCCGGGTCGACCCGTACCTCATCCCGGCGCTGGACGGGGTGGCCTACGGCCTGCTCGTCTTCGTCGCCGCGGCGGGTCTCGTCTTCTGCTTCGGGGTCGCCGGCATCCTCAACCTCGCGCACGGCACGCTCTACGCGATCGGCGGCTACACCGCCGCCGCCCTGCTGGACGGCGGCTGGCCGAGCCTGGCCCTCGCCCTGGGGGTGGGGGTCGCGGCCGCCACCGCCGCCGGCGTGGCCCTGGCGGCGCTGCTCACCCGGGCCGCCGCGCGCAACCACCTGACCCAGGCGCTGCTCACGTTCGGGGTGGCGCTGGCCGGCGGCAGCCTGCTCGTCACCGCGTTCGGCCCGGACGACCGGCCGGTCCACGTGCCGGCGGCGCTGGACGGAACGGTGGAGGTGGCCGGTCACCGCTACGCCGCCTACCGGCTGGTGTTCATCGTCGTCGCGGCGCTGCTCGCCGGCCTGCTCTACCTGACCGTGCGCCGCACCCGCGCCGGCATGCTGGTGCGGGCGGCGGTCGACGACGCCGAGATGGTCGCCTGCCTCGGGGTGAGCCCCACCCGGATCCGGATCGGCGTGCTCGCCGCGGCCGGTGCGCTGGCCGGCGCCGCGGGCGTGTTCGGCGCGCCGATCATCGGTCCCGGGCCGGACACCGCCGACACGGTGCTCCTGCTGTCCCTGGTGGTCGTGGTCCTCGGCGGCCTCGGCTCGCTGACCGGCACCCTGTTCGCCGCGCTCCTGGTGGGGGAGATCCAGACCCTCGGCGTGGCGCTGGCGCCGTCGGCCGCGCCGTTCCTGCTCTTCGCGGCCATGGCCGCCGTGCTCGCCGTACGCGCGCGCGGCCTGGCCGCCGCGAGGAGAGCGACGTGAGGGCCGACCTGCTCCGCCCGCTGCGCCGCGCGGTGGCGACCGTCGTGCTGGCGGGGCTCGTCCTGGCGCCCTGGACGGTCGACGACTACACCACGGCCATCCTCGCCCGCACCCTCGCCCTCGCCCTGGTCGGCGTGAGCGTCGCCCTGCTCACCGGGGTCGCCGGCATGCCCACCCTCGGCCAGACAGCCCCCTACGCCGCCGGCGCGTACGCCTGCGCGGTGGTCGGCGGGAGCGTCTCCGACGTCGGGGTCGTGCAGCTCGCGGTGGCGGCTACGGCCGGCGCGCTGCTGGCCGCGCTCACCGTCCCCCTCGTGGTGTCCGCCCGCGGAGTGGTCGTCCTGATGATCACCCTGGCGGTCGGCGAGCTGGTCGTCACCGTCGTCGGCCGGTGGCGGTCGGTCACCGGCGGCACCGACGGGCTGGCCGGCATCACTCCGGTCCGACCGTTCTGGGGGCTTCCGCTGCTCGCCACCGACCGGGCCCGCTACCTGTACGCCCTGGTCGTCGTCGCGGTGGTGGTCGGCGCGCTGCTGCTGGTGCTGCGGACCCGGGTCGGCCTGGTGCTGCGGGCCGGACGCGACGACGAGGCCCGGTTGCGGGCCAGCGGGCACCGGGTCGCGGCCCACCTCGCCGGCGCGCACATCGCCGCCGGGGCGATCGCCGGTGGCGCCGGGTCGCTGCTCGTGGTCGCCCAGCAGTACGTCTCACCGGCCGACTTCGCCTTCGACACCTCCGCCCTGCTGCTGCTCGGGGTGGTGATCGGCGGCACCGCTTCGGTCGGCGGCGCCCTGGTCGGCGCGGCGCTGGTCATCGCCGCCCGGGACTGGCTGTTCGGTGTCCTACCGGGACACGCGCCCCTGGTGCTGGGCGCGGCCTTCGTCGCGACGGTGTACCTCCTGCCCGCCCCGGGGCACCGGCATGGTCCACGGTGGCGGCCGCCGTCCCGCCTGCCCGCGCGGCCGACCGACCCCGCGCGGGCCCATGACCACGTCGCGTCGACGGAGGTCCGGGCATGACCCCGCTGCTGGCCGCGCACGGCCTCACCGTCCGGTACGGGTCGCTGGCCGCGCTGGACGGCGTCGACCTGCGCGTCGACCACGGCCAACGACACGCGCTCATCGGGCCCAACGGCGCCGGGAAGACCACCCTGCTCGACGTCATCGCCGGGGCGACCCGGCCGGTCGGCGGGCGGGTCCTGCTCGCCGGTCGGGACGTGACCCGTCGCGGCCCGGCGGCCCGCTCCCGCCGGGGCGTCGGCCGGATCCACCAACGGCCCGCGGTGTGGGCGACCCTGACCGTCGCCGAGAACGTCCGCGTCGCCGCGTTGCCCCACGCCGTACGGCCGGGGCGGTGGCGGCCCGGCGTGGCCCGGCGGGCGGCCCGGGCGACCGCCGACACCCTCCTCGACCGGGTGGGCCTGCACGACCTCGCCGCGCGGCCCGCCGGCCAACTCGCGCACGGCCAGCGCCGGCAACTGGAGATCGCCATGGCGCTGGCCGGGCGGCCCCGCCTGCTGCTGCTCGACGAGCCCGCCGCCGGTCTCTCCGCCACCGAGGTCGGTGTGCTGGTGGGCTTCCTCCGCGAGCTGCCCCGGGCGGTGGCCGTCCTGCTGGTCGAGCACCGGCTGGACCTCGTCTACGAACTCTGCGACACGGTCACCGTGCTGCGCGACGGCCGCACCCTGGCCGCCGGCAGCCCGGCGGAGATCCGCGGCTCGGAGCTGGTGCGGCGCGCGTACGCCGAGGGGGTGGTCTGATGCTGCGACTGGAGCGGGTGTCCGCCGGCTACCACGGCGGAACGGTGCTGCACGACGTCACCCTCCAGGTGACGCCCGGCTGCGTCCAGGCGGTCGTCGGCCGCAACGGCGCCGGAAAGAGCACCCTGGTGCACACGATCGCCGGTCTGGTGCGGCCGTACACCGGCCGCATCGAGATCGGGGGAGTGCCGGTGGCCGGCCGCCAACCGCACCGGATCGCCCGGTCCGGCGTCGGGCTCGTCCCGCAGGGCCGACGGGTGTTCTCCCGGTTGACCGTCGCCGAGCACCTGGTCCTGGCGGCTGCGCCCTGGCGGGCCGCCACCCCGGGAGCTGAGTGCTGGACGGTCGCCCGGATCCTGGACCTGCTGCCCCGCCTGGCGGCGCGGCTGCGGCACCGCGGCGACCAGCTCTCCGGCGGCGAACAGCAGATGTTGGCGATCGCCCGGGCGCTGCTCGGCCAACCCCGGGTGCTGCTGCTCGACGAGCCGAGCGAAGGGCTCGCCCCCGACCTCGCCGACCGGGTCCGCGACCTCGTCGGCGGGCTGGCCGCCACCGGCCTGACCGTGCTGCTGGTCGAGCAGCAGCTCCACCACGCGATCGAGGTCGCGGACCGGGTCGCCGTGCTCGAGTACGGGCGGCTGGTCTACGACCGTCCCACCGCCGAGGCCCGCGCCGACCCGGCGACGCTCGCGGCGATGCTGAGCATCGCCACCGTCGCTACGCCACCGGCCCCCGGTCCGGCGGCCGACTTCCGGGCCGACACCCCGCAGGTCCCACGACCCCCTTCGAAAGGGTGATCACGATGCCGACGGAGACCATCGACAGCGCGTACGCGTTCGACAACACCGCCGCCGACGCGGTGCCCCAGCTGCGCGCGCTGGAGGAGTTCCTCGACCCGATCACGATGCGCCGCCTCGCGCCGCCGGTGCTCGCCCCGGCCGCCCACTGCTGGGAGGTGGGCGCCGGCGGCGGCTCGGTCGCCCGGGGCCTGGCCTGGGCGGTCGGCGTGGAGGGTCGCGTGCTCGCCACCGACATCGACACCGCACGGCTGACCCCGATGGCCAACCTCGACGTCCGCCGGCACGACGTGCGCACCGACCTGCCGCCGGGTGAGGCGTTCGACCTGGTCCACGCCCGGCTGGTCCTGCTGCACCTACCGGAGCGCCGGCGCGTCCTCCGGGCGTTGGTCGGGGCGCTCGCGCCCGGCGGCTGGCTGGTGGTGGAGGAGTTCGACTGCACCGCGCCGCTGCGGGTGCTCACCGCGCCGAACGACGACGCGGCGAAGCTCTTCGGCCAGGTCACCGACGCGATGCTCGGCATCCTGCAGGGCCACGGGGCCGACCTGGCGTGGGCGCAGGACGTGCACGGGGAGATGGCCCGGGTCGGCCTGGTCGACGTCGACACCGTCACCCACGCGGAGAGCTGGGCCGGCGGCTCCAGCGGTGCCTCGCTGTACGAGACCAACTCCCGCCAGCTCGAACCGGAGTTGCGGGACGCCGGCTTCACGCCCGGCCAGCTGGAGGTGTTCCGCAAGCTGCTGCGCGACCCCGCCTTCGCCGTGATGTCGTACCAGTTCGTGTCGACGCGCGGCCGGCGCGAACCCCGGTAGCCGCCCGCGGGTGCGTCGGGGCCGGTGAGGGCGGCGATTACCCGCCCCCGCCGGCCCCGACGTGCCAGACTTCGGGGAGGTGGAGACGTCCCCTGCCGTCCGTCGTTCCCTCCGGCCCGGTTGCCCGATCAACGGTCAGGAAGGGAGCGCACGTGAAATACCACGAGTTCGTCGCCGCCGTACGCGAACGCGGCGAGTACGCCAGCGCGGCGGAGGCCGAGGGGGTGATCCGCGCGGTGCTCAGCGTCCTCGCCGCCCGACTGACCCCGGGCGAGGCCTGCGACCTGGCGTCCCAGCTGCCCCAGGGCATCGCCGAGATCCTCGAGGAGCAGCACGAGCCGACCCTGCAGCTGTCGGTACAGGAGTTCCTCAACCGCATCGCCGCCGGCACCGGGGCGACGACGCGGACCGCCCAGTGGGATGCCGGTGCCGTGCTGTCGACGGTCGCGGACGCGGTGACCTGGGGCGAACTCAACGACGTCATCACCCAGCTGCCGTCCGGCTACGCCGCGCTCTTCGGCACCGAGGCGTGAGGTGACGGGCCGCGGGTGACGGCCGCGCCGCCGACCGGAGATCGGCGGCGCGGCGACCCGGTCACGCCTGCTCCGCGACCCCCGTGTCGGCCCGCCGACCGGTCGGCTGGAACATGTCGACCCGCGACTCGGCGGGTGGAATCATGCCGACGCGTCGCTCAGCCGCCTCGAACAGGCTGACCCGCGGCTCACCGTCGCCGGCATCGTCGGGCCGCCCGGTCGGTGCCTCGTCGACCGGCTGGTCGTCGTGCTCCGCCTCGCCGGCCAGCGGCCCGCCACCGGTCGGGTCACCGGTCCGCCGCTCGTCGGCGTCGACCCCGGCCCGTCGCCCGTCCGGGTCCGCGTCGGGCCGCCGCTCCGCGGCCACCGCGCTCTCCGGACGCTGTTCGTCGCCCACAGCGCCGGCCGTGCGGTCGGCCCGCTGCTCGTCGCCCTCGGTCTCCTCCGGACGCCGTGCGGCCGCCTCGGTCTCACCGGCCGACCGATCCACCGAGCGCGGTGCCACCATCGGGTACTCGGCGGTCGCCACGCCGCCCGCGGCGGCGGCCATCACCGCGGCCGCCGCGAGGTCGGCCACCCGCTTGGCCTCGCGCTGCACCCGGGCCCGGACGTCCTTCGCGTGGCGCTCGGCCGAGTCCGCCGCCCGCCGCGCCGCGTCGAGGCGCTCGACCTCCGAGCTGAGCTCCCGGCGGATCTCGTCGAGGCGCTGCCGCACCTGACCCAGCTCCCGCTCCGCCTCCGCCTGCTCGTGACGCGACTCGGCGAGCTGCTGGCGGGCGCTCTCCAGCTCGGTCTGCATCTGCGCGACGGTCTGCTGCCGGGCCGAGAGCTCCTGCTGCACGATGGTCAGCCGCTCCTGGTGCTGGGCGATCTGCTCGTCCGCCCGCTGGCGCACCTCCGTGGCGTACTGCTGCGCCTCGGCGATGAGCGAGCCGATCGTCTGCTCCGCGGCGTTGCGCTGGCCGGCGATCTCCCGCTCGGCCGCGGCCCGCTGCTCCGCCAGGTCCTGCTCGGCGGCGGCCCGGCGCTCGTTGACATCCCGCTCGATGTTGGCCTGCCACTGGGCCAGCTCCTGCTGGCTCTTGGTGCGCGCGGCCTGGAGCTCCTGCTGGATCTGCGTGCGGGCGGCGCGGGTCAGCGCCTCCGAGGCGGCCCGGGCCTGCTCGATCTGCTGAGCGCTCTGCTCGGCGATCCGCTTCGCCTCCTGGCGGGCACGTTCGTGGGCGGCCTCGCCGTCGGCGCGCAGCTTCTCCGCCGCGTCGCGGACCTCGGCCAGCTCGGTCTCCACCGCGGTGCGCCGCTCCTCGTACGCCTTCTCCTGCTCGTCGCGGCGCGCCGCCAGTTCGTCCTCCAGCTCCTGCAGCGCCCGGGCGGTCCGTTCCCGCGCCTCGACGAGCGTCCGCTCCGCCTCGGCGTGCAGCTCGTCGGCGCGCTGCGCGGCGGTCTCGCTGATCGCCGCGGCCTGCTTCTCCGCGAGCGCGAGGATCTGGTCGACCATCGGACCGAGGTCACGGAACGACGCCCGATCCGGCTGGGCCGGGCGCTGGCGCAGCTCGGTCAGCTCGGCGTGCAGCTGCTGGATCTGGCCGGTCAGCTCCCGCGTCTGGCCACCGGCCCGGTCCCGCTCGGCCGCCAGCGCCGCCAGCTGACCGTTCACCTGCTCGACGTACCAGTCGACCTGCCGTTTGTCGTAGCCCCGCCGCGCCAGCTCAAAGGTGGGTCGCGAGACCCCGACCTCGCGTGCCGCGAACGGCTCGTCGCCGTTGGACATCCGCCATCCTCCGTACCATCCCGAGCGCCCTGTCACCCCGCGGGCCATGATGAGGCGCAACGCTACCGGGACGCCGACGGTGTCCGTCGTCCCGGCCCGGCCATCCCGTGGCGCATCCGGGCGGTCGCCGTGCGTCACCGGCCGGACTTGCCCCGGCTCGGACCGCTCCGGCCTGGGCGTCCTCCGGAACGGGGGCGTCAACAATGGAGTCGGCGAGGTCGTCGCGGTCCGTGTCGTGGGTTGTCGGCTGCGGCATGATGGTTCCCGGCGTCGGCCACCGGCCCGGTCCGCGGTCGCGGAGCGTGCCGGCCCGGATCAGTGACAGGAGAACCATGACCACGACCGCGGACCAGACGATCGCCGCACTGCGCAGCGGACACGACGCGCTCGCCGCCTTCGTCCGCAAACTCGATCCGGACGACCTGGTCCGGCCGTCCGGTGCCGCCGAGTGGACGGTGTCGCAGGTGCTCAGCCACCTCGGCAGTGGCGCCGAGATCAACCTGGCGGCGCTGCGGGCGGCCCAGGCGGGGGACCCCGCGCCCGGCGGGGACTTCAACCCGACGGTGTGGGCGCGGTGGGACGCGATGCCGCCCGCCGAGCACGCCGCCGGTTTCCTCGACGCCAACGAGCGGCTGGTCGAGGCGTACGAGGCGCTGGACCCCACCGCCCGGGCGGAGCTGCGCGTCGACCTGGGTTTCCTGCCCGAGCCGGTGGATGTCGCCACCGCCGCCAGGATGCGTCTGAGCGAGTTCGCCCTGCACCGGTGGGACGTCGAGGTCGGGTTCGATCCGGCCGCGACGGTGGCCGCCGACGCGGTGCCGCTGCTGCTCGACCAGGTCGGCGCGATGCTCGCCTGGACCGGTCGACCGGACGTGCTCGGTGGCCGCCGGGCCGTGCTCGCCGTGCGGCTGCACGACCCGGAGCGGACGTACGGGCTGCGGCTGGGTGAGCGGGTCGAGCTGACCGAGGCTCCGGAGCAGTCGGACGGTGAGCTGGTGGCGCCCGCCGAGGCGTGGCTGCGCCTCACGGTCGGCCGGCTCGGGCCGCGGTACACGCCGGAGGGTGTGCGGGTGACCGGCGCGGTCGACCTCGACGAGCTGCGCGGCGTCTTCCCCGGCTTCTGACGGGACCCGCGCCACGGTGGGCCGGCCCCGGACCGGGTCGGCCCACCGGGGGTGACCGGCCGGCGTCGCGGGGCGCGCCCGCCGGCGCTCGGTCGGGGACGGCCGGCACGGGTCAGGCCGGCGCCGGGCCGGTGGAGTCGCGGACCACGAGGGTGTGACCGGTGGAGCGGCGGCGCGGTCGGGTCGTGCGGGGCTTGAGCGCGAGGGCGAGCGCCATCCGACCCATGTCGGTCATCGGCAGCCGGACGGTGGTGAGGCTGGGCGCCAGGTCGGCGGCGACGGAGACGTCGTCGAACCCGACCACCGACATCCGCTCCGGCACGGGAATGCGGTGCGCGCGCAGCACCGCCAGCACGCCCATCGCCATCGCGTCGTTGAGCGCGACGATGGCGGTCGTCCCCGGGTGCTCGGCGAGGATCCGCTCGGCGGCGAGCCGGCCGCCCTCCCGGGTGAAGTCGGTGTGCACCACGGCAAGGTCGGCGAGGTCCAGGCCGTGGCGTTGCAGCGCGGCGGCCACCCCGGCGAGCCGGTCGGCGACGGTGGTCAGACCCTCGGTGCCGGCCGCGACGGCGATGCGCCGGTGTCCCAGCCCGAGCAGGTGCTCGGCGAGGACCCGGCCACCGGCCTCGTTGTCCGGCAGCACCGCGTCGGCGCCGAGCGAGTGGCGGCCGATGACGGCGACGCGTCCGCCCAGGTTCTGGTAGGCCGACAGCTCCGCCCTGGTCTCCGCCTCCACCCGGTGGTCGGTGTAGCCGGAGCCGGCGATGAGGATGATGCCGACCCGCTGGGCGATGAGGTGGCGGATCTGGCGAAGCTCGAATTCGGGGTCGCGCCCGGAGTGGCAGATCTGCACGAGCAGCCCCTGCTCGGCGGCGACCTGGATGACCCCGCCGGCGATCTCGGAGAAGTAGGGGTCGTCCACCTGGTGCACCACGAGGCCCACTGTGGAGCTCGCTCCGCCGGCCAGGGTGCGGGCGTAGGGATTGGCCACGTAGCCCAGCTCCTGGGAGACCCGCCGCACCCGGTCGGCGACCTCCTCGCTGACCCCGTCGCGGCCGGCGAGCGCGCGCGAGGCGGTCGCCAGCGACACGCCGGCCCGCTCCGCCACGTCGACGAGGCGCAACCTCGACCCAGGCTTGGGCATCTGTAACGCTCCCGAAATACATCGATGCTGACGCGTCTTCGGCTATTGCCAGTGACGTAGCCCACAGCCTAGAGTACGAAAGCGCTTTCGTAAGCGCTTCCAGCCCGGTGCAAAGGAGCGTCCGAGGATGTCCACCCGGTTGACAAGAATGAGATGGGCAACGGCGGTCGGCGCGACGATGGTCCTCGCGCTCGGTGCCTGCAGCGGGGGCGACGGCGAGGGTTCAGCCTCCGGCGACGATCCGATCGTGGTCGGCATCTCGCTGCCGCTCACCGGAGACTTCTCCGAGCCCGGCAAGGGTGTGCAGCGCGGTTACCAGGCCTGGGCGAAGATCGTCAACGACAAGGGCGGGCTCCTGGGCCGTCCGGTCGAGCTGAAGATCCTCGACGACCAGTCCAACGCCGACCGGGTCGTCTCCGACTACGAGCAGCTCATCGGCCAGGACCAGGTCGACGTCGTGGTGGGTCCCTTCTCGACCCGGCTCGTCGTGCCGGCCGCCCGGGTGGCCGAGGAGTACGGCATGTTGTTCGTCGAGCCCGCGGGCGCGGCGAAGGAGGTCTTCGAGCAGGGCTTCAAGAACCTCTTCTACGCCGCCCCGGCGGTGGCCAACGACCACTACAACCACCTCGCGGAGCACATCCTCGCCCTCCCGCCGGAGCAGCGGCCGACCACCGCGGCGTACGCGGCGATGGACGACCCGTTCGCGCAGGGCACCGCGTACGGTCTCAAGGAGAAGCTGGCCGCCGGCGGGATCCGCACGGTCGTGGACGAGGTCTACCCGCCGAACACCACCGACTTCAGTGGCATCGCCGCGAAGATCGCCTCCTCGAAGGCGGACATCGTGGTCGGTGGGTCGCAGTACCAGGACGGCGTGAACCTGATCGTCGCCCTCCAGCAGCTCAACTACCAGCCGAAGCTGGCCGCCTTCTCCACGGCGCCGACCAGCCCGGAGTTCGCGGCCGCCATCGGCAACAAGACCGAGGGCATCCTGGCGCCCACCGGCTACACGCAGAAGGCGCCCTACCCGAGCAACGTCGAGTTCGTCGAGAAGTACACCGCCCAGTTCGGCTCGCCGCCGGAGGAGGACGAGGCGAACGCGTACACCACCGGCCAGGTCGTCGCCGCCGCGATCACCGCCGTCGGCTGCGCCGAGCAGGGCGACTGCCAGAAGAAGCTGATCGAGTGGGTCCGCGGCAACACGGTGGAGACCGTCGTCGGTCCGCTGAGCTGGGACGCCACCGGCAAGCCGAAGGGCGCGCACATGATCCAGCAGTGGGTCAAGGGAGAGATCCAGATCGTGCTTCCCGCCGACGCCAAGGAAGCCGACTTCGTCTTCCCGAAGCCGGCCTGGTAGGCGCGGATGTCCTCCGGCGCGCTGATCTTCCAGAGCGTCATCCTGGGTCTGCTCCTCGGTGGGCTCTACGCCCTGCTGGCCTCGGGCCTGACGCTCTACTTCGGAATCATGCGGGTGGTGATGATCGCCCACTCGGCGTTCCTCATCCTCGCCGCGTACCTGGCCTGGTGGTGGCACAGCCGGCTCGGCGTCGACCCGCTGCTGTCGCTGGTCGTCACGGTCCCGCTGTTCTTCGGCGCGGGCGTGCTGCTGCAACGGCTGCTGCTGTCCCGGCTGCGCCCGGCGACCCTCACCATGATGTCGGTGCTGCTCACCTTCGCCATCGCGGTGATGATCGAGGGACTGCTGGGGTACGCGTTCACCGGCACCCAGCGGCGCATCCAGCTCGGCTACGGCTCGGCGAACATCGAGCTGTTCGGCGCCCGGATCGCGGTGGTGAAGCTGATCGCGTTCGGCCTCGCCGCCGCCGCGCTGCTGACGCTCTGGCTGCTGCTCAAGAAGACGACGTTCGGGTGGGCGCTGCGGGCGACGATCCAGCACCGCGACGCCGCCCGGCTGGTCGGGATCGACACCGACCGGGTGGCGGGCTTCGGTTTCGGCCTCGGCCTGGCCAGCGCGGCCGTCGGCGGCACCGCCCTGGCCCTGGACACCACCATCTACCCGTCGCTGCACTGGCACTGGATCGGCCCGCTGATGGCGATCATCGTGGTCGGCGGGCTGGGCAGCGTGCCGGGCGCGGCGGCCGCCGCGATGGTGCTCGGCCTGACGCAGAGCCTGTTGCAGATCCCGCTGAACACCACCTGGGCGCAGACCGTCTTCTACCTCGCGCTCTTCGCCACGCTGGCGTTCCGCCCGCAGGGATTCTTCGGAGGTCGGCTTGCCCAGCGCTTCTGAACCCACACCGACGACGGCAGGCCCCACCACCACCGCGCCGGGCGGCGGCGCGCGTCCACCCCTGGTGACCGTCGCACGGGCCGCGAAGGGGATCGCGCTCCTGGCGCTCGTCGCGGTGGCGCTCGCGTTCCCGTCGCTGGCGCCCAACCCGTACATCCTCTCGGCCGGCATCCTGGTGCTGAACTACGCGGTCCTGTCGACGTCGTGGAACTTCGTCGGCGGGTTCACCGGCTACATCTCGCTGGGGCACGGCGCCCTGGCCGGGCTGGGCGCGTACGGCACCGGCCTGCTGGTCACGAAGGCCGGCCTGCCGAGCTTCCTGGCCCTGGCGGTCTCGGCCGTGCTGGTGGCGGCCCTGGCGGTGCCGATCGGCTACGCGGCGCTGCGGGTGCGCGGCGCCTCCTTCGTGATCGTGTCGATCGCGCTGGTGCTGGTCCTGCTGCTGGTCTTCCAGAGCTGGGCGTCGTTCACCGGTGGGTCGCGTGGGCTGGTCGTG
Organism: Micromonospora krabiensis; assembly: GCF_900091425.1. Lineage (GTDB taxonomy): Bacteria > Actinomycetota > Actinomycetes > Mycobacteriales > Micromonosporaceae > Micromonospora > Micromonospora krabiensis. The sequence continues at coordinate 1,050,501 of NZ_LT598496.1, forward strand.
CCGCGGCCCTTCCCCGACCTGCTGCGTCCCGAACACCACCGGGTCTTCTGGTTCCTCTTCGTGGCCCTGCTGGCGCTCGCGCTGCTGGTGTGGTGGGTGATCGACCGCTCACGGTTCGGCCTGGGGCTGAAGGCGATCCGGGAGGACGAGGACAAGGCCGAGGCGCTGGGCACCCCGACGTTCGCCTACAAGCTGGTGGTCTTCGTGATCTCCGCCGGCTTCACCGCCTCGGCGGGCGGCCTCTACGCCCTCTGGTTCGGTGACCTCGACCCGGTCTTCCAGTTCTCCATCCTCACCGGGTCGTACATGGTGCTGATGGCGCTCCTCGGCGGCGTCCGCAACCTGTTCGGCCCGCTGCTCGGCGCCGTGGTCGTCGGGACCGCGCTGGAGTACTTCAAGGTGGAGTACGGCAACACGCCGCTGCACCTGGTCGCCACCGGCCTGCTGCTCGCGCTCGTCGTGCTGTTCATGCCGGACGGGGTGCTGCCGGCGATCGCGGCGCAGATCGAGCGGTTCCGGCCGGCCCAGCACTCGATCCGCGAGGTGACCGCCGCGCAGCTGCGCGAGCAGCGGGAGCGCGGCGAGGCGGACGGCGTGCCGCCCGAGATGGCGGCCGCGGGCAACGGCGGGCCGGGCGCGGCGTCGGCGAGGGAGCGGTCATGACCGAGCGGAACGGGAGCGGGGAGGCGCTGCGCACCGAGGGCCTGACCAAGGCGTTCGGCGGCGTGGTCGCCCTCGACGGCGCGAGCGTGGCCTTCCGGCACGGCCAGGTCAACGCGTTGATCGGCCCCAACGGCTCCGGCAAGACGACGTTCTTCAACTGCGTCACCGGCATGATCCGCGCCGACGGCGGTCGCACCACCTACCGGGGGCGCGACATCACCCGGTCCACACCGCACGCGATCGCGCACGCCGGCGTCGGCCGAACGTTCCAGCTGTGCCGGGTGTTCCCCCGGATGTCCGCGCTGGACAACGTCCTCGCCGCCGTACGACCGGCGGGGTTGCTCGGGCAGCTGCGCGGCGCGCACGGCCGGGCGGAGGTCGACCGGGCGCGGAGCTGGCTGACCCGGCTGGGCATCGAGCACCTCGCCGACGTGGAGGCCCGCAACATGTCCTGGGGGCAGCAGAAGCTGCTGGAGCTGGCCGGCGTCCTCATGAGCGACCCGGAGACCGTCCTGCTCGACGAGCCGGCGGGCGGGGTCAACCCGGCGCTGCTCGACCGCATCGGCGGCCTGGTCCGCGAGCTCAACGCCGAGGGGCGCACCTTCGTGATCGTCGAGCACAACATGGACCTGGTCATGAGCATCAGTGATCACATCGTGGTCTTCGACCGCGGCCGGCCCATCGCGGAGGGGCCGCCGTCCGTCATCCGCTCCGACGAACGCGTGCTGGGGGCCTACCTTGGCGTCTGAGATCGAACTCATCGACATCCAGGCCGGCTACGGGCGCGCGGCCCCGGTGCTGCGGGGTCTGACCGTCGCCGTGCCGGCCGGCACGATCGTCTGTCTCGTCGGCCCGAACGGCGCCGGCAAGTCGACCGTGCTGAAGGTGGCGAGCGGCCTGCTCACGCCGCGCTCCGGACGGATCCTGGTCGGTGGCCGGGAGGTCACCGGCCAGGGCCCGCAGCGGATGCTGGCGGCCGGGGTGGCGCACGTCCTCCAGGGACACAGCGTCTTCCGGGAGATGACGGTGGCCGAGAACGTGCTCCTCGGCGGCTACACGCTGAAGAACAAGGCGTTCGTCGCCGAGCGGGTGGAGTTCGTCAAGGAACTCTTCCCGGTGGTGGCCGACCGGTGGGACAGCCTCGCCGGTCTGCTCTCCGGCGGCCAGCAGAAGCAGGTCGAGTTCGCCCGCTCGCTCATGGTGGACCCGAAGGTCGTCCTCCTCGACGAGCCGTCGATGGGGCTCGACCCGAAGGCCACCGCCACGGTCTTCGAACAGGTCGTCCGGATGCGCGACGCCGGCACCGCCGTGCTGCTGGTCGAGCAGAACGCCCGGCGCGCGCTGGAGACCGCGGACCTCGGCTGCGTGCTCGACCTCGGCCGGGTGCACATCTCCGGCCCGGCGTCGGAGCTGCTGGCCGATCCGCAGCTCGGTGAGCTCTACCTCGGCGGGCGGCCCGCCGAGCCCCCGGTCACCCCGAAGGTCTGAACCGATCGGCACCACCGCACCACCGACATAGGTAGGCCCGGCGCGTCCGGTAAGCGCTTACCGACCGCCCGGGCCGGCGAACTTCGTGGCACAGAGAGGTGTACGCGATGTCGAGACCACGACGCGTCGCCGCCGCGACCGCCGCCCTCGTGGCGGCCGGTCTGCTGGCGGGCGCCGCGGCACCACCCGCCGCGGCCGGCTGGCCCGGCCCGCGCGACGTCCACCCGTCCCTGCGAGAGAACCTGGTCGCCTACTACGACTTCGACCATCCGGTCCCCGGTGACCCGGCGCTGGAACGCGACCAGGGCCGCTCGGGCACCGAGATCGAACTGGTCAACGGCGGCGCCCAGATGCGGGTACGCGACCGGGCGTACGCCGGCAGCGGCCGGGCGCTGGAGACCCGGCAGGTCGAGCCGACCGTCGCCGGCAACGACGACTGGAAGGCCGGCACCTGGTCGGCCAGCGGCGTCCGCACGCTGCGGCCGTTCAACGCCGTGGCCGGCACCACCGTCATGGGCTGGTTCAAGGTGGGCATGACCGGCCCTCGGCCGAACTCCACCACCGCCAACCCCGACGACCTGTTCAACGCGATCGGGCTCGCCGGCGTGCTGACCGGCGACTCCGACGGTCACGGCGTCCGGGCGCTGCTCGAACTCATCGACGTCAACGGGGAGTTGCGGCTGGTCGCGCTGGGCCGGCGGCTCGACGGCGGCAACTCGCAGACGTACGCGGCGAACGAGGACTGGCGCCGGCTGCTCCCGGTGGGCGAGTGGGTGCATTTGGCCGCCACGTTCGACTTCGCCACGGGTGCCATGGCCCTCTACCGCAACGGCAGGCCGCTGGCCGGGTTCTACACCCGCACGGACGACCCGTGGCTGGTCGGCGGCCCCGGGCCGCACGTCACCACCGCCACCGACCCCCGCGGCATCAAGATCGGTGGGAGCTATCCGCAGGACAGCCGCGAGCAGAACCCGTGCGACTGCCGCATGGACTCGCTGATGTTCCTCGACCGCGTCGTCTCGGCCCGGGACGTCGAGAAGCAGTACCGACACATGACCGCCCGCGGGCGCTGACCCGCCCCACCACCCGTCCCCGAGAATGGAGTGACCGTGCGCATCTCCACTCGTAGCGCGCGCAGATCGGCGACCACCGCCGTGCTCGCGGCCGCCGCCCTCACCCTGTCCCTGCTGGTCGCGCCGCCCGCCCAGGCCGCCGACCCGATCTACGACCCCATCCCGCAGGCGCAGATCCAGAGCCGCCTCGGGCTCGTCCTGAGCGAGTACGCGTCCTTCCCGAAGTCGGAGCCGACGCCCGCCCCGACCGACCAGCGACTCGTCCGGCAGGCCCGGATCAACACCATCATGGAGATTCCGGACGGCTCCGGTCGTCGGGCCGTACCGGACCTCAACGGCCGGCTCTACGTGGTCCGCGACGGCGTGCCGCACGTCTACCTCGACGTCGCCGCGACCTTCGCGCCCAAGTTCTTCTCCGGCCGCGGTCTCGGCCAGGGCTTCGGCTACGTCGCGTTCCACCCGGACTTCAAGCGCAGTGGCAGGTTCTACACCGTCCACACCGAGCAGGCGTCGCTGGCGACCGAGGTGCCCGACTGGTCGCAGACCGGCACCATCTACCACGGTGTGATCACCGAGTGGACGGCCGGCGACCCGGCCGCCGACACCTTCGCCGGCACCCACCGGGAGGTGCTGCGCATCGGCTTCGGCGGCCAGGTCCACGGCATCCAGGAGATCAACTTCAACCCGACCGCGAAGAAGCGGGACGCCGACTACGGCATGCTCTACATCGCGGCCGGCGACGGCGGGCTCGGCGTCCGCAACACCGACCCGCAGAACCTCGCGCTCCCGCACGGCAAGCTGCTGCGGATCGACCCGCTCGGCACCAACGCGGCCAGCCGGCGGTACGGGATCCCGCCGTCGAACCCGTTCGTCGGTCAAGCCGGGGCGCTCGGCGAGATCTACGCGGTCGGCTTCCGGGACCCGCACCGGTTCAGCTGGGACCGGCAGACCGGCAAGCTGTACCTCGGCCACATCGGTGAGCACGCCATCGAGGCGATCTACGAGGTGCGGCCCGGCGACAACTTCGGCTGGAGCGAGCGCGAGGGGGCGTTCGTCTTCGACAAGGCGTCGACCCGCCCGTGCGACAAGCTCTTCCCGCTGCCCGAGGACGACGCCCAGTACGGCTACACCTACCCGGTCGCCGCGTACGACCACGACCCGGCGCCGGGCTGGAACTGCACCTCGGACGTCGGGGTCGCGGTGGCCGGCGGCTTCGTCTACCGGGGTCGGGACGTGCCGGCGCTGCGCGGCAAGTACGTCTTCGGCGACCTCGTCGACGGGCGGGTGCTCTACACGGAGGCGACGGAGATGCGGCGCGGCGAGGGCCTGGCCCCCATCCACCGGCTGGCCCTCTTCGACGCCGCAGGCAACCCGGTGCGGATGCAGGACCTGTCCGGCGTCGGCGCGCCCGGCGACCCGAACCGGGTGGACCTGCGCTTCGGCACCGACGCGCAGGGTGAGCTGTACATCCTCGCCAAGGCCAACGGCAAGGTGTGGAAGGTGACCGGCACGCGGGAGTTCGCCGCCACGAAGCCCGGCAACACCAAGGTCAAGGACACCATGCGGCCGAGCAACTGGGCCCCGGTGACCCCGTCGAAGTGGCAGTTCACCGGCGAGCAGGTCATCCTCGCCGAGGCGGGCGTGCAGCGGCCGGGCCCGCGCCGGCCGTTCGAGTACGCCGTGCTCACCGCCGGACCGGAGTTCGGGGCCGTGGACGTCACCGCCGAGGTGCGGCTGGACACGCCAGTCGAGGTGACCAACCGGGACGTCATCATCGTCTTCGGCTACCGGTCGGACACCGAGTTCTACTACGCCCACGTGTCGACGGACAACACGATCCTGCCGCACAACGGCATCTTCAAGGTCAACAACGCGGACCGGGAGCGCATCGACTACCAGTGGAACGGGCGCTCCCGTGGCGCCGCACCGGCCATCGTGGACGCGGACTGGCACACGGTCCGGGTTCGGCACCTGCCGGCGACCGGCGAGATCGCGGTCTACGTCGACGGGGCGAAGGACCCGCTGATGACCGCGAAGGACACCACGTTCGACTCGGGCCGGGTGGGCTTCGGCTCGTTCGACAACGTCGGGCGGATGCGTGACCTCACCGTACGTGGCACTCCGGCGGCCTGACCGGCCACCGGCCGGGCGGGGGAGCGGCGGCAGCGTGGCCGCCGCTCCCCACCCGGGGCGGCCCGGCGGGCCGCGGGTCGGATCAGGACGGTACGCGGGGAGTGCTGGCCCGGAGCACGACCTCGCCGCCGACCCGGCGCACGCGGGGACGCGCGACGTCGTCCTCCAGGGCCAGGCGGACGGCGAGCGCCCCGATCTCCTCCAGGGGGATCCGGACGGTGGTCAGCCCTGGGTTCACGTCGCGCAGGGTCGCGATGTCGTCGAAGCCGGCGACGGCCATGCCGGCCGGCGGCTCCAGACCCCGGTCGCGCATCGCGGCCATCGCGCCCACGGCCATCACGTCGTTGACCGCGAACACGCAGGTCACATCCGGCTCCCGGTCGAGCAGCCGGTGCATGGCGTCGTAGCCGCCGTCGCGGGTGAACGGCCCGGACACGACGTGGTCCGGGTCGAGCCGGCCGCCCCGCCGGCTCAGCGCCGCGCGGAACCCGGCCACCCGCTCGCTCGCGGTGAGCAGGTCGCCGGGGCCGCCGAGCACCGCGAACCGGCGGTGGCCGAGGTCGTGCAGGGCCTCGCCGAGGTCGCGCGCGCCGCCATGGTTGTCGATCGAGATGGTGTCGACCGGGAGCCGGGGCTGGCTCACGGCCACGGCCCGGCCTCCCTCGGCCTCGAACGCGGCCAGTTCGTCGGCGAGCCGGTCGGTCGCGGCGCGGTCGTCGGTGCGGCTGCCGACGACGATGACGACGCTGGCCCAGTGCCGCCGGAACGCGCCGACGTAGTCGGTCTCCGCCCCCGGCCTGCGTTGCGTGCTGGCCATGGTGACCAGCAGACCGTTCGCGCCCGCCTCACGCATGACACCGGCGGCGACGGCCGAGAAGTAGGGGTCGGCGATGTCGTGCAACGACAGGCCGACGACGTCGGTCCGGCCCCGGGCCATCGCCTGCGCGTGCGCGTTGGGGGAGTAGCGCAGCTCGGCCGCGGCACGGAGCACCCGCTCGCGCAGCTGCTCGCCCACGACCCGGTTGGCGCTGCCGTTGAGGGCGCGGGAGGCGGTGGCCAGCGACACTCCGGCGCGGCGCGCTACGTCGTGCAGCGTGACGGAACCGGTCACGAAACCTGTCCTTCCCGACTCGGTCGCGGGCGGAGATCGCGTGCCGCCAGCGTAGGAATCCCCGGATCGACCGTCAAACCGTGGATCGGGCCGTTGGCCTGCGGGTCCGCGATCCGGCCGTACCGTCGTCGCCGAGCGTGAGCGTCCACCATGGACGGCCCTTGCCTCGGCGACAGGCTCTGCCATACCGTCTCGGTAAGCGCTTTCCCAAGGAGGTTCGTCGATGGCCGCTCGCAAGCTCGGCGTGGTGATGAACGGGGTGACCGGCCGGATGGGCTACCGGCAACACCTCGTGCGATCCGTCCTCGCCATCCGGGAGCAGGGCGGCGTCGCGCTCTCCGACGGCACCCGCGTGCAACTCGAACCCCTGCTCGTCGGCCGGAACGGGACGAAGCTCCGGGAGATCGCCGAACGCCACGACCTGGCTCGCTGGACCACCGACCTGGACGCCGCCCTGGCCGACCCCGACTTCCCGGTCTACTTCGACGCCCAGCTCACCCAGGTGCGGGAGAAGTCCCTGATCAAGGCCATGGACGCCGGTCGCCACGTCTACACCGAGAAGCCCACCGCCGAGTCGCTCATCGGCGCTCTCGACCTCGCCCGGCACGCCCGCCGCGCCGGGGTGAAGAACGGCGTGGTGCACGACAAGCTCTACCTGCCCGGGCTGCTGAAGCTCAAGCGACTGGTCGACGGCGGGTTCTTCGGCCGGATCCTCTCCGTGCGCGGCGAGTTCGGCTACTGGGTCTTCGAGGGTGACTGGCAGCCGGCGCAGCGTCCGAGCTGGAACTACCGCGCGCAGGACGGCGGTGGCATCGCGCTGGACATGTTCCCGCACTGGAGCTACGTGCTGGAGAACCTCTTCGGCCCGGTGCGGGCCGTCACCGCCCGGGTCGTCACCCACATCCCGCACCGCTGGGACGAGCAGGGCAACCGTTACGACGCCACCGCCGACGACGCCGCGTACGCCATCTTCGAACTCGACGGCGGCATCGTCGCGCAGGTCAACTCGTCCTGGGCCGTGCGGGTCAACCGGGACGAGCTGGTGGAGTTCCAGGTCGACGGCACCGACGGCAGCGCGGTCGCCGGGCTGCACCGCTGCCGGGTGCAGCCACGGGCGGTCACCCCGAAACCGGTGTGGAACCCGGACCTGGTCGAGACCCAGCGGTTCCGGGACCAGTGGCAGGAGGTGCCCGACAACGCGGTGCTCGACAACGGCTTCAAGGCCCAGTGGGAGCAGTTCGTCCGGCACGTCGTCGAGGACGCGCCCAACCCGTACGACCTGCTGTCCGGCGCGCGTGGCGTCCAGCTCGCCGACGCCGGCCTGCGCTCCTCGCGGGAGGGTCACCGCGTCGAGCTGCCGGAGCTGACGGCATGAGCGCGCGGAGCGAGCGAATCATCGGGCGCAGGGCGCTCGTGCCTCAGGCCGGCGCCGACCGAAGGGAGGTGACGGCATGAGTGCCGTGGTGTGGTTGCCGCGCGCCGACGGGTCGCTGGAGGAGCGCCGGCTCGCCGAGCCGGCGCGGTGGGACCGGCCCGCCGCCCCGATCACGTCGCGGACCGCGTTCGCCGCCGCGCACGTGGCGGCCGACCCGTTCGGCGACAACGTGCCGGGCGCGCCCGCGGCCGTGGACTGGGAGTCCACCCTGGCGTTCCGCCGGCACCTCTGGTCGTACGGGCTCGGGGTGGCCGAGGCGATGGACACCGCCCAGCGCGGCATGGGGCTCGACTGGGCGACGACCCGGGAGCTCATCGTCCGCAGCGCCGCCGCCGCCCGCGCGGCCGGTGGCCGGATCGCGGCGGGCGCCGGAACCGACCACGTTCCCGCCGACCTCACCACGCTCGACGAGGTCACGGCCGCGTACGAGGAGCAGGTCGAGGTCGTGGAGGCCAGCGGCGCGCAGGTAATCCTGATGGCCAGCCGGCAACTGGCCCGACTCGCCGGTGGTCCCGAGGACTACGCCAAGGTCTACGACCGGCTGCTCACCCAGGTGTCCCGGCCGGTGATCCTGCACTGGCTCGGGCCGATGTTCGACCCGGCGCTGGACGGCTACTGGGGCTCGCCGGAGGTCCCCTTGGCCACCGCGGCGCTGCTCGACCTGATCGGCCGCCACGCGCACCGGGTCGACGGGGTGAAGGTGTCGCTGCTCGACGCCGGGCACGAACGGGAGCTGCGGGCCGCCCTGCCCGAGGGGGTACGCCTCTACACCGGTGACGACTTCAACTACCCGGAGCTGATCCGGGGCGACGGCACCCACCACAGCGACGCCCTGCTCGGCATCTTCGCGGCGATCGCACCGGCCGCGTCCGGCGCCCTCCAGGCCCTCGACCGGGGCGACCTGTCCGGCTACGACGCGGCCCTCGCGCCGACGGTGCCGCTGGCCCGGCACATCTTCGGCACGCCGACCTGGTACTACAAGGCGGGCATCGCGTTCCTGGCCTGGCTCAGCGGCCACCAGCCGGGCTTCACGATGGTCGCCGGGTTGCAGAGCGCCCGCAGCGTGGTGCACCTCGCCGACCTGGCGCGCCTCGCCGACGACGCCCGGCTGCTGCCCGACCCGGACCTCGCCGCCGCGCGGCTGCGCGCGTTCCTGGACGTGGCCGGGGTGCGTCGATGAGCGGCCCGACGGAGTCCACCGTGGACGCGACCGTCGACGTGCCCTCGGGGCGACCGGCCCGGACGGCGACGCCGGCGCCCGGCGACCCCGGACTGGCCCGGCTGTCCCTCAACCAGAAGACCACCGACCGGTGGTCGGTGGCGGAGGCGGTCGCCGGGTGCGTACGGGCCGGCCTGCCCGCGATCGGCCTGTGGCGCGAACCGGTGCGGGCGATCGGCGCGGCCGCCGCCGCGCGCCTCGTCGCCGACGCCGGGCTGCGCGTGTCCTCCCTGTGCCGGGGCGGGTTCCTCACCGCCGCCGACCCGGTCGCCCGGGCCCGCGCGCTCGACGACAACCGCCGCGCCATCGAGGAGGCCGCCGAGGTGGGCGCCGCCTGCCTGGTCCTGGTGGTCGGCGGGCTGCCGGAGGGCTCCCGCGACCTGGCCGGGGCACGCGAACGGGCGGCCGACGGGATCGCCGAGCTGGTCCCGTACGCGGCCCGGCACGGCGTACGGCTCGGTCTGGAGCCCATGCACCCCATCTTCTGCGCCGACCGGGGTGTGCTCTCCACCCTCGGCCAGGCCCTCGACCTCGCCGAGCGGTTCCCGGCCGAGCAGGTCGGCGTCGTGGTCGACACCTTCCACGTCTGGTGGGACCCGGACGTCCTGGCCCAGATCGCGCGCGCCCGGGGCCGGATCGTGAGCTTCCAGGTCTGCGACTGGATCACCCCGCTGCCGCCGGACGCCCTGCTCTCCCGGGGGATGATGGGCGACGGGCACATCGACTTCCGGCTGCTGCGCCGGGCCGTCGAGGCGGCCGGCTACGCCGGGGACATCGAGGTGGAGATCTTCAACGCCGACGTGTGGGCCGCCGACCCCGACGCGGTCGTGGCGACGCTGAGCCGTCGCCACGTGGCCGAGGTGCTCGACGACTGACGGACCCGGCCGGTCCGGCCGCCGCAGCCGGACCCACGATCGGCCCGGCCCGGCGGCTGCGCGACCCGGGCCGGGCTCAGAGCACCTGGGAGAGGAACCGACGCAGTCGGGGATGCCCGGCCGCCTCGAAGATCGCCGCCGGCTCGCCGGTCTCCAGCACCACGCCGCGGTCCATGAAGGCGACCGTGTCGGCGACCTCCCGGGCGAAGCCCATCTCGTGGGTCACCACCACCATGGTCATGCCGGCGGACGCGAGGTCGGCCATCACGCCCAGCACCCCCTTGACGAGCTCGGGGTCCAGTGCGCTGGTCGCCTCGTCGAAGAGCATCACCTCGGGTTGCAGGGCCAGGGCGCGGGCGATCGCGACCCGCTGCTGCTGCCCGCCGGACAGGTGCGCCGGCCGGGCGTCGGCCTTGGCGGCCAGCCCGACGAGGTCCAGTTGCGCCCGGGCGACGGCGACCGCCTCCTCCTCGGGCAGCCGCCTGATGCGGCGCAGCGCGAGCGTGACGTTGCGCAGCACCGTCATGTGCGGGAAGAGGTTGAACTGCTGGAACACCATTCCTACACGCTGCCGCAGGGCGTCCGGGTCGTCGGCCAGCACACTTCGCCCGTCGAGCAGCACGTCGCCACGGTCCGGTTCGATGAGCCGGTTGATGGTCCGCAGCAGCGTGGACTTGCCGGAGCCGGACGGCCCGATGACGCAGGCCGTTTCGCCGCGCGCCACGTCCAGGTCCACCCCGCGCAGCACCCGGTGGGGGCCGAAGGCGAGGTGGACGTCGCGGACACCCAGGCTGACCGAGGTGGTGGTGTCGGTGCTCATCGCTGGCTCCCTCCGGCCGCTCCGGGCAGCGCCAGGTCGGCGTCGTCGATGTCGTCGGCCGGGGCCCCGGCCGGGCGACCGTGCCGCAGCCGCCGGTCGATCGCGTTCACCGCGTGCGTCAGCGGCACGGTGAGCGCCAGGTAGAAGAGCCCGGCCAGCAGGAGCGCGGACTCGTTGCCGGTGGTCGCCGCGTAGTCCTGTCCGATCCGGAACAGCTCCCGCTCGCTGGCCACCAGTCCCAGGAAGTAGACCAGGCTGGAATCCTTGATCAGCGCGATGAGCTGGTTGACCCAGGCGGGCAGGACCCGGCGTACGCCCTGCGGGATGATCACCACCCGCATCGCCTCACCCCAGGAGAAGCCGAGCGCGCGGGCGCCCTCCAACTGGGCCGCCTCCACCGACTGGATCCCGGAGCGGAAGATCTCTCCGATGTAGGCGGCCGCGATCAGCGACAGCGCCAGGATGCCCAGCGGGTACGGGTCGGGACCCCACACCTGCATCCCGAGTGGGGCCAGCCCGACGCCGATCAGCAGGATCGTCGCGGCCGCCGGCAGGCCCCGGAACACGTCGGTGTAGACCCGGGCCGGCCAGCGCAGCCAGCGGGTGCGGGCGATGCCGGCGACCGCCAGCAGCAGGCCCAGCACCGAGCCGAGCAGGGCGGCGGAGACCGCCAGGATCAGCGTGTTGGGCAACCCGACGGTCAGCATCTCGGGTAGCGCCTCGCGCATCGACTCCCAGTCGAAGAACGTCTCCCACAGGGTGCGCAACGGATCCATCAGGTTCCTCTCCTACCGCCCCGCTCGCTCGTACTCGTCCGCCGTCAGGACGCGGCCGAGGCCGACGCCGTGGCGGCCGGGGCCGCCACCGTTCCGCTGCCGGGCTTGAAGTCCGCCGGAACGGGCCGGCCCGGGTAGTACTCGGCCTGCAGCCTGCTCCACGTGCCGTCCGCGATCACCTCGTCCAGGCCCTTGTTGAGCGCCTCGCGCAGCTTGTCGTTGCCCTTCGCCACCGCGTACGCCGTGGGCGCCGGGCTGAGCTCCTTCGCCGCGACGGTGATCTTGCCGCCGCTGTCCGCCGCGGACTTCTCGCCGATCTCGGCCGGGGCGATCCAGGCGTCGGCGGTGCCGGCCTTGAGCTGGTTGATCGCGCCGTTGTAGTCCGGCACCCGCACCGGGTTGAGGCCCTTGCCGGTGGCGTAGTCGTCCTGGACGGTGCCCTGCACGACGACCACCCGCTTGCCGGAGAGCTGGTCGAAGCCGGTGATCGGGGAGCCGGCCGGGACGTCGAGTCCGAAGTAGCCGAAGTCGTAGCCGTTGCCGAAGTCGACGGTCTTCTTGCGCGCCTCGGTGATGGTGATCGACGAGCTGCCGACGTCGAACTTGCGGTTGTTGACCTGGGAGAGCAGCGCGGAGAAGTCGGTGCCGACGAACTCCACCTTCAGACCGATCCGGTCGGCGACCGCGGTGAGCAGGTCGTTGTCGAAGCCGGTGAACTTACCGTCCTTCAGGTACACGTTCGGCGGGGCGTCGGTCAGGGTGCCGGCGCGCAGCACACCGGGCTGGATCAGGCCGTACGGGTTGTCCGCCGCGCTGGACGAGGCGTCGTCGCCGCAGGCGGTGAGGGCGGTGGCGCCGAGGACGGCGGCCACGCCGAGGGCGGCCACCCGGGTCAGGGCAGGAAGGAATCGCACAGGTGTCTCCGGAAGGGCTCGGTGGCGGGCACGGACGTGCGCCGCCGACGGTGCGCCCGGAGGGCGTACCGCGGGGTCGATCAGGAAAGAGGGGGGTGTGGCGCGTCAGCGCGGAGCGCCGGGGCGACACGCGGCGCTGCAGACCCACATCATGTCGACGTGCCGACGCCGGGTCAGTGCCGGCGGCGCGGCGAAGCCGAACGGTGGGACGCTGGTGCGGGACATGGGGCTCTCCTGGGTCGTTGTTGACCTGGGAACCAGGCCACGCTTGCACCGGAGGTCGCTCCGGTGCCCGGTCCTCACCCGGGGCACCCCACCGCGGAGGAGGGTTGCCGGCCAGCAAGCCGGGGCTACGCGCTGGCACTCATGACCTGCGGCGAGGTTAGCAGCCCGTGACGGGCTGCCGTCCAGCCGTTATGACCACCCTCACGCCGGCCCGCCCCCGCCGCCCGGCCGTTCCGGTCCCGACGGGTGTCGGCGACCGGCCTCGACGGCCCCGCGACCTCGTTAGAGTGGCGGTGGAGACCGGCGGACACGGGGTCGCGCCGCGCGACCGATCCCCACCTGCCGCACGCCCCGCAGAGAGGTGGTCGTGTCATGACGGCTAACCGGGACCTCGTCGCCCGCGCCTTCGCGGACTGGTCGGCCGGCACCGCGCCGGTCAGCGACCTCTTCGCCCCCGACATGCGGTGGGAGGTCGTCGGCCACTCGGTCGTGGCCGGGACGTACCAGGGCGCCGAGGACTTCCTCACCCGCGCGATGGGGCCGTTCAACGCCCGGTTCGGCGAGGACAGCCCGTACCGCCCGGTGAACCTGCGGGCGATCTACGAGGACGCCGACGCCAACACCGTCATCACTGTCTTCGACGGCGCCGGGGTGACCGTGGACGGCTCCACCTACGAGAACACGTACGCGTGGTTCCTGACCTTCCGCGACGGCAAGGTGGTCGACGGCGTCGCCTTCTTCGACAGCCTGGCCTTCAACGAACTCTGGCGGCTCCCGCCGCGCGACTGACAGCGCGGATCAGTCCACGGCCTGGATCTCGTGCCGGGTGCCCTCGGCGTGCACGTTCCAGCGACGGCCGAACGCGGGCAGCCCGTCGAGCCGGATCCAGCCGAGCGGCTCCGGAATGTGCGGGTCGACGACCAGTCGGCCGTCGACCGCGTCGAGGCCGAGCAGCGTACGCAGGAACAGCAGCGGAGCCCCGCTGGCCCACGCCTGCGGATTGCACGCCGTCGGGTAGGGGACCGGCCGCAGGCCGAACGCGCGGTCGTAGCCCGAGAACGCCTCGGGCAGGCGGTGCGCGGAGAACGCCGCCGCCTCCAACATCGCGGTGATGATCCGGTGCGCCTCCTCGTGGTGGCCGTAGCGCGCGAGACCGGCGGCGATGAGCGCGTTGTCGTGCGGCCAGACCGTGCCCAGGTGGTACCCGATGGGGTTGTAGCCCCGGTCGGCGGTGGAGAGCGTACGCACACCCCAACCGGAGAACATCTCCTCCGACATCAGCTGGTACGCGACCGCGCGGGCCCGCTCCGGCGGCACGATGCCGCTCCACAGCAGGTGCCCCATGTTCGAGGTCATCGAGTCGATCGGCTGCCCGTCCCCGTCCAGGCCGATGGCGTAGTAGCCGCCCCGCCCGGGGATCCAGAAATCGCGGTCGAACCGGTCGCGCAGGGCCGCCGCCTCGGTCCGTAGCCGCGCGGCCAGCGCCGGGTCCTGCCACGGCCCGGCGGCGAGCTCGGCCGTCCGCAGCTTCGCGTCGTACGTGTAGCCCTGCGTCTCGCAGGTCGCGATGGGCAGCGTCGGGATGGTCCCGTCGGCGAACTGGACGCCGTCGTGGGAGTCCCGCCAGCACTGGTTGCCCAGGCCCTGCGTCGACCGGGTCGCGTAGCCCACGTAGCCGCGCCCGTGCAGGTCGCCGCACTCGTCGATCCAGCGCAGCGCGGCCTCGGCGTTCGGCCGCAGCTCGCGGACCAGCGCGTCGTCGCCGGTCCAACGCCAATACTCGGACAGCAGCACCAGCCACAGCGGGGTGGTGTCGGCGCCGCCGTAGTAGGGCTGGTACGGCTTGATGCCGAGCTGCGTCAGCTCCCCGGTCCGGTACTCGTGGAAGATCTTCCCCGGCTCGCGGTCGGTGAAGTCGTCGTACTCGCGGGCCTGGTGCGCGGCCAGGACCAGCAGGGCACCCCGCGCCAGATGCGGACCGAACGCCACGGTCTGGTACGAGGTGATCAGCGTGTCCCGGCCGAAGACCGTCATGAACCAGGGCAGCCCGGCCGCGAGCAGGACGACCGGCTCGTCCCGGATGCGCTTCTCGATCCGCATCGACACCAGGTCGGCGCCGGACTTCCGGAATATCGTCACCAGCCGGTCGGATCGGCTGCTGAGGGTCGGCGCGGTCGCCAGCCACCGGGTGGACGGGTCCTCGGCGTCCCGTTCGAAGGCGTCGCCGAAGCCACGCGCCACCGGCTCCAGGTCCAGCCCGCCACAGTGCAGCGGCACCCGCAGCTCGCACTCCCACGCCTGCCCCCGGTCCAGTCGTAGGCGCCAGACCAGCGAGTCACCGTCGACCCGGTCCGCGGCCGGGTTGACGGCCACCCGCACGGAGGTGGCGTAGCCGCCGTTGCGGTAGGTGAACCGCAGCGCCGACCCGTCCGGCTCGTGCCGTCGGACGATCCCGGCGGACCGGTCGCGTACCGACTCCTTGATCTCGAAGAGGTCGGCGAAGTCGGTGCCGACGGCGAGGCGCAGCTGGAACTCGATCGGCTCGGGGCCGAAGTAGCGCAGCTCGATCCGCTCGTAGAGGCCGTCGCCGACGAAGCGTTGCCGCCGCACCCCGACCCGGTTCGGGGGCAGTCCGGGCAGGGCGGCGTTGGCGAGGAAGAACGCGGCGGAGAACGGGTCGACGGTGCCGGACGCGAGCACCAGCAGTGGCTCGTCGTCGATGCTGAGTTCCCACCGGTCGAGGAAGCGGGTGTCGTCGTGCACCAGCCCGCCGATGGACCCCTTCGGCACGTCGCCGCGGGCGTCGGAGAACATGAAGGTGCGACCCTCGAGCACGCTGACGGCGTCCGGACCCAGCTCGGGCGGCAGATCGCGGCACGCTCCGCTGTGGCTTGTCTGACCGTCGTCCGGCCACGGCTGGGCCGGGGTGCGTCGCCTCTCCGCCGCCGTCACGTCAACCCCCAGCCGGGCCCCGGACCTGCCGTCACCGCCGCCCAGCCTAGGCGCCGGTCGGGCACCGGGGTCGCGGCATTGGACAAGGTTCACCCGGTGCCGACCGACACGGTGAGCCGGAACACCGTGCGGGCGGCCGCTCCCGCGGAGGGTGCCCTCCCGGCCCGGCGCCTCGGGTTCCGCACGAACCGGCCCGGCTGACCGTGTTCCGCCTGCACGGCCCGCCCTCAGCGGCGACAGTGGGAGGCGGAGGCCGGCGGGCGACGCGGGGGGTGCGGCGTGGCAGGGGACGTGGAGGCGCTCGTCCTGCTCGTGGTGCTGGGCGCCACCGTGCTGGTCGGCACCACGATCGGGGGCCGCTACCGGGTCGCCCCGCCCGTCCTGCTCATCGGCATGGGGGCGCTGCTGGCGCTCATCCCGCCGCTGTCACACGTCGTCCTCGCCCCCGAGGTCGTGCTGGTGCTCTTCCTGCCCGCGATCATCTACCGGGAGGCGCTGGTCACGAGCCTGCGGGAGGTGCGCAACAACCTCGTGGTCATCGCCCTGCTCTCCGTGGTGCTGGTGGGGTTGACGACGTTCACCGTGGCGGTGACCGCGCAGGCGCTGGGCGTGGACCCGACGGCGGCCTGGGTGCTCGGCGCCGTCCTGGCCCCGACCGACGCCGCGGCCGTCTCCGGTCTCGCGAAGCGGATGCCCCGCCGGCTGCTCACCACCCTGCACGCCGAGAGCATCATCAACGACGGCACCGCGCTGGTGCTCTTCGCGGTCACGGTCGGCGTGCTCGTCGGCGACTCCGTGCCGAGCCCGCTCGACCTCCTCGGGGAGATCAGCCTCTCCTTCGTCGGCGGCATCGTCGCCGGGCTGGTGGTCGGCCTGATCGTGGTGCAGCTCCGCCGGCACGTCGACGACCCCCTGCGTGAGGGCGCGCTGAGCGTCCTCACGCCCTTCGGCGCGTTCCTGCTCGCCGAGGTCTTCCACGCCAGCGGCGTGCTCGGCACGGTGGTGGCCGGCCTGGTCCTCGCGTACGCCGGGCCGCGGGTGATCCGCGCCCGCTCCCGGGTGCTGGCCTACGACTTCTGGGACCTCTCCACGTTCCTGATCAACGGTGGCCTGTTCGTGCTGCTCGGCATGCAGATCCCCCGCGCGGTGCGCAGCGTCACCAGCGTCTCCACCCCACGGGCGCTGGTCATCGCGCTGGTGGTCACCCTCGTGGTCGTGGGGACGCGGATGGCGTGGGTGCTGTTCACCCCGTACGTGTTCCGGCTCGTCTACCGAGGTAAGGCGGCGCGGCCCGAGAACCGGGTGCCGTGGCGGATCCGCGTCGTGGCCGGGTGGTCGGGGTTCCGCGGCGCGGTCTCCCTGGCCGCGGCGCTGGCGGTGCCGCTGGCCATGACGAACGGGCAGCCCGTGGGGGAGCGGGACCTCATCATCTTCGCCACGGCGTTGGCCATTCTGTCGATCATGCTCGTGCAGGGGACCACCCTGCCGCTGGTGGTGCGCTGGGCCGGCCTCAGCGGCGACCCGCAGCGGGTCGGCGAGGTACGACAGGCCCGCATCCGGGCCGGGGAGGCCGGTCTCGCGGCCCTTCCCGAGGTGGCCGCCGACGTCGGCGCCGACGAGGACGTGGTCGCCCGGGTCCGGACGGACTACCAGGCGCTGCTCGACGACGTCCGGGCCGCCGACGACGAGGAGTGCGGCACGCCGCAGGCCCGGGAACTCGAACGGCAACTGCGGCTCGGCGTGCTGGAACGCAAACGGCGGGAACTCACCCGGATGCGGGACGCCAACGAGATCGACGACGTCGTCCTGCGGGAACTCCAGGCCGTCCTGGACATCGAGGAGATCCGCCTGCTCGGGCCGACCACGCCCGAGTAGGCGGACGCGGCGACCATGCGGTTGTGGTGGGCACGGACGGTGTGCACCGCCGCGTACCAGGCACCACAACCGCACGATCGACCGCTGTGGGGCGAGCGCTACCAGCGGGTGGGCGGGGGTGGCGGGACGACCGGCGGGCGGTCGTCGCAGGTGATGGTGTTGGGCAGCTGCCAGGCGGCGAGCCAGCCGCCGTCGTTGCCGCCGAGGTCGGTCAGCCCGAACTCGGAGCCGGCCGGGGTGAAGTGGAACGACCCGCAGTTGTTGACCCCCACGGCGCCCACGTTGCGGGCGTCCACGTTCTGGAAGGTCGCGCCGCCTGCCGTCCGGGCGCTCACCACCGACGTGCCGGTGCCGTCCACCCGGATGTCCCGGAAGTGCACGTTGCCGATCGAGTAGAGGTCCTTCACCGACCACTCGCTGACCAGCATGATCGCGTTGTACGTGCTGTCCAGGTACGCGTCACCGACCACCTCGACGCGGGCGTCGATGCTGCGGTCCAGCGCGTACAGCCAGATCGCGCCGAGGCCGATGTTCCAGTTCAGCTCGTACGTGCCGGCGCGGGCGGTGGTGTTGCCGGTGATCCACAGGTGCCCGGTGAACGGCTCCGCGCCGAAGCGGGACCCGACCTGCAGGGCGCTGCCCTCGCGGACCGGGTCGGCGATCAGGTTGTGCGAGACGGTGTTGTCCGTGCCGCCGTAGATCGCGATGCCGTTGGCCAGCACCGGCGACTGCACGGTGTTGTGGTCGAAGGTGTTGCGCGCGTTCGCCGTCGCCTCCGACCACATCGCCAGGCCGTCGTCGCCCGTGTTGCGCACGAAGTTGTGCGCGACCAGCGAGTCCGTCACGCCGGTGTGGAAGTTGAGCGCGTCCGCGATCTGGTCGACGACGATGGTGTTGGTGACCCGCACGTTGCGCATCGGTCCGTCGAACCACAGGCCCACCTTGGTGTGCCGGATGTGCAGGCCGTCGATCGTGGAGTCGCTCATCGCGCCCCCGATGCCGTTGACCTGGTCGGTGTCGATCCGCTCCCGGACGTCGCCCTCGATCGCGAAGCCGGAGAGGTGCACGTTGCGGCTGCCGCCGTCGGCGGCGTCGCGGCCGTAGAAACCGACCCCGGTGTGCACCGAGCCGTCCGGCGCGGGACGGGGCAGGGTGACCTGGCGGCCCTTGACGATCGTGTGCCAGTTGCCGGCGCCCTCGATCGTCACGTCGTCGACGACGATGTGCCGGTTGACCTGGAACGTGCCGGGTGGCAGGTAGACGTCCAGGCCGGTGCGCTTGGCGAACGCGATGGCCCGTTCGATCGCCGGGGCGGAGTCGCGCCGGCCGGTCGGGTCGGCGCCGAAGGCGAGCACGTTGGCCGCCAGCAGCCGGACCCGGGGCGGGGCGACCAGCTCCGAGTCGAGCAGGTCGATCACCGTCCAGGCCGCGGTGGTGCCGGCCGGGGCGGTGAGCCGGATCCGGTCACCGGCCCGGTAGGTGCGGCCGAGCAGCAGGCGCTGCTCGTCGTAGAAGTGGCTCGGCCGGAACGGCTTCTGGATGGTCGGGAACGGGGTGGTTGCGGCCGGGACGCAGGAGCACTCGGTGATCCACCAGTCCGGGTGCAGCAGGTCCGCGCCGGGGTCGTTGCTGAACGGGTACTGGTTGTAGAGCCAGGCGTACTCCGAGGTCAACGTCATGGTGCGGACCCGCTTGCCGTTGACGGCGACGTCCAGTGGCGCGGTGATCCCGCCGCCGGAGGGCGCGTCCGGGATGCTGTAGCGCACGGTGATCGCGTTGGCGGCCGCCGGCAGGGTGAACTCGACGTGCCGGCCGGGCAGCAGCTTGACCGCCCGTCGGCCGGACGCCTCCGACGGCAACGTGTAGGCCGTCCGGTCCGGCCCGATGACCTCGCCGTCGGTGACGGCGTTCTCCGCCTCCTGCTCCAGGAAACCGACCCGGGCGCCCTTGCCGGCGACCAGTTGCGGGTCGAGGGCGGCCCGGGTGACCACCGGCGCGGCGGGCCGGGGCTTGCCGGCGGCGGTGCCGGCCGGGGCGCCGGCGAGCAGGCCGACCGCGGTGGCCAGGGCGGTCGCGGCGGCGAGCGCCGCGACGGTTCGGCGCCGACGTCGGGTACGCGGCAGCGCCGCGCGGACGTTTCGCTTCATCAAGGACTCATCTCTGTCGGGTGGTGGGTGGTGCGGCGGTGGGCCGGCGTACCCCGACCCGCCGCGGTCAGGCGGCGTGGACCTCGAGCTGGGACAGCTGCCCGGCGGGCCAGCCGGTGTTGCCGGTGAAGCGGATCCGCACGTACCGGCTGGACGCCGCGGTGAAGGTCAGGGTCACCTGGTTGCCGCTCGCCGGGTCGAACACCCGGCCCGCCGCGGCGACCGCCGTGCTCCAGGTGGCGCCGTCGGTGCTGCGCTCGACGGCGAGCGTCTGCGTCCGGGTCTGCCAGGCGGCCGACGGGGGCAGCCGCAGCACGACCCGCCCCACGGTGGTGGCCGTGCCGAGGTCCACCTGCACCCACTGCGGGAAGGCGTTGTTGGCGCTCTCCCAGTAGCTGTCGGGGTTGCCGTCGACGACGTTCCCGCTGCCGTACGACTGGGTGTGGCTGCTCTCCGCGGTCGGCCGGCCCCGGGCCAGGTCGCCCTGCGGGGCCGGGTCGGTGGTCACGGTGACGGCGTTCGACGGCGACGACGCCGCGCCGGTGGTGTCCAGCGCGACCACGGTGAAGGTGTACGCGGTGGCCGGGCTCAAGCCGCCGACGGTGGCCGAGGTGCCGGTGACCGAGGCGACCGTCTGGCCGGCGCGGCGGACCTGGTAGCCGGCGATCCCGTCGGCGTCGGATGAGGCGGTCCAGGCCAGCGAGACGCTGGAGGCGCTCTTCCCGGTGACCGTGAGCGCGCCCGGGGCGGTCGGCGGGGTGGGGGTGCCGGCGGCGGCGTACGCCTCGACCTGGGCGAGCTGGGCGGCGGGCCACGCGGTGTTGCCGCTGACGGTGACGCGGACGTGGCGGACCGTGGTGCCCGGCACGGTGACGGTGGCGGTGTTGCCGGTGGCGGGGTCGAACCGGACACCGGCCGACCCCGCGAGGGTGACGAACGAGCCGCCGTCGGTGCTGCCCTGCACCGACAGCGTCTGGGTCCGCGCCTCCCAGCCGGCGGGCAGGGCGAGGACCAGGCGGGTCACCGGGTGGGCGGCGCCCAGGTCGACCTGCCACCACTGGGGGAAGGCGTTGTTGGCGCCCTCCCAGTAGCTGCCCCGGTCGCCGTCGACGGCGTTGCCCGCGACGAACGGCCCGTTCTGGCTGCTCGCCGTGGTGGGACGGCCGGCGGCCAGGTTGCCGCCCGGCGGCGGGCCGCCGTCGAGCACGGGCGGCGTCGGGCGCACGGCCGTGAGCGGGATCTGGCCCTTGAGCATCCGGCCGCCGTCGGCGGTGATGCGCAGGTAGTAGTCGGCCGAGCAGGCCGTGCCGTCCTCGTCGAGCGCCCGGATGCCGGCGCCGGCCGGGGTGGTGGCCTGCGTCTCGCTGGTCTTGGCGATCTGGTTGCCCTCGTTGTACTCGTCGAACATCGAGACGTAGAGGCCCTGCGAGCCGAGGCGGATCATGTTGTAGAGGTGTCGCCAGTAGAAGTCGCCGTGCCGGCGGTGCCCGGCCGACAGGTCGCCCGGCATGACGCACGGCTGGTAGTCGATGCCGTGTGCGGCGCAGTCGGCCAGGTCGGGGATGTTGACGTTGGTGTAGTAGTCGTCCAGCCCCTGGAGCGTGGTGGCCCGCCAGATCATCCACGGGGAGATCATGTGGAAGGCGTGGTAGACCTCGGAGAAGCCGGGGCGGGAGTCCTCGACGCCCCGCCGCCAGTGCGTCGGCACGCCGCCGATGACGTAGCAGCCCTGGGCCTTGAACCAGTTGACCACGTCGAGGCAGGGCTCCGGGGTGAACGGGCGACTGGGCTCGCTGAACCCGAAGCCCCAGATGCAGACCACCGGCTTGCCGTTCTGCCGGGCGTACGCGGGTGACGCCGTGTACGCCGACATCTTCGTCGTCCAGTCCTGTTTGATCTGGGACTGCATCGCCGTCCAGTCGGTGACGTCGTACATGATGTAGAACTTGCGCCCGAACCGCTCGGCGGCGCTGCGGACCTTCACCGTCATCGCGTCGCGGGTGGGCCCCTCGTCGCCGAACGGGTTGAACCGCTGCAGCGCGGCGGTGTCGCAGCCGTACTCCTGCATCCAGCGGAAGTGCGTGTCGACCGTCTGCTGGTCGTACGACGAGAAGAGCTGGGCGGGCTGGCCGTTGCCGAGGTTGGGGTAGGCGGTGGAGTAGCCGTGCGCGTACTCCCGCATGTCGGGCCAGGAGATGATCGTGGTGTTGGCCGGTGAGGGCGGCTGGAAGCGGTCGCGGCTCCAGTGCCACCAGCCGCCGATCGGTGCGCCGTCGCCCGGGCAGCTGAACCACCCCTGGTAGCCGACGGTGATCTTTCCGACGACGTCGCCGGGCGGGCTGGCCGCCGCGGCGGCGGTGGTGAGGGATGGCACCAGATCGGGGAGGGCGACGGCCGCGGACCCAGCCGCCACGGATCCGATGAGGGTGCGGCGGCTGAGCGCCATGGCGACCGCTCCTTCGGGGGTAGGAGGGAATTGACGGACATCATGCCAGCCGCTGTCACAAGACCGCAATACTCGGACTGCTCCCTGAAAATCCCCGGCCATGTGACTGTAAGAAATGGATGGTAGGCGTCCCGTCGTGCTGCGCACCGTATGGTCGGCGAGGACGGTGGAGCGCGGGCCGGGTGGGCGCGATGGCGATGGCAGCGGGCGGTGACGCCGGGGCGGCGGGGGCCACAGCCGAGTCGCCCGGACGTCCCGCGTTCCTCGAACTCTTCTTCGACCTGGCCTACGTCTTCGCGCTGATCACCCTCGTGGACACGTTCGCCGGGAACCTGACGTGGACCGGTCTGGCCGGAACGCTGCTGCTGCTGTTTCCGTTCAGCCTCGTCTGGGCCATCACGACCTGGGCGGCCGACCTCCTCGGCCTGTCCCGACCGCTGGTCCAGGTGCAGTTCATCGCCGTCGCGGCGGCCAGCCTGCTGCTGGCGGCCGCCGCGCCCGAGGCGTACGGCGAGCGCGCCCTGCTGTTCGCCGTCACGTACCTGGCCATCCACCTGGGCTCTTCCAGCTACTACCTGCTGCTGGACCGGAGCCCCTCCGAGCCTGGGCGCAGTGGGCGCATCCTCTCCTGGTACGCGGTGCTCGCCGGCGGGTGGGTGGCCGGCGCGCTGATCGGCGGCCCCGCCCAGCTCGCCATCTGGGGAACGGCCATCTCCGTCGAGTACGCCGGGGCCTGGCTCGGCTGGCCGACGCCCGGGCTCGGGCGGGCCCATCCACGGCAGTGGCGGCTCGTCGGCGAGCGGGTGGCCGAGCGGTACCGGCAGTTCGTCATCATCGCGCTCGGCGCGGCGATCTTCATCACCGGGACGATGTTCAGCCTCAACGAGCACACGGTGGACCGCGCCGCCGCCCTACTGGTGGTCTTCACGGGCCTGGTGCTCATGTGGCGCGTCTACATCTACCGCGCGGGCGAGCTGCTGACCGAGGCGATCGCCCGGTCGACGCACCCGTCCCGGCTCACCCAGTCCGCCGCGGTCACCCATCTGATCATGGTGGCCGGCATCATCGGCGTGGCGGTCACCGCCCACCTGGTCGTCGTACGTCCGCTCGGGCCGACACCACCGTCCTGGGCCGCGGTCATCCTCGGCGCACCGGCCCTCTTCCTGGTCGGCCGCGGCCTGCTCGACTACACGGTGTTCGCCCGGGTCTCCCGGTCCCGCCTCGTCGGGCTCGCGCTGCTGGCCGCCCTGGCGCCGGTGGCGACCCGGCTGCCGCCGATCGGGGTCACGGCGCTGGCGATGACCGTGCTGCTGCTCATCGCCGGCGCGAACCTGATGAGCACCCGGCATCACGCGCGGGTGCCCACGCCGCCCGAGGCCGACTGAGGCGCCGGGCGGGACGCTCGGCGCCCGGGTCTCAGCGGGCCGGCGCGGCGACCCGGGACGGAAGGAGCCGGGGCGCCCACGCCTCGGTGAGCAGGACCAGCAGGAGGACCAGGTTCGCCAGGGCCTGCGCGGCCAGCGGCGGCAGTACGACCGCCACCGGCGCCAGCGCCGCCAGGAGCACCGCCCCCGCCGCCCGGGACCACAGGAGCCGGCCGGTGATGACGGCGTCGAACATCGTGCTGCCGAGGAGGAACAGCGCCGGTCCGCCGAGGATCAACACCGCCCAGCCGACCGACGGCGGACCCGATGCCCGACCGGTGACCAGCGAGACGCCCGCCGACGTCGCCAGCACCCCGCCGACCATGATCAGATGGGTGTACGAGGTGGAGGTGCCGGGCCGGACCCGCTCGACCACCGTGACGGTCGGCGCGACCAGTCGCCGCACGTGCTGGAAGTAGAGCAGGAACAGCAGGATCGTTCCGACGAACCCGAGAGCGCTCGCCGTCATCCGGCCGGCCTCGAATCCACCGAGGGCGAGCCCTCGACCCGTGGACAGGACCAGCTCGCCCAACGCGATGATGAAGATCGCGCGGTGCCGTTCGAAGAGGTGGGTGCCGGTGAAGATCTGGCTGGCCAGCTCCGTACGACCCAGCCGCGGCGTCGGCCAGCCGAACCGGGCCGAGCCGAGGTCGACGGTGACCGCCAAAGCCCACACCGCCATCCGGGCGTCGCCCTCCAGGAACACCCCGACGATCCACGGGGTGGCGGTCACGCCGAACCAGAAGAACACGCGGATGCTCCGGGCCTGGATCGGCGGGTTCATCCGCGTGCCGGGGATGAGGACGGCGTCGCGCACGAGGTGGATCCCGAAGTACGCCGCGACGAACAACCACCCGTCGTCACCGAAGGCGTGGGGAACCGCGATCGCCAGGAGCAGGGTGCCGAACATGACGGTCAGGACGGTGGCCTGGATGATCGGCAGGCGTGGGTTGAACAGGTCGGTGAGCCACGCGGTCAGCACCCAGACCCACCAGCCGGCGGCCAGGAGCACGGCGGTCTGCGCGGCGTTCCGGACGGTCAGGTCGTTGGCCAGCCCGGCGGAGAGCCGGGCGAGCAGGAAGATGTAGACCAGGTCGAAGAAGAGTTCCAGGAACGTCGGGTACCCGGGCTCGCCGCGCCGACGCAGGATGCGGGGGAGCGGGAGCGACGTCACCGGGGCCTCCTCCTTCGGCCCGGCAGAGCCGCGACCGATCCGGGCCACCCGCCACGCTATCGACCGGCGCGACCGAGCGAGCCCGATCGACCGGCTGGTCCCCCTGGCGTGCCACCCCGCCGTGCGCCCGCCGCCGGTGCCGGGAGTGGGGCGGGGTGCGCGACAATGTCGGCGTGGACGCGGAGGCGGTGACGGTCGAGGCCACCCGACCGCTGCGCCGGCCGATGCTGGTGCAGCGGTGGCAGGACCTCACCTTCCTGCACTGGGCGGTGGACCCGGACGTGGTGGCGCCGCTGCTGCCCCCGGGCACGCGGCCCGACCTTCTCGCCGGACGCACGTACGTGGGGCTGATCGCGTTCCGCATGCGGCGGCTCGGCCCGTTCGCCGGCCCGGGGATGCCCTACCTCGGCACGTTCTGCGAGACCAACGTCCGGGTGTACAGCGTCGACACCGCAGGTCGGCGGGCGGTGGTGTTCCGGTCGCTGGACGCGGCCCGGCTGGTGCCGGTGCTCGTCGCGCGGGCCAGCCTCAGGCTGCCGTACCTGTGGTCGCGGATGCGGCTGCGCCGCGACGGTGACGTGGTGACCTACACGAGCCGCCGGCGCTGGCCGGGGCCGCGCGACGCCACCACCGCGCTGACCGTGCGGGTGGGCGCCCCGGTCGCCGAGCCCACCGAGCTGGAGCACTTCCTGACCGCGCGGTGGGGCCTGCACACCCGCGCGTACGGGCGGACCCTGCACCTGCCCAACGTCCACCCCCGCTGGCCCCTGCACCGGGCGGAGCTGGTGCACCTCGACGACCGTCTGGTCCCTGCGGCCGGGCTTCCCGCCCCGGAGACGGAGCCGGTGAGCGTGCTCTGGTCGCCGGGCGTGCCGGTGCGCTTCGGCGCGCCCACCGTCGTGCGCTGACGCCACGGCGTGTCCCCGACGCGGGGACCGGTGATTTCGCCGATGCGGTAGCCCAGGGGTGCGTCAAAGACTGATCCACGTCGATCTGTCCCGACCCCTAGGGAGTGCCGACGTGTCATCACCCACCACCACCCGCCCCCGTCCGATCGCCGGCCGCGTGGCCCGCCTTGCCATGGCCGCCACCCTGGCCGTGGCCGGCGCGGTCGCCGTGCCGGCCGGCGCCGCGCAGGCCGCCAACCCGTACGAGCGTGGACCGGCCCCCACCGTCGCGCTGCTGGAGGCCTCGCGCGGCCCGTTCGCCACCGCCTCGCAGAGCGTCTCCTCGCTGAGCGTCACCGGCTTCGGCGGCGGCGTCATCTACTACCCGACCGACACCAGCCAGGGCACGTTCGGCGCCATCGCCATCTCGCCCGGCTACACGGCCGCCTGGTCCAGCATCAGCTGGCTGGGCCCCCGGATCGCCTCGCACGGCTTCGTGGTGATCGGTATCGAGACCAACACCCGGCTCGACCAGCCGGACAGTCGGGGCCGGCAACTGCTCGCCGCGCTCGACTACCTCGTGCAGCGCAGCGCGGTGCGTACCCGGATCGACGGCAACCGGCTCGCCGTGGCCGGTCACTCGATGGGCGGCGGCGGCAGCCTGGAGGCGGCGGTCAGCCGGCCCTCGCTGCAGGCCGCCGTGCCGCTCGCGCCGTGGAACCTGGACAAGACCTGGTCCGACGTCGGCGTGCCGACCCTGATCATCGGCGGCGAGTCGGACTCGGTCGCCCCGGTCGCCACGCACTCCGAGTTGTTCTACAGCTCCATCCCGGCGTCGGCGGAGAAGGCGTACCTGGAGCTCAACGGGGCCAGCCACTTCTTCCCGCAGACGGTCAACACGCCGACCGCCCGGCAGATGGTGGCCTGGCTCAAGCGTTTCGTCGACGACGACACGCGCTACGAGCAGTTCCTGTGCCCCGGGCCGAGCGGCCTGGCGATCGAGGAGTATCGCAACACCTGCCCCAGCGCCTGACGGCGACGGCGGGGCGGTCGCCGCGGCGACCGCCCCGCCGTGCCGCGCGTCGCCGGGACATCGAAGGTATTGACGGCCCAACCCATAAATGTACACTGCGAGTGTAAATAACACCCGCCACGACCGAGGGATGGGTGATGGACGACGGGCTCGCTCTGCACCACGTCGGGGTGCGTTTCGGAGGCCTCACCGCCCTCGACGACGTCTCGCTGCGAGTGCCCCCCGGCCGGGTGGTGGGGGTGATCGGCCCCAACGGTGCCGGCAAGACCACGCTGTTCAACGTGGTCTGCGGCTTCCTCCGGCCGGAGTCGGGTGCACTCACTCTGGACGGACGCCCACTGCGCCCCCGGCCGCACCGCCTCACCCGGCTCGGCATCGCCCGCACGCTCCAGGGCACGGGGCTCTTCGCCGGGCTGACCGTCCTGGAGAACGTGATGGCGGGCGCCTCGCACACCGCTCGCGCCGGCTTCCTCCCCGCACTGCTCGGCCTGCCCCGCAGTGACCGCGACGAGGCCCGGCTGCGCGGCCACGCCCTCGACGTCCTCGACGGTCTCGGCATCGCCGAGCACGCCGACGCCGCGCCGGGCACGCTCCCCTTCGCCGTACGTCAGCGGGTGGCCCTGGCCCGCGCGCTGGCCGCCCGACCACGGCTGCTGCTGCTCGACGAGCCGGCCGGCGGGCTGGGCGCCGACGACATCGCCGAGCTGGCGGAGCTGATCCGGGACCTGCCCCGGCGCGACCTCGACCCGTGCGCGGTGCTGCTGGTCGAGCACCACATGGACCTGGTGATGGCGGTGTGCGACGAGCTCGTCGTGCTCGACTTCGGTCGGGTGATCGCCGCGGGCACCCCGGACGAGGTGCGGGACGACCCGGCCGTCACCGAGGCCTACCTCGGCGCCGACGTCGAGGAGCCGGCGACATGAGCGAGCGGAGCGAGCGAATCGTGGGGCTCGGCGCGGTCGTGCCTCATGGCGCCGTCGAGCGGAGCGAGGCGCTGACATGAGCGACCTGTTGGAGGTGCGCGGGCTGGTGGCGGGCTACGGAGCCGCGCCGGTGCTGCACGCCGTCGACCTGTCCGTCCCGTCGGGCACCATCGCCGCCGTCGTCGGGGCCAACGGCGCCGGCAAGACGACCCTGCTGCGTGCGGTCTCCGGCATGCTGCGCCCACTGGCCGGCCAGGTCCTGCTCGCCGGTGAGGACCTGCGCGGCACGCCGGTGGAGCAGCTCGTCCGCCGGGGCATGGCGCACGTGCCGGAGGGACGCGGTGTGATCGGCGAGCTCACCGTGGACGAGAACCTGCGTCTCGGCGGGCTGTGGCGTCGCGACCGGGCCGACGCGGGGCGGGCCCTCGACGAGGTCTACCAGCTGTTCGAGCCGCTGGCGCGACGCCGGCGCCATCTCGGGCACCAGCTCTCCGGCGGCGAGCGGCAGATGCTCGCGCTCGGCCGTGCGCTGGTCGGGCGGCCCCGCCTGCTTCTGCTCGACGAGCCGTCCCTCGGCCTGGCACCCCGGGTGGTCGCGCGGACCATGGCGCTGCTGCGGCAGCTCCGGGACCGCACCGGCCTCACCGTGCTGCTGGTCGAGCAGAACGTCCGCAGCGCGCTCGCCGTTGCCGACCAGGGCGTCGTGATGTCCGTCGGCCGGGTCGTCACCAGCGCCCCGGCCCAGCGGCTGCGCGGCGACGCCGACCTTCGCCACGCCTACCTGGGATTCTGACCCCGCCGGAGGGAGAACCGTTGGACCGCTTCGTCTTCCTCACCCTGGACGGCCTGTCCCGGGGCGCGGTCTACGCCGCGTTCGCGCTGGCCCTGGTGCTCATCTGGCGGGCGGCCCGCGTCGTCAACTTCGCCCAGGGGGCCATGGCCGTCGCCGCCGCCTACGTGGCGTACAGCGTCTCCGCCGCGACCGGCTCCTACTGGCTGGGGTTCCTGGCCGCGCTCGCCGCCGGGCTGCTGCTCGGTGCCGTGGTCGACCGGGTGGTGATGCGGCACGTCGACCACGCGTCGCCGCTCAACCCGGTGATCGTCGCCCTCGGGCTGGTGCTGCTGATCCAGGCGGTGCTCGGGATGGTCTACGGCAGCGAGTTCCGGCCCGCCGGGACGCCGTTCTCCCGTAGCGCGCTGACGGTGGGCGGGTTCGCCCTCGTGTCGCCGTACGACCTGTTCGTCTTCGGCGCGGTCGCGGTCGTGGTCGGCGCGCTCGCCTGGATCTTCGCCCGCACCGCGGTCGGCCTGCGGATGCGGGCCGCGGCGTTCGCCCCCGAGGTCTCCCGCCTGCTCGGGGTCAACGTGGGCGGCATGCTCACCCTCGGCTGGGCGCTCGCCTCCGGCGTCGGCGCCCTGGCCGCGATGCTGGTGATCCCGACCGAGCTGGGGCTGCACCCGCACGCCATGGACCTGGTCTTCGTCTCGGCGTTCACGGCGGCCGTGGTCGGCGGACTGGACAGTCCACCGGGCGCGGTGGTGGGTGGGCTGGTGGTCGGCCTCGTGCTCTCGTACGTCAGCGGCTACGCCGGCAGCGACCTCACCCCGCTCGCGGTGCTGGTCCTGCTGCTGGCGGTGCTGCTGGTCCGTCCCGGTGGGCTGTTCGCCCCGGTCGCGGCGAGGCGGGTGTGAGCGCCACCGGGGCGGCCGCTCCGCCGCGGGACACGACGAACGCGCCGGCGCGCCCGATCGCGCGGCGTCGCGGCGGCACGCTACCGCGGCACCTGGCCGTCGTCACGGTCGTGGCGTTGCTGGTGCTCGGGGTGAGCTACGCCGTCGAGCCGTTCCGCAACTTCCAGCTCGCCACCGTGGCGGCCTACCTCTGCGCCACCGCCGGGCTGACCGTGCTGACCGGCCTCAACGGTCAGCTGTCGCTCGGACACGGCGCCCTGATGGCCACCGGCGCGTACACGGTCGCCCTCTGCCAGGGCGCCTTCTACGACAACGGCCTGGGCGGCGGCTGGTTGCTGGTGATCTCGCTCGGCGTCGCGGTGCTCGCCGCGGTGGCGGTGGGCGCCGTCGTCGGGGTGGCCGCCGCCCGGTTGCGCGGCCCGTACCTGGCCGGGGTGACGCTCGCCGTCGCGGTGGTGGTCCCCGCCCTGACCGTCACCTTCGACGGCGTCTTCAACGGCGAGCAGGGGCTGTCCGTGCCGGTCGAGCCGCCCCCACTCGCGCTCGGTCCCACCTTCCCCTACGAGCGATGGCAGCTCTGGATCGCCGCCGCGGGCGCCCTGCTGGCGCTGCTGCTGCTGGCCAACCTGGTCCGCAGCCGCTACGGCCGGGAGTTCCGGGCGGTCCGCGACGACGAGGTGGCGGCCCGGCTCGCCGGCATCCACGTGGCGCGGACGCAGGTCATCGCGTTCGTGGTGAGCGCCGCCACCGCCGGGCTCGGCGGCGGGCTGCTCGCCGTGCTCGCGCAGAGCGTGTCACCCGGCGCGTTCTCGCTGACCCTCTCGTTGTTCCTGCTCATGGCCGTGGTGATCGGGGGCCTGGGGCGGCTGGCCGGCGCGGTGTGGGGCGCGGTGCTGCTGGTCGCGCTGCCCGACCTGAGCCACGCGGTGACCGAGCAGCTCACTCTCTCGCCCTCGGCAGCGCAGCGGCTGGAGGGGAACCTCCCGCTGGCGATCTTCGGCGTCACCCTGATGGTCGTCATGATCGCGGCGCCCGGCGGCGTGCAGGGGGCACTGAACCGGCTCGGCCGCGCGTTGCTCACCCGCCGACCGCCGCGGCGCCCCTGACGTCCCGGTCCGGCTCCCCGGCCGGGCGTGCCACCCCCACCACCCTCCATCGAGGAAAGGCCGGTGTCCTCATGCACCGTTTCGCACGCGGCGGTCTCGCGATCGCCACCACCATGGCCCTGCTCGCCGCCGTCGGCTGCGGCGACGACGGCGGCTCCGGCACCGGGCGCGGGGCCGTGCCCGGCGTCACCGACACGGAGGTCGTGGTCGGCACCCACATGCCGCTCACCGGGCCGGCCTCGGCCGGCTACTCCAAGATCGCCCCGGCCACGAAGGCGTACTTCGACTTCGTGAACGCCAACGGCGGCGTGCACGGCCGGAAGATCACTTACAAGATCATGGATGACGGCTACAACCCGGCCAACACCCAGCAGGTCGTGCGCCAGCTCGTCCTCCAGGACCGGGTGTTCGCGATCCTCAACGGCCTGGGCACGCCGACCCACACCGGCGTTCTGGACTTCCTCAAGACCAACCGGGTGCCCGACCTCTTCGTCGCCTCCGGCAGCCGCAGCTGGGACCAGCCGGACAAGTATCCCGGCACGTTCGGCTTCAACCCGGACTACACCGTCGAGGGGAAGATCCTGGCCCAGTACGTGAAGACCAACCTGGCCGGCCAGAAGGTCTGCTTCCTCGGCCAGGACGACGACTTCGGCCGCGACAGTCTCGCCGGCGTGGAGAAGGTGCTCGGCGCCGCGGCGGTGGCGGTCAAGCAGACGTACGTCACCAGCAACACCAACGTCGCCCCGCAGATCGGCGCGTTCAAGGCGGCCGGGTGTCAGGTGGTCATCCTCGCCACCGTGCCGGGCTTCACCGCGCTGTCGATCGGCACGGCCGCCCGGCTCGGTTTCCGGCCGCAGTGGCTGGTCTCCAACGTGGGCGCCGACCACCCCACCCTCGCCAAGCAGCTCGGCGAGGCCGCGCCGCTGCTGGAGGGCATGGTCGGCACCAACTACCTGCCGATGCAGAACGACAGCGCCAACCCGTGGATCCAGCTCTTCACCCGGATCAACAAGGAACACAACGGCGACGCCCCGTTCGACGGCAACACCGTCTACGGCATGGCCGTCGGCTACCTCTTCGTGCAGGTGCTGCTCGCCGCCGGCAAGGACCTCACCCGCGAGTCGGTGCTCGACGCGGTCGCCAAGGGCGGCTTCCAGGGCCCCGGTCTGGCGCCCCTGCGGTTCTCCGCCACCGACCACTCCGGTTACGGCGGGCAGCGCCTGACCCGGGTCAGTGGGGGAGTGCAGAGCTACTTCGGGCCGACGTACGAGACCGACGAGGCGGACGGGCCGGTGAACGAGTACGCCGAAGCGCCGGCGGCGCCGCCGGCCAACGGCGTACCCACCACCTGACCGGCGGGCGACACCGGACCACCGGGCCCGGTCACGGCAGCGCTGCCGTGACCGGGCCCGGCCGTGTGCGGCGCCGTTGACCCGGCCGCGACCCCGCTCCTAGTATCTGCACTGTGAATGTATATATCCGCCGGGTTGCTTCCCTGGCCCACGCGGTCGGACGTGCCGCGCCGTGACCCCGCCCGGCGCACCGCCGCCGTCGATCATCGCGCGTCTAGACTCGCCGATGCCCGTGGAGCGGCCGCGGCGATGGTGAGAGGGCGAAGGCGGATGAGCGGGACGGAGGCGCCGGCACGGGTCGACGGGCGGACCGCCCGGGCCGAACGCACCCGGGCGGCGATCGTCGAGGCGCACCTCGCCCTGATCTCCGAGGGCGACCTCCGGCCGACCGGCGAGCGGATCGCCGAGCGGGCCGGCGTGTCCCTGCGCACCCTGTGGACCAACTTCAAGGACATGGAGACCCTCTTCGAGGCCAGCGGCGCGGAGGTGCTGCGGCAGCAGGACGCCGCGTACCGGCCGATCTCGCCGGCCCTGCCGCTGGGCCGGCGGGTCGACGCGTACTGCCGGCAGCGGGCGCGGCTGCTCCAGCTCATCGCCCCGTCGGCGCGCGCCGCCCAGATGCGCGAACCGGTCTCCGACCAGCTGCACCGCAACCGGCTCGTCCACGTCGCCCGGGTTCGCGACGAGGTCGAGCACCTCTTCGCCGTCGAGCTGGCGGAGGCCGGCGCGGGGCGCAAGCAGCTGGTGGACGCGATCGTCGCGGCGAGCATGTGGCCCGCCTGGTCGATGCTCCGCGACGGCCTCGGGTTGGGCGTGGACGCCGCGCGCGCGGTGATGTCCCGCACCGTGGGCGCGCTCCTGGCCGAGGTCGCGCCCCGCTGACCGGACCACCGGCCGGCGAGGTCGGCCGGCTGGCTGGGGCGGGCTCTCCCGGCCCGGTGAGGACCGCCGGTCGGTGCTGCCCACGGATCCGCCGTCGCCTCTTTCCAGCCGGTTACGAATAGGTGACACTGAATGCATGGTTAGTGCATCAAGAGTGCAAATAACCCTGATCCACGGTCGGGACGAGGAACGCCGCGCCGTGCGTCGGCTCCTCGACGAGGCGGCCACCTCCGGTGGCGCCCTGGTGCTCCACGGCGAGCCGGGATCCGGCCGCAGCACGCTGGTCGACCACGCGCACCGGCAGGCCACGGGCTTCACCGTCCTCGCCGGCGCCGGGCTCGTCGAGGAGGCGGGCCTGCCGTACGCCGGCCTGCAACGACTCCTCGACCCCGTGCTCGACCGCGCCGCCGCGCTGCCCGCCCCGCAGGCCCGCCTGCTGCGCCGGGCGCTGGCCGGCGCCGGCTGCCCCACGGAGCGCCGGCTGGCGCTCTGCCTGGCCGTGCTCCGGCTGCTCGCCACCGTCGCCCGGGACCGCCCCCTGCTGTGCACCGTGGACGACCTGGACCGGGGTGACCGGGCGAGCGCCCAGGCACTCACGTTCGTCGCCCGCCGGCTGGGCCGGCTACCGATCGCCGTCCTGCTCACCCAGGCGAGCGCCCCGCCCGCCGGGCTGCCGAGCCACCGGCTGCGCCCCCTCGGCGAGCGGGACGCCGCGGCGCTGCTGGCCGACCGGCTGCCCGAACCGCCGACCCCGTCGGTGACGGCGGCGCTCACCCTGGCCGCCGGCGGAAACCCACAGGCGCTGGTCGACCTGGCGGCGACCGTCACTCCGGAGCAGTGTCGCGGCGACGAGCCGCCCCCGGGGACGCCGCCGGTCGACGGGGCGCTGGGGCGCGCGTACCGGGCCCGGCTGGACCAGTTGCCCGCCGACACCCGCCGGGTGGTGCTGCTCGCCGCGCTCGACGAGGGCGGCGACCCGCGGACCCTGGTGCGGGCCGCCACCGCGGGCGGGATGACGATCGCCGCACTCGCCCCGGCCGAGGTCGCCGGCCTGGTCCGCGTGGCGGACGACCGGGTCACGTTCCCGCACCCGCTGGCGCGGGCCGTGGTCGTCGCCGCCGCGCCGCTGGCCGACCGGCGCGCGGCGCACCTGCTGCTCGCCGGTGTCCTCACCGACGGTCAGCGGCTGCGCCGGGCCCTGCACCGCTCGCACGCCGTCACCGACCCGGACCCGGCGCTCGCGACCGAACTGGTGGAGGCGGTGGCCGCCCTGGTCGACGCCGAACCCGGACCCGCCGCCGAGGTCGCACCCGGGTGCGACCCGGCGGTGGAGGGCGTCGGGGACGGCCGGTGGGCCGCCGCCTCGGCCGCCCTGGAGCGGGCCGCCGACCTCACCGGCGATCCTGCCCTCGCCGTGGACCGACGCCTGACCGCCGCCCGCTACGCCTGGTGGGCCGGCGCGGTGCCCCGGGCCCGGCGGCTGCTGGCGGGCCTCGGCGCCGGTCCCGTCCCGCCCGCCGTGGCGGCCCGAGCCGACCTGCTGAGCGGCGAGGTCGAGCTGCGCTGCGGCCGGGTGCCGGGAGCGGTGCCCACCCTGCGGGCCGCCGCGGACGCGCTGGCCGGCGGCGACCGGCCGCTGGCCCTGGCCGCGCTCGCCCGCGCGGGCGAGGCGGCGTGCTTCGCGGGCGAGCAGTACCGGTACGCCGACCTCGCCCGACGGGCCCGCCCGCTGACCCGCCCCGGTGACGAACCCGCCACCGCGCTGCTCACGGCCCACCTCGCCGGGGTGGCCGCGACGCTGCGCGGCGACCACGAACGGGCCGGACCCGCGCTGCGCCGGGTCGTCGTGCTCGGTGGGCGACTCGCCGGTCCGGCGCTCACCCCGTCGGCGCTGAACTGGGCCGCCTCGGCCGGCCTGCTTGTGGCCGTGGACGGCGCCGCGTACCGGCTCGCCGACCGCGCCGTCACGCTGGCCCGAGCCACCGGCGAGCTGTCCGCGCTGCCCCGGGCGCTGGAGCTGCGGGCGATCGCCGAATACTGGCTGGGCCGGCACGAGGCGGCCGCGGAGACCTCCCGCGACGGGCTGCGGCTCGCCCGGGCGACCGGCCAGGCCAACTGGGTCGACGTCCACCTGGGCATGCTCGCCGTGCTCGCCGCCGTCCGGGCCGACCGGGACACCAGCCTGCGTCGCGTCCGGGAGATGCGTCCCGAGCCGGCGCCCGGCAGCCGCCCGCACGCCCTCGCCGCCTGGGCCCTGGCCGTGCTCGATCTCGTCGACGGCCGGCACGCCGAGGCCGCCGACCGGTTGGCGTCCCTGGCCCGGCCCGGTAGCGGCCGGGGTCAGGTCCTGGTCCAGGTGATGGCCACCCCGTACCTGGTGGAGGCCGCCGCCCACCAGGCGCACCGCGCGGCGGCCACCGCCGCGCTCGCCGTCTTCGACCGGTGGGCCAGCAGCACCGCCAGCCCGACGCGGCACGCCCTGTCGGCCCGCTGCCACGCCCTGCTCGCGCCCCGGGGCAGCGCGGAGGCGGAGGACGCGTTCCGGACGGCGCTGCGGACGCACCCGGCGGAGGCCGGCCCGTTCGAGCGGGCGCGTACCGCGCTGCTGTTCGGCCGGGAGCTGCGCCGGGGCCGACGCCCCCGGGACGCGCGGGCGCACCTGCACGACGCCTGGGGCACGTTCACCCTGGTCGGCGCGACCGCCTGGGCCGAGCAGGCCACGGCCGAGCTGCGGGCGGCCGGCGAGTCGGTGGGCGTGCCCGACCCGGCCGCGGCGCGACTGCTGACCGGGCAGCAGCTGCGGATCGCGCGGCTGGTCGCCGAGGGCGCCACCAACCGGGAGGTCGCCGCCCGGATGTTCCTCTCCACCCGGACGGTCGACCACCACCTGCGCAACATCTTCCACCGCCTCGGCGTCCGCTCCCGCACCGAGTTGGCGCGCGCCCTTTCCTAGTAGCGGCGCCGCCTCGCGGTCAGGGCACGACGACGGTACGGGCGCCCTCGCCCCGGGCCATCCGCGCGAACGCCTCCGGCGCGCCCTCCAGGGTGGTGCGGTCGGTGATCAGGGGAGCGAGGTCGAGGGTGCCGTCGAGCACCGCCCGGGCCAGCTCCGGCAGGTCCCGGTCCGGGTCGGACGAGCCGTAGACCGACGAGCGCAGGGTGCGCGCCGAGTGGAAGATCTCCAACGCGCTGAGCGGGACCACGTCGTCGCGGGCGCCCATGCCCACGACGGTCACCTGCCCGCCGCGGCGCGCGGCCCGCCAGGCCGTGCGGATCGTCGCACCCCGCCCCACGCACTCGAAGGCGTGGTCGACGCCCCGCCCATCGGTGCGCTCGCGGACCGCGCGACTGAGCGTGTCGTCGGCGAGCAGGAACTCGGTGGCTCCGGCGGCGAGCGCCAGCGGCGCCTTGGCCGGTGACACGTCCACGGCCAGCACAGGGTCGGCGCCGGCGGCCCGGGCGGCACCGACCACCGACAGCCCCACCCCGCCGACGCCGACCACGGCGACCGACTCGCCCGGGGCGACGCGGGCCGTCCGGCGGACGGCGCCGACGCCGGTGAGCACGGCGCAGCCGAGCAGCGCGGCGGCCTCGAACGGCAGCTCGGCGGGGACCGGGATCACCGCCGCCTCGGGCACCAGCACCTCGTCGGCGAGGGCGCCGAGACCCAGCGTGACGTGCAGCTGCTCGCCGGTGGACGTCCAGCCCCGGGCGGCGGCGGGGGTTCCCCCGCGTACGCAGAGCCACGGCTCGCCGTGCCCGCAGTGCCAGCAGTCCCGGCAGGGCGGCGCCCAGTTCAGTACCACGTGGACGCCGGGCGCGACCCGGGTCACGTCCGCGCCGACCTCGGTCACCACGCCGGCCGCCTCGTGCCCCAGCGCCAGCGGGTACGGCGCCGCGAGGGTGCCGTTCACCATGGACAGGTCGGAGTGGCAGACCCCGGCGGCGCGGACGGCGACGCGTACGTCGCCCGGCCCCGGCGCCGGCAGCTCGACCTCCTCGACCAGGGGCGGCGCCCCGACCGCGCGGACGACCAGGGCCCTCACCGCTGGATCGCCTTGGTCTGCAGGTACTCGTCGAGACCGTAGCGGCCCAGCTCCCGGCCGATGCCGGACTGCTTGTAGCCGCCGAACGGGGCCAGCGGGTTGAACGGCGCGCCGTTGATGTCGACCGCCCCGGTCCGCATCCGCCGGGCGACCCGCAGCGCCCGGTCCTCGTCGGCGGACCAGACCGCCCCGGCCAGCCCGTAGCGCGAGTTGTTGGCCACCGCGACGGCGTGGTCGTCGTCCTCGACCGGGATCACCGCGAGCACCGGGCCGAAGACCTCCTCCTGGGCGAGCGCGCTGTCCGGGTCGACGTCACCGATCACGGTGGGTGCCACGAACCAGCCACGGTCGGGCACCGGCACCTCCGGCCCGCCGGCGACCAGCCGCCCGCCGTCGGCCAGACCGCGGTCGATGTGACCGCGGACCCGGTCGCGCTGGGCCGCCGACACCAGGGGGCCCAACCTGGTGGCGGGGTCGAACGGGTCGCCCAGCCGGTAGCCCTCGGCGGCCTTGGTGGCCAGCGCCAGCGCCTCGTCGTAGCGGGAGCGGTGCACCAGCATCCGGGTCCACGCCGTGCAGGTCTGCCCGGAGTTGAGGAACGCGTTGCCCACGCCGACCTTGACCGCCGTCGCCAGGTCCGCGTCGTCGAGGACGACGTTCGCGGACTTGCCGCCGAGTTCGAGCGCCACCCGGGCGATCCGGTCCGCGGCCAGGTGGGCGATCCGCCGGCCGGTCGCGGTGGAGCCGGTGAAGGAGACCAGGTCGACCTCCGGGTGCGCGGCGAGGGCCTCGCCGACGACCGGGCCGGTGCCGGTGACCAGGTTGACCACTCCCGGCGGGAGGCCGGCCTCGTGGACCGCGTCGAACAGCAGGTACGACACCAGCGGGGTCAGCTCGCTCGGCTTCAGCACCACCGTGCAGCCGGCGGCGAGGGCCGGGGCGAGCTTCGCCACCACCTGGTGCAGCGGGTAGTTCCAGGGGGTGATCGCGCCGACCACGCCGACCGGCTCGCGGGTAACCGTGGAGTTGCCCACCGTCTCGGGGGCGGGTGGGCGCGCGGCCAGCTCCACGTAGCTGTGCAGCACGGTGAGCGGCAGTCCGGCCTGCACCCGGGTGGCCACCTTCAGCGGCGTGCCGAGTTCCCGGGCGACGGTGCGGGCGATCTCGTCGGCCCGCGCGGAGAGCGCGGCGTGCAGCCGGTCGAGGTGCGCGGCGCGCTCCGCCGGTGCCGTCGCCGCCCACCCGTCGAAGGCGGCCCGGGCGGCGGCCACCGCGCGGTCGACCTCGGCGGCGGTGCCGGCCGGTACGGTCGCGAGGACCTCCTCGGTGGCCGGGTTGTGCACCGTGATGCCCGCCGGTTCGGCGGCGGCGACCCAGCGGCCGTCGAGGTAGTGGTCGGTGCGTGCGCGTTCCATCGCGTTCCTCACGTACGTCGCCCGGAAACTAGCAGTGCAAGTTTGGACCGACCCTAGTACGCGTCGACGTCCGACGGGAGGGGCGGCAGCGGCCCGACGTGCCGCTCGTAGGTGCGGGACAGCC
Organism: Micromonospora krabiensis; assembly: GCF_900091425.1. Taxonomy (GTDB): domain Bacteria; phylum Actinomycetota; class Actinomycetes; order Mycobacteriales; family Micromonosporaceae; genus Micromonospora; species Micromonospora krabiensis. Next base: position 1,088,711 of record NZ_LT598496.1, read on the forward strand.
CGTCGATGAGCGCGTCGAGGCCGAGCGTGAACGCCCCCTCGTCCACCTGCTGCTGGTGCTCGGCGAGCCGGTGCGCCTGCGTCAGGTGCGGGTACTGCTCGGAGTAGAGGGTCGGGTCCTCCACGAAGCCCCGGGCGAACGAGCCCAGCGCCGACCCGGCCACGAAGTAGCGCATCAGCGCGCCGATGTGGGTGGCCCGGGCGGGCGGCCACCCCGCGTCGACCAGGCCGCCGTAGACCGCGTCCGCCATGGTGAGCGCGGCCGGCCGACGGCCGGGCCCGCGGGCCAGGTACGGCACGATGTTCGGGTGCGCGGCGAGGGCGGACCGGTAGGAGTGCCCCCAGCGCCGCAGCGCCTCGCGCCAGTCGACGTGGCCGAAGAACGACACGTCGACCTGCTCGGTGAGGCTGTCGGCGACCGCGTCGAGGATCTCGTCCTTGGTGGCGAAGTGGTTGTAGAGGGACGGACCGCGCACGCCGAGTTCGGCGGCGAGCCGGCGCGTGGAGAAGGCCTCCAACCCGTCCGCGTCGATCAGCGCGGCGGCGGCCTCGACGATCCGCTGCCGGCTGAGCAGCGCCTGTCGTGGCCGGGGCATCCGATCCTCCTCCGCGTGGTGTCCGCCTGCGGAACTCTGCCACAGCCGGGTCTGGACGGACATAAACTTGCACCGCTAGTTTAAACGCATGGACTTCGCCCTATCCGATGAGCAACGGGCCATCCGCGACACGGCGCGCGACTTCATCGCCCGAGAGGTCATGCCGCTGGAACAGGAGCTGCTGCGGCGGGAGCGGGCACACCAGCCCGGCCTCGAGCGCAGCGAGCTGCGGGAGCTGCAACTGAAGGCGCGCAAGTTCGGCTTCTGGGGGCTCGCCACCCCCGAGGCGTACGGCGGCATGGACCTGCCGGCCGTCACGCAGTCCCTGATCTGGACCGAGATCGGCCGCTCGTTCGTGCCCTTCCGGTTCGGCGGGGAGGCCGACAACATCCTGTTCCACGCCAACGAGGAGCAGAAGCGGGAATACCTGCTGCCCACCATCGAGGGCGAGCGGTTGAGCTGCTTCGCGATCACCGAGCCGGGCGCCGGCTCCGACGCGGCCAACATCAAGCTCAGCGCCCGCCGCGACGGCGACGACTGGGTGCTCAACGGCGAGAAGACCTTCATCACCGGCGGCAACGAGGCCGACTTCGCCATCGTCATCGCGGTCACCGACCCGGAGAAGGGCGCCCGCCGGGGCGGCGCCACCGCGTTCCTCGTGGACCGGGCGATGGGCTGGCGGTCGGAGTTCATCCAGACCATGGGGGAGGGCGGTCCCGCCTCGCTCGTCTTCGACGACGTCCGGGTGCCCGCGCGCAACATCCTGGGCGAGCCGGGGCAGGGCTTCGCCCTCGGCATGGAGTGGATCGGCAAGGGGCGGTACACGATCCCCTCGCACGCCGTCGGCATCGCCGAGCGCGCCCTCGGCATGGCGATCGCCCAGGCCAACACCCGGGAGACCTTCGGTCGGCCGATCGGCGAGAACCAGGCGATCCAGTGGATGATCGCCGACTCGGAGACCGAGCTGGAGGCCGCCCGCTGGCTCATCCTGCGCGCCGCCTGGACGGTGGACCAGGGCCTGGACCCCCGGCACGCGTCGTCCATGGCGAAGCTCTACGGCGCCGGCATGGTCAACCGGGTGGTGGACCGGGTGCTCCAGATCCACGGCGGCATGGGCTACACCCGGGAGCTGCCCGTCGAGCGGTGGTACCGGCAGGTCCGGCTCTACCGGATCTTCGAGGGCACCGACGAGATGCAGCGCCTGATCATCTCCCGCGACCTGCTGCGCGGCTACACGAAGATCGGCGGGCACCTGGCATGAGGATCTTCGCCTCGCTGGACGAGCTGGCCGCGGCGGTCGGCGAGACCGTCGGCCCCGGCCCCTGGCAGCCGATCGACCAGAAGCGGGTCGACCTGTTCGCCGACGCCACCGACGATCACCAGTGGATCCACGTCGACCCGGAGCGGGCCGCGGCCGGCCCGTTCGGCGGCACCGTCGCCCACGGCTACCTGACGCTCTCCCTCCTGCCGGCGCTGGTCGGCGCGCTCTACCGCGTCGACGGGGTGGGGATGGGCGTCAACTACGGGCTCAACCGGGTGCGGTTCCCCGCCCCCGTCCGGGTCGGCAGCCACGTACGAGCCATGGCGACCCTCGCCGACGTGTCCCCCGTGGACGGCGGCGTGCAGGTGGTCAACACCGTGGTCGTCGAGACCGACGCGGGTGGCAAACCGGCCTGCGTCGCCGAGACGGTCAGCCGCCTCTACCGGGCGCCCGCGCTGAGCTGATCGTCGACGAGCGCCAGCAGGGCGGCGTGCGTCGGCCGGTCGGCCGCCACCACCAGCCCACCGACCCCGGTGTGCGGGGGCTGCCCGGCGAGGCCGGTCACCACGCAGCCGGCCGCCCGGCACAGGGCGATCCCGGCGGCGAAGTGCACGCTGTCCTGCAGGTGCCCGTCGGTGACGTACGCGGCGCGGCGCCCGGCCGCCACCCACGCCACCGCGAGGGTGGTGGAGACCACACGGGGACGGAAACGCTCGACGAACCCGTCGTGCGCCAGGAGGCGGACGGCGCGGAAGCCGGGACCGTTCGGGAACGGCGGGTCGAGGTTGACGTCCACCAGCCGCGAGTCGGCGGTGGGCGTCAGCGCCTCGTCCACGCCGTCGCGCCGCACGTACGCGCCGGAGCCGTCGGTCCAGAACACCTCACCGGCGAACGGGTCGGCGCAGGCCGCCACCGTGACGCCGCCGCTCGTGCGCAGGGCGACGTTCACCGCGACCAGCATGCTCCGCGCGGCGTAGTTGAGCGTGCCGCAGAGCGGGTCGACCAGCCAGGTGCGCCCCGCCCCGCCGGCCCCTGTGCGGCCACTCTCCTCGCCGACGACGGCGTCGTCCGGTCGGGCCGCCCGGAGGAGGTCGACGACGGCGCGCTCCGCCTCGATGTCGGCCTCGGTCGCGAAGTCGCCGGCGGACTTCTCGACACGTGCCAACGGCCCGCCGTACCGGGCGCGCACGACGGCCGCCCCGGCCGCCGCGGCCGCCACCACCAGGTCCCCGTCCGTGATCACGCGTCGACCCTAGTGGCTCGGCGTCAGCGGCGGTGGTCCTCGTCGTCCGGGATGATCGACTCGCGTTGTTCGAGGGCGTCCGCCGGGTTCGCGTCCTCGGGCAGGGCGGTGCGCAGGTCCTGCTCGCCGGCCGGCGGCGAGCCCTGCTCCGCGACGTCCGCGTCGCTGGCCTCCAGCGGCGGGGTCGTCGGGGTGACGTCCTGCGCCGAGTCGTCCACGACCGTCTGGCGCTGCTCCAGGGCGTCCGCCTCGGGCGGCTCGCGCAGCGGGTCGTCCGGGTTGACCGTCATCTCGCATCCCCTCCGGAGGGCTGATCGTGCGGGCGCGTCCGTCCCTTAGTTCCCCCGTGACGGGCCGGAAACCCGGGCATCGGGGGTGAAACGGGCGGTACCGGGTACCCGCCGGCATGCCCGAGGGTCACCTGATCCACCGGTACGCACGCGAGCAGGACGCCGCGCTCGCCGGCCGCGTGCCCGCGCTGTCCAGCCCTCAGGGCCGCTTCGACCCGGGCCCGTACGCGGGACGCGCGCTGCGGACGGTCGAGGCGTACGGCAAGCACCTGCTCTACCACTTCGACGACAGCCCGACGCTGCACGTGCACCTCGGCATGCGGGGCCTCTTCCTGCGCCACGCCGATCCGGCCGTGCCGCCGCGCGGGGGAGTGCGACTGCGGCTGGCCACCGACGCGGTCGCGTACGACCTGATCGCGCCGATCCGGTGCGAGCCGCTCCCGGACGACGGCGTACGCGCGCTGCGGGCCTCGCTCGGCCCCGACCCGCTGCGGGCCGACGCCGACGCCGCGGAGGCGGTACGCCGGCTGGCCGCGAGCAGCGGCGCGGTCGGCGCGGCCGTGCTCGACCAGTCGGTCTGGGCGGGCATCGGCAACGCCTGGCGCGCGGAGCTGCTCTTCCTCGCCGGTCTCGACCCGGACGCGCGCCGGCCCGGCCCGGAGGTCGCGCGGCGGCTGTGGGACCTGGCGGTGCGGTACCTGGCGCTCGGGCGGGACGCCGGCCAGGTGGTCAGCGACCCGGACCTGCCCGACGAGCGCTGGGTCTACAAGCGTGAGACGTGCCGACGGTGCGGCGCGCCGGTGCGCCGCTGGGACCTGGGCGCGCGGACCGCGTACGCCTGCCCGGTGGACCAGCCCGCTGCCAACTAGGTTGTTGCGCTATCTAGGTTGCCGCACTATGGTCCGTCCATGATCTCTCCGACGTCGCGCGCCGCGCGGTCGCGGTAGGGGCGCGATGGACCAGGAGCGACGGGCGCAGTGGCTGCGGGGGGTCCTCGACCTCTGCGTGCTCGCGCTGCTGCGCCGGCGCGAGTCCTACGGCTACGAGCTGTCGCAGGCGCTGCGGGCCCACGGGCTCGGCAGCGTGCAGGGCGGCACCCTCTATCCGGTGCTGCTGCGGCTGCAGCGCTCCGGCCTGGTCACCGCGCACTGGCGCGAGGGCGAGACGGGCCCCGCCCGCAAGTACTACCGGATCAGCCCGGCCGGCAGCGCGACGCTGCGCACGGCCGGCACCGACTGGACCGCCTTCGCCGCGAGCGTGGGCGCGATCATGAGCGAGGAGCCGATGCGGTGAACCACAACGCCTGGCTCGCCGCCCTCACCGGCGAACTGCGCCGGCACGGGGTGGGGCCCGACCTGACCGGTCACGTCGTCGCCGAGGCGGCCACCCACCTCGCCGAGAGCGGGGAGCCGCCACTGCGCGTGTTCGGCCCGCCCGAGGCGTACGCCCGGGCGGTCGCCGACAGCCTCGGCGGGCCCGACCAACGCCCGCCGCGACGGCAGCCCGGCCCGGTCCGGCTCGTCGCGAGCGGGATCAGCAAGCGCTACCGGGGCCGCACCGTCCTCGACCGGGTCGACCTCACCGTCCGCGCCGGACAGATCGCCGCCGTCGTCGGCGCGAACGGCGCCGGGAAGAGCACCTTCCTGCGCATCTGCGCCGGGATCGTCAGCCCCGACGCGGGCACCGTGGACGTCCACGGCACCCTCGGCTACTGCCCGCAGGACGGCGGCACCGCCGAGTTCCTCGACCCCGACGAGCACTTCGTGCTGGTGGGCGCCGGTCGCGGGCTCACCCGCGGCGCCGCCCGCCGGGCCGGCCGCTCCGGGGCCGCCGCCCTCGACTGGTCGCCGCCGGGTGGCACCCAGGCGCGGCACCTCTCCGGCGGCACCCGGCAGAAACTCAACCTCGTCCTCGCCCGCCTCGGCGAGCCGGACGTGCTGCTGCTCGACGAGCCCTACCAGGGCTTCGACCGGGGCACCTACCTCGACTTCTGGCACGAGGTGTGGCGGTGGCGCGACGCCGGCAAGGCCATCGTCGTCGTCACCCACCTGCTCAACCAACTCGACCGCGTCGACCTCGTGCTCGACCTGACCGGCGTGAGGGAGCACCGCGCATGACCAGGATCCTCGTGGTGGCCGAGAGCGCGCTGCGCGAACTGCTGCGCCGCCGCTCCGTGCTGGTGATCCTCCTGCTGCTGCCGCTGGCCTTCTACCTCAGCCGCCGCGGCGACCACCTCGGCCAGTCCATCCGCTTCGTCTGCCTCGGGCTGGGCTGGGCGTTGAGCACCGCCGCGCTGTTCGCCGGCAGCGCGGCCCGGGGGATGGAACCCCGGCTGCGGCTGTCCGGCTACCGCAGCGCGCACCTGGTGGCCGGTCGGCTGCTCGCCCTGTGGACGGTGGGCGTGCTGCTATCCGTGCCGTACTACGTGCTCATCCTCGTCGACCAGCACGACGTCCGTTACGGCGCCATCGCCCTCATCATGGCGCTGATGGTCGCGGTGGCCGCACCCTTCGGCCTGTTGCTGAGCGCGGTGCTGCCCCGGGAGTTGGAGGGGACACTGGTGCTGCTGACCGTGGTCGGGCTCCAGATGGTGATGGACCCGGCCGACACCGCCTCCCGGGCGCTGCCGTTCTGGTTCAGCCGCGAGATCGCCACCTACGCGATCGACCACACCGACGGCGGCTACCTCACCCGCGGGCTCACCCAGGGCGTCGCGTTCGCCGTCGCGCTCACCGTGGCCGTGGTCGTCGCCGCCGCCGTCCGGCTGCGCCAGCGACGCCACCTGCGACTCGTCGGGGCCTGACCGGCGGCTGACCCGGTGCGGTCACACCCCGCCCCGGGTCAGCTCGTCCGCCCGGGCGGTCAGTGCCCGGCGTTCGGCCGGCGCAGCGCTCAGCGCGGCGGCCCGCCGGAACAGGGACGCGGCGTGGACCGGGTCGCCCCCACGGGCGGTCAGCTCGGCCTCCACGGCGAGCGTCGAAGGATAGCCGTCGAGGAGCCCGCCGGCGCGGGCCTGGGCGAGCAGTGCCAGCCCGCTCGCCGGCCCGTACGCGAAGCCGTGCGCCACCGCCCGGTTCAGCCGCACCACCGGCGACGGCTGTCGCTCGGCGAGCCGGTCGTACCAGCCCGCGATGGCCGCCCAGTCGGTGTCCGCGCCATCCCGGGCGGTGGCGTGGCAGGCGGCGATGTGCGCCTGGAGGGCGTACGGCCCCGTCGTGCCGGCACGGGTCAGCGTCGCGAGCCCCTCCGCGATGGCGGCGTGGTCCCAGCGGGAGCGGTCCTGCCGGTCGAGGGTGACCAGGTCACCGGCGGCGTCCCGCCGCGCGGCGCGACGGGAGTGCTGGAGCAGGAAGAGCGCGAGCAGCCCGGCGACCTCCGGCTGCCCGGGCAGGAGCCGGTCGACCAGCCGGGCCAGCCGGATCGCCTCGTCGGCGAAGGCGGGCTCGCCGTCTGCGTCGTATCCCCGGGTGAAGAGCAGGTAGAGCACGGCCAGCACGCCGGGCAGCCGCTCCACGAGCATCGGCCCGTCCGGCACCCGGTACGGGATGCGGGCCTGCGCGATCTTCGCCTTGGCGCGGGTCAGTCGCCGGGTCATCGTCGACTCGGTGACCAGGAAGGCGCGGGCGATGTCGGCGGTGGCGACCCCGCAGACGGTACGCAGGGTGAGCGCCACCCGTGCCTCCATCGCCAGGGCCGGGTGGCAGCAGGTGAAGACGAGTCGCAGCCGGTCGTCCACCAGATCCTCCTGCCCGGCGTCGGGCGGGGGTGTCACCTGCTCGTCGAGCAGCGCCAACTCCCGCAGCTTGCGACGTTCGGTGTCGGCGCGCCGCAGCACGTCGACGGCCCGGTTCCGGGCGACCGTCATCAGCCAGCCGCCCGGATTCGCGGGCACACCGTCCCGGGGCCAACGCTCCACCGCCAGCGCCAGGGCCTCCTGGGCGCAGTCCTCGGCGAGCGTCCAGTCGCCGGTGACCCGGATCAACGCGGCCACGATCCGCCCGAAGGACTCCCTGGTCGCGTCGGCCACCGCCCGGGACGGATCCGTCACCGGGTCAGGCGTCCGGGTCGGCGAACGGGCGCAGCTCGATCCGGCCCTCGTACGCCATGGGGTGGCTGCGGGCGACCTCGATCGCCTCGTCCAGGTCGGCGCACTCCAGCAGGTCGAAACCCACGATCACCTCCTTGGTCTCGGCGAACGGGCCGTCGGTGACGAGCAGTTCGCCGTCGCGGACGCGGACCGTCGTGGCCGCGTCCGGAGCGGCGAGCCGGTCGCCCGCGAGGCGCTGGCCCCGGGCGTCGCGCTCGGCGACCCACCGCTCGATGTCCGGCGCCGCGGTCGGGTCGGCGTCCGGCTCGGTGTCGGTGCAGACCAACATCAGGTACTTCATGTCGCACTCCTCGGTGTGGTGATTCCACCAGGGTGACGATCGGGCGGACCGTTTCCGGACAGCCACCCCGTGACATTTTCCGCACCGGTGTTCGCGTGCCGCGGCGGCCCCTCGGGTCAGCGGGCCGGCGGCGCGGCGACCGGGGGCACCGACGGGCCGAACGCGGTCAGGAACCGGTCGCGGAAGGCGTCCATCGGCCAGACCGGAGCGTCCTTCCCGGGGCGCAGCCCCTCCTGCCAGCCCCACCCGGCGATCCGGTCGAGGAGCGTCGCGTCCCGGGCCACGATCGTGATCGGCACGTCCCGGCTCGCGCCCGGCCCGGTCACCACCGGCGCCGGCTGGTGGTCACCGAGGAAGACCAGCACCAGGTCGTCGTCGCCGTACGTCTCGACGTAGGAGACCAGGGTCTCCAGCGAGTACGCGATCGCCTGCCGGTAGCCCGCGCGCACCTGCGCCGTACCCCGGCTGTCGGCGTCCTCGTCCGGGTCCTCGGTGACGGCCGCGGCGTGGGCGAACACCGAGCCGTCGCCGACGTCGTCCCAGGGGACCAGGCGCGGGATGGCCGTCCACGGCGAGTGGCTGGAGATCAGCGGGATCTCCGCCATCAGCGGCGGACGGTCCGCCCGGCCACGTTCGGTGCGCTCGAAGGCGGCGAGGGTGTACTGGTCCGGCATCGGCGCGTAGCTGAACTTCGGTCCGCGATAGCCGAGCTGCTCGGTGTCGTAGTAGCCGTCGTAGCCGAAGAAGGCGCCCTCCGGCCAGGGCTGCGTGGCCGCCGGCATGACGCCCACCGTCCGCCAGCCGGCCCGCCGGAACGCGCCGTTGAGGGTGAGCCGATCGCTGGCGAGCAGGCTGCGGTGGCGCTGCTCGTTGTCGATCCACAGACCGGACAGCAGCGTGTCGTGGGCCAGCCAGCTTCCGCCACCCGCCGTGGGTGAGCTGAGGAAGCCGCTGCGGGAGGCGTACCCCTTCGCCCGCAGCCGCCGGTCACCGGCGTCGAGCAGCGGCCCGATCTCGCCGGCGAACTCCGGGTCCTCGACGGCGTCCCGCCCGTAACTCTCCACGAACGCCAGCACCACGTCCTTGCCCCGCAGCCCGGTCAGCAGCTGGTCGCCCGGCAGGTCCTGGAACGGGTCCGTGGCCAGCTCGGTGGCGAACCTCGTGCCGTCGGTGAGCCGGTCCCGCACCTGGCCGGCGTGCGCGGCGACGAGCGCGGACGCGCCGGTGTCGGCGACCGGCACGCCGGGCGCGACCCGGACGCCGAACGCGGCGCAGGCCACCCAGGCGACGGTCAGCGCCGCGACGGCCCGGGTCGCGGGCCGTTCGTGCCGCGCCAGCAGCCGGGCCAGCCGGCGCACCGCGAGGGTCATCAGCACCAGCAGGGCGGCGGTGAGCAGCAGCGCGCCCGCGGCGGCCCCGACGGCCCCGGCCCGGCCGAAGGAGTCGCGGAGGAAGCCGAACGCGTCGTCCAGCAGCCCCCAGTCGAGCACCAGGTCGAACGGCCGGTCCAGCGCCGAGCGGAAGCCCAGGTCGGCCAGCTTCAGCACGGCCAACAGGCCGAGCAGCGGCCCGAGCAGCGCGACGGCCAGCCGCCGCCCCCGGGTCGGCAGGGCGAGCAGCAGCGCGACCGCCAGCAGACCCTCCAGCGGGATGCGCAGGAACGTCGCGGGCCGCACCTGGTCGGGCCGGTCCGGCGCGACCAGCACGGCGAGCACCAGCACGCCGGCCAACACGGTGAGCGCCCCGGCGGCCACCGGCCGGACGCGACCGCCGCGGTCGGTGGGTTCGGTGCGGTCGGCGACGGTGTCCCGGGTGGGCCCGGGCATCAGCGCAGCCACCGGTCGGTGGGGGCGCCGCCGGCCACCAGCGCCGGCGGTCGGGCCGCCAGCGCGCCCACCGGCGTCGGCGGTCGGGCCGTCGTGACGCCTACCGGCGCCCGACGGGAGGCCGCGCGCGCCGCCTCGGCGCCGGTCGCCACCGGAACCGGCGACACCACCGGCCGGGTACGCGACGCGCGGTGCCGCCACAGCCACAGCACGTCGCGGCCGAACGACTCCACGAGCAGCACCAGCGCGGCGGCGAGCAGCAGCCGCGTCGACCAGCCCGGCAGCAGACCGGCGGCGGCCACCGCCAGCACCACGCCCTGCGTCGCGGCCACCACCTTGCGCCACGGCCGGGGCGGCAGCGTGCCGCGCATCCACGGCAGCGCCCACCCGGCCGCGACGAACGCGTAGCGCATCCCACCCAGGGTCAGGACCCAGGCTCCGGCGTCCGGCGCCACGTACGCGCAGAGCACCATCAGCAGGAACGCGTCGATCTCCATGTCGAAGCGGGCGCCCAGCGCGCTGACCGTCCCGGTCCGGCGGGCCACCCGCCCGTCGACCCAGTCCAGCAGCAGCGCCACGGCGGTGAGGGTGACCAGCAGCGCGACGGGCGCGGGCCGGCGGAACGCGTCCACGGTCAGGGCGGTGACGGCGCCGACCAGCACGGCCCGGGTCAGGGTCACCCGGTCGGCCGGGCCGAGCCGGGCGGCGCCGGCGCGGCGCAGACCCCGGGTGAGCAGGACGCAGGTGACCACGCCGTACGTGGCGCCGGCCAGCAGACCCGCCGCGCCCACGCCGACCGTGCCGGCCAGCACACCGAGCAGGACGAGCTGGGCGCCGAGCCCGACCAGTGGACCGTTTCGAACTGTGGGCACCGTTCCTCCGTGTTTATGATCGACGACCCTGACAGGGAACACGGACGGCGAGGTCGTTCGGTTCGGTCGGACGCGAGACGAGGAGCAGTAGGTGACCCGTGAGGCGCACGCCTTCTGGCTCCGGACGCCGGGCGAGGGGGAGATCCGGCCGGTGACCCTGTCCACGCCCGGACCGGACGAGGTGCGCGTCCGCACCCGCTACACCGGGGTGAGCCGGGGCACCGAGACGCTGGTCTTCGGCGGCCGGGTGCCCGCCGACCAGTACGACGTGATGCGCGCGCCCTTCCAGGAGGGTGACTTCCCGGCGCCGGTGAAGTACGGCTACCTCAACGTCGGCGAGGTCGAGGAGGGCCCGGCGCGGCTGCGTGGCCGGACCGTGTTCTGCCTGTACCCGCACCAGACCGGGTACGTGGTGCCGGCCCACGCGGTCGTCCCGGTGCCCGAGGGGGTGCCGCCCGCCCGGGCGGTGCTCGCGGGGACGGTGGAGACCGCGGTGAACGCGCTGTGGGACGCGCCCCCGCTGATCGGTGACCGGATCACCGTGGTCGGGGCCGGCATGGTCGGCTGCGGCGTCGCGGCCCTGCTCGCCCGGTTCCCCGGCGTCCACGTCGAACTCGTCGACACCGACCCGGGCCGGGCCGCCGTCGCCGGGGCGCTCGGCGTCGACTTCGCCGCGCCGGACGACGCCGCGAGCGGCCGGGACCTCGTCGTGCACGCCAGCGCCACCGGGGCGGGCCTGCAACGGTCGCTGGAGCTGCTGCGTCCGGAGGGAACCGTCGTGGAGCTGAGCTGGTACGGCGACCGGCCGGTGGAGCTGTCGCTGGGCGGGGCGTTCCACAGTGGCCGGCTCACCGTCCGCGGCAGCCAGGTCGGCACGATCGCGCCGGCCCGGCGGGCCACGCGTACCTTCGGTGACCGGCTCGCGCTCGCCCTCGACCTGCTCGACGACCCGGTGTTCGACGCGCTGATCACCGGTGCGTCCCGCTTCACCGACCTGCCCGACGTGCTGCCCCGCCTGACTTCGGGCGAGCTGCCCGCCCTCTGCCACCTCATCACCTACGACGGGGAGTGATTCCGTGTTCAGTGTCACCGTCCGCGATCACATGATGATCGCGCACAGCTTCCGCGGCGAGGTCTTCGGGCCCGCGCAGCGTCTGCACGGCGCCACGTTCGTCGTGGACGCGACGTTCCGCCGCGCCGAGCTGGACGCGGACGGGATCGTGGTCGACATCGGCCTGGCCACCGAGCAGCTGAAGGCCGTCCTCGGCGAGCTGACCTACCGCAACCTCGACGACGAGCCGGCGTTCGCCGGAGTGAACACGACGACCGAGGTGCTGGCCCGTACGGTGGCCGACCGGCTCGCCGAGGCGGTGCACGCCGGGCGGCTCGGCGAGGGCGCCCGCGGCCTGGCGGGCATCACCGTCACGCTGCACGAGTCGCACGTCGCGTGGGCCGGCTACGAGCGCGCGCTCTGACCGTGCGGGCGAGGAGTGAGCTTGCGAGCCCCGCAGTCCCGAACGAAAGACGGTCCCGTGCGGGCGAGGAGTGAGCTTGCGGGCCTCGCGGTGACCGTCGGCGAGCGTGCCGGTGACGTGCACGTGGTGCTGCCGAACGACATCGACGACCCGGGCACCCCGAGCGGCGGCAACCAGTACGACCGGCGGGTCTGCCACGGCCTGCGTGAGCGCGGGTGGCGGGTCCACGAACACGCCGTACCCGGTGACTGGCCGCGCCCGGACGCGACCGCGCTGGCGGCCCTGGCCGACGTGCTGGGGGCGCTGCCGGACGGTGCGGTGGTGCTGCTGGACGGGCTGTTGGCCTCGCCCGCGCCGGAGGTGCTGGAGCCGCAGGCGGACCGGCTGCGGCTGGTGGTGCTGGTGCATCTGCCACTGGCCGACCCGGCCGAGGCCCGGACGCTGGCCGCCGCGAGCGCGGTGGTGACCACCAGCGGCTGGACCCGTCGCCGGCTGCTCGACCGGTACCCCCTGGACGCCGGGCGGGTGCACGTGGCCGCGCCCGGCGTCGACCCGGCGCCCCTGGCGGCGGGCGTCGACGGTGGTACGTCGCTGCTGTGCGTCGCGGCGGTCACCCCGGCGAAGGGGCACGACGTGCTCGCCGAGGCGCTGGCCGGGATCGCCGGGCTGTCGTGGACGTGCGTCTGCGTCGGCGCGCTGACCCGGGATCCCGGCTTCGTCGCGGACCTGCGGGCGGCGTTGTCCGGCAGCGGCCTGTCCGACCGGGTACGCCTGGCCGGCCCGCTCACCGGCGCGCCGTTGGACGCCGCGTACGCCGCCGCCGACCTGCTGGTGCTCCCGTCCCGGGGCGAGACGTACGGCATGGTCGTCACCGAGGCGCTCGCCCGTGGCGTGCCGGTCCTCGGCACCGCCGCCGGTGGCCTGCCCGAGGCGCTGGGCCGGGCACCGGACGGTTCGCTGCCCGGGCTGCTGGTGCCGCCGGAGGATCCGGGCGCGCTGGCCGACGCCCTGCGTCGCTGGCTGGGCGACGCGGCGCTGCGGGAGGGTCTGCGCCGCGCGGCGCGGGCCCGCCGGGACACCCTCACCGGCTGGCCGGACACCGCCTCGCGGGTGGCGGCGGCCCTGAGCGCGGCCGTCGCGTGAGCGCGGTCAGGAACGAACCGTCCGGCGCCGTGCGCGCGAGCGGCGCGGCGGCCCGCCGGAGGGATCACGCCATCACGACCGAAGGGCTGGCACTTTGAGCATCGACGTCCTGCTGCCGTTCTCCACCTGGCTCGGCCTGCGGGAACCCGCCGACGCGGCGGCCCGCGCGGGCGCCCTGGTCGAGGCGGTCCGCCACCGGCTGCCGACGTCCCGGCCGATCGTGCTGCACGACCTGGGCAGCGGCACCGGGTCGATGCTGCGCTGGCTCGCCCCCCGCCTGCCCGGGCCGCAGCACTGGGTGCTCCACGACCGGGATCAGGAGTTGCTGGATCTCGCCACGGCGGGGTCGGTCAGCGCCGCCGACGGCGCGCCGGTCGGCGTGGCGACCCGGTGCGGCGACCTCACCCGGCTGACCGCCGCGGACCTGGCCGGCGCCGACCTGATCACGGCCTCGGCGCTGCTGGACATGTTCACCGCCGAGGAGGTCGAGCGGGTGGTCGCGGCGTGCGCCGGCGCCGGCCGCCCCACCCTGTTCATGATCTCGGTGACCGGTGAGGTGCGGCTCAGCCCGGCCGATCCGTTCGACGAGGTGATGGCCGCCGCGTTCAACGACCACCAGCGCCGCACCGTCGACGGCCGGGCCCTGCTGGGGCCGGACGCGGTCGAGGCGACGGTCGCCGCGTTCGCCCGCCACGGCGTCGCCGTCGAGGTGCGGTCCAGCCCGTGGCGGCTGGGCGCGGCGCAGGCCGACCTGAGCGCCGAGTGGTTCCGGGGGTGGGTCGCCGCGGCGTGCGAGCAGCGGCCGGAGCTGGCCGGCCCGGCGGGCGAGTACGCGCGCCGCCGGCTGGCGCAGGCGGCGGCCGGCCGCCTGCGCGTGGTGGTCGACCATCGGGACCTGCTCGCCGCCGGATGAACCCTTCGCGCCCGCCGCACGTGCCTACCGGTGAAAGATCGATCTTTCGACGGGAGGGCCGGCGCGGATGTTCTGGGCCTGGGCGCGGGCACTCGGCGGGGTCGGGTTGCTCGGTGCGCTGCTGTGGCAGGTGGGCGGCGGCCCGTTCCTCGACGGCCTCGCGCTGATCGACGGTCCGGCGCTGGCCGCGGCGCTCGCGATCGGCGTGCTCACCACGGTCTGCGGCGCGTGGCGGTGGAGTCTCGTCGCCGGCGGCCTCGGCGTGCGGCTGCCGCTGCGCACGGCCGTCGCGCACTGCTACCGGGCGGTGTTCCTCAACGCCACGTTGCCCGGCGGCGTGCTGGGTGACGTGCACCGGGCCGTCCGGCACGGCCGGGACGCCGGTGACGTCGGTCGGGGGGTCCGCGCGGTCGTCTGGGAGCGTACGGCCGGGCAGGTCGTCCAGGTCGTCCTGGCGCTCGTCCTCCTCGCGGCGTTCCCGTCGCCGGTGCGGCCCTACCTGCCGGCGGCGATCGCCGTCGTCGTGGCCGGCGGGCTCGCCGCCGTGCTGCTCGCCCGGGCGGTGCCCCGCGCCGGACGGTCCCGCTGGGCGCGGGCGCTGCGCGCCGCCGTGACCGACGTCCGCGCCGGCCTGCTGGCCCGGCGCACCTGGTTCGGCGTCCTGCTCGCCTCCGCGGTGATGGTGGCGGGCCACCTGGCCACGTTCCTCCTGGCGGCCCGGACCGCGGGCGCGACCGCCCCGCTGTCCCGGCTGCTGCCGCTGACCCTGCTTGCGCTGCTCGCGATGGGGCTGCCGCTGAACGTCGCCGGGTTCGGCCCGCGCGAGGGGGTCGCCGCGTGGGCCTTCGGGGCCGCCGGGCTGACCGCCGCCCAGGGGGTGGCGACCGCCACGGTGTACGGCGCGCTGGTGCTCGTCGCCAGCCTGCCGGGTGCCGCCGTGCTGCTCCGCCGGGGGACCAGGTCCGCTGCCGGCGGGCGGGAACCTGCTGACCGTGGTTGAGTGTTGACCAAGTGGTGAATCCGTTACACGTGTCCCGGCCACCCCGGGTCACGCAGGGACGAAGGAGACCCATGCCCGAAGCGCTGCCCGCCGCCACCGTCCGGACCGAGGTCACGGTGCCGCTGCGGTTCCCGGACGGCTACGCCACCACCGCCCGCCTGTTCACCTTCAAGGGGCTGGTCGACGGTCGCGAACACGTCGCGTTCGGGTTGGGCGACTGGGCGGGCGCGATCGACCGGTACGCGGCGGGCGGCCGGGCGCCGCTGGTCCGCCCACACAGCGAGTGCCTGACCGGGGACGTGTTCGGCAGCCAGCGCTGCGACTGCGGCCCCCAGCTGCGGGAGGCGGTCGAACGGATCGCGCAGGAGGGCGGTTTCCTGCTGTACCTGCGTCAGGAGGGGCGGGGCATCGGCCTGTACGCGAAGCTCGACGCGTACGCGTTGCAGGATGCCGGGCTGGACACCTACGAGGCGAACGTTGCGCTGGGCCACGGCGAGGACGAGCGCGACTACAGTGCCGCCGCGCAGATGCTGGCGACGCTCGGCGTCACCGGCATCGCCCTGCTCAGCAACAACCCGGAGAAGGCGGTGCAGCTGGACCGGCTGGGTGTGACGGTCACCGAGCGGGTGCTCACCGGCCTCTACCTCTCCCCGGCCAACGCGGACTACCTGGCGGCGAAGGCCAACCGGGCGTCCCGTGTCCCCGACCTGCCGGCCGTCCGATGACGACCCGCCCGGCGCGGCCGTACGTGCTGCTGAGCTGCGCCACCTCCATCGACGGCTACATCGACGACACCACCGAGCAGCGGCTGCTGCTCTCCAACGACGACGACCTGGACCGGATCGACGCCGTCCGGGCCAGCTGCGACGCGATCATGGTGGGTGCCGAGACCGTACGCCGGGACGACCCCCGGCTGCTGGTCCGGTCGGCGCGCCGCCGCGAGGCCCGGGTGGCCGCCGGCCTGCCCGCCTCGCCGACCAAGGTCACGGTGACGGCGCGGGGCGACCTCGACCCGGCCTCCCGCTTCTTCACCGCCGGTGAGGCGCGACGCGTCGTGTACTGCGCGAGCGACGCGCTGGAGAAGACCCGCGAGCGGGTCGGCGCGCTGGCCGACGTCCGCGACGCCGGTGAGCCGGTGGACCTCGCCGAGGTGCTGGCCGACCTGGCCGCCCAGGGGGTGCGCCGGCTGATGGTGGAGGGCGGCGGGACGGTGCACGCGCAGTTCCTGGCCGCCGGGCTGGCCGACGAGCTGCACCTGGTGGTGGCGCCCTTCTTCGTCGGTGACTGCCGGGCGCCGCGCTTCGTGGGCGACGGCCGCTACCCGTGGCACCCGGGCCGCCGGGCGACCGTGGCGGAGGTACGCCAGATCGGCGACGTGGTGTTGATGCGCTACGCCCTCTCCGACCGCTGCGCCTCCTGACCGGTCGCCCGCTCGGTGGGTGATGTCGGGAACCCGCCGTCCCCACGGTCGGTCCGCAGTAGCTTGCTGGTGACCGGGTGACTCAGCTGGGAGGCCGCTATGCCGGGGAGCAACGATCCGAGCGGGACGAGCATCCGGGACGTCGACATGAAGCTGGAGGTGGTCGTCGTCCCGGTCACCGACGTCGACCGGGCCAAGGAGTTCTACGGTCGCCTCGGCTGGCGGCTCGACCAGACGCCGCCCGGCATCGTCCAGTTCACGCCGCAGGGCTCCGGGTGCTCCGTCCAGTTCGGCCCGGACCTGACTCCCGGCGCGCCCGGTTCCGCCAAGAACTACCTGGTCGTGACCGACGTCGAGGCGGCCCGTGCCGCGCTGGTCGCCGCCGGCGTCGAGGTCGGCGCCGTCTACCACCCCAGCCCGGACGGGCCGGTCGACGGGCCGGATCCCGAACGCCGCAGCTACTTCTCGCGCGCCTCGTTCCAGGACCCGGACGGCAACATCTGGCTCCTCCAGGAGATCACGACCCGGCTTCCCGGCCGGATCGACCCGGGGATCACATCGTTCACCTCCGCGAACGACCTCACCGCCGCCCTCAAGCGCGCCGCGGACGCCCACGGCGAGCACGAGAAGCGCACCGGCAAGGCCGACCCGGACTGGCCCGACTGGTACGCGGCGTACATGGTGGCCGAGCAGACCGGCGCGGACCTGCCGACCTGACGGCGTGCCCGGGCCGGTCTACCGCAGCAGCACCGGCCCGGCGTCGATCGGTGTCCGGAACAGGGCGTACGGGCGGCGCCGCAGGTCCCGCCCGCCCTGGTACATCGGCTGCCGGTGCACCTGGTTGGCGGTGACGTAGAGGTGCCGGTCGGCCGCCACCACCAGCGTGTCCGGCCAGAGCAGGCGCGGGTCGTGCAGCAGCGTCTCGAACCGCCCGTCCGGCAGCCGCCGGAACACGGCGTTGTGCTCGTACGCGGTCAGGTAGAGCCGGCCGACGTCGTCGCTCTCCAGCCCGTCGGAGCCGGTGCCCTTGTCGCCCTCGTCGACGACCGTGTCGGCGACCTCCTCCTCGGGCAGCGAGGCGTCGACCAACGCGTCGGTGGGGACGCTGTGCCAGCGCCGCCCGATCAGCGGGGCGTAGTACAGCCGGGAGCCGTCGGCGCTGACCGCGAGGCCGTCGGCCCCGACGGTCAGCGCTCGCGGCCGTCCGCCCGCCGGCCGGTTCAGCAGCGGCCGCCCCTCCACCACCGGCCGGTACGCGTGCAGCGGCTCGGCGGCCGTGGAGGGGTGGTCGTGCAGGCGGCGCCAGGACCGTCCGCTGGCCAGGTCGACCACGACGATGCCGTTGGGTCCGGCGACGGCGGAGTCGGTCAGGTACGCGATGCCGGCGCGCCCGCGGCGCAGGTCGAATCGGACGTCGTTGAGGTAGCTGGTGGGCGGCACCACCGTCGGGGGGAACGTGATCACCTGCGCGACGGTGTCGGTGTCCAGGTCGACCCGGACCAGCTTCGGTCCGCCGGGCCGGGTGGGTCGGAACAGCGGGCTGCCGGTGTCCACGACCCAGAGCCGGTCGAGCGGGTCGACCACCATGTTCTGCACCGACACGAACGCCTGCTCGTCGTCGTCCCGGGCGGGGGAGTTCCACCGCCGGTCGGGGAACGGCACCTCCCGGTCGTCGCGCAGCTCGACCAGCGCGGCCGGCGGCTCGTCACCCCACTGGGGGAAGTTGACGAAGATCCGTCCGGTGTGCGAGACGGCGACGCCGGTCGGCATCGCCCCGGTGAACGTCCGCACCAGTTCGAGCTCACCGACCGGCTCGGCGCCGACGACCATGACGTACCCCCTGCTGGCCGGGCGGCGACGGAGGTCGGCGCGGTTCCGCGGCCGTGGTCGGTCGGGCCGCTCGGCCCGTGGACCCGCACGTCTTCCCGCCGGCCGCCGGTCGAAACCGGTAGACCCAACGCGCCGTGTGAGCTGGCTTACCCTTCCTCCCGCCGGGAATGCGTCCGGCCGGCGCGGGTTGCAGCCAGGTGTGATCACTGCATCGACCCCAGCCGGGGCCCCCGTGTGCCAGCCGGAGACGACCCCGTGACCGCCACCGCCGAGACGACGGAGCCGGCCGCCACGTCGGCGCCGATGCCGGGTGATCTCCTGTCCGCCCGTCAGCGGCTACGCCTCGTGCTGGTGCTCGGCTCGCTGATCGCGATCGGGCCGCTCACCATCGACATGTACCTGCCATCGTTGCCGGCCATCACCACCGACCTGCACACCACCTCGGCGGCCGTCCAGCTGACCCTCACCGGCACCCTCGCCGGGCTCGCCATCGGCCAGTTGCTGATCGGCCCGTTGTCCGACGCGGTGGGCCGGCGCCGGCCGCTGCTCGCCGGCATGGCGCTGCACATCGTCGCGTCGTTGCTCTGCGTCGTCGCGCCCACCATCGGCGTCGTGGGCGCCCTGCGGGTCCTCCAGGGCCTGGGGGTCGCGGCCGCCTCCGTCGTCGCGACGGCGGTGGTCCGTGACCTGTTCGACGGCGCCGCCTTCGCCAAGCTGTTCTCCCGACTGATGCTCGTCATGGGCGTGGCACCGATCCTCGCGCCGACCCTCGGCAGCCTGCTGCTGCGCTGGTCGGCCTGGCGGGGCGTCTTCGTGGCGCTCGCCGTGCTGGGCCTGGCCCTGCTGGTCGTGGCGGCGCTCGGCCTGCGCGAGACCCTGCCGCCCGAGCGCCGCCGCCACGGCGGTGTAGCCGAGACGCTGCGGGTCTACGGCGGGTTGCTGCGCGACCGCACGTTCGTCGGGCTCATCCTGGTCGCCGGGTTGGCGATGGCCGCGCTGTTCGCGTACGTGGCCGGGTCGTCGTTCGTCTTCCAGGAGCAGTACGGGCTCGACGAGCAGCAGTTCGGCCTGGTGTTCGGTGCGGGCGCGGTCGGCCTCATCACCGCCACCCAGCTGAACGTCCGCCTGCTGCGGCGCTACCCGCCTCAGCGGATCCTCGTCAGCGCGCTCCTCGCCGGCACCGTCGCCGGGGCCGCCCTGCTCACCTTCGCCGCCACCGGCGCCGGTGGCCTCGCGAGCGTCCTGGCGTCCCTGTGGCTCGTGCTCGCCGCGTGCGGGCTGGCCCTGCCGAACGCGCCGGCGCTGGCGCTGTCCCGGCACGGCGAGGCGGCCGGTACCGCCGCGGCGCTGCTCGGCGCGGTGCAGTTCGCGGTCGGGGCGCTGGCCGCGCCGCTGGTCGGCGTGCTCGGCACCGGCAGCACCGGCATGGCCGTGGTGGTGGCCGGCGGCATGGCGGCGGCGACCCTGGTGCTGTTCGTGGTGGTGCGGCCGAGTCGCCTGCCCGAGCTGGAGGGCGCAACGGTGGCGGTCGCCGTCCACTGACCGACACGACGGCGCCGGCGGGGTGCGCGATCCGCTCCCCACCGGCGCCGCCCCGGTCCGCACCGGTCAGTGGCAGGAACCGGTGCCGCTGTCGGAGTAGGTCTGCCCGGCCACCGGCACGAACTGCCAGTCGTAGCTGCCGGAGTGCAGCGTGAACTTCAGGACCCCGTACGCGGAGCTGTTGCGGGCCTCGCTGTTGGGCTGGATGGTGCCGAAGCTGTAGTGGCTGGCACCGCCCATGCCGGCGACGAAGCTGCGCAGGCCCCGGCCGGAGTCGGCGCCGCCGTTCGGGTTCATCGGCGCGAACCGCTCGTAGACGTGGTTGTGACCCCACACCACGACGTCGGCGTTGTAGTCGTAGAGCGCCTGGTAGAGCGGGCGCGTCGAGGTCGACGGCGCGTGGTTGGAGCTCGACGTGAACAGCGGGTGGTGCCAGTACGCCAGCGTGCACGGCTTGGTGCTGGCCGCGAGGTCGGAACGCAGCCACTGCTCCTGGGCCGACCCGGCGGACATGCTGATGTTCGAGTTCAGCGACACGATGTGCCAGTTGCCGAGGTCGTAGGAGTAGTACCCTCGGCCGCTCGGGCCGGCCTGCGAACCGAAGTAGGCGTAGTACGGGGCCGCGCCCGACGTGTTGTAGTCGTGGTTGCCCGGCGACGGGCGGGTGCGCGCCTTGTGCCGGCCCCAGGTCGGCTCGTAGTAGCTGGTGAACTCGGCCGCGGTGCCGTTGTCGTACACGTTGTCGCCGGTGGTGAAGACCGTGCCGGCGATGCCGTCGAGCAGCGCCGCCGTGGCGGTGTCGCCCGAGCCGGAGTTGGCGATGTCGCCGACGCCGACGAGCACCGGGTCGCCGGACGGCGGCGGCGTCGTGGTGCCGGTCGTCACGACCAACTGCGGCGCGTCGGCGCCGCTCTCCCGCGAGTCGTAGTAGGCGCCGTCGCTGTCGCCGGACGTGGCGCCGAAGCTGAACGTCCCGTTGCCGGTGACCCGCGAGGTGACGTCGACCTCGTACCAGCCGTTGGCGCTGATCGCGCCGATCGAGCCGAGCGTGGCGCCGTCGATGCTCGGCTGGTTGTTCCAGGTCGTGCCCGTCTCCGACCAGGTCGTGTTGGACATGGCCCTGACCGTGCCGCCGGTGCCGCTGCCGCTGTTGCCGCTGATCGCCCGCAGCCGCAGCTTCGCGCTGGTCACGGTGCCGCTGACCCCGCTCACGCTGAAGCGCAGGAACAGCCGCCGCACCGGCGAGTTGTCGACCACGATCTGCGTGGACGTGCCGTAGTTGGTGGACGCGGCGTCGCTCTGGACGTAGGTGTCGGCGGCCGGCGTGAACGTGAGCGTCGCCGCCGACGCCGAGGTCGCGCCGGTCACGACGAACGCGGCGGTGGCGGCGAGCAGCACCGCGACCGTCCCGATCGTCACCGGCGGACGGGTGAGTCGAATGCCCATTCAGGAACCCTTTCCCGGGCGTGTGGATATAGAGCGAACGGAATGTAGGAGGGGTGGTGGGACGACGGGGAACGGCGCGGTGAACAACTCATCCGGACAGGCAAACACCTCGATGTTCGGGAGGGGTTCACCGGGCGTACGCCCCGACGGCACGCGCGGTGCGTTGTCCGCCGTCCCGATGGGACGGACGATGGCTGACCGTTGCGCCACCGAGCGCGGGCCCCACCGACCGGAGAGGACACCGGTGTACCTGTCGACCGTCACCCGGCCGGAGACCGAGCCGGTCGCTCCCGATCCCGGTCGGCGCCGGCGTCGTGTCGCCCTGGTCAGCGGCAACGTCGTCGCGCTCGGTACGGTCAGCCTGATCACCGACATCTCGGCCGAGATGGTCACCGCGGTGCTGCCGCTCTACCTGGTGTTCGGCCTCCAACTGAGCCCACTGGCCTTCGGCGTCGTCGACGGCGTCTACACCGGCGCGACCGCCCTGCTGCGCGTCGTCGGCGGCTTCGTCGCGGACCGGTTCCGCCGCCGCAAGCTCGTCGCCGGTCTCGGCTACGCGCTGTCCGCAGTGGCCAAGCTCGGTCTGCTGCTCGCCGGCCGGTCGGTGCCCGCGATCGGCGCGGTGATCGCCGTCGACCGCCTCGGCAAGGGCATCCGCAGCGCGCCCCGCGACGCGCTCATCACCCTGTCGACGCCGTCCGAGTCGCTGGGCCGGGCGTTCGGCGTGCACCGCATGATGGACAGCGTCGGGGCGTTCCTCGGGCCGCTGGTGGCGGTCGGGGTCCTGCTGGCCGTCGGCGAGTCGTACGACGCGGTGTTCGTGACCAGCTTCTGCGTCGCGGCGCTGGCGGTGGTCGTGCTCGTGCTGTTCGTGCGCGAGCAGCAACCCGCGACGCCGACGGCCACCGCCGGCCCGGCCGCCGACACCGCCGTGTCCGTGCGCGAGGTGTGGGGTCTGCTGCGTGAGCGGCCGGCCCGCCGGCTCGTCCTCGCCGCCGGCCTGCTCGGGCTGGCCACGATCGGTGACGGATTCGTCTACCTGCTGCTGCAACGCCGCGAGGACCTGAGCCTGCTGTGGTTCCCGCTGCTCGCGGTGGGGACCAGCCTGGCCTACCTGCTGCTCGCCACCCCGATCGGGATCGTCGCCGACCGGATCGGGCGGCTGCCGGTGGTGGTCGGTGGCTACGCCGCGCTCGGCGTCACCTACCTGCTGCTGGCCGGGCCGGTCGGCGGGTGGCCGCTGCTCGTGCTCGCGCTCGCCCTGTACGGCCTCTTCTACGCGGCCACCGACGGGGTGCTCGTCGCCCTCGCCGGCCCGGTCCTGCCGGTGCGGCTGCGCACCACGGGCATCGCGCTCGTCCAGACCGCGCAGGCGCTGGCGTACCTCGTGTCGTCGGTCCTGTTCGGGCTCGCCTGGCAGGCGTGGGGCCCCCAGACGGCGATCCGCGTCGCCGCCGCGACCGTCGCCGGGATCCTGCTCGTCACGATGCTCCTGCTGGCCCGCGGCCGGCGTCCCGCCTCCCGGAAGGTCCCCTGATGCCCGCGATGTCGACCCGGATCAAGCTCGGGGTGGCCACCGCCGCCGCGGTGGCGCTGGGCGCCGTGGCGGTCGGCTACGCCGTCGCCGCCGCCCCGGCGGCGGCGCCCGAGGCCGCCGCCGGCACGGTCACCCTGACGCCGGGCCCGCGCCTGCTCACCATCACCGACCGGCACGTGTCGTCGGTGGCCGCGGCCGACCCGTCCGGGACGCGTACCGTCTCGTCGGTGGAGTGCCTGCGGGTGTACGCCGCGGCCGGCACCGGCGTCTGCCTGGGGCCGAAGACCCCCTGGCAGTACCAGCTCGTGGTGCTCGACAGCGCGCTGCGCCCCACGCGTACGGTCGAGATCCCCGGGCTGCCCAACCGGGCGCGGGTCTCCGCGTCGGGCCGCATGGTGTCGTGGACGACGTTCGTCGGCGGCGACTCCTACACCGCCAGCGGCTTCTCCACCCGCACCGGGATCGTCGACACCCGCGACGGCAGCACGGTGATGTCGCTGGAGGAGTTCGCGGTGCGACGCGACGGCCGCCCCTACCGCAGCGCCGACGTCAACTTCTGGGGCGTCACGTTCACCGCCGACGACAACGTCTTCTACGCGACGATGTCCACCGCCGGCAAGCGCTACCTGGTGCGGGGCGACCTCTCCGCCCGGAGAGTCGAGACGCTGAAGGAGAACGTCGAGTGCCCGTCCCTGTCACCGGACGGCACGCGCCTCGCCTTCAAGGAGGCCGTCGACGCCGACCCGGCGAAGGGCTGGCGCCTGTCGGTCCTCGACCTGGCGAGCCTGCGGGTCACCGCGACGGCGGAGACCGCGAGCGTCGACGACCAGGCGGCGTGGCTCGACGGCGCGACGTTGGCGTACACGCTGCGCCAGGAGGACGGTCGACCCGACGTGTGGTCGGTGCCGGCGGACGGGTCCGGCCAGCCGGAACTGCTGGTGCCCGGCGCCGAGTCCCCGTCGCCCCTGACCTGACGCGCGGGCCGACGCCGGCCCCCGGGGTTGCCCGCCCGGTCAGCAGCGTTGCCGGGGCGCCAGCCGCGTGCCGGCCGGCCCCGCCCGATCCAGGTAGGTCGACTCGGCGAAGGCCAGGAAGCGTTCGGCGTCCGCCGCGGTCGACGCCAGGCCGAAGGAGACGCGCACCGCGCCGCCGCTCGGCACACCCAGCGCGGACAGGTACTGGTCGATCGTCTCGACGTGGGCGAGCGGCGTGCGGCGCAGGGTGTGCCGCGTGATGCCGAACGCCCCCTCGCCCGCGCCCGGGTTGCAGAAGCAGCCCGTCCGCAGGGAGAACCCGGCGGCCGACGAGTCGATCGCGACGAGGCGTTCGTCGACGAGCGAACCGTCGGGCCGGCGGAAGTTGAAGGCCACCGTGCCACCGCGGCCATCGGCTGTCGGCGGCCCGTAGACCTCGACGAGCAGCTGCCCGGTGCGGTGTCGCAGCGCGGTCAGCCGCTCCAACAGCCAGCCGGTCAGCAGGCCGACGCGGGCGTGCACCAGGTCCACGCCGATCCCGTCGAGCCAGCGCACCCCGAACTCCACGTCCGGGATGCTCAGGAAGTTGAGCGTGCCGTCCTCGAACCCCGACTCGTCGTCCAGCGCCCGGTGCCAGTCACCCTGCACACTGACCGCGCGGATCGTGCCACCGGCGAACCAGGGCCGCCGCAGGCGCGCCAACGCGTCCCGCCGGGCCACCAACGCGCCGACCCCGGTGGGGTAGCCGAACAGCTTGTACCAGCTCAGGCAGACGAAGTCGGGGTGGACGACGCTGAGGTCCAGCCGGTTCGTCGGCACGTACGCGGCGGCGTCCAGCAGCACGTCGTAGCCGTGGCGCTGGGCCAGCTCCACCCAGCTCAGCGGGTGCTGCACACCGCTGAAGTTGCTCTGCGCCGGATACGCGAACAACCCCCGCGGGCCCGATCCGCGCCACCGTCGCGCCCGACCGGCCAGCCCGGCCGGACCGGTGAGCGCGGCGACCACGTCGGCCTCGGCCACCCGCAGGTGCGGGTCGGTCAGCGGGACGTACCGCACCGGTGCGCCCGCCGCGCGCGCGTACTCGCGGATGCCGTTGACGGAGTTGTGGTTGTCGCCGGTCAGCACCAGTGGCCGGGCCCGGCCGAACGCGTACGCCTCACCGACCAGCCGGCAGGCCCCGCTCGCGTTGGGCGTGAAGACGACCGCGTACTCGGCCGGGTCGGCGCGGAAGAAGTCCAGCACCGCCCGGCGGGCCGACTCGACCAGGGAACCGGCCGCCACCGAGGTGGGGTTCTCCGAGTGCGGGTTGCTGAACAGCCCGGAGAGCAGCCGGTCGTGGTGGGCGACGATCTGCGAGCGCGCGGCCACCCCGGCGCCGGCGTAGTCGAGGTAGACGTGCCCGTCCCGGTCGAGGTGGCGGTACTCGGTGGCGCGCAGGTCGTCGATGCGGGCCGTGGCCGCGTACGTCGGGTGGGCCGCCAGCGCCGCCGGGCCCGGGGTGGCCTCAGGCCGCATGACGGGACGCCTTGCGCGCCAGCACCGCCCACGCCCCGGCGAGGAAGAGCAGCGCGAACCCGCCGAGGACCAGCCAGTCGACCCAGACCGGGCGGGCGAAGGTGTCGCCATAGCTCGCCAGCAGCGGGGGACCGAGCGGCGAGGCCCCGTCGCGCCACAGCTGGGCGACTCCGGCGGTGTGGCCCAGCCCCTCGAACGCCCACCGGTTCGACATGGCGTAGCTCAACCAGCGCCCGCCCGCCGCCATCTCCGGCACCGGCAGGATCGCCCCGACGAACAGGACCTGCGGGAAGCAGAGCATCGGCAGCGTGAGCGTCGCCTGGGCGGCGTCGTCGACGGCCGCCGAGCAGAGCAGGCCGAGGGCGAGCGCGGCGGCCGAGGAGAGCAGCAGGGTCGCGTACAGCGCCGCGAAGTCGCCGCCACCGACCGGTGGCAGCCGGTCGGTGCCGCGCAGCACGCCGAGCAGCGCCACGTCCACCGCGGCGAGCAGCGGGAGCAGCACCGCCACCTTCGCCAGCAGGTACGGCCCGAACCGCACGCCGGCCAGCCGCTCCCGGCGCAGGATCGGCACCTCGGTGCAGATCTGGAGCAGGCCGTACGTCAGCCCGAAGAAGAAGCCGCCGAACGCGATCCAGAAGAGGATCATCACGGTGACGGCGGGTCGCGGGTCGGCAGGGTCGAACGCGCCGGGGCGGAACAGCAGCGCGAACATGCCGAGCACCATCAGCGGCGAGCCGAGCAGGATCGCCAGGGTGAGCCGGTTGCGGGCGACGACCTCGGCGTTGCGGGCGGTGAGCACCGTCCACTGTCGCAGCGGGCCGGGTGGCCGAGGGCCGGCCGGTCGGGCGCCGCCACCGCGCGACGGCGGGACCGGGTCCCGCCGTCCCGGGCGGTGAACCGGTCGGGCCAGGTCGCCGGGTCCTCCTCCGCGTCGAGCCGCAGGTAGACCTCGGCGAGGGTGCGCACGCCGAAGAAGTCCCGGGCGGCGGCCGGTGCGCCGACGAAGGCCAGCCGGCCGTCCCGGGTCAGGACGACCACCCGGTCGCACCGGTCGACGTCGGTGATCTGGTGCGTGGTGAGGACGACCGTCGCTCCGCCGTCGGCGAGGGAGCGCAGCGCCCGCAGCAGGTCCACGGCGATCGCCGGGTCCAGCCCGGACGTCGGCTCGTCGAGGAAGAGGACGCCCGGCCGGGTCAGCAGCTCCACCGCGATGCTGGCCCGCTTGCGTTCCCCACCGCTGAGCCGCACGACCGGCACGCCGTGGCGTTCGGTCAGGCCCAGCTCGCCGAGCACCTCGTCGACGCGTCGGGCCACCTCCACCGGCGGGGTCGCCGAGGGCAGGCGCAGCCGGGCCGCGTGGCGCAGGGTCCGCCGCAGGGGCAGTTCACGGTGGATGATGTCGTCCTGCGGCACGAAACCGACCACGCCGGCCGGGGCGACGCCGTCGTGGGACACGGTGCCCGCCGCCGGACCCCGTACGCCGGCGAGGGTCTCCAACAGGGTGGTCTTGCCCGCACCGCTGGCGCCGATGACCGCGACCAGCTCACCGGGCTCGACGGTCAGCGAGATGTCGTCCAGGATCCGGCGACCGTCGGGGGCCGCCTGGCCGAGGCCGACGGCCGTGACCCGCACGCCGGGCCGGGGTGGTGACACGAGCCGCTCGGTCGTCATGGGGGTGGCCAATCCGCTCGGTGGATCGTCGGTCGATCCGTGCCGTCGAATATGGCATCCACGCCACCCGATCCGCTGTCCTGATGACGACGATCATCGGGGGCGCGGAGTCCGGGCGCCGACCGAACGGGTCGGCGCCCGGGTCTCCGTCCGGTCGGTGCCGCGGCCCGGCCCGACCACGCGGCGCGCGGACGCGCGCCGGCATGGGGAGAGCGCGGCTCAGCCCTTGATCTCGCGGGGGTCACGGCTGCGCGGGTACGTGTTCCGCTCGCCGATCCGGCCGTCCTCGTTCTTGATCACGTGCTCGGCGTCGCGGTCCCGGGCCATCTCCCGACCCGCGCTCTCCGCCTCCGCCTTGGTGTCGTGCGTGCTGCTGGCCCGCTCGTTGCCCTCGGGACGGTTCTTCCACTGGCCGTCCTGGTGGTACGTGTCGATGTCACCCTTGACCATGACCTGGCCTCCCTGTTGGTGTGGTCAGGTCTGCATATCTGCCCTGGTGACTTCCCCATAAACCTCGCACACCGCCGCCGTCACGTCGTTGTCGTGTCGCGCGTGGTGCTCTCCAGGGCCGGCGGTTGCGCCGCCGGCCGGCGACTCCGGCGCCACCAGGGGGTGGCGAGGAGCAGCGCCGCGAGGACCAGGGCGGCGGCGAGTCCGAGCCACGTCGGCGCCGACAGCGGCGAGGAGTGGCCCGTCCCCTCGGGGTGCTCGCCCTTGACCGGCACCACCGGCCGGTCGTGCTTCTTCTTCTCCTCCGGCGCCACCAGTTTGCCCACCGCCGCGTGCCGGGGCAGCGCGAACCCCCAGTCGAGCAGCGCGCTCGCCTCACCCAGGCTGCCCAGCGGCGCGGTCTCCGCGCCGAGCAGGGTCACCACGAGCCGTCGACCGTCGCGTTCGGCCACCCCGACGTACGTCTGTCGGGCCAGGTCCGTGAAGCCCGTCTTGCCGCCGAGCGTGCCGGGGTAGCGCCCGAGCAGCGTCGTGTCGTGCGTGATCGAGAACCCGGGCGTGCCGGGGCGGGCCGGGATCTGCGCCACCGGTGCCGCCACGTACCGCCGGAAGTCCTCCCGAGCGAACGTGGCCCGCGCGATCAGCGCCAGGTCGTAGGCGCTGGTGTACTGACCCGGACCGTCCAGACCCGACGGTGTCGCCGCGTGGGTCTGGTGGGCGCGGAGCCGGCGCGCCTCGTCGTTCATCGCGTCGACCCCGCCCTGCCGGCCGCCGCTGCCGCCGCCGACGCGGGCGAGCACGTTCGCGGCGTCGTTGCCGGACCGGAGCAGGAGCCCCAGCCAGAGGCTCTCGACCGAGTACCGGCCGCCCGGGACGACTCCCATCAGCGAGCTGGCCGGGTCGAGGTCCCGCAGGTCGCCGCGGGTCACCTCGACCACCTGGCTCGGGTCGAGGCGGGGCATCAGGGCCGCCGCCAGCAGCAGCTTCTGCACACTGGCCGGCGTCCGGTGCGCGTGCGGCGCGCATCCACCCAGGACCTCACCGCTGGTGAGGTCGGCGACCAGCCACGACGTGGCGGTCACCGCCGGCGCCGCCGGGACGCCGGGCGGCGCGGCGAGCCCCGCCGTGGCCATGGCCGGCCCACCGACCGCGGCCTGGGCGGGATTGACCGCCGGCGGTGAGGGTACGGCCGGCGGCGGCACCGGCGGCTTCACCGTCGGACAACGGACGTACGGCGCGGCAGCCGCCGGCGCGACCGCCGTCGCGGCCGACGCCAGCACGGCGCTGAGCGTGACGGCGGTAACACGGAAGATGGTCACGTCAACGTACGGTAATCGTCGTCGGGGTGCGGCCGGCGCGATTGGGAAAAGCGTTACCGGCAACGGATTCCGGAGCCCGGCGAGCAGGCGCGGCAGCGCCTTCGACGGACAAAGCAGACGTGCATCGCATTGCCGTCGGCGACTGCCGACAGTGGTCGCCCGGAGCGGAAAGTCGCGGCCGCAATGGGGTCTTTCGGGCCGACCCCGTACCGCTACGACGGGTCCCCGCGCACAAGGACCGGTCGCACGGCGGCCGGGGTGAAGGTCGCCGACCGTGCCGTCTGGGTGTGGACGGTCGCGCCGGCCCTGGTCGGACGGGCTGTCCGGCGGTGCCCGGCGCGGTCGGACTCGACCGGTCCCGTCCCCGATGTCCGATGCCGTCGGGTCGCCGCGCTCAGCGGGCCGCCTGGAAGGCGCGGCCCACGGCGGTCGCCTCGGTGCCGGAGCGGAAGAGCCCGGTCGGGTCCTTGTCGGTGGCGGGCAGGCCGAACCACGCGTACCGGTGCAGCCACGGCAAGCCGCCCAGCATCCGGGTCGCCGCGGTGAGGAACGCCGCCTGCTGCTGCTGCGTCGGGAACCGTACGCCGTTGGAGAAGTCGATCAGGGCGAACTCGGTCAGCCAGACGGGCAGGCGGTAGCGGTCGTGGACCGCCTGGAGGTACGACTTCAGCTGGTTGACGGCGTTGGCGGTGGTGAAGTCGCCCCCGTACCAGTGCAGGGCGATGAAGTCGACCCGGTACCCGCGCTGCCGGGCGCCCGTCATGAAGCGGTCGAGCCACTCGCCCGGCCGGTCCCCGCCCCACGCCACCGCCGGGCTGCCCAGCGTCAGGCCGGTCGCCTCCAACCGCGGCCACAGCTCCAGCGCCTGCTCCACGCTCATGTCGGCCTGCCCGCCCATGTCCGGCTCGTTGAAGCCGAGCAGGTAGCGACCGTTCTTGCGGGCCTGGTCGAGGTTGCCGGCGGTGACGCTCCCGGCCCCCCAGATCATCGGGACGAACTCGGCGTCCTTCGGGCTGGTGACGCCCGGGTGCCCCACGTTCCACGTGTAGTACCAACTCGCCTTCGAGCTGGCCAGGGCCTGGCTGACACCGTCGAAGGTCCAGACGCCGACGCCTTTGCGCTTCGACGTCACCGCGGTCACCGGTGGCGCCGAACGGGCCGTAGACCCCCGCGGCGAGGGCTTCACCGAAGGGCTCGCCGTCGGGACCGCCGTCGAGGCGGGCGCGGTGGCCGAGGGTGTGGTGGACTCCGGCGACGCGGACGGCGGCGCCTCGGCGAGCGGCGTCGACGCCGGCGCGGGCGCCGGGTCGGACGGCCGGACCCCGACGACCGCCGCCCCCGCGAGGAGGACGACCGCGACGCCGGCCGCGAGCGGCACCACCACCCGGTACGCCCGCCGCCGCGGTGCGGCGTGGACGCCGCGGGTGTGCCGGACGCCCACCCCCGCGGGCACGCCGTCAGGGGCCGCCAGCTCCGGGCCGGTGTCGGGTCCACCGTGTCCGGTTCCGCGCATCGTCTCCACTCCTCACCTGTCCGGGCACTGTTCGGCGCCGGCGGTCACCCCACCAGCGCCTCCCTTCGGGAGACCGGTGGCAGATGTCGAGATTACGGTTTTCCCACCGCATGGGTGGATCCGCGCGACCCGTCCCGGCTCCCGGCTGCGCTGGTGGGTCTGACCTCGGCCGTCAGGCCCGCAGGGCCGGCTCGTCGTCGGCCGCCGGCTCGTCGGGGGTCAGGCGCGCGTCGGCCGCGGCCTGCCCCTCGGCGTCGCCCACCTCCTCGCAGACGCCCGCGGCGTCCACCCAGTGCCGGTGCGCCTCGTCCGGGTCGCCCAGCGCCGCCGCGGCGTCACCCAGGTAGAGCAGGGTGCGGCCGAGGCCGGCCGTCGCCCGGGTACCCTCGCGCAGCCGGCAGCTCTCGGCGAGCATCTCGTACGCCTGCCGAGCCTGGCCCGGGCTGGTCCGGAGCAGCGTGGCACCGGCGTTGAGCAGGGCGGCGGCCCGACTGGTCGGGTCGGTCACCGCGTCGTACTCGCGCAGCGCCGCCCGCCACGCCTGGGCCGCGTCCAGGTGCTCGCCGAGCCCGGCGTGCACGAGCACCAGGTTGGTCAACGCGGCGGCGTAGCCGCGCGCGTCGCCGAGCGCGCGGAACGTGTTCGCCGCCCGGACCAGGTGGTGGTGAGCGGCGTCCAGCTCGCCCCGGGCCAGGCGGGCGGCACCCAACCCCAGGTCGGTGAGCGCGTGGCCCGCGCGGTCCGCCCCCGAGCGGTGCCGTCGGGACAGCTCCAGGTGCTCCACGGCGTCGTCGAGCTGCCCCAGGTCGAGCAGGGCGAGGCCGAGGTTCATGCGCGCCTGGGCGGTGCCGCGGCGGCCCCGCTCGGCCACCGCCAGGGTCAGTGCGGCGGCGGCGCCCTGCGGGTCGTGCCGGCGGCGGCGCAGCACCCCCAGCTCGTTGTGCGCCCAGCCGGCGATCTCCGGCCGGTCGTCGGCGGTCGGGGTCGCGAGCACCGTACGACACACCTGCTCCCACTCCGGCAGCCGCTCGGCGTGCGCCAGCCAGCCGCACAGCGCCACCGCCAGGCGGAACCACCACCGGCGTACGCGTCGGGGCAGGGTCTCCGCCGCGCCCGCCGGCACCCGCACCACCGCCAGCAGCAGCTCCTGGTGCAGGTCGAACCAGCCGTACGGGTCGTCGTCCAGTGGCAGCGACCACTCCCGATCCGGGGGTGCGCCCAGCGCGGCGAGGTTGGTGGCGTGCCGTTCGGCCCGCCGGGCCAGGTGCCGGGTGAGCCGCGCCTGGGCCGCGACCCGGGCCCGGGCCGGTTCCGCGTCCCGCAGGTGCAGCCGCGCCAACCCGGCGAGCAGCGGCCGGATCTCGTAGCGGTCACCGGGTGCGCCCACCACGAACGCCCCGGCGGCCAGCTCGTCGAGCAGCGCGGCGACCTGCTCCGGCCGGCGCCGGGCCAGCGCGGCGATCGCAGGCCGGTCCACCGGGGCGGGGCTCAGTGACATCAGCCGGTAGAGCCGGCGCGCCTGCCCCGACAGTGCCCGGTAGGCGGTGTCCCGCTCGGTGACCAGCCGTGCGGCGGGGGAGACCGTGATCCGCTGGTGCGGGGGTGTCTGCACGGCCCGGCGCAGCGCGTCCAGCACGTCGGCGTGCCGCCAACCGTGCTGGGCGGTGCGGTAGCCCAACGCGCGCACCGTACGCGGCTGCCGCCCGCACAGGTCCACGATGGACCGCACGGCCGGGTCGGTACGCGGGTCCACCCGTCGGGTGCGCGCGGCCGGGGCGGCCTGACCCGCGGCGGCGAACAGCTCGACCGCCTCGGCCGGGCCGGGCTCGGCGATCCAGTGCGCCACCACGCCTTCCAGGCCGGCCAGCGCGGGGCCACCGGCGAACAACAGCCGGCAGTCACGGGCGGTCGGTGGGAGCAGCGCCCGGACCTGCTCCGGACGGTCCACGTTGTCCAGCACCAGCAGCATCCGCCGCCCGTCGAGGTGGCGGCGCAGCGCGTCGGCCGCCTCGGCCAGCGCGTCCGCCCGGCCGGACGTCGGCGCGGCGGTGCCCAGGATCCGGGCCAGCGCGGTGAGCACCTGCCGGGCCGACCGCGGCCGCCCACCGCGACGCAGGTCGAGGTAGAACTGGCCGTCGGGGTAGCTCTCCCGGCACAGGTTGGCCGCCTGCACGGCGCACGCCGACGTGCCCACCGCCCGTCGGCCCAGCACCGCCACGGCGTGCTCCCGGCGGAGCAACGCCATGATCGACTCCACGTGTTCGCCCCGGCCGGTGAAGCCGGCCGGGTACGGCAGCGTCGGCGCGCCGGTCGGCGTCTCCGCGACGATCTCCGTCGGCTCGGTGCCGACCCGCGGTCCGCCCCGGCGGCGGTAGACCTCCCACACCACCCCGCCGACCGCTCCGGTGACCAGCAGCACGATGCTCGCCGGCCCGAGCAGGCTGTCGGCCAGCTCGGACAGCAGGTTGCTGGCGATGTTGGCGAGCACCCCGCTCACCAGCGTGCCGACCGCCACCAGCACCGGCCAGCGGGGTGGGCGACCGCCGCCGGCGCCGGTGGGCCCGGTCACCGCACACCGCCGGAGACGAGCCCCGCCACCAGGTGCCGGCGGGCGAGGACGACCAGCAGCACGGGCAGCACCGAGGCGATCACCGAGCCGGCGGCCAGCGCGCCGCTGTTCGCGACGAAACCGCGGGTCTGTCCGGCGAGGAAGAGCCCCAGCGGCGCCGCGTCCGGGCCGCTGAACAGCAGGCCGACGACCAGGTCGTTCCACACCTGCACGAACTCCAGCACGGACACGGCGACGATCGCCGGCCGGTTGTGCCGGGCGAGCCGGCGCAGCGTGCCCCACCAGTGCCGCCCGCCGAGCCGCGCGCCGCGGACCTGCTCGGCCGGCAGGTCGGCGAACGCGTTGCGCAGGACGAGCACCGCGAACGGCACGCCCAGCGCCACGTGGACCAGGGCCAGCCCGCGGGCGGTGCCGGAGGAGAGGGCCACGCCCAACACCTCGTTGACCGGGCCGGCGATCGCCTGCACGGGCACGATGGTGGCGGCCATCAGCAGCAGGCCGGTGACCTGGGCGGTGGGGCCGGTCAGCCACGCCAGGGGGTACGCGGCGAGCAGCGCGACGCCCAGCACGGCCGCGGTCACCACGGTGGCCAGCAGCAGCGTGAAGCTCAGGGCGCGCCAGAGTTCCGCCCCGGTGACCACCTCCCGGTAGGAGTCGAGGCTGGGCGGGGTCGACCACCAGCCCTCCGCCGCCGCGTCCACGGGCCCGTGCAGCGACGTCGCCACCAGCACGCCGAGCGGCACCAGCCAGGCCACCGCGGCGGCGGCCGCGAGCAGCCGGAACAGCCGAGGCGGCGCGGCGGCCGCGGGGTCGGGCTCGGGCGGGTCGGCGGGGCGCGGCGGCGGCCACGCCTGCCGCACGAACAGCGCCGCGACCAGCATCCCGGCGACCACCGCCAGCAGCCACACCACGCCGAGTGCGGCCCCCTCGCCGGTGGTGGTGCCGCCGGAGGTCTGCCACACCCGCAGGGCCAGCACCGCCGCCTCGTCCCGGACCGAGCCGGGCGCCATCACCAGGATCAGGTCGAACGTCCGACTGGTGCCGAGCGCCACCAACGCGAAGACGACCGCGCCGGTGCGCAGCAGCAGCGGCCGCCACTGCGCGTCCCAGAGCACGTGCCGCCGGCCGCCGCCGTAGGCCCGCACGGCGTCGGCGAGGCTCGGCGGCACCCGGTCCAGCGCGGCCCGGAACACGAGCAGGGCGAGCCCCACCCAGGCCCACACGAACGCCGACATCAGTGCGACGGTGACCAGGCCCGGGCCGAGCAGCTGGGGCGCCTCCCCGGAGGACCGGCCGGTCAGCGCGGCGGCCACCAGCGTGGCCAGCCCCCGCGACGGGTCCGGGTCGTACATCAGCCGGAACGTGACCCCGGTGACCACCAGGGGCAGCGCGATCGGCGCCACCAGGATCAGCCGGACCAGCCCGCCCTCCTGGGAACGGCGGGACGCCACGGCGAGCAGGTAGCCCAGCCCGGTCACCACGGCCGGCACCAGCAGCGCCCAGAGCAGCGTGCGTCCCACCACCGCGCCGGTGCCGGGCGCGGCCAGCGCCGTGCGGAAGTGGGCGGCCCCCACCCACCGGCCGTCGGTGGTCACGCTGGCGTGCATCATCCGCAGCACCGGCCAGAGCACCAGCCCGCCGAGCAGCAACGCCGCCGGCAGCAGTAGCGCCGACGTGGCGCCCGCCGCCGGGTAGGCGCGCCCACGCCGCGGCGGACCGACGTCGTCGAGCACGGCCAACTCGCCGAGCACCGGTGCCCGGCTCATCGGCCACCGCCCGCGCGTCGGGCCGCCGCCGCCAGTTGCCCGGTGGCCCGGCGCACCGCCTCGGTGGCCCGCACCCCTGCGGTGACGTCCGCGAAGAAGTCCTGCATGATCCGCCAGATGCCGACCCCGTCGGACCCGGTGAACGGGCCCGGCAGCCGGTCGGACAGGTCGAACCGCAGGGTCTCGGCGGTGCGCAGCTCGCCGGCCAGCCGGCGGCGCATCGGGTCGGCGTAGCCCTCCGGCGGCACGGTCAGGTTGGGCGACAGGTAGCCGCCGGCGCGCAGCCACGGCCGGAACGCGGCCGGGTCGGTGAGCCAGCCCGCGAGGTCCGCCCCGACCGCGGTGAGGGCCACCGCGGCGTCGCCCCCCACGATGAGCGGCCCCCCGCCCGGGCGGGTGCCGGGGAAACGGAACGTCGACGGCGGCGACCCCCGCCGGAACCGGCGCACCACGTCGTCGACGAAGTCGCCCTCGAAGACCAGCACCGCCCGCCGGGAGTGGACCACCTGGATCACCGACTCCTCGTACTGGGTGAGCAGGGCTCGGCGGGCGCCACCCGGGAACGCGCCGTCGACGCTCCAGATCTCGGCGAGCCGGTCGAGCGCGTCACGCACCGGAGGACCCTGCCAGTCGGCGTCCGGGCCGGCGAGGCCGTCGTAGCCGTCGGGCGAGAGGTCGGCCAGCACGTTCTCGAACCAGTCGGTCAGCACCCAGCCGTCGGCCGCGCCGATCGCCAGCGGCGCGGGGCCCTCGCCGCGCCGGGCCCGGGCGGCGAGGCGGCGGGTGAGCGCCACGAGCTCGTCCCAGCTGCCGGGCGGCTGCGGCAGGACCGACGGCAGGTGCCAGAACAGCGACTTGTGCGCGGCCTTCACCCAGACCCCGTGGCGCTGCCCGTCGTCGGTGAGCAGGCCGCCCAGGTCGCCGGGCACGGCGTAGCCGGGCGCCGGGGCGAGCGGGCGCAGCCAGCCGCGCCGCGCGTACTCGGTGACCAGGCCGGGCCGGGGCAGGATCGCCACGTCGGGGCTCGTGCCGGCCAGGTGCCGCGCGCGCAGGAACGCGTCGATGTCGTTGCCGGCGCTGATCACGTGCACCGGCGCGCCGTAGCCGGCCACCACCTGGCGGAACCGCGCCAGCTCGCCGCCGCTCCACACCACGGCCACCTGGACCGCGCGCCGCTCGCCACCGCAGCCGGCCGCGACGGTCGCCGTGCCGGCGGCGACGGCCCGCAGCAACGTACGCCGGCGCACCGCGACGCTCATCGCGCCGCCGCCTCGGTGACCAGCGTGGCCCGGGTGGGGATCTCCGCCAGGGTCGCCGGGTCGGCGGTGCACACGAGCACGGCGACGCCCGGGGCGTCCGGCGGGGACAGTCGGGGGACGAGGTCGCCCAACCGCCCGCCGGCGGCCATCCCGGTCGGCAGGTCGACCACCAGCACCTCGGGCAGGCACGCGGCGGCCCGGGCGAGGGCGACCCGGAACCGCTGGGCGTCGGAGAGCAGGTGGGGGAGGAGCGCGAGCGTCGGCGCCAACTCCAGCCGGTCGATCACCGTGGCCGCCCAGTCGTCGGCCATCTCGCGCACCCGCTCGCGCTTGCGCTGGCCGTAGGAGATGTTGCGCCGCACGGTGAGCTGCGGCAGCAGCGCGCCGCCGGCCGGGACGTAGCCGATCTGGCGGCGCGGTGGCGGCAGGTCGGTGACGTCCCGGTCGCCGACCACGATCCGCCCGGCGACCGGCGCGGCGAGCCCGGCCAGCACCCGGGCGACCGCGGTGCCCACCCGGGGCGGCGCCACCAGGGCGGCCGTCCGGCCGGCCGGGACGTCCAGGGTCACCGGACCGGTGCCGGGCACCGCGACCAGTGCGCGCAGCCGTAGCGTGACCCTCACCTCCGGTGACCTCGTCGACCCCGTCCCAGGGTGGCACATCATGCCGACAGTCGATGTCCCGTGCCCTCCACAGTGGAAGAGATCCCCAGCCTGGGTCAGGCGGGCGGGGGAGCGGTGCTGCGATAGATCGCCGACAGCCACACGTCGAGCAGCACGTCCACCACGTCCGGCGCGGCGACCGCCGGCCCGTCGGCGGCGAACGCGGCGTACATGACGCGCTCGTTCATCGAGTTCAGCGCGATGGCCAGGTCCCGGGCCGACGAGCCGCCCGGGGCGGCGCCGCGCCGCCGCTCGGCCTCGATCGCGGTCTCGGTCGCCTGCACCCACCGCTCCAGCACCGCCGCCCAGAGCTGCCGGACCTCGGCATTCGTGCCCCGTACCTGGGCGCAGGCCACCGCGACCGCCTTGTGCGCCCGGAAGGTGTCGTGGAAGCGCCCGATGAGCTGCCGCCACCGGGCCCGAGGGTCCTCGGCCAGGTGGTCCAGCACGTCACCGGCCGCCGCGTCGGCCTCCTCGGTGACCCGGTCGAGCAGGGTGAGCAGCACCGCGTCCTTGGACGGGAAGTAGAAGTAGAACGTGGGGCGGGAGATGCCGGCCCCGCGTGCCAGGTCGTCGATGGAGATGTCGGGGAACGCCCGCCGCTCCAGCAGCGCCTCCGCCGTGCGGAGGATCGCCAGCTCGCGGTGGTCGCCGGTGGACCGCGCGACCCGCCGCCCACGCGGGCTCGCACCCCCGCCGGTGACGCGGACCGTCGTCATGGTCGTCGATCCTAGCGTGGCTCGACACCCTGTCGAGTCAGTCGACAGGGTGTTGACCGACGTCGACGGCGATGGATAGGGTCCGGTGCACCGCCCCGCACCGGGAGTTGCCATGGCCTGCGACCACGTCGACGTGCTCATCGTCGGCGCCGGGCTGTCCGGCGTCGGCGCCGCCTGCCACCTCCAGCGCGACCGCCCGGGCCGCACGTACGCGCTGCTGGAGGCCCGCGACGCGATCGGCGGCACCTGGGACCTGTTCCGTTATCCGGGCGTCCGGTCCGACTCCGACATGTTCACCCTCGGCTACGCGTTCAAGCCGTGGACCGACCCGAAGTCGATCGCCGACGGCGACGCGATCCGCGCCTACGTTCGGGAGACCGCCCGCGAGTACGGTGTGGACCGGCACATCCGCTTCCGGCACCGGGTGGTGCGAGCCGCCTGGGACAGCGCCACGGCCCGCTGGACCGTCCACGCCCACCGCGAGGACACCGGTGAGACGGTCGAGCTGACCTGCGGCTTCCTCTACGTGTGCTCCGGCTACTACCGCTACGACGCCGGCTACACACCGGCCTTCCCCGGCCTGGAGCGCTACACCGGCCGGCTCGTCCACCCGCAGCACTGGCCCGCCGACCTGGAGCACGACGGCAAGCGGGTCGTGGTCATCGGCAGCGGCGCCACCGCCGTCACCCTGGTGCCCGCCATGGCCGAGCGGGCCGCCCACGTGACCATGCTCCAGCGCTCACCGACGTACATCATCCCGCTGCCGTCGCGCGACCGGTTCGCCGACCTGCTGCGGCGGTGGCTGCCGGCGAAGGCCGCCTACCCGGTCGTGCGGTGGAAGAACGTCGTGCTCGGCACGGCCAGCTACCAGTTCAGCCGGCGCGCGCCCGGCCTGATGAAGCGGGTGCTGCGCCGCGCCGCCCGCAGCCGCCTACCGGTCGGGTACGACCTCGACCGGCACTTCGCCCCCCGCTACAACCCCTGGGACCAGCGGCTCTGCGTGGTGCCCGACGGTGACCTCTTCGACGCCGTGCGGGCCGGCCGGGCCTCGGTCGTCACCGACACCGTCGACACGTTCACCGAGCACGGCATCCGACTCGCCTCCGGCGCGGAGCTGCCCGCCGACATCGTGGTCACCGCCACCGGGCTCAACCTGCTCGCGCTCGGCGGGATGGCCCTCACCGTGGACGGCGTCGAGGTCGACCTGAGCCGGCGGGTCGCCTACAAGGGCATGATGCTCTCCGGCGTGCCGAACCTCGCCATGACCGTCGGCTACACCAACGCCTCCTGGACGTTGAAGGCCGACCTCGTCGCCACGTACGTGTGCCGGCTGCTGCGCCACCTCGACCGCACCGGCCAGCAGATCGTGACCCCGCTGCCCCCGCCGGGGGAGGAGCGGGTGCCGCTGATCGACCTCCAGGCGGGGTACGTGCTGCGTAGCCTGGAATCGTTCCCCAAACAGGGCGTCTCCGCGCCGTGGCGGCTCTACCAGAACTACCCGCGGGACGTGCTGCTGATGCGGCACGGCCGGCTCACCGACTCCGGCGTGCGATTCGCCCGCGCCGGCAGCCAGGAGAGGAGCGCTTCGCGTGCGTAGGTTCGACTTCGCCGACGCCACGGCCGTGGTCACCGGCGCCGCCAGCGGCATCGGCGAGGCCCTGGCGCACGCGCTGGCCCGCCGCGGCAGCCACCTGGTGCTGCTCGACCGCGACGCCGAGCGGCTCGACGCCGTGGTCGCCGCGATCCGCGCCGCCCACCCCGACCGGCAGCTGCACACCTACCTGGTCGACCTGGCGGACGCGGCGGAGACCGCGCGGGTGGCCGCGGAGATCCGGCAGCGGCACCCGCGGATCCGGCTGCTCGTCAACAACGCCGGCGTCGCCCTCGGCGGCCGCTTCGACCAGGTGACCTTCGAGGAGTTCAGCTGGGTCGTCGAGATCAACTTCCGGGCCGTCGCGCAGCTCACCCACGCGCTGCTGCCCGCGCTCAAGGCCGAACCCGGCGCGCACCTGGTCAACGTCTCCAGCCTGTTCGGGCTGATGGCCCCGCCCGGCCAGACCGCCTACGCGGCGAGCAAGTTCGCCGTCCGCGGGTTCACCGAGGCGCTGCGCGCCGAGCTGGCCGAGGACGGGATCGGCGTCACCTCCGTGCACCCGGGCGGCATCAACACCCGCATCGCCGCCAACGCCCGCGTCGGCAGCGGCGTCGAACCCGCCGAGTACGAGCACGGGCGGCGACAGTTCGAGAAGCTGCTCACCATCCCACCGGCCCGGGCCGCCGAGGTGATCCTGCGCGCCGTCAGCCGCCGCCGGGGCCGCGCCCTGATCGGCTGGTCCGCGAAGCTGCCCGACCTGCTGGTCCGGGTGGCGCCCAGCGGCTACCAGCGGGTCGTCGCCCTCGGCCTGCGAGGCACCGGCACGGGCACGCCGCCGCGCGCCACCGCCGCGCCGAGCCCGGCGGCGCCCGCCGCCGCCCCCCTGACCGCGCCGACCGGGTCGGCGCCGGACCACACCCCACCCACCGCGTCGACCGGTCCCCGGCCGGCGTCGGACCACACCCCACCCACCACGGCGCCGACCACCACACCGCCGGTCGCCGTACCCGCCCCGCGACCGGCACCGCAGCCGGCCGCCGAAACCGCCAGGGAGTCAGCGTGAGCGCCACGAGCGGCCGTGCGAACCCCGTAGCCGTCAACGGATCC
Source organism: Micromonospora krabiensis (assembly GCF_900091425.1). Taxonomy (GTDB): domain Bacteria; phylum Actinomycetota; class Actinomycetes; order Mycobacteriales; family Micromonosporaceae; genus Micromonospora; species Micromonospora krabiensis. The sequence continues at coordinate 1,128,610 of NZ_LT598496.1, forward strand.
CCCGGAGCCGCGTACACCCGGGACCGTCCCCGGCACGTCACCGTCGCCGGGCGCCGGGTGCGCCACCGGATCGACGGGGACGGCCCGCCGGTCGTGCTGCTGCACGGCATCGGCCGTACGATGCGCGACTTCACCGAGCAGCACGAGCTGCTCGCCCAGCGGTTCCGGGTGCACAGCGTCGACCTGCCCGGCTACGGCGGGTCGCTGCCCATGACCGAGCCGTACTCGCTGCCGGCGCTGGCCCGCTTCGTCGCCGGCTACCTGGACGCGGTCGGCGTCGACCAGCCCGCCCACCTAGTCGGCAACTCCCTGGGCGGCGCGGTGGCCATGCAGCTCGCCGTCACCGAGCCCGAACGGGTGGCCAGCCTCGCGCTGGTCGCCAGCGCCGGCTTCGGCCAGGAGGTCGCCCTGGCGCTGCGGCTGCTCTCCCTGCGCCCGCTGGGCCGGCTGATGCTGCGCCCCCGGCACCGGTCCGCCCTGCGGGTCGAACGGGCGCTCTTCCACGACCCGTCGTTCGCCACCGCCGACCGCGTCGCGTACGCCCTGGAGGTCGCCCGCCAGCCGTACGCCCCGCGCGTCCTGCTCGAAACCCTGCGCAGTCTCGGCGGCTTCCGGGGCGCCCGGCCGGAGTGGCGCGAGGAGCTGCTCACGCAGCTCGCCGCGCGCGACGTGCCGGTCCTGGTGGTCTGGGGCGACCGCGACCTGATCCTGCCGGCGGCCCACCTCGACGCCGCCCGCGAGCGGCTGCCCCGGGCCCGTACCCACCTGTTCCAGGACTGCGGGCACATGCCGCAGATCGAGCGGGCCGCGGAGTTCCACCGGCTGCTGCTCGACTTCTGGTCCTCACCCACCGGCACCACCCTCACCGCGACGGTCGACGACCCGCGTGGGGCGGGCAAGCGCCGACCGGCCACCGAGGCCGGCTGAACCGACCGCCACCGGCCGGCCCTCGCAGCTACGCGGGGCCGGCCACCTCGGCCTCCGGGCAGCTGCGCGGTGGCCGACGTTCAGGTACCCGGCCCCTCCGGGGCGTTCGCCGCCGTTTCCGGACGGGCCGGGCGGCGGGCGACGGCCGTGCTCGCCACCAGCAGGACCAGCAGGACGGCCACGAGGTGGACCGGCGCCGGGCCGAGCGGCGCGAGCAGCACCAGCCCCGCCGTGGCCGGGAAGGCCGCCGCCCGCGCACCCCGCTCTCGACGGCGGACGTGCAGCACCCAGACCGTGAGCAGGTAAACCGCGACCGGCACGGCGACCGCGTAGCCGACGGCGGTGCGGGACAGGTGCGCGAGGTGCCGCTCCTGGTCGACGGCCGCCGCCAGGCCGGCCCCGACCGCGGCGACCGACGCGAAGACCAGATAGTGGCCGTACCCCCAGAAGAGCGCCTCGCTGAGCCGGGTCGACACCTCGACCGGCCGGTCGAAGTAGAGCCACCAGAGGGCGAAGACGATCACCGCGTCGGCGGCGGCCAGGGACCAGAGATCGTGCTGGCCGGCGTCCACGCCGGTCTGCAGCGCCACCGAGGTGGCCAGCACCACCTCGCCGAGCACGATCAGGGTGAACAGCCCGTACCGTTCGACGATGTGCCGCGGGTGCCAGGGGGTCATGCCGGGCCGCTCGGCGATCACCGGCACCAGCAGGTCGGCCAGCGCGAGGACCACGAAGGAGGGCACCCGCCAGTCCTCCGGCAGGACGAGCCGGAGCAGCCAGCCCCCCTGCACGATCGTGATGCCGATGGCGTAGCGGATGGCGGCGGCCCGGTGGTCGGGGTCGCCGATCGCCGCGCGCAGCCAGTGGACGACCGCGGCCAGCCGCATCACCACGTACCCGTAGGTGATCGTGCTGAAGTCGCCCTCGGCGAACGCCCGGGGGACGCCGGACGCGATGATCAGCGCGCCGCTGATCTGCACCAGGGTGGTGATCCGGTACACGTCGTCGTCCGTGTCGTACGCGGACGCGAACCAGGTGAAGTTCATCCACGACCACCAGATCGCGAAGAACACCATCAGGTAGCTGCCGACGGCGTGGCCGAACCGTCCCTCGGACACGTCGTGGTGCAGGCTCGTGGCCGCCTGCGCCACCGCCACCACGAAGCAGAGGTCGAAGAAGAGCTCCAGCGTCGTGGCGGAGCGGTGTGGCTCGTCCCGGCGGTGGCCGGTCATCCGGCGGTACCAGGGCCGCACGGATCGGGTCTCGGTCACCGCTGCTCCTCCGGCGGCCCGGGTTCGACCACGCCGCACCGTCATCGCCGTACCACCGCACGATAACCAGCTGCCCCGCCCGCCGAGCCCGATCTGGCGGACCCGCGACCGGGCGGTGGTCCAGGCCACGAACGCGGTGCCCGCGCCGGTCGGCGGCACGGCCGCCGCGCACGATGGAGGACATGATCCTGCGGACACCCCGGTGACCGCGGCCACCGCCGCCCCCGCGATACCCCGCCGCTGCGCGCTGCTCGTGTGGGGCGTGGCCATGAGCGCGTACGTGGCCGCGGTCTTCCACCGCAGCTCGCTCGGCGTCACCGGGGTCGACGCCGCCCACCGGTTCGACATCAACGCCTCGGCGCTGGCCACGTTCTCCGTCGCCCAGCTCGCGGTGTACGCCGCCATGCAGGTCCCGGTCGGCATGCTGATCGACCGGTTCGGCTCGCGGCGGCTCCTCGCCGCCGGCGGTCTGCTGATGGTCGCCGGTCAGCTCTGCTTCGCCCTCGCCACCGACGTCCGGCTCGCCGTGGCGGCCCGGGTCCTCGTCGGCCTCGGCGACGCGATGACCTTCATCAGCGTGCTGCGCCTCGTGACGTTCTGGTTCCCCGGCCGTGCGAACCCGCTGGTCGTGCAGCTCACCGGCACGCTCGGCCAGCTCGGGGCGATCCTCGGCGCCGTACCCCTGGTGGCCCTGCTGCACCACACCGGCTGGACCCCGGCGTTCCTGGTGGCCGCGGCGTTCGGCGCCACGGCCGTGCTCCTGGTCCTCGTCGCCGTGCGTGACACCCCGCACGCCGACGCCCTGGCCGGACCGCCGCCCCGGCTCGCCGACGTCCGGGGGCAGCTCGCCGCCGCCTGGGTGCAGCCCGGCACCCGCCTGGGACTCTGGACGCACTTCGTCACCCAGTTCTCCGGCTCGGTGTTCGCGCTGCTCTGGGGCTACCCGTTCCTGGTGCAGGGCCAGGGGCTCACCCCCACGGCCGCGGCGTCGCTGCTCACCCTGATGACCGTCGCCGGACTGCTGGTCGGGCCGGTCCTCGCGCACCTGTGCGCCCGGCACCCGTTCCGCCGGTCGGTGCTGGTCTTCACGGTCGTCGCCGCCACCGCCGGAACGTGGGCAGTGGTGCTCGCCTGGCCCGGCCCGGCGCCACGGTGGCTGCTGGTGACGCTGGTGCTGGTGCTCGCCGTCAACGGACCCGCCTCGATCATCGGGTTCGACTACGCGCGCACGTTCAACCCGGCGCACCGCATCGGCAGCGCCACCGGCATCGTCAACGTCGGCGGCTTCGTCGCCTCGATCGTGCTGGTGCTCGCCGTCGGCCTGGTGCTCGACCTGGCCACCCCGGCCGGGCGCGGCACACCCGACCTGGCCGCGTTCCGCTGGGCCTTCGCCGTGCAGTACGCCCTCTGGGCTCTCGGCGCGGTCCAGGTGCTCCGCTACCGCAACGCGGCCCGGCGCGCGCTGGCCGCCGAGACGTCCGCGCCGGCCTCGGCCGGCGGGTCAGCGGCGGTGCTTGCGGTGGGTGAGGTCGTCGAGCACGAGGGTGAGGCCGGCGCCGACCAGCCAGGAGTCCTTGGCGATCGCGATGCCCGCCTGCGACGGCCGGAGGCTGTTGGGCTCGCGTAGCCCCGGCGTCTTCAGGTAGAGCTGCATCAGCCCGGCGCCGAAGGCGGTCAGCCCCAGCCCCACCAGCGCCGACGGGATGAACGGGACCACCAGGGCGGCACCGAGCGCGACCTCACTGTACGAGAGGAGCTTGGCGAACTGTTTCGGCTCGAACCGCCGTAGCTGGGGGATCGCCCCGGTGGCCATCCCGTGCAGCCCCTCCGCGGCCTCGCCCTCCAGGGTCCGTTTGGTCAGACCCGAGTTGAGGAAGAAGGCGCCGACGGCCAACCGCAGTGGTAGGTGCACAGCTTTCATGATCACTCCTGCCGTACCGGACCGGATCGTGCCCCCGCGTACCCGTCCGTGCGCGGGATAACCGCCGTCGCGCCGACTGTGCCGGGGTGATCGATCGCGATAGGTTCGGCCGCAGGGCCGACCGCCCCCGGTCGCCCCCCACCACCGCGAACCAGGAGGGCAACCGTGAGCCAGGAGGTCCGGGGAGTCATCTCCCGCAGCAAGGGCGCGCCGGTCGAGGTCACCACCATCGTCGTGCCCGACCCGGGGCCGGGCGAGGCGGTCGTCCGAATCCAGTCGTGCGGGGTGTGCCACACCGACCTGCACTACCGCGAAGGCGGCATCAACGACGACTACCCCTTCCTGCTCGGCCACGAGGCCGCCGGCATCGTCGAGGAGGTCGGCGAGGGCGTCACCGAGGTGGCGCCCGGCGACTTCGTCATCCTCAACTGGCGCGCGGTCTGCGGGGTCTGCCGCGCCTGCCGGCGGGGCCGCCCGTGGTACTGCTTCGCCACCCACAACGCCAGCCAGAAGATGACCCTCACCGACGGCACCGAGCTGGCCCCGGCGCTCGGCATCGGGGCGTTCGTCGAGAAGACGCTGGTCCACGCCGGGCAGTGCACCAAGGTGAACCCGGCGGCCCGACCGGCGGCGGTGGGGTTGCTCGGCTGCGGGGTGATGGCGGGCCTCGGCGCCGCCATGAACACCGGCGGGGTCACCCGCGGCGACTCGGTCGCGGTGATCGGCTGCGGCGGGGTCGGGGACGCCGCGGTCGCCGGCGCGGCGCTGGCCGGCGCGACGACGATCGTCGCGGTGGACACCGACTCCCGCAAGCTCGACTGGGCCCGCCGCTTCGGCGCCACCCACACCGTCAACGCCTCCGAGGACGACCCGGTCGAGGCGATCCGCGCCGCCACCGGCGGGTTCGGCGCCGACGTGGTGATCGAGGCGGTGGGCCGGCCGGAGACCTGGAAGCAGGCCTTCTACGCCCGCGACCTCGCCGGCACCGTCGTGCTCGTCGGGGTGCCGACCCCGGAGATGACCCTCGAGGTGCCGCTGCTCGACGTGTTCGGCCGCGGCGGCGCGCTCAAGTCCAGCTGGTACGGCGACTGCCTGCCCAGCCGGGACTTCCCCATGCTGACCGAGCTCTACCTCCAGGGCCGCCTCGACCTGGACGCGTTCGTCACCGAGGAGATCGCACTCGACCAGGTGGAGCAGGCCTTCACCCGGATGCACCACGGCGACGTGCTGCGCTCGGTGGTGGTCTTCCCGTGACCGCCCGCGTCGACCACGCGGTCACCTCCGGCACCTTCTCCCTCGACGGGCAGACCTTCGACGTGGACAACAACGTCTGGGTCGTGGGCGACGACCACGAGTGCGTCGTCCTGGACGCCCCGCACGACGTGGAGGCCATCCTGCGGGTGGTGGGGGAGCGGCAGGTCCGGGCCATCCTGGCCACCCACGCCCACGACGACCACGTCCGGGTCGCCCCGGCGCTGGCCCGCGCGACCGGGGCGCCGGTGCTGCTGCACCCCGACGACCGGGTGCTGTGGGACCTCGTCCACCCGGACGTGCCGCCCGGCGGCGACCTGCGCGACGGGATGACCGTCGAGGTCGCCGGCATCGGGCTGCACGTCCTGCACACCCCCGGCCACAGCCCCGGCGCGTGCAGCTTCCACGCGCCGACGCTGGGCGCCGTCTTCACCGGCGACACCCTCTTCGCCGGCGGGCCCGGCGCCACCGGCCGCTCCTACAGCGACTTCGGCACGATCGTCGACTCGATCCGGGGCCGGCTGCTCACCCTCCCGTCGGACACGGTCGTGCACACCGGACACGGCGACGACACGACCGTCGGCGCCGAGGCGCCGCACCTGGAGGAGTGGATCGCCCGGGGCCACTGACCACTGCGGTGCCGCTGCGGTGCGGACCCGTGCCGGTCGGCATTCCCTTCGCGCGGCCGAGCCGGTCGGCCTGCTCGGGCGGTCGGCCCGGCCCGGGTGGGCGCCGTTCCCGTCAGCGCCGCCGCGAACGGCTCATGTGCAGCCGGACCGTCGTGCCCGCCGCGGTGCTGTGCAGCAGGACCAGGTCGCACAGGGCATGGACGATCACCAGCCCGCGCCCGCCCTCGCCGTCGCGCGGCGGCGTCAACCGGCCGGCGAGCGGGTCGGCCAACCAACCGTCGTCGCGTACCTCGCAGACCAGCTCGTCGGGCGTGCGCCACACGTGCAACGTGCCGCCGCCCCCGGCATGCGTGACGCTGTTGGCCGCCAGCTCCGTCACCGCGATCTGCAGGTCCGCCACCCGGTCCGCCGGCAGCCCGGCCTCCGCCGCGTGTCCGGTCACGAACCGGCGTACGTCGGCGAGCGTCTCGATGCCGAACTCCAGGACCGCGACCGGTTCCGGCGGCGTCGGCAGGGGCTTGTCGTAGCGGACGACCACATCGGACGGCGCGTACCCCCCGCTCGCCCGTCGACCCTGCCCGTCCTCGACCACGGGGTGGGTGGCGTGCGCGTCGGCGATGACCGTCTCGTCCAGACCGGCGTCGTACGGGCAGAGCAACCGCAGCCCCCGCCCCGCCAGCGCGAGGTTCACCAGGGCCTCGTGCTGCGCGCACGCCTGGTACGCGGCCCGGCCGCGCCCCGGCCAGACCGACTCGCTCACGACCCGGGTCCGTCGACCCGGGTGCCGCTCCACGAACGCCTGGAGCACCCACGGCAGGATCGCACCCGGGTTGCGTCCGGCGCCGGCCATGTCGGTCCAGTGCAGTCCGGGCGCCTCGCCGACCGCGTCGCGCACCAGCGCCAGGTTGGCGGTGGGCAGCGCGACCAGCACCGGCTCGGCCGCGGCCAGGCCGTCCTCGATGAACCGGGACGTGACGGCGAGCAGGTGCGTCGCGTCGCGGTAGAAGAAACCCTCGTGGGCGAGACCGCCGGTCGAAGAGCCGGCGGTCGGGTCCGGTCCGGTCATACCGGCCGGCCTCCCGTCCGCGCCGGCGCTGCCCGCCTGACGAGGCACACCTGGTCGACCACCACCCCCACCGCAGTCACCAATCGCCTCCCGGTCGACGTTTCCCCACTGTAAACCCGGCGCCGGCCGGTGTGGTGCCGTGCCACCCCGGGCCGTATGCCCCTCCGGGGGCGGTGTCGACGTGCTCGGCCGGACCCTAGGATCGGTGGCGTGAGCCGAGAGTCCGAGGACCGTCCGCCCGCCGTCCGCCAACTGCGTCTCGTCGTGGAGGCCGAGGACTACGAGGCGGCGGTCGCGTTCTTCCGGGACGCGCTCGGCCTGCCCGAGGAGGCGGCCTTCGTCGGTGACGGCGACGCCCGCGTCGTCATCCTGGACGCCGGCCGAGCCACGTTGGAGATCGCCAACCCGGCGCAGAAGCGGATGATCGACGAGGTCGAGGTGGGCCGGCAGGTCGCCCCCCGACTCCGGGTGGCGTTCGAGGTCGACGACACGCGTACGGCCACCGACCGGCTGGTCGCCGCCGGCGCCGAGCAGATCGCGCCGCCCACCGTCACCCCGTGGCAGTCGCTGAACTCCCGCCTCGGCGCGCCCGCCGGCCTCCAGATCACCGTCTTCCAGGAGCTCGCCACGCCGGACCGGACGACTGAGCGCCCCGCGTAACTGACGCGGCCGCTTCGGGGCTCCGGGCCAGAGAGTGGGCGGGGCGGGGAGCTGTGGTGTCGCTGCTGGCCGGGCCCGTGAGGCCCGCGATCGGCCCGGGCACAAACCGGGGCGTCTCCGCGTTGCTGCCCGCGAGCAGGATTCGCGCCCCGTGCGGCCGAGCCCTCGCCGTCACAAAGATCGATTGAACCGACGGCGGTGTCCGCCGGGGCCATTCGGGTGCTTGGCACCCCCGAGTCCGCGACCGGCCCGTGTGCGACCGTTCGCGTCAGTTCGGCACCGCTGACCGATGTCCCGGCCGTGCCGTTCGGCGTGGGCTGTCCGGATCCCCGTGTGACCGGGACCACGGCCAGCGCCCGCCGGGCATTTCCGGAATGCCCGACACGCCAACCTGGTTGTGTCCCCCGTACCGCCGGAGCCCAAACCCATCTCCGCCGCGGACACCCCCGAGGAGTGCTCACCCCGGAGCGCTTCGCACGATCGAAAGGGCAACCATCGTGAAGCTTGACTTCAACCGATGGCTCCCGGCCATCGCGAAGGACTCTAAGCTCGACCCGAGTCGGTGGCTCACGGCCATCGGCAAGGACAACTACCGCAAGACCGCGTTGAGCGTGGCGGGTGTGGCCGTCCTCAGCGGCCTCGCTCTCGGGCCGACCGCGGTCGCGGCCCCCATCACCACCGGGCCCTCCGAGGGTGCTGCCGCCGCCATCAACTACGCCACCGGCAAGGGCAACGCGGACGACCGGGGCACCAGCGTCGAGTCCGGTCTGACCACCGGATCCCGCAGCGGCAAGCCGCACGCCGGCCAGCCCAGCCGGGACAAGCTGGTCCCGCACGGTGTCCAGGGCGCTCAGTCGCGTATCCCCCTGGACGACGCGCAGATCTCCAACGCCAAGGCCATCATCGAGGCGGCCAAGAAGAGCGGCGTGGGGGAGCGGGGCGCGGTCATCGGCGTCGCGACGTCGCTCCAGGAGTCGAAGCTGTACAACCTCGGCCACCTGGGCGCGTACAACGACCACGACTCGCAGGGGCTGTTCCAGCAGCGCCCTTCGTCCGGTTGGGGCACGCCCGAGCAGATCACCGACCCGGACTACGCGGCCACGGCCTTCTTCACCGGCCTGAAGAACGTGGACGGCTGGCAGGACCTGTCGCTGACCACCGCCGCGCAGACCGTGCAGGTGTCGGCGTACCCGTTCGCGTACGCCCAGTGGGAGGACCAGGCGGCGGACATCGTCCAGCAGCTCTGGTGAGGTGACGACGACAAGCCGGCCGGCCCTACGGGGCCGGCCGGTTTCGTCTGTCCGGACCCCGTCCGCCCCGGTCGGCCGCGCGGTCCCTTGCGGGTGATTGTCCGGTCCATCTGTCCGGTGCACGCCCCCTCGGCGCCGTGAGCGGCGATCGGTGATCGACTGCGTTTCCGTGATGTCGCGGTGTCCGGGGCGCGGTCGGACACCGCGCTGTCCCTGATCTGGAGTGGATCACGGCCGGCGCGAGGGCCGTTCACGGGGACTGCGGTGTCCGCCGGGGCGTTTGGGCGATCTGTCTGGATCGGGGTTGCCTGGCTCGGGGTGGTGGTCGAGCAGGTCTTGGAGATCTTGGTGAGCTGTGGCCCCTCTGGGGGCCTCAATCGTCCAAGATCCGTAAGCCCTGCCCGCTCCCGGGGGTGCCTGGTGGGGGGTTTGTCTTGTTCGGGTGGGTGGGATGTCCGGGTTTGGGGGTTGCGGTCCTGTGGTCGGGGCCACTCGGTCGGCGGAATGGTGGCCTGGTCGGGGGCGTTGAATACCCCCTGACGGCCGAGGTAGGAGCCCTGGCCTGCTGGCCTTCTCGGGTTGGCGGGTGTGGGTGAGGGCCCGGAATGACGGCCCGGCCCCGGTCGTTGGACATGGACCACGCGATCGGCGGGCCCCCGGAATGACGGTGGGCGGCGGGTCGTTGGACATGAACCCCGGCGATCGGCGGGCCCCCGGAATGGTGGCGGGCGGCGGGTCGTTGGAGATGGACCCGGCGCGGTGAGCCCCTCCGGCTCGACCCGGTCGCCGGGACCCCCGAAGACTTTCCCCCCCTTTTTGCAGGGCGCCGGTTCTTCGGTGCCGCCCCGATACCGGCCCACCCCCAGGGTTGGTGTGGGGCTCCACCCCCGAACATTGGAGCTTCTGACATGAACACGATCATGCGTAAGAGCGTTCTTGGTATTGCTGGTCTGGCTTTCGCCGGTGGCATCGCCGGTGGTCCGATCGCCGCCCACGCCGCCACCCCCGCGGTGGACGCCAAGCCTGTCGCGGTCGTGCAGACCGACAAGAGCACGGTGGATAAGGGCAAGCTGATTCCGCACGGCACCCAGGGTGCGCAGTCGCGGATCGACCTGAACGACGAGCAGACCGGCAATGTGAAGGCGATCATCGCCGGCACGAAGAAGTCGGGTATGGACGAGCGGGCCGCGGTCATCTCGATCGCCACCAGCCTGCAGGAGTCGAAGCTGGAGAACCTGGGTCACCTGGGTGACCGCAACGACCACGACTCGCTGGGCCTGTTCCAGCAGCGCCCGTCCTCGGGTTGGGGTACGCCGGAGCAGATCACTGATCCGATCTACTCGACCCAGGCGTTCCTCAAGGGTCTGAAGCAGGTCGACGGGTGGCAGGACATGCCGCTGACCGAGGCCGCGCAGACGGTGCAGGTGTCGGCCTACCCGGACGCCTACGCCCAGTGGGAGCAGCAGGCCGCCGACCTCGTCGGCCAGCACTGGAACAGCTGACCCACCAGCACGAACCCACAGCACGAAACGCCGCTGGCCGGCACCCCGAACCCGGGGTGCCGGCCAGCGGCGTCTTCACGACGGGTGTCGGTGTCGCCACCACCGGCCCAGCCCGACGTCCACCAGCGCGGCGACCAGCGCCAGCGCGATGATCACGGTCGCGACGACGAGCGAGTGCTCGAACGCGGTGGTCCAGTTGCCCCGGCTGCTGGCCAGCGACGAGAAGAAGACCGAGCCGACCGCGGCGATGCCGGCGGCCGCGCCGATCCGCTGGCCGGTCTGGAGCATCCCGGCCCCGCTGCCCGCCTGGGGGACGGGGACCTGGGACAGGGTGAGCGTTTGGTTGGGCGCGATCACCAGGCCGCTGCCGAGTCCGGCGACGAGCAGCGGCGCCGCGGTGACCCACGGCGCGGGCACGTGCGGAAACCACTGCAGGGCCAGCGCGGTGGCGGCGAGGCCGACCACGACGGCGAGCAGCCCGGCGGCGACCATCGGCCGGCCGAGTCGGTTGACGAACCGTCCGCTGACCGCCGACGACGCCGCCGAGCCGAGGGCGAACGGGGTGATGGCCAGGCCGGCGATGAGCGGGCTGTAGCCGTGCCCGTTCTGGAGGAACAGCGTGTAGATGAAGAAGATCGCGGTGAACCCGCCGAAGTAGACCAGGCCGATCAGCGCGCCGAGGGCGTACGAGCGGAAGCCGAACAGCCGCAGGTCGAACAGCGGCGTGGTGTGCCGGGCGTACCGCCGCTCCCAGAGCGCGAAGGCCAGCAGCACGAGCAGGCCGGCGGGGATGAGGACCCACTTCCACGGCGTACGCCACTGCTGTTCCTGCACGAGCGGCAGCAGCACGAGCAGCACGCCGATGCCGAGCAGCACCACGCCGACCGGGTCGAGCCGGTGCCGGTCGGCGCGTTCCTTGGCGCGCGCGGGCAGCAGCCGCCAGCCGAGGATCACCGTGACAATGCCGACGGGGATGTTGACGAAGAAGACGTACCGCCAGCCGTGCTCCTCACCGCCGAGCGCGATGAGCAGCCCGCCGAGAAGGGGACCGACGGCGGTGGAGATCCCGATGGTGGCGCCGAGCAGCCCGAACGGGCGGGCCCGCTCCGGCCCCCGGAACATTTCCTGGATGACGCCGGTGACCTGGGGGTTGACGATGCCGGCGGCGGCGCCCTGGAGCAGCCGGGCGATGACCAGCCAGGTCGCGTTGGGGGCCAGGCCGGCGAGCGCACTGGTGACGGTGAACAGCGCGATGCCGAACACGAACGCGTTGCGCCGGCCCCGGGCGTCGCCGAAGCGACCGGCCGGCACCAGCGCCAGGCCGAAGGTCAGCGCGTAGCCGGAGAGCACCCACTGGAGGTCGCTGGGGGAGGCGTGCAGGGCACGGTCCAGCGAGGGGAGTGCCACGTTGACGATGCTGATGTCGAGCAGCGTCATGAAGGCGGCGGCCAAGCCGACCCCGAGGGCCTTCCAGCGGCGTCGGTCGTCGGCCGGGTCGATGCCAGCCGGTGGCGGCGTGCCCGCCGCGCTCATCGCGCCCCCCGTCGACCGTCGATCATGCGTTCCTGACCGCTACCCCGGTCACCGGGGGGCGAATCGTCGCGTACGTCCGCCCGGTCACGCCATCTGGCGGGCGCAGAACCGTGGTCCGAAGTCCAGCCCGGCCATCGGCGAGTCCTCCCGGTGCAGCAGGCCCTTCTCGGTGAGCTCGTGCAGCGGGGCGTGTACCTGCTCCTCGGTCAGGCGGGACTCCTCGGCGATCAGGTCCGGGTAGGGCACCTGTCCGCGTGCCTCCAGGGCCGTGACCGCCTCGTACACCCGCTGCTCGACGTCCGACAGTGGCACCTGCTGCATGCCTTCCTCCTCAGGTCGTCCGCCTCACGCAGGCGGCTGTGCTGCGCCGGTTACCCCCTGCGTGACCGAAGATGCCCACCCGATCGGGCGGTCACGGCGGACGGGTCGCCGCGCCGCCGGCCCCGCCGGCGGGACCGTGGCCTAGGCTGCTCCCGTGATCGTCTGGGATCTCGCGGTCGTCGGCGGCGGGCCCGCCGGACTCTCCGCCGCGTACGTCGCCGCCCGAGCGGGCGTCCGCACACTGGTCGTGGAGCGGGCGGAGCATCCGCGTTACAAGACGTGCGGCGGCGGGCTGATCGGCACCTCGCTGGCCGAGGTGCACGACCGGATCGAGGTGCCCGCGCACGACCGGGTGGACCGAGTGACGTTCACCTGGGACGGGCGACGCGGCTTCACCCGCCGGCACGGCGGTCCGCTGGTGACCATGGTCCGCCGCGACGAGTTCGACGACCGGCTGCGCGCGGCCGCGGTCGCCGCCGGGGCCGAGGTCCGCGAGCGGGCCACGGTCCGCGCCGTGGAGCAGGACCCCGACGGCGTACGCCTGCGGCTGTCGGACGGCACGACGGTGCACGCCCGGACGGTGATCGGGGCGGACGGCTCCTCCGGGGTGACCGCGCGGCACGTGGGCGTCCGGTACCGGCAGGTGGATCTCGGACTGGAACTGGAGCTGGAGGTGTCGCCGGAGCAGCAGGAGCGGTGGCGGCGGCACGTCCTGCTGGACTGGGGACCGCTGCCCGGGTCCTATGCGTGGGTCTTCCCCAAAGGCGACCGGTTGACTGTGGGCGTGATCGCCGGCCGGGGCGAGGGGGAGCGGACCCGGGAGTACCTGCGCCGGTTCGTCGACCGGCTCGGTCTGGCCGACGCACCGGCGGCGCACGACTCGGGGCACCTCACCCGCTGCCGGGAGGACGACGCGCCGCTGCGCCGGGGCCGGGTGCTGGTCGTCGGCGACGCCGCGGGCCTGCTGGAGCCGTGGAGCCGGGAGGGGATCAGCTACGCGCTGCGGTCCGGCGCGATGGCGGGCGCGGCCGTGGCCGAGGGTGACCTGGCGGGGTACGAGCGGGCGGTGGCCGAGCGGCTCGTCCCGTCGATGCGGGCCGGTTACCGCCTGCTGGACATCTTCGAACAGCGGCCGGAGGTGTTCCACGGGCTGGTGGCGACGCCGCCGGGCTGGCGGATGTTCGTGCGGTTCTGCCAGGGGCGGGCGAGCTTCGAGGAGACCCTGGACCGGGCACCGGCGCGCGCGGCGATGGCGCTGCTGGAGCGGCTTCCGGCGCCACGCCGCCGGGTTGCCACGCGCACCGAGGCCTGACCGCGCCGCACACTGACCGCGCTGGGCGGCGCGCCGCGGGCGGCAGGCCCGGTGGCGTCTGACCTGTTCGACTGGCGCCCGCTACCACTTAGGATCCTAGGACGCCCTAGCCGGTGTGATCCCCCGGCCACCCGGACGACCCGACCCGGGCGGCCGGGGGATGGTGGCGGGTGCCCCTCCGATTGCGAGAATGAGCGGGTCGAAGGGGGTGCCCGATGACCGACCCGCACGACGCACCGTCGTTCAGCGACGACGAGTACGCCTTCCTGCGGCACGTCCGGTTCGGTGAGCTGCCGCCGGCCGTCCGGCCGGAGGAGCGGGTCGCGTTGACCGAGACCGACCCGGACCGGGGCGCACCGCTCGACTACCCCGAACGGTGGGACCTTCGGCACGGCGGCGCCGCCTGACCGCGGCCCGCGCTCCGACCCCCAGCCGGAGGGGACCGGCACGGCCGCCGGGAAGACGGCGACGGGCCGCGGGCATGACGCCCACGGCCCGTCAGATCCGCGATGGTCAGAAGACCGGCACGCCCTCCCGCACCAGCCGCCAGTTCGGCTGGAAGAAGTCGGCCGGGTCGATGACACCCTTCTCCTGCGCCCAGTCGATGAGCAGCTGGCGGATCTCCTGCTGCTCGTTGTAGACCTGCGTCTTCACGATCCCGGGGAAGTTTCCGCCGCCGCTGCGCCGGTAGTTGTTCACCGCCACCACGAACTGCGCGTCGTCCGCGACCGGCGTGTCGGTGCCGGCGAGCACCAGGCGGGTGATCCGCTGGCCCACCGGCTTCGAGATGTCGATGTCGTAGTCGACGCCGGAGAGCGCGTCGTAGTTGTAGTCCGGCACCGACGGATCGTTGATCTGCTCCGGGTCGACCGGCGCGCCCGGCGCGAACGTCCGGAAGTACTTCGCCGAGTACTCCAGGTAGGCGCGCACCTCCGCGCCGCTGAGCACGACCGCCTCGAGGGTGTTGTCGTAGACGTACAGGCCGGCCACGTCGCGGATCTTCACGTCGCCGGACGGGAAGACCGCGGTGCGGCTGAACGGCGACGCCTGTGACAGCACCGGCAGGCTGGCGTACGCGGTGCCGGCCAGCGCCTTGGTGACCGTCTCCGCCTGGACGTGGTTGATGAAGTCGAGGATCGGCGTGTCCTTGTAGCGGGACTCGACGGTCGACATCTCCACGCTGGCCTGCGCGACGACCTGGTTCACATACGCCACGGTCTTCTGGTGCTGGGCCCGGACGGCCGCGAGGACCTTCGGGTCCTCGGCCACGGTGTTGGTGTTCAGCATCGTCGCGGACTTCTTGGTGATCTTCCACCGGCCGTGCTCGCGGGCCAGGGTGAAGTCCATGCGGGTGAGGCGCTGGCCCCACTTGGACGGCTCGGAGAGCAGCACCTGCTCGCCGGTCCGCTCGTTGGTCACGAACTTCTCGACGACCTCGTTGTGCGCGTGGCCGAAGAGGATCGCGTCGATGCCCGGCACCTGCTGGGCGATCAGCGCGACCGGGTTCTCGTTCGGCAGTTCCGGACCGTAGCTGGAGGTGCCGCTGTCGCCGCCGTGCGCGGAGATCAGCACGATGTCGGCGCCCCGGGCCCGCATGATCGGCACGTACTTCGCCGCGGTGGCGATCATGTCATCGAAGCGGAGCTTGCCCTCGACGTTGCTCCGGTCCCAGATGGCCACGCCGGGGTTGGTCAGGCCGAGGATGCCGACCCGCAGGGTCGGCGCGGCGAAACCGAGCGAGACCTTCTTGATGACGTACGGCAGGAAGGCCGGCTTCCCGGTCCGCGCGTTGACCGCGTTGGCGGCGAGGGCGGGGAACCCGAGCTGGCGGATCCACAGGTCCAGCAGGGGCAGGCCGTAGTTGAACTCGTGGTTGCCGAGGGTTACCGCGTCGTAGTCGATGATGTTCATCGCGCGGGCCATCGGGTGCTTCACGCCCGTCGAGGTGATCGGCTCCTGCTTGGCGTAGAAGGTCGCCAGCGGGGTGCCCTGGATGGTGTCGCCGGCGTCGAGGACCAGCGTGGCCTTGCCGCGCCGCTCGGCGCGGATGCGGTTGATGAGGGTCGCCAGCTTGGCGACACCGATGTCGTTCTGCTTGCTGTCGTCGTACTCCGCGTCGCGGTAGTAGTCCCAGTTGTAGACGTTGCCGTGCGTGTCGGAGGTGCCGAGCAGCGTGAGGTCCCAGGTGCGCGACCGGGCCGGGCCGGCCGCCTGGGCGGGCGCGGCGGCGACCAGCGGGGCGGTCGCGGCGGCGGCAGCGACGGCCAGCACCTGGCGGCGCGAGGCGCCGGAGGAGGAGGTCATGAGGTGCCCTTCCATGGGGGTGGCGACGCCTCGTGGGCGCCGTTGCGCACCATAACCACCGGCGGCCGGGCGCGCGACAGCGCCCCGAACTGTGCCGTCCACCGCCGTCCCGTTTCCGTACGCCGGGCGGGGGTAGGGCTGCGGGGGACCGAGACGGTGCGACGGCACGAGGGGGAGCCCCGGTGAGCGAGGACCAGTACACCCAGCAGGACCCGGCCAGCCAGTACGGCCAGCGGGAGGGACAGCCCGCCCAGCAGCAGGAGGCGCCCGGCTCCACGGGGAAGATGGGGCCGAAGCCCGACCACGGTGAGGACTCGTACCGGGGCAGCGGCCGTCTCGACGGCAAGCTCGCGGTGATCACGGGCGGTGACTCCGGCATCGGCCGCGCGGTGGCGATCGCCTTCGCCCGGGAGGGCGCCGACGTGCTGATCTCCTACCTGGGCGAGGAGGAGGAGACCGACGCCCGGGACACCGTGCGCCTCGTCGAGCAGGCCGGCCGGCGGGGGGTCGCCGTCCGGACCGACCTCACCGACGAGGGACACTGCCGTGAGCTCGTCGACCGGGCGCTGACCGACCTCGGCGGCATCGACATCCTGGTCAACAACGCGGCGTTCCAGATGTCGCAGGACAAGGGGCTCGCCGGCATCACCAGCGAGCAGTTCGACCGGGTCTTCAAGACCAATGTGTACGCCATGTTCTGGCTGTGCCGGATGGCCGTACCGCACATGCCGGAGGGGTCGGCCATCATCAACACCTCCTCCATCCAGGCGTTCGACCCGTCGCCGCAGCTGCTCGACTACGCCACCACGAAGGCCGCGATCGCCAACTTCACGAAGGCGCTGGCCCAGGACCTGGCCGGGCAGGGCATCCGGGTCAACGCCGTCGCACCCGGGCCGGTGTGGACGCCGCTCATCCCGGCGACGATGCCGCCGGACAAGGTGGAGCAGTTCGGCACCGACACCCCGATGGGCCGCCCCGGTCAGCCGGCCGAGTTGGCACCCGCGTACGTCTTCTTCGCCTCCCAGGAGTCCAGCTACGTCACGGGCGAGATCCTCGGCGTCACCGGCGGACGGCCGACGAAGTGACCGACGCCCGGCGGGCGGCGGCAGGCCGGGACCGGCAAATTCTGGGCGGGCGGGCGGTTCTCCGCCTGCCCGCCCGGCCGGGCGTCCGTCAGCGGGGCCAGGCGGCCATCCGGCGGCGGACCTCCGCGATCCGGTCGGCGTCCAGCCCGTAGCGGGCGAAGCGGCGGTCCGGCACCTCGTCCAGGTACCGGCCCGCCGCCCGCACGTCCGCCGGGTCCAGCGCCGGGTCCACCTGGCGGGCCAGCGCCAGCAGATCGGACACCGAGTAGCGGTCCAGGGCGGCCGCGACGTCGATGTAGTCGCGCACCTCCCGGCGGTTGACCAGCGCCGCCGTCTTGTTGGCGATCAGGTCACGGACGTCCATGACCGGGCCGAGGTCCATCACCACCGGGCTGCGGTACCGCTCGAGGCGGGCCAGGCTGAGCCGGATCCGCCGGCCGTCCCGACTCACCACGAAGTCGCGCAGGTCCCGGTCGAAGCCGTCGAAGAGCTCCGCCAACTCGCTGTCCGGGTCCGCGTCCGCCACCTGGTAGCCGGCCCGCTCCAACGCCGCCCGCACGCCGGCCGCCGCCGCAGCCGCCGCGCCCTCGACGTCGGCGAACAGGTCGACGTCCTCCGTCGGACGAGTGACCAGGCCGTGCGCCGCCCACGCCACCCCGCCGCCGAGCACGAAACGGTGCGGGCCCGCGGCGGTCAGCGCCACCCGGGCCACCTCCCGGTAGAAGTCGTGCAGGTGGTTCACGCGGTGCGCAGACCCCGGTGGCGACTCTCCCACGCCAGGCGTACGCCCCGCGGCAGGTTCAGCCGCCGCCACACCCGCCGCAACGTCCGCCCGTCGATCAGCTCCCGCAGGTCGTCGACGCGGGTCGTCTCCCGCAGCACGTTCTCGTACATCCAGAGCAGGTCGTCCGGGTCCGCCAGGTCGAAGGCACGCTCGGTGCTCCACATCAGGCGTACCGGTAGCTCGACGATGCCGCGCGTCGGCCCGGTCAGCTCGGCGAGGGTGCGGGCCACCACGGCGGGACGCCCAGGGCGGGCGAGGTACGCACTCGTGACGGCCGACATGCTGTCAGGGTAGCGCCAACCCCCGTTCCGTGGCGCGCGCCAACCCCGACACGTCCCACGCTCGCCGGCCGTACGGCCGGTGCGGGCGACGGGCCGTCGAGCCTGCCGAGCGTGATCGACCCCGTTTCCGTGATGTCGAGGTGTCCGGGGCGGCTCGATACCGCGATTTCCTTGACCCGGAGTGGATCAGTGCAGGCGGGGAGCGGTGCGGGGGCGCCTGGTGGGTGGCGATGATGTTTCGGGGTGGATGTCCGGGTCTGTGGTTGCGGTCGGGGTGGTCGTCGGGCCGGCCCGCGGGTCTTGGTGAGTTGTGGCCCCTCTGGGGGCCTCAATCGTCCAAGATCCGCTAGCAGTGTTCGCTCGGGCGGTGCTTGGTGGGGTGTTTGTCTGGTGCGGGTGGGTGGGGTGTCCGGGTTTGGGGGTTGGGGTCCTGTGGTCGGGGCCACGGTGAGGGCGGAATGGTGGCTTGGTCGGGGGCGTTGAATACCCCCTGACGGCCGAGGTAGGAGCCCTGGCCTGCTGGCCTTCTCGGGTTGGCGGGTGTGGGTGAGGGCCCGGAATGATGGCCCGGCCCCGGTCGTTGGACATGGACCACGCGATCGGCGGGCCCCGGAATGATGGCGGGCTGGCGGTCGTTGGAGATGGACCCGGCGCGGTGAGCCCCCGGCTCGGCCCGGTCGCCGGGACCCCCGAAGACTTTTCCCCTTTTTTTGCAGGGCGCCGGTTCTTCGGTGCCGCCCCGATACCGGCCCACCCCCAGGGTTGGTGTGGGGCTCCACCCCCGAACATTGGAGCTTCTGACATGAACACGATCATGCGTAAGAGCGTTCTTGGTATTGCTGGTCTGGCTTTCGCCGGTGGCATCGCCGGTGGTCCGATCGCCGCCCACGCCGCCACCCCCGCGGTGGACGCCAAGCCTGTCGCGGTCGTGCAGACCGACAAGAGCACGGTGGATAAGGGCAAGCTGATTCCGCACGGCACCCAGGGTGCGCAGTCGCGGATCGACCTGAACGACGAGCAGACCGGCAATGTGAAGGCGATCATCGCCGGCACGAAGAAGTCGGGTATGGACGAGCGGGCGGCGGTCATCTCGATCGCGACGAGCCTGCAGGAGTCGAAGCTGGAGAACCTGGGTCACCTGGGTGACCGCAACGACCACGACTCGCTGGGCCTGTTCCAGCAGCGTCCGTCCTCGGGTTGGGGTACGCCGGAGCAGATCACTGATCCGATCTACTCGACCCAGGCGTTCCTGAAGGGTCTGAAGCAGGTCGACGGGTGGCAGGACATGCCGCTGACCGAGGCCGCGCAGACGGTGCAGGTGTCGGCCTACCCGGACGCCTACGCCCAGTGGGAGCAGCAGGCCGCCGACCTGGTCGGCCAGCACTGGAACAGCTGACCCACCAGCACGAACCCACAGCACGAAACGCCGCTGGCCGGCACCCCGAACCCGGGGTGCCGGCCAGCGGCGTGTCCACCCCGCGCTCACACCAGGGGCGTGCTCTCCCGGCGGAGCGTGGCGGACCCGACGCCGACGGACCAGCCCGGCCGCTGGCCGCGTCCGCGCCGCCGACCAAGTCGGCCGGCGGAGGGTGGGAGCGGAGAAAAGGCGAGCATCGGTGGGTGGGAACAAGGGCGGGCGCGGGTAGGTTGTGTGCAGTGTCGGTGTGCCCAGTGTCCCCGGGCCTCACCTAATAAATGCCGTCGCGGACTACCGTTCGGCTGGAGCCGCGTTCGTGCCACTCGCCGCGAGGCGACCTGCACACCGACACCCCAGCGCCGCCCCCGACCACCCGGTCGGGGGCGGCGCTGTCTACACCGCCCCTCCCCACGCGGATCTTGGAAGACCAGCGCCCCTCCCGGGGCCACAAACCTCCAAGATCGCCGCCAGCCGCCAGCCGCCAGCCGCCAGCCGCCAGCCGCCGACCGGCCAGCCCAAGCCGCCCGCCGCCATCTGAGCGTCGGCGAGCGGGACGGCCGAGGCGGGTCGAGGCGGCGCGGGGAAGGGCGGCGGGGGAGGGCGGAAGATCCGGGTCTTGGGTCGCGGTGGAGCGTCCGCTGGCCTATGTTCAAGGGGTCGGCGTCGACGGTCGGGTGGGAGGTGTCGCGGATGGGCCTGCGGACCTTCATCGAGGGCTGGCCGGTCTACCGCCAGCTCACCGGCACCGACCCACTCGGGCGCGGCGCGGCCGCCCAATCGCCTCACTCGACGGAGCTGACCGCGCGCACCGAGACCGCCGACAGCATGGCCCGGTCCGTGTGCCCCTACTGCGCCGTCGGCTGCGGCCAGCGGATCTACGTGAAGGACGGGCAGGTCACCCAGATCGAGGGTGACCCGGACAGCCCGATCTCCCGTGGGCGGCTCTGCCCGAAGGGCGCGGCCAGCAAGAGCCTGGTCACCAGCCCGTTGCGGCAGACGAAGGTGCGCTACCGGCGGCCGTACGCGACGGAGTGGGAGGACCTGGACCTCGACGTCGCGCTCGACATGATCGCCGACCGGGTGCTCGCGGCGCGCGAGGAGACCTGGGAGGACTCCGACAGCGAGGGCCGGCCGCTCAACCGCACGCTGGGCATCTCCAGCCTGGGTGGGGCGACGCTGGACAACGAGGAGAACTACCTCATCAAGAAGCTGTTCACGGCGATGGGGGCGCTCCAGATCGAGAACCAGGCCCGTATTTGACACTCCGCCACCGTCCCCGGTCTGGGGACCAGCTTCGGTCGCGGTGGTGCGACGGACTTCCAGCAGGACCTCGCCAACGCTGACGTCATCGTCATCCAGGGCTCGAACATGGCCGAGGCCCACCCGGTGGGCTTCCAGTGGGTGATGGAGGCGAAGTCGCGGGGCGCGAAGGTCTTCCACGTGGACCCGCGGTTCACCCGGACCAGCGCGCTGGCCGACACGTACCTGCCGATCCGGGCCGGCACGGACATCGCCCTGCTCGGTGGCGTGGTGCGCTACATCCTGGAGAACGAGCTCGACTTCCGGGAGTACGTGCTGGCGTACACGAACGCGGCCACGATCGTCAGTGACCAGTTCGTCGACGCGGAGGACGCCGACGGTGTCTTCTCGGGCTTCAACCCGGAGAACGGCTCCTACGACCAGACGAGCTGGCAGTACGCGGGGCAGGAGGGCGAGTCCGGCACGACGGACACCAGCGAGGAGCGGGAGACCGCGGCCGGGCTGCGGCACGAGTCGCACGGTCGGCCGATAGAGGGTCAGGTGCGACGCGACGAGACGTTGCAGGATCCGCACTGCGTCTACCAGATCCTCAGGCGGCACTACGCCCGCTACACCCCGGAGATGGTGGAGCGGGTCTGCGGCATCCCGCAGGAGAAGTTCCTCGAGTTGGCGCGCGCCTGGACGGAGAACTCGGGCCGGGAGCGGACCGGCGTGCTGGTCTACTCGGTGGGTTGGACGCAGCACAGCGTCGGTGTGCAGTACATCCGCACCGGAGCGATCATCCAGCTGCTGCTGGGCAACGTCGGCCGCCCCGGCGGTGGTGTGTTGGCGCTGCGCGGGCACGCCAGCATCCAGGGTTCCACCGACATCCCGACGCTGTTCAACCTGCTCCCCGGCTACCTGCCGATGCCGCACCACGCCAATCACCCGACGTTCGACGCGTGGGTGGACAGCATCCGGCACCCCGGCCAGAAGGGCTTCTGGGGCAACGCCCGCTCCTACGCGGCGAGCCTGCTGAAGGCGTACTGGGGGGACGCGGCGACGCCGGAGAACGACTTCTGTTACGGCTACGTGCCCCGGATGACCGGCGACCACGGCACCTACCAGCAGGTGCTCAACATGATCGACGGCAAGGTGAAGGGCTACTTCCTGCTCGGGCAGAACCCGGCGGTCGGTTCGGCGCACGGTCGGGCCCAGCGGCTCGGCATGGCGAACCTGGACTGGTTGGTGGTCCGCGACCTGTTCATGATCGAGAGTGCGACGTTCTGGAAGAACGGGCCGGAGGTGGCCACCGGCGAGATCGCCCCGGAGCGGTGCCGCACCGAGGTGTTCTTCCTGCCCGCCGCGTCGCACGCGGAGAAGGAGGGCACCTTCACGCAGACGCAGCGCCTGCTGCAGTGGCGGGAGAAGGCCCTCGAGCCGCCGGGCGACTGCCGCTCGGAGCTGTGGTTCTTCTACCACCTGGGCCGCAAGCTGCGGGAGAAGCTGGCCGCGTCGGACAAGCCCCGCGACCGGGCGCTGCTCGACCTGGCCTGGGACTACCCCACGCACGGTCCGCTCGCCGAGCCGAACGCCGAGGCGGTGCTGCGGGAGATCAACGGGTACGACGTGGCCACCGGCCGTCCGCTGGGCGGCTTCACCGAGGCCAAGGACGACGGCTCGACGGCGATGGGCTGCTGGATCTACAGCGGGGTGTACGCCGACGGCGTGAACCAGGCCGCGCGCCGCAAGTCCCGGCACGAGCAGAACTGGGTGGCCGGTGAGTGGGGCTGGGCGTGGCCGGCGAACCGGCGCACGCTCTACAACCGCGCGTCGGCCGACCCGCAGGGGCGGCCGTGGAGCGAGCGGAAGAGGTACGTCTGGTGGGACGAGGAGAAAGGCGAGTGGACCGGCTACGACGTGCCGGACTTCGAGAAGACGAAGCCGCCGTCGTACCGGCCGGAACCGGGCACGTCCGGGCCGGCCGGCATCGCCGGTGACGACGCGTTCGTGATGCAGGGCGACGGCAAGGGCTGGCTGTACGCGCCGACCGGTGTGGTGGACGGTCCGCTGCCCACGCACTACGAGCCGGCCGAGTCGCCGCTGCGCAACCCGCTCTACCAGCAGCAGGCCAACCCGACGCGCAAGGTCTACACGCATCCGATCAACTCGGTGAACCCGAGCCCGCCGGAGGAGCACAGCAACGTCTTCCCGTACGTGTTCACGGTCAGCCGGCTCACCGAACACCACACGGCCGGGGGGATGAGCCGCAATGTGCGGCCGCTGGCCGAGCTGCAGCCGGAGATGTTCGTCGAGGTGTCGCCGGAGCTGGCCGGCCTGGTGGGGCTGCAGCACCTGGGGTGGGCGCACCTGGTCAGCGGTCGGGCGGTCATCGAGGCGAAGGTGCTGGTCACCGACCGGATGACGCCACTGTGGGTGGACGGTCGGGTGATCCACCAGGTCTGGTTGCCGTACCATTTCGGCTTCGAGGGCCTGGTGACCGGCGACTCGGCCAACGACCTGATCGGGATCACGCTCGACCCGAACGTGTTGATCCAGGAGAGCAAGGTCGGCACGTGCGACGTACGACCGGGGCGTCGACCGACCGGCCCGGCGCTGCGGGAGCTGGTCGACGACTACCGGCGGCGGGCCGGTATCACACCGGGTCGGCACTCGCCGACCGTGACGCCCGCCGACGGGGAGGGACGCGATGATTCCTGACCCGAACAGCCTCTACGGCCCGCTCGACCCGGCGCCGGAGGCGGGCTGGTCCGACGCCCCACCTCGGATGGGCTTCTTCACCGACACCAGCGTCTGCATCGGCTGTAAGGCCTGCGAGGTGGCCTGCAAGGAGTGGAACGACGTGCCCACGTCGGGGTTGGACCTGTTGGGCATGTCGTACGACAACACGGGCGCGTTGACGGCCAACTCGTGGCGGCACGTCGCGTTCATCGAGCAGCCCCGCCCGCCGGGGCAGCACCGGACCCCGACGTTCGCCGGCAACCCCACCGACGGCACGGTCAGCGCGGCCTCGGCGGCGGTCGGCGCGACCACCGGCAACCCCACCGGCACCGACCCGGGCGTGCCGCCGGGCTCACCGGAGGCGGCGGCGGCGATGGCGGCGGGGCCGGAGTTCCTCGGCATGCCGGGGTCGCAGCCGCCCGGGCGGGCCAGCGGCCCCGAGACCCGCACCGACTTCCGCTGGCTGATGATGTCCGACGTGTGCAAACACTGCACGCACGCCGCCTGCCTGGACGTGTGCCCGACGGGTTCGCTGTTCCGCACCGAGTTCGGCACGGTGGTGGTGCAGGAGGACATCTGCAACGGCTGCGGCTACTGCATCTCCGCCTGCCCCTACGGGGTGATCGACCAGCGTAAGGGCGACGGCCGGGCGTGGAAGTGCACCCTGTGCTACGACCGGTTGGACGCCGGGAAGACGCCGGCGTGCGCCCAGGCCTGCCCCACCGAGTCGATCCAGTACGGGCGTCTCGACGAGCTGCGGGAGCGGGCGGCTGCCCGGGTCGCGAAACTGCACGAGCGGGGTGTGCCGGAGGCCCGCCTCTACGGCCACGACCCGACCGACGGTGTCGGTGGGGACGGCGCGTTCTTCCTGCTGCTGGACGAGCCGGAGGTGTACGGGCTGCCGCCGGACCCGGTGGTCACCACCCGGGACCTGCCGAAGATGTGGAAGCGTGCCGGGCTGGCCGCCCTGGCCATGGCCGCGGCCACCGTGGCCGCGTTCGTCGGGAGATCGTCGTGAACCAGGACCGCCCGCCGGTCGGTGACCGGTTCCGCCGCTTCCGCGACCGCCTCGACGGTGGTCGGGGCGGCCGCGAGCGGGCCGAGGACGGCACCCACGCGAGCAGCGTGCGGCCCGACGCGCCGCTCACCGACGCGGGCGCGGCGGGTCTCGCACCGGTGCCCGGCCGGGACGCGGGACCGGGCGAGCGGGGCAGCGGGCGCCGGCGGCGTCGGGGTGGGGAGGAGCTGCGGGTCCCCGAGGCCGAGTTCGTCTCCTACTACGGCCGGCCGATCCTGAAGGCGCCGGTGTGGAAGTGGGACATCGCCGCCTACCTGTTCACCGGTGGCCTCGCGGCCGGCTCGTCGCTGCTCGCGGCGGGCGGTCAGCTCACCGGGCGGCCCGCGCTGCGCCGGTCGGGCCGGGTCGCCGCGCTCGCCGCGGTCACCGCCAGCGCCGGCTTCCTCATCCACGACCTCGGCCGGCCGGACCGGTTCCACCACATGCTGCGGGTGGCGAAGCTGACCTCACCGATGTCGGTGGGCACCTGGATCCTGACGGCGTTCGGGCCGGCCGCCGGCGTGGCTGCGGTCGCCGAGGCGGCGCCGCTGCTGCCCGACCGCGGTCTGCTCGGGCTGACCCGTCGGCTGCTGCCACCGGCCGGACACGTCGCCGGGCTGGCCGCCGCCGTCACCGCCCCGGCCCTCGCGACGTACACGGGGGTGCTGCTCGCCGACACGGCGGTGCCGTCGTGGCACGAGGCGTACCCGGAACTGCCGGTCATCTTCGCGGGCAGCGCCCTGGCCAGCGGCGCCGGCGTCGGCCTGATCTGCGCGCCCGTCGCGCAGGCCGGCCCGGCCCGGCGGATGGCGATGGCCGGCGCCGCGCTGGAGCTCACCGGGTCGCACCGCGTGGAGACCCGGTTCGGTCTGCTCGGCGAGCCGTACCGCACCGGCCGGGCGGGTCGCCTGCTCAACGCCGGGCGGGTCCTCACCGCGGCCGGGGTGGCCGGGGCGCTGCTCGGCCGTCGCAGCCGGGTGGTCTCCGTGGTCTCCGGCGCGGCCCTGCTGGTCGCCTCGGTGGCGACCCGGTTCGGTGTGTTCCACGCCGGGGTGGCCTCGGCACGGGATCCGAAGTACACGGTGGTGCCGCAGCGTGAGCGGGCGAACCGCCGGAACGCGGCCGCCGGCCCGACCCCGGACTGACGCCGGAGGTCCGAGCGGTTTTCGACCTTGTCGCGCGGCCGTCCTGACCCTGTGGTCAAATGCTCGGTGGAGGCGTTCAGGCGGCTGGTGCCCCTCCCGGTCTTCAAAACCGGTGTGGTCCGGGACCCGGGCCAGGCGGGTTCGATTCCCGTCCGTCTCCGCCAACCGCGGGGAGATGACGCGATGCGTGACGGGCAGACCGACCCGCGTCGGCGCGTGCCCCGCACCGACGTGCTGCTGGCCGACCCGAGGCTGGCCGCCGCGATCACCGCGCTGGGACGCGATCGGGTGAAGGCCGCCGTGACCGCCGCGCAGGACCGGGCCCGGCGCGGCGAGATCAGCCCGGAGGCGGTCCGGGACGCCGCCGCCGCGGCACTGCCCGCCCCGGCACCCCGCACCGTGCTCAACGCCACCGGCGTCGTGCTGCACACCAACCTGGGCCGGGCCGCGCTGTCCCGGCCGGCGGTGGCCGCGCTGATCGCCGCCGCCGGGCACACCGACGTCGAGTTGGACCTGGCCACGGGCCGGCGGGCCCGCCGGGGCCGCGACGCCCTGGACGCTCTCGCCGCCGCGGTGCCAGACGCGGCGGCGGTGCACGTGGTGAACAACGGCGCGGCGGCGCTGGTGCTCGCGGCCACCGCGCTCGCCGCCGGCCGGGAGATCGTCGTCAGCCGCGGTGAGCTGGTCGAGATCGGCGACGGCTTCCGCCTGCCCGACCTGTTGGAGAGCACCGGCGCCCGGCTGCGCGAGGTGGGCACCACCAACCGCACCAGCGTCGCCGACTACGCCGCCGCCGTCGGCCCGCGCACCGGCTTCGTGCTGAAGGTGCACCCGTCGAACTTCCGGGTCACCGGCTTCACCTCCGCCGTCGACGTGCGTGACCTCGCCACCCTCGGCGTCCCGGTGGTCGCCGACATCGGCTCCGGGCTGCTGACCCCGGATCCGCTGCTGCCCGACGAGCCGGACGCCGGCACTACCCTGCGCGCCGGCGCGCACCTGGTCACCGCCAGCGGTGACAAGCTGCTCGGCGGGCCGCAGGCCGGGCTGCTGCTCGGCGCCGCCGAGCTGGTCGAGCGGCTGCGCCGGCACCCGCTCGCCCGGGCGTTGCGGGTCGACAAGCTCACCCTCGCCGCGCTCGCGGCCACCCTGCACCGCCCGGACACGCCCACCCGGGACGCCCTGCACGCCGACCCGACGGCGCTGCAGGCCCGGGCGGAACGGCTGCGGGACCGGCTCGGCGCCGACGGCCGCAAGGCCGAGGTGGTGCCGTCGGTGGCGGTGGTCGGCGGGGGCGGCGCCCCGGGCGTCGAGTTGGACTCGTGGGCGTTGAGCCTGCCCGAGCGGTACGCGGCGCCGCTGCGCACCGGGCGGCCACCGGTGCTGGGCCGCGTCGTGCAGGGGCGGCTACTGCTCGACCTTCGCTGCGTGCCGGCGGAGGCCGACGAGGCGGTCCGCGCCGCGGTGCTGGCCGTGCCGGGGGACGACTGACGTGTGGGTCGTCGCGACCGCCGGACACGTCGACCACGGCAAGTCGACCCTGGTGCGGGCCCTGACCGGCATGGAACCGGACCGGTGGGCCGAGGAGCGCCGCCGGGGCATGACCATCGACCTCGGCTTCGCCTGGACGACGCTGCCCTCCGGCGGCACCGTCGCGTTCGTCGACGTACCCGGCCACGAACGGTTCGTGCCGAACATGCTCGCCGGCGTCGGTCCGGTGCCGGCCGCGCTGATCGTCGTCGCCGCCGACGAGGGCTGGATGCCGCAGTCCGCCGAGCACCTGGCCGCGCTCGACGCGCTCGGGGTGGCGTACGGCCTGCTCGTGGTGACCCGCGCCGACCTGGCCGACCCGGAGCCGGCGGAGGCCCGCGCCCGGGCGGAGGTCGCCGCCACCGCGCTCGGCGACGTCGAGACCGTCACGGTCAGCGCGGTGACCGGCGCCGGCCTGCCGCGGCTGCGCGCCGCCCTGGACCGGCTCGCCGCCCGACTGCCGGCGCCCGACCCGACCGGCCCGGTCCGGCTGTGGGTCGACCGCAGCTTCACCATCCGGGGCAGCGGCACCGTCGTCACCGGCACCCTCGGCGCCGGGCGGCTGCGGGTCGGCGACGAGCTGGAACTCGCGGCCACCGGGGAGACGGTGCGGGTCCGCGGCCTGCAGTCACTGGGCGTCGCCCGGCCGGAAGTGGCGGCGGTGGCCCGGGTCGCGGTGAACCTGCGCGGCACCCCCCGGGACCGGTTGGCGCGCGGTGACGCGCTGCTCGCCCCCGGCCGGTTCCGCGGCACGGACCTGGTCGACGTCCGGCTCACCGGTGACCCGGCGGCGGACCTGCCCGCCACGCTCACCTTGCACGTCGGGTCGGCCGCGGTGCCCGCCCACGTACGCCCGCTCGGCCCGGACACCGTGCGGCTGCGGCTGGCGCGGCCGCTGCC
The DNA here is from genome assembly GCF_900091425.1 of Micromonospora krabiensis. Lineage (GTDB taxonomy): Bacteria > Actinomycetota > Actinomycetes > Mycobacteriales > Micromonosporaceae > Micromonospora > Micromonospora krabiensis. The sequence goes on from NZ_LT598496.1 coordinate 1,156,734, forward strand.
GCTGCTCGTCGGCGACCGGGCGCTGCTGCGTGACCCGGGCCGCCGGCACGTCGCCGGTGGGGTCACCGTGCTCGACGTGGCACCGCCCCCGCTCAGCCGGCGGGGCGCGGCGGCAGCCCGCGCGGCGGTGCTCGCCGTGCTGGACGGCCGGCCCGACCTGGCCGGGGAGCTGCGCCGTCGGCACCTGATCCGCGCCGAGGACCTGATCCGGATGGGCGTGCCGGTGGCGGGCACGCCGGTGGCGGGGGACTGGTTGGCCGACCCGGACCACTGGGCGCGGCTCGGCGCCCGACTGGTCGAGGAGGTGGCCCGGCACGCCCGGGAACACCCCCTGGAGCCCGGTACGCCCGTGGAGACGCTGCGACAGCGGCTCGGCCTGCCCGACCGGGCTCTGGTCGAGGCGCTGGTCCGGGCGCCGCTTCGGGTCCACGCCGGTCGGGTCACCGCGGCCGCCCGCGACAGCCTTCCCGAGCCGGTGGCTCGCGCGGTGCGGCGGATCCGTGCGGAGTACGGCGACCGCCCGTTCCGGGCGCCGGAGGCCGACCGCCTGGCCGACCTGGGCCTGGGGCCGCGGGAGATCGGCGCGGCCGTCCGCGCCGGCGCGCTGCTCAAGCTCGCCGAGAACGTGGTGCTGCTGCCCGATGCCCTCGACGACGCCGTGCGGGTGCTGGCCGGGCTGCCGCAGCCGTTCACCCTGTCGGCGGCCCGGCAGGCCCTCGACACCACCCGGCGGGTCGCGGTGCCGCTGCTGGAGTTGCTGGACCGGCGGGGCGCCACCCGCCGGCTGCCCGACGACGCGCGGGTCGTGGTCACCGCCCAGCCCTGACGCGCCCGGGGCGGCGCCGGTTGCGGCGACGTGCGATCGTGCCGGCATGACCAGCCAACGGGTGCGGACCCTGGGACGCCGTCTGCCGGCGCTGACCGCCGTGGGCCTGCCGTGGGCGCTGCTGCTGCTGTGGCTGCTGTGGGCCGGTCTGGCGTGGTGGTCGGCGCCCCGCGAGGTGCCGGTGGACGAACTGGACCGGGACCTCGCGGCCGGGCGGGTCATCACGTTCCAACGGACCGACGGTTGGAACGACGACGCCCTGTGGGGCGACGCGCCCGAGCCCCGCTACGGCGCCGACCAGGGCGGGGTCGTCGCGTGGACGCTGCCGAACGGGCAGGTCCGGTACACGTACGACGGCGGACCGCAGGGCTGGTCCGACCCGGGGCCGTCCGCCCGGGACGCCCGGCTGACCGCGACTGCCCAGGTGTGGCGGGCCGACGGGGCTCCGGCGCACCGGGTGAGCGACGCGGCGGTCCTGACGGCGATGGCGATCGGGCTTATCTGGCTGTTCGTGCTCGTCAACGGGCGGCCACCGCGTGTCGGCACCCGCTGGTACTGGTTCTGGGTCGGGCTGCTGCCCTTCGGGGTCGGTGTGTTGGCCTGGGTCTACCGGGAACGCTGGCGGCCGGCCCCGGAGCGGGCCGCTCGGCACTCCGGGTGGTGGGGGCTCTGCGTGCTGATTCTCGGCGCCATCGGGCTGTCCGTGCTGGTCGCCGGGCTGCGGGCGCTGCTCGGCGGAACGGTCGTGCCGGGTTAGGGCCCGCCGGCACCGCCCCGTGCGAACGTCGCCGGGCACCCGCTGTCGTCACCTACGGTGACGGCATGGACCCTTCCGCGGTCTGGCGGGACAAGCAGCACAAGTGGCGGATCGAGGCGTACCGGGCTCCGGACCTGCGGTTCGCCATCTTCGCCACCAACGGCACCACCGAGTCGGCGCCGCTGTGGCTGTTCGGAATGGCGGCGCTGGCCCGCTGGCTGATGACCCACGCCATCTCCCTCGACGATCTGGAGGTCGACTGAGGCCGTAACCCGGACGGGGGACAGGAGGGCGGAAACGGCCCGCCACGGCCGCGCGCGCTCGTAGCGTGCGATACGTGAAGGACCGAGGTGTACGGACGTTTCTGACGGTGCTCGCCGGTCTCGCGGTGATCTACTTCGGCACGACCGGACGGGACCCCGACGAGGGCCGCGGGCTCACCGGTGGACTGGTGCTGCTGGCGGTGCTCGCTTCGCTGCTGGTGTGGCACCTGACCAAGCCGGGTCAGCCGGCGAAGTAGCGGCGCGGCTCAGCGGGCGGCGGCGACCCGGGTGACGTCGCCGGCGGACTCCTCGCCGAGCGCCACCCGCACCAACGCCGACGCGAGCCGGCCGAAGTCCGCACCGCGCACGAGCTGGGCCAGCCGGTCCGGTGACCCGGGCAGGCCGAGGCGCTCCGCGCCGGCGAGGGCCCGCCGGTCCGCGAACGGCCGCAGGTCCGTCCACACGGTCTGCGCCTCGCGCAGGAAGATGTCCGCCCCGGTCGGGCCGATCCCGGGGAACTCGGTCAGCCGGCGGCGCAGCCCGGCCGGTTCGCCGCCCGCGTCGCGGTGCAGCCGGCGCAGGTCCCCGTGCCAGCGGTCCAGGCAGAGCCGGGCGCCGGTGCCGAGCATCGTGGCGGTGCGCTCGTCGTAGCGGCGGTAGTGGCCGCGGCCCAGCGCGTCGACCCGCTGCTGCCAGGTCGCCGCCTCCATCGCCTGCGGGGTCCGGTAACCGGCCGCGAACAGCTCCCGCGCGGCCGCCACCGCCACCGACGCCCGGATCCGGGTGCTCAACAGAGTCGTCAGCACGAGCAGCTGATAGAGCGGCCCCGGCCGGTCGGCGAGCCGGATCCCGGCCTCCTCGGCGTACGTCCGTCCCTGACGGTCCAGCAGGACCCGCGTCACCGCCCGTTGGTCGCCCACGTCCGGGATGTACCCGCCCGCCGGCCGGCTAGCCCTGATCGGGCCCGTACGTCGGGGCGGATTGGCCGGGATGGCGGCGGGTAACCGGCCCGGGAGGCGGTCGATGCCGTGAGCCGTCCACCCGGAGGGGAGACACCGATGGTGAATCCGCAGCAGGAGGAGTTCCGCCGCAACAACAAGGGCGCGACCAGCCAGGACAGCAAGGGCCCGACGCCGACCGGCCACCCGCTCAACCGTGGCTCGTCGCGCGGGGACCAGGGTCGACCGGTGCCGAAGGGGCAGGTCTCGCCGTACGGCCCGGCGGGTGAGCCGCTGGCCGACGACGAGAGCGACGCCCGGGGCTAGCCCCGACGCTTCGCGGGTGGCCGCAGCCGGTTCCACGTGGCTGCGGCCACCACGCCGTACACCAGGTGCGGCACGATGTCGGCCAGCCAGTCGGAGCGCCGCCACGTCCGCGGGTCGGTGACCCGAAGCACGGTCAGCGAACCGTCGGTCATCGTCATCGCGCCCGCGCCGAGCAGCCCGCCGGCGGCGGCCAGCGGCTGCCGTCGGCCCCGCGCCAGCAGCGCGAAGCCGACGCCGACGCCGATGCCGGTGGCGTACCCCAGCAGGGCACCCAGCCCGGTGCGGCGGTTCGTCGCCTTCGGCGCCGGCCCCAGGTCCAGGTGCGCGGCACCGGCGAGCCGCCCGGCGGCCTCGTCGGGGGTGCTGCTGGACGGGCGGGCGCGCAGCGCCATGTCCAGGTAGGTGACGACGTTCAACGCGGTGGTGCCGACGGCGCCCGCGATGGCGCCGTCGGTCACGTCGCTGGCCCTCACTTCGGGTCGCCCGGTTCGCGTTCGCCCTTGGGGCCGTACGTCCGTTCCCCACGGACCACCCCGCGCTGGCCCCGGTCCTCCTGCAGGATCCGGTTCGCGACCTGGTTCGCCCGGCCGTCGGGCACTCGCCGTCCGGAGTCGTCGATCGCGTTGCGCAGTCGCGCCCGCTGCTTGTCGTACGCGTTGCTGCCCGGCCGTGGTCCTGGCATCTCTGCCTCCTCCGGTCGCTGTCGCCGATGGCGTACCGGGGGCGTCTACCCGCTGCCGCGCGGGTCAACCGTGCTCAGCGCGGCGCCCGCACCACCGCCACCGGACAGTCCGCGTGGTGCAGCACCGACTGGCTCACCGACCCCAGCAGCAACCCGGTGAACTCGCCCCGCCCCTGACCGCCGACCACCACCAGCCGGGCCCGCTTCGAGGCCTCGGCGAGGACCCGTCCGGGCCGGCCGTGCACCGCCTCCCGGGTCAGGGGCAGGTCGGGGTAGCGCTCACCCAGCCCGGCGAGCGACTCGGCGAGCACCTGCTCCTCGTCCGTCCGCAACTGCGCCTCGTCGTAGACCAGGGGCTGCATGTCGCCGGGGCCGGTGGACACCGGGTGACGGTAGGCGTGCAGCGCGAGCAGCGGAGCGTCGTGGGCGGCGGCGGTCTCGGCGGCGAACTCGATCGCCAGCGTGGACAGCTCCGACCCGTCGACCCCCACGACCACGGGCCCGTCGTCGCGCACCGTGCCGCGGGCGACCAGCACCGGGCAGTCGGCGTACGACGCGACCTGGATCGCCACCGAGCCGACGACCAGCGCCGAGAACCCGCCCAGCCCCCGGTCGCCGAGCACGATCATCGCGGCGGTGGGCGACTCGCCGAGCAGCACGGCGGCGGCCTCCCCGTCGATGATCTCGCCGGAGACCCGTACGCCGGGCGCGGTGGCCCGGGCCTCGTCGACGGCGGCCTCCACGACCTGCTCGGCCTGGCTGCGCAGCCCGCCGCCGGGCGGCCCGTCCGGTGGCGGGGTGACCGGGACGCGCAGCAGCGGCCAGATGAACCCGTGCACCACCCGCAGTGGCCGGTGCCGGCGGACCGCCTCGGCGGCGGCGAGGCGTACCGCGCGCAGGGACGGATCGGACCCGTCCACGCCGACCACGACCGCCGCGCCGTTCGCCGAGTTCACCGCCCCACCTCCCGCCCACTGTGGCCAGTATCGCGGCCGGGTCGGTGCCGCCGGGGCGATACCGTCCAGGACGCCCGGTCGGTACGCTGGCCACGACCGCCGGGGAGGGAGCGTCGTCGATGGTTGAGCCCGACCAGCCGAGCACCGCACGGATGATCGACTTCTGGCTCGGCGGGGAGCACCACTTTCCCGTCGACGTGGCCGCCGCGCGAGCCTTCGAGCAGGCGTACGGGCCGTGCGCCCCGATCTTCCGCGCGCTGCGCGGGTTCCTCGGCCGTGCCGTGCGGTCGATCGCCGAGCGGGGTGTGGACGGTTTCCTGGTGTTCGGCGCGGGGGTGCCCACGATGGGCAACGTGCACGAGGTGGCGAGCGAGGCGACGGTGCTCTACACCGACGTCGACCCGGTGACGATCCGGCTCGGCCAGCGCATCCTGGCCGGCAGCGACCGGGCCGGTTACGGCTACGGCGACGCGACCGACGTGGGCACCGTGGACCCGGCGCAGCTGCACCGCTTCGTGCCGGGGTGGGGGAGGCGGCCGGTGGGGGTGGTGTTCCTCGGGCTCGCCGCGTTCCTCGACGACGACACGCTGGCCCGTACCCTCGACGAGTTGTACGCGGCGGCCGCGCCGGGTAGCTGCCTCGCGATCGACTTCGACACCGAGGAGTTGGCCGGCTACCCGGAGGCGCTGGCGATGATGGGCCCGGCGTTCCGGATGCGTCCGCCGTCGGCGTTCCGCCCGCTGCTGGGCCGGTGGGAGCCGACCGACGACGGCATCGTCCCGGTCACCCGCTGGCGCGCCGAGGGCCCGGCGCCGGACCTGCCGGACGCGTTCCACGGCGGTGTCGCGGTGCGCGGGGAGGACTAGCGCGCGGCGCGGCGGGCACCGCACCGTCCGGCCGTGGTACGCCCTCCGTATGATGCTTGCCCTACAGCAAGTTTCTCGGAGGAACAACCATGGTGGACCGGCCCGATCCGGTGTCACGCACGCTCCGCGCCGCTCCGCCCGACCAGCTCGCGGAGGCCGCCGACCGGGCGATCCGGTCGACGCTGGGCGCCACCCGGACCGACGTGTTCATCGCCGACTACCGGATCAGCGGGTTGTGGCCGGTGCTCGACCCGGAGCCGACGGTGGCCGGGTCCCTCACCGGCGCCGGCGGGCTCCAGCGCTGCTTCAGCAGTCAACAGCCGGTGCGCGACGCCGCCGACGACGGCCGGTGCCGGCTGTTCCTGCCGTTGTCGGTGTGGGGCGAGCGCCTCGGCGTCCTCATGATCGAGCTGCCCGGCGTGCCGGACGGGGTCACCGAGGAGCGGGCCGCCGACATCGCCGGCGACCTGGCGGTGGCGCTGCGCGCGGCCGACCGGGAGACCGACCGCTACCGCCGGGCCCGGCGCCGGGAACGGCTCACCATGGCCGCCGAGATGCAGTGGGAGCTGCTGCCCGGGCGCAGCGTCACGCACCAGACGTTCCACCTCGCCGGCCAGCTCGAACCGGCGTACACGGTGGGTGGCGACCACTTCGACTGGTCCGTCGACGGTGACCGGTTGACGGTGACGGTGCTCAACGGGGACGGCAACGGACTGGCCGCCTCGTTGCTGACCGCCGTGGCGGTCAACGCGATGCGCAACGCGCGCCGCTCCGGTGGGGGCCTGGTCGAGCAGGCGGAGCTGGCCTCGGACACGCTCTACTACCAGCACCGCGGCGAGCGGTACGTGGCGACGCTGCTGCTGGAGCTGGACACCCGCACCGGGCGGGTGCGGGCGGTGGACGCGGGCTCCCCGCACGTCCTGCGCGTCCGCGGCGGGACCGTCGAGCCGATCACGCTCGACCAGCAGCTCCCGTTGGGCATGTTCGCGGAGGCACGCTACGACCTGCAGGAGTTCACGCTGGCCCCGGGCGACCGGCTCTTCGTCGTCAGCGACGGGGTGTGGGCGGCCGAGCCGGAGGGCCAGGAGCCGTACGGGGAGCGGGCGATGGCGCGCGCGATGCGGTCCACGCGGTTACAGCCGGCCGCCGAGGCGGTTGGTACGGTGATGCGCGAACTGCACGCCTACCACGCGGACAGCGATCTCCGCGACGACGCGGTCGTGGTCTGCCTGGACTGGCACGGTTCCCGTGGCCGGGTCGGCGGATGAGAGGTGACGCCGTCACCCGGGTCGGGCACGAGCGGGACGACGGCAGGGGACAGCGGGTGGAACGACATCCGGATCTCGCCGCGGCGATCGGCGCGGCCGCCGAGGCGCTGATCGGCGTGCTGGACGCGGCCGCCTCCCGGCACCACGTCTCGGTCTCTCCGACGCAGCTGAGGGTGCTGGCGTTGATCCGGAGCCGGCCGGAGACGAACGTCAACCGGCTGGCCGAGCTGCTGAAGGTGGTGCCGTCCTCGGCGAGCCGGCTGTGTGACCGGTTGGAGGCGACGGGGCTGCTGCGGCGGATGGCGGATCCGCGCGACCGGCGCGAGGTGCGGCTGCGGCTCACCGCGACGGCGGAGCAGCTGCTGCAGGACATCGCCGAGCGGCGCCACCGGGCGGTGCAGTCGGTGCTCGACCGCATGCCGGCGCGTACGCAGCACGAGCTGCTGCTGGCCCTGCTGGCGTTCGGGCAGGCCGCCACCGCGCCGGCCGGCGAGCCGCAGGCCGATCCGACGGCCCGCACGGCCTGATCGCGACGTGCCGTTCACTTCGACTAGTGTCCTAGGATGCCCTACGGGTGGTGACTCTCGCCACAACCGGTGCGGCGCACCGGAACCCGGGAGTCAGGGCACGAGCAGGTCGACGACGGCCCGATATAGTGGCAGCGCAACTCGTCCGGCCCGCGATCGTCGATCGTGGGCCGACTTCAGGCGAAGGTCCCGTTCGGCGGGGCCGCAGGGGGCGCCGGCGATGGCCGGCCCGACAGCGCGCACGTCCCTCCGCGCCGCCCGAGAACGGCTGGGCGTCCGGTCGTGCCGCGGAGGAGGTTCGGTGTCGCGTCGGCCGGCTGGGGCAGATCGTCCGGAGGCCACCGGCGGGGTCGCGACGGGGGACCGGGTGCTCACCGTGCCCAACCTGATCAGCTTCCTGCGCCTGCTCGGTGTCCCGCTGTTCCTCTATCTCCTCCTGGGAGCCCACGCGGACGTCGCCGCGGTGGTGGTGCTCGCCGTGGGCGGCACGACAGACTGGGTGGACGGCTGGGTCGCCCGGCGCCTGGGCCAGGTGAGCCGGCTGGGTGAGCTCCTCGACCCGCTCGCCGATCGCCTCTACATCCTCGCCACGCTGGTCGCGTTCACCGCGCGGGACGTGGTGCCGTGGCAGTTCACGGCGGCCCTGCTGGCGCGGGAGCTGCTGCTGCTCGGCTCGCTCGGGGTGCTGCGGCGCTTCGGGTACGGCCCGCCGCCGGTGCACTACGTGGGCAAGACCGCCACGTTCCTGCTGCTCGCCGCGTTCCCGACCCTGCTGCTCGCGGCCGCCGCCCCGGGGGCCGCCGACGTCGCCGGCGCGATCGGCTGGGCGCTGGCGTGGTGGGGTCTGGTGCTCTACTGGGTGGCCGGCGCCATGTACGTGGTCCAGGCGGCGCGGCTCGTGCGCGCGGCCCGGAGCGCCGGGGCCTCGGCATGACCGAACGCGACGAGCGCGAGCGCCCCACGCGGGTGTACGCGCCGGACTTCCTCACGGAGCTGTTCCGCAACCCGCTCGACCCGGGCTACGCCGACGCGGCGGCCCGGCGGCGGGAGGACCCTCCGCCGGCGTGGCGGGCCCGGTCGGCGCGGACGGTCACCGTGGTGGTGCTGCTGGTGCTGGGCTTCCTCCTGGCGGTGGCGTACCGGCAGACGTTGGAGGACGAGCCGGGGCGTGCGCAGGCCCGGTCGGGGCTGGTGACCCAGATCAAGGAGCGGGAGGCGGCGACCGACGAGTTGTCGGCGCGCGCGGACCGGCTGCGGGCGGAGGTGAGCCGGCAGCGGGACGCGGCGTTGAGCGACTCCGCCGCGGCGCGGCTGCGGGACCTGGAGGCGGGCACCGGGATGGGCCGGGTCCGTGGTGACGGGGTGGTCGTGCGGTTGGCGGACGCCCCCGGCCAGGCGGACGCGGTGACCGGTGCGGGCGTGGGGCCGTCCCGGGTGCTCTACAGCGACCTGCAGGGGGTGGCCAACGCCCTGTGGAGCGCCGGCGCGGAGGCGGTGGCGATCAACGGTCAGCGGTTGACGGCGACGTCGACGATCCGGTTCGCGGGCGAGGCGATCCTGGTCGACTTCCGCCCGGTGACCGGGCCGTACGAGGTCGCGGCGATCGGGCCGGGGTCGATGAAGCGCCGGTTCGAGCAGAGTCGCAGCGCGGAGTTGATGCGGGAGGTGGCCGACAAGACCGGCCTGTCGTTCGGTGTGCGGGAGGCCGACGACCTCACCCTGCCGTCCGCTCCCGAGCCGCAGCTACGCTACGCGGAGCCGCCGGTCAGTCCGAGCCCCGCGCCGTCGGGTGGCCGGTCGGCGAGTCCCGGGTCGTCCGGTTCCGGGACGTCCCCCAGCCCCTCCGGAGGTGGTCGATGATCGCGGTGCTGGCGCTGCTCGCCGGTGTGGTTCTCGGGGTGTGGCTCGATCCCACCGTGCCCGCGGCGTTGCAGCCCTATCTGCCGATCGCCGTGGTGGCCGCGTTGGACGCGGTGTTCGGTGGGGTGCGGGCGAAGCTCGACCGGATCTTCGACGACAAGCAGTTCGTGGTGTCGTTCATCTCGAACGTTCTGGTGGCGGCTCTGATCGTGTACCTGGGTGACCAGTTGGGCGTGGGTGGTCAGCTGTCCACGGGTGTGGTGGTCGTGCTCGGGGTGCGGATCTTCGGGAACGTGGCGGCCATTCGCCGGCACCTGTTCCGGGCGTAGGTTGGTGGCGATGAGTGACGAGCAGACCGAGACCGGGACGGGGTGGCCGCAGCCGGCGGGTCCGGGGCGGCCTTCGGGTCCGGCTGGTGAGCCGGACCCGCGGCCGGACGCGCCGGACCCGGACGAGTTGAGCCCGTTGGTGCCGGACGGGCCGGTGGACGAGCCGGGCGGGGCGGAGCGTCCCGGTCCCGGTGTGGAGCCGGTCGACGACGCGACGGTGGACCTGTCGCGGTCCGCCGGGGAGGCGGGCGTGGAGCCGGTCGCCGCGGACGCCGGTGCGGCGGTTCCCGCGCGGTCGCGGGTGTCGGCGGCGGGTGTGATGATCGCCGCTCTGTTGGCGTTGCTGGGGTTCACCCTGGTGGTGCAGTTGAAGACGACGTCGACGGATCCGACGTTGGGGGCGACGCGGCAGGAGGACCTGGTCCGGATTCTGTCGGATCTGGACGCGCGGGAGAACCGGCTGCGGCAGGACATCGCCGCGTTGGAGGAGAGTCAGCGGCAGTTGCGCTCCGGTGAGCAGGGCCGGCAGGCGGCGCTGGAGGAGGCGACGCGGCGGGCGGACGAGTTGGGCATCCTGGCGGGCACGTTGCCGGCGAAGGGGCCCGGGTTGTCGGTGCGGTTCACGGCGGGTGGCAAGCCGATCTCGGCGATGCGGGTGCTGGACGCGGTGCAGGAGCTGCGGGGTGCTGGCGCGGAGGCGATGCAGATCTCGGGTGGGGATCGGGCGACGGCGCGGATCATCGCGTCGACGTACTTCCTGGACGGGGAGAACGGTTCGCTGGTGGTGGACGGGCGGCGGTTGACGGGTCCGTACACGATCACGGTGATCGGTGATCCGGCGACGATGCGTACGGCGTTGAACATTCCCGGTGGGGTGGTGGCGTCGGTCCAGAATGACGGCGGTAACGTGATCGTTGAGGATCGTGAGGTTGCCGAGGTTTCGGCACTGCACGCGCCGATCAAGCTGGAACACGCCCGTCCGGTCTCCTGACCGGCGCGGCCCGCGCCGGGTGGCCCGGTGCACCGATGGATGAAGGACGCGTCTGGTGATTCCTGAGGATCTGCGTTACACCGCCGAGCACGAGTGGGTGGCGGGTGACGGCACGGGTTCGGTCCGGGTCGGCATCACGCACTTCGCGCAGGACGCGCTGGGTGACATCGTGTATGTGCAGTTGCCCGATCCCGGGGCGACGGTGGCCGCGGGTGACTCGCTGGGTGAGATCGAGTCGACGAAGAGCGTGTCGGAGATCTACTCCCCGGTCAGTGGCACGGTGTCCGCGCGCAACGAGGCGCTCGGTGACACCCCCGAGGTGATCAACACGGACCCGTACGGTGCGGGTTGGTTGGTGGAGATCACTCCTGATGATCCGACGGCGGTGGACGGGCTGCTGACTGCGGGCGCTTACCGCGAGTTGACCGAGAGCTGAGTTTGCTTGATCCGGTGCGCTTGTTGAGTCCGCGCGTCCGGTTGCCCTGCATTTCGGCGCTGGCTAGGCTCGCCCAGTCGACCGAGAACCCAATAGTTGAGCGTTGCGGAATTGCCTTCCCTGGCACGGGGAGCCAGCCGCCGGGTGTGCGACTGCCCGGCGGCCAGACCCGCCATTACCCGACGCCGACCGATCAGATCCGTGAGGTGGTCCCATGACGCGGCCAGACGACGAGTTCCCCCCACTCGACGTCACTTCGACGCTCAATCTCGGTTCGCTCGACGAAGTGCTGGAGGGGCCGGACACCGATGTGGTGCCGAGCCGGATGTCCGGTTCGTTGCCGCCCGGGATGGCGCTGCTGGTGGTTCGTCGGGGTCCGAACGCGGGCGCCCGGTTCTTGTTGGACCACGATGTGACGACGAGTGGGCGGCACCCGGACAGTGACATCTTCCTGGACGACGTGACGGTGTCGCGGCGGCACGCGGAGTTCCACCGTGACGGTGGGACGTTCACGGTGCGGGACGTGGGAAGTCTCAACGGCACGTACGTGAACCGGGAGCGGGTCGAGGCGGCCACGTTGAGTAATGGTGACGAGGTGCAGATCGGCAAGTTCCGGGTGGTGTTCATCGCCGGTCCGCGTCCGGAGGAGGAGGCCGGCCGCGGGTGAACGAGCCTGCGGCCTCCACGCCGTCGGGGGTGGCCCGCTCCCAGCCGCTGATGAGCATCGGCGAGGTGCTGGGGCAGTTGCGGGCGGATTTCCCGGACGTGACGATCTCGAAGTTGCGGTTTCTTGAGGCCGAGGGGCTGGTGGAGCCGCAGCGGACGGCGGCGGGTTACCGGAAGTACGGCTGGGACGACGTCGCGCGGTTGCGGTTCGTGCTGACCGCGCAGCGGGATCAGTACCTGCCGTTGCGGGTGATCCGGGAGCAGTTGGCGGAGTGGGACGCGACCGGTTCGGCGCCGGGTCGGTCGCGTCCGGCTCTGGTGGCGGTGGGCCCGGGTGGTGAGGTGCCGGGTCGTGCGGAGGAGCCCGCGGAGTCGTCGGCGGAGGTTCGGCTGGGCCGCGTGGATCTGGTGGCGCGCAGCGGGATCGACGAGTCGACGTTGGCGGAGTTGGAGCGGCTCGGTGTGGTCGTGTCGGATCCGCCGGGTTGGTACGACGGTGATGCGTTGATCATCGCGCGGGCGGTGGCGGGTCTGGCGGCGTACGGGTTGGAGCCTCGGCATCTGCGGGGTTACCGGACGGCGGCGGATCGGGAGGTCGGTCTGTTCGCGCAGTTGGTGGCGCCGTTGGCGCGGCAGAGTGATCCGGCGGCGCGGGCGCGGGCGGCGGAGACGGCGCGGGAGTTGGTGGCGTTGTCGCAGCAGCTGCATGCGGCGTTGGTGCGGGTGGGTCTGCGGTCGACGTTGGGTCGGTGAGCCGGTTGCCGTCGGGGTGCCGGTGGGAGGCCGAGCGGAAAGATCTGTTCCGGGAAGCGTGTCGTAGGCTTGCCGGGGTAACCCCTTTCTGGCGCGGGCGTGGTGCGGATAGCGCGTGGGACGGCCGTGTCGCGGTCCGTGTACCGTGCAGGGAAGGGCGCGGTGCGGCGTAGGTGACAACGACACGGAGGCGGCGGTGCGCGAGCTGAGCGTGGTCGGGGTTCGGGTTGAGCTGCCCAGTAACCAGCCGATCGTCCTGCTCAGGGAGGTCGAGGGCGACCGCTATCTGCCGATCTGGATCGGCGCGGTGGAGGCCACGGCGATCGCTTACGAGCAGCAGGGGGTCAAACCGGCCCGGCCGTTGACGCATGATCTGTTGCGGGATGTGCTGGCGGCGCTTGAGGCGCCGTTGCGGGCGGTGGAGATCACCGAGCTCAAGGAGAACGTCTTCTACGCTGATCTGTTGATCGGTGACGGGGTGCGGGTGTCGGCGCGGCCGAGCGATTCCATCGCGTTGGCGTTGCGGGTGGGGGCTCCCATTCGTTGTGCCGAGCAGGTCCTCAGTGAGGCGGGGATCGTCATCCCGGACGAGCAGGAGGACGAGGTGGAGAAGTTCCGCGAGTTCTTGGATCAGGTGCGGCCGGAGGATTTCGCGGGCTGAGTGCGCCGGGTCGGCCCTCCGGTCGGGGGTCGGTCGTGGTGTTCCCGTCCGGCGTCACTGTGGGTGACGCCGGATGTGTGTGGTGATCTTCCTGGTGGCTGCGCGGCGTGTCGCGGCGGTTTCTCCGTGGTAACCCTTGAGCCTCCCTATAGGGTTGCCGTGTCGAGGGGTGCGCGTCCCGGAAACGACGCGTCACCGCACTGGCGGGGAGGTTGTCCGGATGCACGAGCCGCGGAATTCCGATGCGGGTACGGAACTGGACGAGCCGGGTGTGGCGCCGCCGGGGTGGGCCACGGACAGTGACGGTTCGGTGGGCTACCGGGGTGTGACGGCGTGTCACGCGGTGGGCATCAGTTACCGTCAGCTGGACTACTGGGCGCGGACGTCGCTGGTGGTGCCGAGTGTGCGCGACGCGTCGGGCTCGGGCACTCAGCGGTTGTACTCGTTCCGCGACCTGGTGGTGTTGAAGGTCGTGAAGCGTCTGCTGGACGCCGGGGTGTCGTTGCAGAACATCCGCAAGGCGATCGACGCGTTGCGGTCGCGTGGGGTGGAGGACCTGGCGGGCATCACGCTGATCTCGGACGGGACGACGGTGTACGAGTGTCGTTCCCCGGAGGAGGTGGTCGACCTGTTGCAGGGTGGCCAGGGGGTGTTCGGCATCGCGATCGGTGGGGCGTTCAAGGAGATCCAGGGTTCGCTGTCGCATCTGCCGGCGGAGCCGGCGGCCGGGGCGGGTGCCGTGGAGCCGGAGGCGACGCCGGATCGGGCGGGCGACGAGTTGGCGGCCCGGCGGGCGCGTCGCCGCGCCGGCTGAGGAGCGGGTCTGGCCCCTCCCCGTGATCGGGGGGTTGGGGTAAGGGATGAGTTGCGCGCGGCCCGGGTCGCGCCGGTGGGGCGTACCAAATGGCGGGCCGTGCCGGGTCGATGGGCGTGTCGCGTCCCCGTGGTGTTTGCGACGTCTTTCCCGTGTTGTGGTGACGCTGTGTGCCGGTTGGTGGTGGTGTCGGCGGGCGCGGTGGCGACGGCGGTCGGGGCGGTGGTGTTTCTCGCGGCGGCGGTCGTGGCCGGTGCGCGGTGGTGGGTGTCGCCGGTGGTCACCGGAGGTGCCGTGCCTGCCGGTCCGGCGGGGCGTCGAGGGTTCCATGGTGGACGGTCGATGGGGTCGCCGTCCACCGGCGATCACCGGTGGTGCCCGCACGATGCCTGCGTGTGTTCGTGGTGGTGACGCTGCGTGGGTGGCTGCTGTCAGGAATCCGATAGGGGGGCCGTGACCGGGGGTCGTTCACACGCTATGGTCCGACACGGCCGTTTGGTGCCGATGCTGCCCGAGAAGATGGCATCGCGTACCGCGCGGCGTGATGCCCCCTCCGCGCCGACCCCGCGCGACCCTCCACCCTGGAAGGAACAACCGTGACGGTTACGGAAGAGACCGCCCCCGTTTCGCACTACGAGCGCATCGGTGGTGCCAGTTCGGTGAAGGCGGCCGTCGAGCTGTTCTACGACAAGGTGCTCGCCGACCCGGACCTCGCCGGCTACTTCGCCGACGTGGACATGGTGGGTCAGCGTCGGCACCTGGCGTTGATGCTGACCGTGGTGCTCGGTGGGCCGAACGAGTACACCGGCCGTGGGCTGGCCGAGGCTCACCAGCCGCTGAACATCCCGGTGGCGCACTACGCGAAGGTCGGTGAGCACCTGACGGTGACGCTGACCGAGCTGGGTGTGCCGGCCGACATCCTGGCGGACGTGCAGACCGTTCTGGGTCAGGTGCAGGACCAGGTGGTGGCCAGCGGGACCCGTCCGGGCGTCTGAACGTGGACGCGGCACGGCTCAAGCAGAGTTGGTCCCTGGTCGCCGCGCACGGCGACCAGGTGCCGCTCTACTTCTATTCGACGTTGTTCCTGGCCCACCCCGAGACCCGGCAGATGTTCCCGACGAACATGGCGGGTCAGCGGGACCGGCTGGTGACCGCGCTGGCGCACATCGTCACCAACGTGGACCAGGTGGACCGGCTGGTCGGGTTCCTGCAGGACCTGGGCGCCGACCACCGGAAGTTCGCGGTGCGCGCCGAGCACTACCCGGCGGTGGGTGAGGCGCTGGTCGCCACCCTGCAGCACTTCCTCGCCGATCAGTGGACCGAGGAGTTGGCGCAGGACTGGACGGCCGCGTACGGCCTGGTGGCGCAGGTGATGATCGAGGCCGCGCAGGCGGCGGAGGCGGTGAACCCGCCGTGGTGGGTCGCGGAGATCGTGGCGCACGAGCGGCGGGCGTTCGACGTTGCCGTGTTGACGCTGCGTCCGCAGTATCTGCTGCCGTTCACCGCGGGGCAGTCGATCGGGGTGTCGCACCCGTCGGTGCGGTCGTGGCGGTACTACTCGCCGGCGAACGCGCCCCGCGCGGACGGCACCCTGGAGCTGCACGTGCGGGCGGCGCCGGGCGGTGCCGTGTCGTCGCGGCTGGTGTACGGGTCGGCCGTGGGTGACCAGGTGCACCTGGCGGCGCCGGTGGGGGATCGGTTGACGTTGTGGTCGGCCGGTTCCAGTGATCTGCTGCTGCTGGCCAGCGGCACCGGGTGGGCGCCGGTGAAGGCGCTGGTGGAGCAGGTCGCGGCGGAGGGTTCCCGCCGCCGGGTCGACCTGTACGTGGGGGCGCGGTCGCGTTCCGAGCTGTACGACACCGACGCGATCGACAAGTTCGCGTCGTCGTACCCGTGGCTGACGGTGACGTACGTGATCGGTGTGGATCCGCAGCGGCCGGGGGAGTTCGTGCAGGTGGCGGACCGGGCGTTGACCGACGCTGACTGGCGTTCCCGGCACGTGTACGTGTGTGGTTCCGACGAGATGGTGTCGTACTCGGTGCAGGCGTTGGGTCGGGCCGGCTACCACGCCGGTCAGGTGCATCACGAGGGGTTCGGGAAGCACTGGTACGGCCCGGCGTGGCGGACGGCGGTGGAGCAGGCGTCCTCCCCAGACAATCTCGGGGGTGTGCGGTGAGCGTACGGAGTGCGCTGACGAGCCCCGCAGTGACGAACGGAAGGGCGAGCCGGTGAGCGCGACCCCGATCAGCAGGTACGACGGGATTCAGGTGTCCGGCGGCGTCCAGGTGCGGATGACGGCCGACCGGGTGCGTCGGTGGGAGTTCGCGGCGGCGTCGTTCACGCGGCGTGGCTACGACAACGCGGACGTGGACCGGTTCCGGATGCAGGTGGCCGACGAGCTGGACGTGTTGTCGGCGCAGATCGCGAACCTGCGTGCGGAGAACGAGCGGCTCAACGACCGAGTGGAGCTGCACCGGCACGGGGTGATCCCGAGCAAGAACGCGGCGGCGAACGTGCCGGCGGCCAAGGAGGTGAATCTGCTCTCGGCGGCGCAGCGGGAGGCGGAGCAGATCATCGCCCAGGCGCACGACTACGCGCGGCGGGTCGCCGAGTACGCGCGGGTGCAGTACGAGAGCTACATGCAGGCTGCGGCGGAGGAGGCGAAGCAGGAGGCCGAACGGGCGGTGAAGGACTACCGCAGTTCGGCGGGGTCGAGCTTCGACGACACGGTCGCCACCCGGGAGGCGCTGCGGATCTTCGGCGAGATGATGATCTCGCACATGCAGGCGGCGGCGCGGCACCTCGACGACGGCAGTGAGCACCTGGCGCGGACGATGGACCGGATCGCGAAGGAGACGCCGGGGGCGCCGTTCGTGGCCGGTGGTGCGCAGCCGGCGGCGTTGCCGCGGCACCAGCAGCGGTGATCCGCTCCCGGTCGGTCCGCGGGTGCGCGTGGGCCGACCGGGAGCGCCCGCGTCGTCCGGCGCGGCGGGGCCGGCGGTGTCAGCTGACGGCGGCGGTGACCGCGTCGTCGAGGGGGGTGTCCCCGCCGACGAGCTCCAGGATCCGCCCGGCGCTGGCCGGCCGGTCGAGCAGGGCGACGAGCACCCGGGCCACGTCGGCGCGGCTGACCGCGCCACGGTCGACGTGCCGGGCCAGGGCGATGCGTCCGGTGGGCGGGTCGTCGGTGAGCCGGCCGGGGCGCAGGACCGTCCAGTCCAGGTCGCGGGCGGTGAGGTCGTCCTCGGCGGCCTTCTTGGCGCGCAGGTAGGCGGCGAACACCGGGTCGGTGTCGGGCGCCGGGGGGCCTTCCACGCCCATGGAGGAGACCAGCAGGTAGCGGCGGACCCCGGCGTGCTGGGCGGCGTCGGCGAGCAGCGCGGCGGCGGCCCGGTCGACGGTGTCCTTGCGGGCGGCGCCGCTGCCGGGGCCGGCGCCGGCGGCGAAGACGACCGCGTCGGCGCCGGTGAGGTGTGCGGCCAGGTCGGCGGCGGTGGTGTGTTCCAGGTCGCAGACGACCGGTTCGGCGCCGGCCGCGGTCAGCGCGGCGGCGTGGTCGGGGTTGCGGATCAGGCCGACGGCGGTGTCGCCGCGGCCGGCGAGTTCGGCCTCCACCAGTTGGGCGATCTTGCCGTGGCCTCCGGCGATGACGACGCGCATACCGCCAACCTACCGGTGGGCGGGCGCACGGGCGTTGAGGCAGCATGGACGGCGTGGAGGAGACGTTCGACGTGCTGGCGCGGCGGGTGGCCGGCGGTGGGGTCGTGGTGCTGAGCGGGGCCGGGTTGTCCACCGAGTCGGGGATCCCGGACTACCGGGGGCCCAGCGGGGTCGCGCGGCGGCACACGCCGATGACGTACCAGGCGTTCACCCGCGACCCGCTGGCCCGGCGGCGGTACTGGGCGCGTAGCCACCTGGGGTGGCGGTTGATGGCCCGGGCGGAGCCGAACGACGGGCACCGCGCGGTGGCCCGCCTGCAGCACGGCGGCCTGGTCGACGCGGTGATCACGCAGAACGTCGACGGGTTGCACACGGCGGCGGGCAGCCCGTCGGTGGTGGAGCTGCACGGGCGGCTGGACGAGGTGGCCTGCCTGGGCTGCGGCAACCGGACGTCGCGGGAGGAGCTGGACCGGCGGTTGCGGGAGGCGAACCCGGGGTTCGACGCGCGGGTCGCCGCGGTGAACCCGGACGGTGACGTGGACCTCGACGACGCGGACGTGGCCGGGTTCCGGGTGGTGGACTGCACGTTCTGCGGCGGCGGGATGCTGAAACCGGACGTGGTGTTCTTCGGCGAGACGGTGCCCGCGCCGCGGGTGGCGCGCTGTTTCGACCTGGTGGAGCGGGCGCGGCTGCTGTTGGTGTTGGGGTCGTCGTTGACGGTGATGTCGGGTCGCCGGTTCGTGCTGCGGGCGGCGAAACGGAACATTCCGGTGGTGATCGTCAACCAGGGGGTGACACGGGGTGACGGGTATGCGGCGTTGACGGTCGACGCGCCGCTGGGGCGGGTGCTGCCCGCGCTGGCCGACCGCACGCTCGGCCCGACGCCGGCCGGTTCCGGGTCGGTGCCCGCGGGGGTTGCCGCGCCGGCCTGACGAGGGACCGGCGGCAGGTGCCGATGATCACCGTGGCGGGGTACGACATCTGTGGGAAACCCGTGCGCTGGTAGCGTTGACGGTGCCGGTCACACCCGCGTGGGAGAGACCGCCCAGGCAGCATCAGGGCGGCGCCGAAGGGGCAAATCCTCCCCGGAACCTCTCAGGCAAAAGGACCTCGCGGGGCAGGCACTGTGGAGCGCCGCGCGGGTGCGACAGAGGGGGAGGCCGACCTGTCGACCTCGCCCCCCGGGAGCGCCGCCCATGACCACAGAGCAGTTCGCCACCCGTCACATCGGCCCCGGGCCGGACGACGAACGCCGCATGCTGGAGGCCGTCGGCTACGGCTCGATCGACGAGCTGATGGACGCCGCGATCCCCGAGGTGATCCGGTGGCACGGCACCCTGGACCTGCCGGACCCGGCGACCGAGGCCGAGGCCATCGCCGAGCTGCGGGCCCTGGCCGGCCACAACACCGTGGCCGTCTCCATGATCGGCCTGGGGTACCACGGCACGCACACGCCCGCGGTGATCCGCCGTAACGTGCTGGAGAACCCGGCCTGGTACACGGCGTACACGCCGTACCAGCCGGAGATCAGCCAGGGTCGGCTCGAGGCGCTGCTCAACTTCCAGACGATGGTCACGGACCTGACCGGGCTGGCCACCGCGAACGCGTCGATGTTGGACGAGGGCACCGCGGCGGCCGAGGCGATGACCCTCGCCCGCCGCGCGTCCAAGAGCAAGAGCCCGGTGTACGTCGTCGACGCGGACGCGCTGCCGCAGACCGTCGCGGTGATCGCCAGCCGGGCGGAGCCGCTGGGCATCGAGGTGCGGGTGCTCGACCTGGACGTCGAGGACCTGCCGGGTGAGTTCTTCGGCCTGCACCTGCAGTACCCGGGGGCGTGCGGGGCGGTCCGCGACCACGCGGCGCTGGTCGAGGCCGCGCACGGCGTCCGTGCGCTGGTCACCGTCGCCGCGGACCTGCTCGCGTTGACGCTGCTGCGCGCGCCCGGGGAGATCGGCGCGGACATCGCCGCCGGCACCACCCAGCGGTTCGGTGTGCCGATGGGCTTCGGTGGCCCGCACGCCGGTTATCTCGCGGTGCGCTCCGGCCTGGAGCGGATGCTGCCCGGCCGGCTCGTCGGGGTGTCCCGCGACGCCGATGGCAACCCGGCCTACCGGCTGGCGTTGCAGACCCGCGAGCAGCACATCCGCCGGGAGAAGGCGACCAGCAACATCTGCACCGCGCAGGTGCTCCTCGCCGTGATGGCCGGCATGTACGCCGTGTACCACGGGCCGGACGGGCTGCGGGCGATCGCGGCGCGTACGCACGAGATGGCGGGGCGGCTCGCGGCCGGGTTGCGCGCCGGGGGCGTGCAGGTCGCGGACGTCGCGTTCTTCGACACCGTGACCGCGAGCGTGCCGGGCCGGGCCGCGGAGGTGGTCGCGGCGGCCGCCGAGCGGGGCGTGAACCTGCGGCTGGTCGACGCCGACCGGGTGGGGGTGTCCTGCGACGAGACGACCACGCGGGCGCACCTGGAGGCGGTGTGGGCGGCGTTCGGGGTGCCGGCGTTCGACGGCGCCGTGGACGTGGCGCTGCCGCCGGCGCTGGCGCGCACCTCGGAGTTCCTCACCCACCCGGTGTTCTCCAGCCACCACTCGGAGACGGCGATGCTGCGCTACCTGCGGCGGCTCGCGGACTTCGACTACGCCCTGGACCGGGGCATGATTCCGCTCGGGTCGTGCACGATGAAGCTGAACGCGACCACCGAGATGGAGCCGGTGACGTGGGCGGAGTTCGCGCACGTGCACCCGTTCGCGCCGGCCGAGCAGACGGCGGGCTACCGGGAGCTGATCGGTCAGCTGGAGGGGTGGCTGGCCGAGCTGACCGGCTACGACGCGGTCAGCGTGCAGCCCAACGCCGGGTCGCAGGGTGAGCTGGCGGGTCTGCTGGCGATCCGGGGGTATCACCGGGAGCGCGGCGAGGGACACCGGGACGTGTGCCTGATCCCGTCGTCGGCGCACGGCACGAACGCGGCGTCGGCGGTGATGGCCGGGATGCGCGTGGTCGTGGTGGCCTGCGACGACGACGGTAACGTCGACCTCGTCGACCTCGACGCGAAGATCGACAAGCACCGGGACGCGCTCGCGGCGATCATGGTGACGTACCCGTCGACGCACGGCGTGTACGAGACGGGCATCGCGCAGCTGTGCGCGAAGGTCCACGACGCGGGCGGCCAGGTGTACGTCGACGGGGCGAACCTGAACGCGCTGGTCGGTTTCGCGAAGCCGGGGAAGTTCGGCGCGGACGTGTCGCACCTGAACCTGCACAAGACGTTCTGCATCCCGCACGGCGGTGGCGGCCCGGGGGTCGGGCCGGTGGCGGTGCGGGCGCACCTTCAGCCGTTCCTGCCCGGTGACCCGGGTGCCGGGCACGACAGCACGCGGCCGGCGATCTCCGCCGCCCGGTACGGGTCGGCGGGCATCCTGCCGATCCCGTGGGCGTACCTGCGGATGATGGGTGGGGCGGGCCTGACCCGGGCGACCGGGGTGGCGGTGCTGGCGGCGAACTACGTGGCGGCGCGGCTGCGCGACCACTTCCCGGTGCTGTACGCCGGCAACAAGGGCCTGGTGGCGCACGAGTGCATCCTCGACCTGCGGCCGCTGACGAAGTCCACCGGGGTGAGCGTGGACGACGTGGCGAAGCGGCTGATCGACTACGGCTTCCACGCGCCGACGATGTCGTTCCCGGTGGCGGGGACGCTGATGGTGGAGCCGACGGAGAGCGAGGACCTGGCCGAGCTGGACCGGTTCTGCGCGGCGATGATCGCGATCCGGGCCGAGATCGACAAGGTGGCGGCGGGTGAGTGGCCGGTGGGGGACAACCCCCTGGCGAACGCCCCGCACACGGCGGCGATGGTCAGCGGTGACGAGTGGCCGCACGCGTACCCGCGATCGGTGGGCGCCTACCCGGACGGGGTGGACCGGGCGGGGAAGTACTGGCCGCCGGTGCGGCGGATCGACGGCGCGTACGGCGACCGGAATCTGGTCTGCTCGTGCCCGTCGCCGGAGGCGTTCGAGAGCTGAGGTCGGCGACGCCGGGGCGGGGTGTTTCCACCGCCCCGGCGGGTCGACCTGGCGTGGTTGTCCCGATCCGGGGGACTAGCCTGGTCGACGTCGGGTGGGTGACGCAGCGTGGTTGTTCAGGCGACGAGGGCGTGGCGGGCGGGCCCGCGGTGCGGGGCGATGCAGCGGCCGTCGGGCAGCAGCTCGCCGGTGTCCTCGAAGACGATGACTCCGTTGCAGAGCAGGCTCCAGCCCTGCTCAGGGAAGCAGGCGATGACCCGGGCGGCTTCCCGATCAGTCGCGTCGGCGGAGGGGCAGGTCGGTTGATGCTGGCACATCGGGTTCTCCGGACTGTGGGGGCACTGTGTCATGGTTCACATGACCAGTGACGCACAGTACCAAGCGAAAGTGGCCAGCATCGAGCAGGCCCACGCGTACGAGCCAGGAAATCCACTGAACGGATGAGGAAGGTTGGACCGGACGTCGTGGAAACGCTCCCACACCGGGTCGTCGATGTGCCGGCGGCGCCGGTCGGCTGCCGCCGTACCCTCGTCGAACGCGACCGGTGGGAGTGGCGGCCCGGCGACGACGGCGACCCCGCCGCCATCGCGCAGGAGTTCCTGGCCGCGCACGGCCTGGCCCTGGACGACCTGGCCCGCCCGGCCGGCGGCCACGACCCCGCCGGTCCCTGCGGCGCGGCCCTCTACGTCTCCGCCGCCGCCGGCGCCCTCCTCGCCGGCGCGCCGTCCGGCGCGGCGAACCCGGCGCCCGCCCTGCCCGAGGTCGTCGTCGTGGTCTACGGCCACGGCGACCCCCGGCCCGAACCCGTGCGCCCGCAGACCGGGGCCGGCTGGTGGCTCGGCGACTGGGCGGAGAGCTGGACGCCCGGCGAGCACGCCGCGGCGATCGACGCGGTCCACGCCGCGATCGGCCGCGGCGACGTCTACCAGGCCAACGTCGTCGGACACGCCGCCGCCCGCTACACCGGCGACCCGCTGCCCGCCCTGGCCCGCCTCGGCGCGCTGCCCGGCGCCCGCTACGGCGGCACCCTGACCGGCGCCGGCTGGGCCGTCGGCTGCGCCTCCCCGGAGACCCTCGTCGCGGTCACCGACGGCCGGCTGGTGACCCGCCCCATCAAGGGCACCCGCCCGGCCACCGCCGCCGGCCGCCGGGAGCTGCTGACCAGCGCGAAGGAACGCGCCGAACACATCATGATCGTCGACCTGGAGCGCAACGACCTGGCCCGCGTCGCCCGCACCGGGACCGTGCGCGTCGACGAGCTGTTCGCCGTACGCCGCTGGTGCGACCTGTGGCAGGCCGAGTCCACCGTCACCGCCGCCGTCGCGGACGGTCTCGGCCTGGCGGACCTGCTGCGCGCGGTCTGCCCCGGCGGGTCGGTCACCGGCGCGCCGAAGCTCGCCGCCCTGCGCCACATCGCCGAGCTGGAACCGGTCGGCCGCGGCGCCAGCATGGGGGCGCTGGGCTGGGTCGCCCCCGGCCACGTCGACCTGGGCCTGACCATCCGCACCGCCGCCGTCGACGGACAGCGGGTGCACGTCTGGGCCGGCGGCGGCATCACCTGGGACAGCGACCCGTGGGACGAGGTGGCCGAGGCCGCCGCCAAGACCACCCCGGTGCGCGCCGCGCTCGCCGGCCGCTGAGCCGTCCGAGGCCGCGGCATGCGGCTCAGCGGTAGCCGGCCCCGACGGCACCCAGGAAGGCCAGCGCCTCGGCGTCACGGGACCCGGGCGGCGTGCTGTAGAGCACGAGGTGCTGGTCGCGGTCCGCGAGGGTGAGCGCGTCGCAGTCGACGGTGATCTCCCCGACGACCGGGTGCCGGAACGTCTTGGTGAGCATCGGCGCGGTCTGCACGTCGTGCCGATCCCAGAGCCGGGCGAACTCGCGGCTGTCGTCGCGCAGCTCGGCGACCAGGCCACCGACCACGGGGTCGGCCGGATACCGGGCCAGCGCGGATCGCAGCCTGACGACGACGTGGTGCCGGAACTCCGTGACGTCGGAGACCCCGTACAGCGCCGGCGGCCCGAGGAACGCCCGGCGGGCGAGATTGCGCTCCCGCGGGGCCAGCGCGGCGAAGTCCTCCATGAGCGCGGCCGCGAGGTCGTTCCACGCGAGCACCTCGAAGGCCGCGGACGTCACGAAGGCAGCCGTCTGCGGCAGCCGGTCGAGCAGCGCGAGGATGCTCGGCCGCACGTCGCGCCGGTGCAGGCCCGTGCGGCTCGGCATGGTGCCCGCGAGGACGTGCAGGTGATCGGACTCGGCCTCGGTGAGCCGCAGGGCGTCCGCGATCCCGGCGAGGACCTCACCCGACGGTCGCGGCGCTCGGCCCTGCTCGAGCCGCACGTAGTACTCCGTGGAGATGTGCGCGAGGACCGCCACCTCCTCACGGCGAAGCCCCGGTGTCCGCCGCCGCGGACCCGCGGGCAGGCCCACGTCCCGTGGGCCCAGCCGCTCCCGGCGGCTCCGAAGGAACGCCCCGAGCTCCTGCCTGTCCATGCCTCCAAGTCTGCACCCCGCCCGGCGACGGATCCTGGTACCGATGATGCCTGCCTCCGGTCTCGAGGTCGGCCGAAGGTGTGTGTCATGACCAACGACAGCGACACCACACCGATCGGCCTGCTGACCGGCAAGGTCGTGTTCATCACCGGCGCCAGCCGCGGCATCGGCGCGGCCGCCGCCCGACTCTTCGCACGCGAGGGCGCGGCGGTCGTGCTCGCCGCACGCAGCGTCGACGCCATCGAGAAGATCGTCGCCGAGGTCCGCGCGGCCGACGGCGTCGCGGACGCCGTGGCGGTGGACCTCGCCGACGGGGCGAGCATCCGCGCGGCGGTCGACCACGTCGAGGCGTTGCACGGCCGGCTCGACGGCGCGTTCAACAACGGCGCGGCGATCCAGCAGCCCGGCCCGCTCGACACGACGAGCGACGAGGACGTCGAGGAGCAGTTCGCGGTGAACTTCCGCGGGCACTGGACCGCGATGAGGTGCGAGGCGGCGCTCATGCGCCGTGCCGGCGGCGGGGCGATCGTCAACACGTCGAGCATCGGCAGCCGCCGCGCGAACCCGGAGCTGCCCGCGTACGGGGCGATGAAACGGGCGCTCAACAGCATCACCGAGACCGCCGCGGTGACCTGGGGACGGCAGGGGATCCGGGTCAACGGCATCACGCCCGGCGGCACCGCGACGGAGATGATCGACAAGTGGGAGGCGGCGTCGCCGGGGGTGGTCGAGCGCATCACGGCGCGCATCCCGCTCGGCCGGATGGCCTCGCCCCGCGAGGTCGCCGAGGTGGCCGCGTGGCTGCTCAGCGATCGGGCGTCGATGGTGACCGGCGCGATCGTGCCGGTCGACGGTGGTGCCGGCGCCTGAGCGGGAGCGCCCGTCAGGGGTGTTCGGCTGCGCGGCGTCCGCCGCACCGCCGTGCGCCCACGGCACCTACGACGACCTCGTCGCGCAACGCTCCCGGGCCCTGGCGATGCTCCCCGACCGCCAGGGCTGACACATCCGCCGGCGGGTCAGCGGGCGGCGAAGTCGTCCAGCGCGGCGACGACCCGCTCGCCGATCCCGTGTCCGGCGCCGTGCCCGGCGGCCTCGACCACCTCCAGGCGGGCGTCCGGCCAGGCCTGCGCCAGCTGCCACGCCACGTCCAGCGGGCTGCTGACGTCGAGCCGGCCGTGCAGCAGGACGCCCGGGATGCCGGCCAGCCGGGCGGCGCCGTCCAGCAGCGCGCCGTCGGGGAGGAAGGCGGCGTTGCTCCAGTAGTGGCTGACCAGCCGGGCCGACAGCATCCGGAAGCCCGGGTCGGCGAAGCGGGGGTCGGGACGCCACCCGGGGACCGTGCGCACGTGGGTGTCGTCCCAGAGGCACCACTCGCGGGCCGCGCGATCCCGCACGGCCGGGTCGGGATCGGCGAGCAGCCGGGCGTACGCGGCGGCGAGGTTCCCGTCCCGGTCGGCGGGCGGCACCCCGTCGCGGAACCGCGCCCACTCGGCGGGGAAGATCCGCCCCATGTCACGGGTGATCCACTCGACCTCCCGGCGGCTGGTGGTGACCACGCTGAACAGGACCAGTTCGCTGACCCGCTCGGGGTGGGCCTGCGCGTACGCGAGGCCGAGGGTGGAGCCCCACGACGCGCCGAGCACCAGCCACCGCTCGACGCCGAGGTGCGCGCGCAGCCGTTCGAGGTCGCCGACCAGGTGGGCGGTGGTGTTGGTGGCCAGGTCGACGCCCGGATCGGCGGCGTGGGGGAGGCTGCGGCCGCAGCCGCGCTGGTCGACCAGGACGACCCGGTAGCGGGCCGGGTCGAAGTAGCGCCGCCAGCCGGGTGTGGCGCCCGAGCCGGGGCCGCCGTGCAGCACCACCGCCGGCTTGCCGTCGGGGTTGCCGCACGTCTCCCAGTACACGCGCTGACCGTCGCCGACGTCGAGCAGGCCGTGCGCGTACGGCTCGACGGGTGGGTGCATGACCGTCCTCCCTCAGATACAACAGCGCTGTTACATTAGCGGGGTGACGGACGCCGTGCCCGACGGGGAGGCCCTGGGGACGCTGCTGCGGCACGTCCTCGACGTGCTCGACGGCGACGTGGCCGCCGTCTACACCGAGCAGGGCGTCGCCGACTACCGCCCCCGGTTCTCGCCGCCGCTGCGCGTGCTCGTCGCCGACGGGCCGCTGCCGATCCGCGACCTGGCCCGCCGCGTCGGGGTCACCCACTCGGCCGCCAGCCAGACGGTGGCGCAGATGGCCCGGGCCGGGCTGGTGGAACTCACCCCCGGCGCCGACGCCCGGCAACGCCTCGTGCACCTGAGCGCCCGCGGCCGTGAGCTGCTGCCGCTGGTGGAGGCGGAGTGGGCGGCCACCACCGCCGCCCTGCGCCAGCTCGACGACGAGCTGCCCGCGCCGCTGGCCGACGTCCTGCACGCCGTGCTCGCCGCCGTACGCCGTCGGCCCCTGCGCCGGCGCATCGCCGACGCCGGCCTGCCCTCACCGCCTGGGCGGTGAACCGTCGCGACCGTCTTACCGCACGCGGCCGGTGACGCGCTCGCCCGCCACGTCACCGGCCGCGCCGGTTTCAGCGGCTCAGCCGCCGGTAGCGGCGCACCGACAGGGGCAGGAAGACCGCGATCAGCAGCGCCGGCCACGCCACCGCGAGCGCCAGCGCGTGCTGCGCGGCGAACGAGTCGCCACCCCAACCGGGATTGCCGAACAGCTCCCGGCAGGCGGCCACGGTGGCCGACAGCGGGTTCCACTGTGCGACCGGGGCGAGCCAGCCCGGCATCGTCTCGGGCGCCGCGAACGCGTTGGAGGTGAAGCCGACCGGCCAGACGAGGATCTGCAGCACCATCACCGACTCGGGGCGGCGCAGCACCAGGGCCAGGTGGATGCCCACCCAGATCAACGCGAACCGCAGCAGCAGGAGCAGCCCGACCGCAGCGGCGGCGGCCGCCATCCCGTTGCGCCACTGCCAGCCGACCAGCCGCCCGCAGGCCAGGATGACGGCCAGCCCGGCGGCGGAGTAGAGCAGGTCGGCGCCGGCCCGGCCGGCGACCACCGCCGAGCGGGCCATCGGCAGGGACCGGAACCGGTCGGTGACCCCGCGGGCGGTGTCGGTGGCCACGGCGGTGTAGGTGGCCTCCAGGCCGAACGCCATCGTGAGACCGAACATGCCGGGCAGCAGGAACTCCCGGTAGTCGCCGCCGCCCGGCACCGCCATCGCGCCGCCGAACAGGTAGCCGAACATCAGCACCAGCAGCACCGGGAAGAGCAGCCCGATGAGCAGCTCGACCGGCTGGCGGGTCCAGTGGGTCACCGCCCGACCGGTCAGGACGAGGGCGTCGGTGACCGCCCACCGCAGCCGGCGCGGGGAAAGGGCCGCAACGCTCACGCCGCCACCTCCTCACGCGCGGCGGTCAGCCGCAGGAACACCTCGTCGAGGGTGGGCCGGCGGACGGCCACGTCGGCGACGCCCAGCTGCGCCTCCTGCAACGCGCGCAGCACGGTGGTCAGGGCGGTCACCCGCTCGCCGACCGGCGCGCTGACCCGCAGGATGGCCGGGTCGACCGCGCATTCGGCCCCGGTCGCCGCGGAGATCACGGCGGCCGCCTCGGCCAGGTCGCCGGCGTGGTGCAGCATAACGTCGAGGCGGTCGCCGCCGAGGTCGTCCTTGAGCTGGGCCGGGGTGCCGGCGGCGACGACCCGGCCGGTGTCGACGACGGCGACGGTGTCGGCGAGCTGGTCCGCCTCGTCCAGGTACTGGGTGGTGAGCAGCACCGTCGTGCCGTCGGCGACGAGAGCGCGGACGGCGTCCCACACCTCGCTGCGGCCGCGCGGGTCCAGCCCGGTGGTCGGCTCGTCGAGGAAGAGCACGGGCGGGGCGAGGATCAGGCTGGCGGCCAGGTCCAGGCGCCGGCGCATCCCGCCGGAGTAGCCGGACACCGCTCGGTCGCCGGCGTCGGCGAGGCCGAACCGGTCGAGCAGCGCGTCGGCGCGGGCGCGGGCGGCCCGCCGGGTCAGGTGGTGCAGCCGCCCGAACAGCACCAGGTTCTGCCGACCGGTGAGCACCTCGTCGACCGCGGCGTGCTGCCCGACCAGGCCGATGGCGGCGCGGACCCGGTCGGGGCGGGTCAGCACGTCGTGCCCGGCGACCCGGGCCCGGCCGCCGTCTGGCCGCAGCAGAGTGGTCAGGATCCGCACGGCGGTGGTCTTGCCCGCGCCGTTGGGTCCCAGCAGCCCGCACACCGTGCCTGCCGCCACCGTGAGGTCCAGCCCCGCCAGGGCGGTCGTGTCGCCGTAGCGCTTGCGCAGCCCCTCGGCCTCGATCGTCGCGGTTCCGGTCGCCATCGCGCCTCCTCGTCCTCGTGCCGTGGTCGCACGCCGTACGGCGTACCGTACACCGTACGACAAGAGCGTCGGTAGAGTCCCGGAGGTGACCACCGAGTACAGCGGCACCGGCGACCCCGCGCGCAGCCTCGCCCTGCTCTGGCGCACCCGCGAACCCGCCACCCGCCGCGGCCGCACCGACCTCACCGTGGACCGGATCGTCCGCGCCGCCATCGAGCTCGCCGACACCGAGGGCCTCGCCGCCCTGTCCATGCGCCGCGTCGCCGAACGCCTCAGCGTCGGCACCATGTCGCTGTACACGCACGTCCCCGGCAAGGGCGAACTGCTCGACCTGATGCTCGACACCGTCTACGCCGAGACCACCGAGCCCCCGCCGGCCGCCGCCGACGGCTGGCGCGCCCGGCTCGAAGCCGTCGCCCGCGACAACTGGGCGCTCTACCTGCGCCACCCCTGGCTGCTGCAGGTCGCCACCACCCGCCCGCCGCTGGGCCCCAACCTCATCGCCCGCTACGAACGTGACCTGCGCGCCGTCGACGGCATCGGCCTGACCGACCTGGAGATGGACGCCGTGATCACCCTCGTCGGCGGGTTCGTCCACGGCACCGTACGCGGCGCGGTCGAGGCGGCGCAGGCCGCCGAACGCACCGGCATGACCGAGGAGCAGTGGTGGCGGGCGCACGCCCCCTACCTGGAGAAGGCGATGGACCCCCGACGGTTCCCCCTCGCCACCCGCGTCGGCGCCGCAGCCGGCGAGGAGTACCAGGCCGCCGCCGACCCGGCCCGCGCGTTCGAATTCGGCCTCGCCCGCATCCTCGACGGCATCGAGGTCCTCGTCCGCCACCGACCGGGCGCGACCGGCACCGACACCGACCGATAACCTGACGGGCATGACGATGCGCCCCATCCGGATCATCGGGGACCCCGTGCTGCGCACCTCGTGCACGCCGGTGACCAGCTTCGACGCCGACCTGCGCGCCCTGGTCACCGACCTGATGGACACCCTGCTCGGCGCGCCCGGCCGCGCCGGCGTCGCCGCCCCGCAGATCGGCGTCGACGCCCAGGTGTTCGTCTACGACGCCGACGGGCACCGCGGCCACCTGATCAACCCGACCCTCGAGCTGTCCGAGGAGCTCCAGGACGACGACGAGGGCTGCCTGTCCATCCCCGGCCTCTACTTCCCGACGCCCCGCGCGCTGCACGCCACCGCGCACGGCTTCGACCAGCACGGCGAACCGCTCACCATCTCCGGCAGCGGATTCCTCGCCCGGGCGTTGCAGCACGAGACCGACCACCTGGCCGGCCGCCTCTACGTCGACACCCTGCGCGGCGAGACCCGCCGGCGGGCGCTGCGGGAGATCCGCGCCGGCCGGTTCGACTCGCCCACCCGCCGCGCCTGACCGCCCACCGGGCCGCCTGACCGCCTACCGGGCGGTCAGGCGGTACTCGCCGTAGTCGGCCACCGGTGTGAAACCCAGCCGCGTGTACAGCCGCACCGCTGGCCCGTTGTCCGCGCGGACGTTCAACGTCACGTGGTCGACGCTGGCCCGCAGCCGCCGGCACAGCGCCGCCACCACTGCCGCCGCCAACCCCCGACCGCGCGCCGCCGGATCGGTCGTGACGTTGCCCAGCGCGGCCACCCGGTAGACCGGCGACCACACGTGCACACCGGCCACCGCCACCAACGCCCCACCCTCGCGGACCCCCAGATACTGCCCGGTGTCCAGCATCCGCGGGTCGAACCAGTTACCCGGGTACGCCCGCGCGTACAGGTCCCGCAGCTGCGGCAGGTCCGCCACGCCCAGCGGCTCCCCGGCCGGCGCCACACGCGCCAGCGCCGCCGGGTCGGTCAACGCCATCTTCAGGTGCGCGCCCGCGCCGTCCAGCCGAAACCGTGGCGACAACGCCGCGTCCAGGCCGGGGGACAGGTGCGCGTACAGACGCGGCGGCAATACCGGCGCCAGATCACTCAGCAGGGCGGCCAGCGCCGCCACCCGCGGCGGCGCGGCGAACGCCAGCAACGTCGGCGGATCCACCCCGTGGTAGAGCAACGCCACCTCGTCGTCCCGGCGGAACCACGACGTGTACGGCCAGAAGAAGTCGTCCAGGTCGCCCAACTGGTAGGCGTGCCGCACCGGATCCCGCGACAGCAGCCCGGCCAGCACCGCCCGGTCGTGCTCGGCGCGTACCGGCACGTCAGCCGGCCAGCCACTGGTCGTAGCCCAGCTTCGCGATCAGCGCCACCACCACCACCAGCAGCACCACCCGCACGAACCCGGCACCCCGGCGCAACGCCATCCGCGCGCCCAGCACCGCCCCGGCGATGTTGCACACCGCCATCGCCGCCCCGAGCAACCACCACACGTGCCCGGTCACCCCGAACACCACCAGCGCGCCCAGGTTCGTGCCCGCGTTGACCACCTTCGCCATCGCCGACCCGTGCACGAAGTCCGCGCCCACCAACGCCGTGAACGCCAGCACCAGGAACGTGCCCGTGCCCGGACCGATCAACCCGTCGTACAGGGCGATGCCCACCCCCGCCACCGCGACCGCGGCGGCCACCCGGGCCGGCGTACGCCGCTGCGGCAGCGCCACCACACCCAACCGGGGACGCAGCAACACGAACAACGCCACCGACATCAGCACCACCAGCACCACCGGCCGGTACGCCGCCCCCGGCACCGCCCCGGCCAACACCGCACCCACCCCCGCGGACACCACGGCGAACCCGGCCGCCGGCCCTGCCACACCCCAGTCAATCTTGGTGCGGCGCGCGAACGTGACCGCCGCCGTCGTGGTGCCCGCGATCGCGGCCAGCTTGTTCGTGCCCAGCGCGCTGGCCACCGGCATCCCCGGCGCGGCGACGAGCAACGCCGGCAGCAACAGCAACCCACCACCGCCCACCACGGCGTCGACCCAGCCGGCCATGGCGGCCGCGGCGAGCAGGGTGGTCAGCGATACGGGGTCCACGGCCGGCAATTCTGCCCACCCGACCAGGATCGATGCCGAACCCTGTGGCCAGCCTCACCCCCGACGCCGGCGCAGCCACACCCCCACCGCACCCACCGCCACGAAGACCAGCATCGAACACAGCAACGCCCTGAGCACCCGGCAAGACTGCCACGGCGTCGTAGGGTGCAGGAGTGCGCCTGGCCACCTTCAACCTGCTGCACGGACGGTCCCTGACCGACGGGCTCGTCGACGCCGACCGCCTCGCCGCCGCCGTCAGCGCGCTCGACGCCGACGTGCTCGCCCTGCAGGAGGTCGACCGTGACCAGAGCCGCAGCGGCAAACTCGACCTCACCGCCATCGCCGCCCGCGCCCTCGGCGCACCCCACCACCGCTTCGCCGCCGCCGTCGTCGGCACCCCCGGCGAGGGCTTCCGCCCCCTCACCCACGACGACGACGGCCACGGCGAACCCTGCTACGGCGTCGGCCTGATCAGCCGCCACCCCGTCCGCACCTGGCGCGTCACCCGCCTCAAGGGCGCACCCGTCCGCTCACCCGTCGTCGTCCCCGGCCCCCGCGGCGGTCTGATCCTGCTGCGCGACGAACCACGCGTCGTGCTCGCCGCCGTCCTCGACACCCCGTACGGGCCGCTGACCGTCGCCGCCACCCACCTGTCGTTCGTACCCGGGTGGAACATCCGCCAGCTCCGCCAGGTCGTCCGCGCCCTGCGCGCCCTGCCGGCGCCCCGCGTCCTACTCGGCGACCTCAACCTGCCCGCCGGCGTCGCCCGACTGGTCTCCGGCTGGCGCCCGCTGGGCCGTCGCCACACCTACCCGGCCGGCGAACCCCGCGTGCAACTCGACCACATCCTCGCCGACCGCGCCGCCGTCGCCCAACTGCCCCCGGTCACCGCCGTCGACACCCCGCTGTCCACCATCTCCGACCACCGCCCCCTGCTCGTCGACCTCGGCTGAGCAGCACACCCCGCGGTCAGCGGCGGCGGGGGAGAGCACCCCTTACGGAGGGTCACCGCAAGATTCCCTCAAGATCGTTGCGCCGGGCAATCACGCCGATCATGCTGGTCCCCACCGCCTCAAGGTCAACCAGCCCTCACGGAGGCCACATGAGACGCCCCCGCACCACCCTCATCGCACTGTCCACACTGCTCACCCTCACTCTCACCCCCCTCGCCGGACCGGCCTACGCCGACCCGGCCGCACCCCACCAGGTCACCGACCTCACCGTCCGCCAGGGCGACGGCTACGCCACCCTCGCCTGGCAGCCCGTCGACGGCGCCACCGACTACCAGATCGAACGCACCCCCGTCGACGCCACCGGCACCCCCACCGGCACCCCCACCATCGTCGGCATCTGGCGACCCAACCGGCAGATCAACCAGGAGGCACCCACCTTCGCCGACGCCGGCTTCAACCCCGGCGACCGGTTCACCTGGCGCGTCCGCGCCCGCACCGGCACCACCGAACAGCCCTACTCCGAGCCCGTCACCGGCACCACCACCGCCCCCTGGGGCGACCCCACCACCCCCGGCCAGCAGCTGCGCACCCAGTGGGAGACCACCCGCGCCGCCCAGTACACCAGCGACACCGACGAATACGCCTACACGGCCGCGATCGACGCACTCAGCGACCGCGTACGCGTCGTGGAGATCGGCCGGACGGTGCTGAACCGACCGATCAACATGTTCGTCATCGGCTACCCCACCCCACCGGCCACCCCGGCCGCCGTGGCCGCCACCTCACCGCTGGCCATCAACTGCAACGTCCACGGCAACGAACCCGGCGACCGCGAAGCCTGCCTCATCATGGCCCGGCAACTCGCCTTCGCCACCGACGCCCGCACCATCGACCTGCTCAGCCACACCACCGTCCTGATCGTCCCCACGATCAACGGTGACGGCCGCGCCGCCAACACCCGCGGCAACTCCACCGGCCAGGACCTCAACCGCGACTACTCGCTCATCCGCCAGCCGGAGACCGCCGCGTACGTCAACATGCTCCGCCAGTACCGGCCCATCGCCGGCTACGACGGACACGAATACGGCAACTCCCGCGCCGGCGACCTGCCCATGCTCCCGCCGCGACACCAGAACGTCCCGCAGTCCATCTTCGACGAGTCCATGGACATGATCGAAGGCCACATGTACGGCGAAGGCGCCAAGGACGGCTGGTGGGCCTGCCCCTACGGCTGCGAAGGCGGCGGCAGCGTCGGCCTCAGCGAGGAGACCATCCTCCGCAACACCCTCGGCCTGAAGAACGTCGTCAACTCCCTGCTGGAGCTGCGCAGCTCCGGCGGACAGACCCGACCGGACGAGGGCAACACCGCCAACAACCGCCGCCGCAAGACCTTCTCCGCCCTCTGGACCTTCCAGCACTTCCTCGACTACCACCGGGCGAACCTGCCCGCCATCACCCAGGCCCGCGCCGAAGCCATCACCTGGCAGGCCAGCAACACCGGGCGCCTCGTCTTCCGCGGCTCCCGACCCATCCCCGCCCACCCGGCACCGCACCCCGGCGACAGCCCGCCGCCGATCGACGCCCCGCCGGCCAACCTCATCCTCGACAACGCCCCCTGCGCCTACCGGCTCACCGAGGAGCAGTACCGCGGCGCCCGCACCGACGGACCCGGCGGCAACGGCGCCACCGTCGCCGACCGCATCGCCGACCACGGCTGGCAGGTCGTCAAGGTCGGCGACAGCTACTACGTCCCGCTCAACCAGCCCGAACGCGGCCTCATCCCGCTGCTGCTCGACGAGCTGGGCGTGGAGAAGCTCGTCGACGGCGAACGGATCTACCCGACCCTCACCGGCCGGCGCACCGGCCCGCTCACCGTCACCGGCTTCACCTGCGCCGCCGACGCCACCATCACCGGCCCCGTCACCGTCCGGCCCGGCGCCGCGCTCGTCGCCACCGGCACCACCGTCACCGGCCCGATCAACGCCAGCAACGCCGCCGGCGTCCTGCTCGCCGACAGCCGCGTCACCGGCCCGGTCCGCCTGACCGGCACCACCGACGCCATCTCCCTGATCGACGTCACCGTCACCGGCCCCGTCGACCTCGCCGGCAACCGCACCGCCACCGAGCCACTGCTCGTCGGCAACGCGGTCACCGGCCCGATCTCCTGCACCGGCAACACCCCCGCACCGAGCAACCTCACCATCCGCAACACCGGGACCGGCCCCCGCGCCGGCCAGTGCGCCACCCTGTGACACCCACCCGGTGACCGACGGTGCCGGCCGGGCGAGCCCACCAGCCCGCCCGGCCGGCACCACCCACCCGACCCGTGGAGACCGCCGTGTCGTACCCGCGCACCCGCCGCCGCCTCGCCAGCCTCGCCGCCGCGGCTCTGCTGCTCACCGCCACCGCCTGCACCACCGGCGAGAACCGCGACGACGCGAGCAGCACCCGGGTCGCCGTCGCAGGGCCCCTCTGCGACGCCCTGCCCACCGGCAGCGAACCCGGCAACCCCACCGACCTCGCCGGGCAACCCGTCGACAAGGCCCTCCAGTGGATTCCCACCCTCACCACCTTCGAGGCCGCCCTACGCACCAGCGGCCTGCTCACCGACCTCCACCAGGACGACCTCACCCTGCTCGCTCCCACCGACGACGCCTTCGCCGCCTGGTTCAACGACGACACCTGGGACACCCTCATGACCCGGGACCACGACAAGCTGCGCACCCTCGTCAAGGCCCACCTGATCGCCGGCACCCACAGCCTCGACCAGCTCGCCGCCGCGGGCACCGCCACCACCCTCGACGGCACCACCCTCACCGTCACCCGCAGCGGCCCCACCACCCGGTTCGGCGACAAGGCCGACGCGGTCTGCGCCGACTACCAGGCCACCGGCGCCCGCATCCACCTCGTCAACGCGGTGCTCGGCCCGCTGCCCAAGACCGCCGACGGCACCGGCCACCGCGCCCACTGACGCGCCCTCCGCCGACCGTCAGCGCTCGTCGGCGGGCAGCAACGCGGCGAGGGCCCGGTTGGTGCGGTTGGCCCGTACCGCGTCGCGCTGCTGCCCGGCCGTCACCTCGATGTACGTCTGCGACGACGCCAACGACGCGTGCCCCAGCAGCCGCATGATCTCCGCCGCGCTCGCCCCGTCCTCGGCCAGCCGGGTCGCGAACGTGTGCCGCAGCGCGTGCAGCCGCGCACCGCGTGGCACCCGGTCACCGATGCCCGCCCGCCGGTAACAGGACTCCACCAGGTACTGCAGCCCACCCCGGCGCAGCGCCTCACCCCGCCGGTCCACCAGCAGCGGCGAATCCGGCCGTACGCTGCGCGCCCCGAACCGGCGCCGCCGACTCTCCAGGTACTCGGCCAGCACCCGCTCCAGACCCACCTCAATCGGCACCGCCCGCGGTCGCCCACCCTTGCCGGCCACGTCCACCCGCCGCTCGCCCTCCCGACCGACGACCGAGCCGACCCGCAGCGCCAACAGCTCGGACAGCCGCAGCCCCGCGCAGAGCGCCAACGCCAGCACCGCCAGGTCGCGCTGCGGCCACGGGTCCCGCTGACGGCCGTCCTCGCGGGCCACGGCTGCCAGCAGCTCCTCCGGGGTGTCCTCGCCCCGCAGCGGCTTGGGCTGGGGGAGCGGCGTGCGGGGCCGCCCCACCGCCGGCATCGGGTTCCCCGGTACGACCGCCTCGGCGACCAGGAAGGTGAAGAAGCTGTTCCAGGTGGACCAGGCACGGTGGACGGACGCGACCGCGCGGGCAGCGGCGAACCGGGCGAACGCCGCCCGCATGACACGGGGGGACAGGGCCTCGACGGTCAGGTCGTCGAGGGGGAGGGGAGGGGTGACGGTCTCGCCGGCCAGCGTCGCGACCGTTCGCAGGTCCCGCCGGTAGGCGGCCAGGGTGTGGGGGGAGGGCTTGCGGGTGGCCCGGGCGGTCAGGAACTCCTCGATCAGGCGACTTACCGATTCGTCCTGTTTGTCATGCATAAGGGACATTATGCATGATTCTCGCGTTCCAGCCAAGATCGACGAAGTTGGGGGAGAGCGGGGCGATCGAGGGCGGTTTCACGGGCGACGCTGGCGTTGACCCGGGGGTGGGTTGGCGCAGGACCTGAACGACTCCAGGTCGGCCCGGTGGTGGGGTCTGCCGTCGGGAAGACACCGCCACGTCAGCATCCGGCGTGGACCAACCGCGACGCCGGCGATTCTCGGGCTCGCCGCGGAAGCCACAGGGCTTGGATTGACCCATGGACCTGCACCGGCGGCATCCGGCTGGAGCCGCCCGCCAGCGCGGCGCGTTGGGGGTCACACGGCGCCAGTGCCGAGATCCTTTGGTCCGCACGCCTTCACGGGCGCGGGGATCTCACGTGGACGCGTAGCCATTCAGGCCCTTCCGTAATAGGGCGGTCGACGCGGGGCTCCGCGATGCGCGGCACCGGCCCGGACGGCAACCCTGACCCCTCTCGGGGAGGCCCGATCCGATCAACTTTACATAATGTACATTATCGAATCCGCGCCGAAGGCCACCGACCAGACCGGAAGTGGCGCTGTTGCCCCTGCTCGCTCGTATCGAGCTGTCTCACGCGAACCTGAGCGCGGCCTGGGGCGTCCGAGCCGCGACGGAGCGTCGGCGACCCGGTGCCCGACGCCGGGTGACCCGGAAAGACTCTGTCCTGCGCGCTCGCCGGGCTGATGTCGGGCAGGCCCGCTGGTCCCCCGGGCGGACCGGCCGACGTCAAGCGGCAGGTCGGGAGCCGAGCAGCGGCACGAGCAGTTGGGTGATGACCACGCTCGCCGTGAGATGGGCCTCGCTGGGCACGCCGTGGGCGGCTATCGACGACCGTAAATGGCTGACCAGCGTGGAGAATTCAAGCGCCCGGTGCGGGGCGCAGATCTCGTCGACCGTGCTGGCCGGCACACCCCAGCTCAGGAGGGCCGCCTCAGCGTCCCCCGCGAGGCACGCACGCGCGCCCTCGGTCAGTGAGAACGGGGACGTCTTGTCGATCCTGGCGAGTATCGCGGCGTGGTCGTCCCGCGAGCGGCACTGCAACCGGTCGAGGAGCGAGATCGCCTGGAGGTAGTGCGAGGGCTGCGGCGAGTTGACCCGCGGCTCCCGCGAGAACCAGGCAACGTCGAACGGTCGGCCGGAGGGCGAGAAGTCGACGGCCTCCCGGGTAGCCCGTACCAGGTCGGTGAGGAACAGTTCGGCGAACTGGCGGGTCGCGCCGCTGAACTGGTCGAGGAGCCGGGCGGCCCGGGCGGGAGCGGGCGGGTGGCTGCGTCCGCGGCGGACGAACAGCCCTTGTTCGGTCACGTGAATGGCCAGCATCCCGACCAGCGCGCCCAAGGCGGCGCCCAGTTCGGGAACGTCGACGCCGCTGGTGGTGGGGATCGCGGCGCTGGCGCGTCGGCCGACGCGCATGGCTGCCTGGTAGCCGAGCAGATCCGCCTCGAACTCCTGTTGTTCGCTGAGGGGGCATGCGGACTGGTCGTCACCGGGCGGAGCGACGCTCGCGGCAGGACGGTGATCCAGCACGTGGTGGGCGATCTCGTGACAGAGCGCGAACGACATGGCCTGCATGGAGAGCCACAGGCTGATCGTCTCGGTCTGTCGCGTCTGGCGGTGGCCCAGTTTGGCGGCCAGCGCGTAGATCCGCTGGTTGACCAGGTAGTACCGCAGCAGGCCGCCGAGCAGCACCGGGTCGGCTCCGAGTCTGTTGTCGCGTACGGCTCTGCCCGCCCGCCACAGGTCGCGCAGCCGGCGTCCCGATTGGAGTTGCGCCATGCCCTCGGCCGCGCAGCCGGCATAGAGATGGCAGAGGGTGAAGGTGGCGTCGGAGATCAGAACGAGCGCGGATCCGTCGGGCAGCGGGCGCAGTCGCGCCATCACCTTCTCCTGCTTGAGGGTGACGACGAAGACGCGGGCGAGTCGCTCGGGTCTGTCCGTCAACTCGGCCATGGCTGCCATCGCCTCGCTGGTCAGCTCTGCGACCAGCCCGTCGACCGGGTTGCGGTGCTGGGTGCTCCACACGCTCCGCTGCCAGTCGCGGGTGTTCTCCTCGAGCTGGGCGAGATCATCGACCGCGTTCAGGTCGACCAGGCCCTGGATCATGTCTTCGAGTTGGTCTTCGCGGTCGATCCTGATGGTGTTCGCCAGGACCTCGGCCATGGATCTCGCGCCCGGGTCGGTGCTCATCTCGGTCGAGGGGCGTTTCGGCAGAACTCGCCGAGGCCCACACGGGAGATCAGCACGGCGAGCATGCCGATCGTCGACAGTGACGCATCCTCGATCAGCCGCAGCGTCTCGTAGACGGTGATCGCGTCGATGAGCCGGTCGGAGCCGGTCGTGCCGAGCAACGGCTGGATCCGTTCGTCGTGGCAGATCTTGCGCTGCAACTCTCGATGCTTGCTGCTGAACCACTCCTGGCCGAAGCGCCGGTGGTTCTCGTCGTCTTCCGGCGACAGGCCGATGCCCTCGCCGACGAGTTCGGCTCCCAGGAGGGCGTACAACTCGTCGTCGGTCTTGGTCCAGTATTGCTCAACGGTCATCGTTCGCCTCACCTGACTGCCGTGGCTACATGGGATCGCCCGGCCTCCGGCCAGGATCGCACGCACGGTGGCGTCCCCTGCACCACTGCCTCTCCGGTCCAGGGCTCCGGTCCGGCCGGTCCGTGCGGCCCCGCACGTGCGGGGACCGCGGACGTGAGGGCCAGCGTCGGGGCAGGCACCGAGGTCAGCCGTGGGCGTCAGGGCCGGGGTGGGTTCACGAGGGCCCGCCGCGGCCCGGATCCTTGCCGCGCGCGGGAATCGTGGTGTCGGAATGTTGACGGGCGGTGCGCCTTCGGGCGACCCGGAAGCACCACTCCCCTCGCCCGGGGTGGCGCACTCGTTCGTGCACGGGGATCAGCAGCACATCGTCGGGCGGAGCGCCGCCGCTGACCTGGTGCACTGGTACTGGTGGCCGGGGATCAGCCCCGGGGTCGACGACTGGGGTGCTCGGGGCGTGGTGAGTGACGACCCGGTGGGAGGGTCAACTGTGGCGGTGCGTCAGCCCGGGCGCGTACGACCCGGGTGGTAGGTCCATCGGCAACTCCGGCATGACGACCCGAGGCGGTGTCCGTACATACGCTGCCGCCTGTAGCCGTCCTGCGAGCAAAGGGGTCCCCAATGTCCGTCCGTCACCTGCTCACCGCCGTCCTGCCCGCGGAGATCGGGCTTGCCGCGCACATCTCGGCGCAGCCGGCCGCCGCCGGTGTGTTCACCATGAGCGCCGGGCGACTCGGGGCCTCCGTGGCCGCCGTGCTGGGGCTGACCGGCGCGATCGTCGGCGGGCTCGCCCTGGCCCGCCCCGCGGGTCGGGTCGGCGCTGCGGGTGGCCGGTTGCGGGCCACGGTGGCACTGGTGGTCGGTCTGGTCGGTGTCGTTCTGGGTGCGCTGGTGGTGGCGACCTCCGACAGCGGCATCGGCACCGGCAACGGGCGAGGCGGCGCCTATGTGGCCCTGGTGGTGGGGGTCATCAGCATCGTTCTCGGCGGGCTGGCGTTGGTCCGTTCCCGCCGCGCCGGCTGACCGGTCGACTCAGGAGCGGGCGAGCCAGCCGGGGACGGTCAAGCCGGACTCGTAGGCGAGGATCACCAGTTGGGCCCGGTCGCGGACCTGGGCCTTGGTCATGATTCGGCTGACGTGCGTCTTCGCGGTGGCGGGGCTCAGCACCTGCCGGGCGGCGATCTCGTCGTTGGAGAGGCCGGCGGCGACCAGCCCCATCACCTCCCGCTCCCGCTCGGTGAGGGCGCGCAGCCGCGGTCCCGGGTCGGGATGGGGGGCCCGGGCGGCGAACTCGGCGATCAGCCGGCGGGTGATCGACGGCGCGATCAGGGCGTCGCCGCGGGCGACCACGCGTACCCCGTGGATCAGCTCTCCCGGTTCGGTGTCCTTGACGAGGAAACCGCTGGCGCCGGCCCGCAGCGCGCCGTAGACGTAGTCGTCCAGGTCGAAGGTGGTCAGGATGATCACGCGGACCTCGGAGCTGGCGGTGATCTCCCGGGTGGCGGCCAGGCCGTCCAGGCGCGGCATCCGGATGTCCATCAGGACGATGTCCGGCCGCAGCTGCCGGGAGAGCCGTACGGCCTCTGCGCCGTCGGCTGCCTCGCCGACCACCTCGATGTCGTCCTCGCCGTCGAGGATGGACCGGAATCCGGCGCGTACCAGGGTCTGGTCGTCGGCGACCAGTACCCGGATCACGCTGTCGCTCCCGTCGGCACCGGGTCGGGGCGCAGGGGGAGGCGGGCGCGGACGTGGAAGCCGCCGTCCGGTCCGGGGCCGGTGGTCAGCGAACCGCCCAGTGCTCGGGCCCGCTCCCCCATGCCGAGGATTCCGTTGCCGGGCGGTCCCGGTGTGCCGGTGCCGTCGTCGTCGACCTCGATCAGCACGTCGTCGCCCGCCGGCCGGACCCGGATCACGGCGGAGGTGGCGTCGGCGTGCCGGGTGACGTTGGTGAGTGCCTCCTGGACGATCCGGTACGCGGCCAGGTCGACCTCCGGTGGCAACGGTCGGGTCTCGGCCAGTTCGGTGTGGATCGTCAGCCCGGACCGGCCGGCGGTCGTGACGAGTTCGTCGAGGCGGCTCAGGCCGGGCGTGGGAGCCGTCGGTGTCTGGTCGTCCTGGCGGAGGATGCCCAGGGTCGCGCGCAGCTCCCGCAGCGTCTCCTTGCTCGTCTGTTTGATGGCAGCGAGTGCCTGCTCGGCTCGGGCGGGGTCGGGGCGGTGCAGCGCGGCGCTGGCCTGGACGTTGATCAGTGACAGGTGGTGGCCGAGTGTGTCGTGCAGTTCGCGGGCGATGCGGAGCCGCTCCTCGGTGGCCCGGCGTCGGGCCTCCTCGTCCTTGCTCTGCTCGGCGGCGAGCACCCGGGCCTGCGCCTCGGCGAGGTAGGCGCGGCGGTTACGGGTCACGCCGGCGATGACGGCGACGAGCCAGCCGGCGTGCAGCAGCGTGGCCCCGTTGCCGGTGTCCGCGGTGCGGTGGTAGCTGTCGGCGGCGGCGAAGGTGACGACGGAGGCGGCGCCCAGGCCGATGGCGACCGCGAGGTGGCCCTCGTCGACGACGGTGTAGAGCGCGACGACGAAGACGAGCATGATGGGGCCGGGCCGGTGCAGGAGCGCCCCGTACGCGCTGACCGCGGCCAGCGCCACCAGGCCGACCGCCACCGGGTGTCGGCGGCGCAGGTGCAGCGCGCCGGTGCCGGCCAGCACGGCCAGCAGGGCGGCCCCTTCGGCGGCGGTGTCGATGCCCCGCGACTGCACCAGCAGGCCGACGACCGCGACCAGGCCGACCACGAGCACCAGGATGGTGTTCGTCGCCTGGCTTCGCGATCGCCAGCTGGACATGCGTCGAAGCGTAGCCGCCGACGGCCGGACGGCAGAAGGTCCGGCCGTGCGGGTGCCGCTGTCAGGCGCCGACGTACGTCGCCAGGTGTTCGCCGGTGAGGGTGGAGCGGGCGGCGACGAGGTCGGCGGGCGTGCCCTGGAAGACGATGCGTCCACCGTCGTGACCGGCGCCGGGCCCGAGGTCGATGATCCAGTCGGCGTGTGCCATGACGGCCTGGTGGTGTTCGATGACGATGACGGACTTGCCGGCGTCGACGAGCCGGTCGAGCAGGCCCAGCAGTTGCGCGACGTCGGCGAGGTGCAGGCCGGTGGTCGGCTCGTCGAGGACGTAGACGCCGCCCTTGTCGGCCATCTGGGTGGCGAGCTTGAGGCGTTGCCGCTCGCCTCCGGACAGGGTGGTCAGGGGCTGGCCGAGGGTGAGGTAGCCGAGGCCGACGTCGGCGAGGCGGCCGAGGATGGCGTGGGCGGCCGGGGTGCGCGCGTCGCCGGCGCCGAAGAACTCCTCGGCCTCGGTCACGGACATCGCCAGCACCTCGGCGATGTCGCGGCCGCCGAGGGTGTATTCCAGGACGGCGGCCTGGAAGCGCTTGCCTTCGCAGTCCTCGCAGGTGGACTCGACGGTGGCCATGACGCCCAGGTCGGTGTAGATGACGCCGGCGCCGTTGCAGGTGGGGCAGGCTCCTTCGGAGTTGGAGCTGAACAGTGCGGGCTTGACGCCGTTGGCCTTGGCGAACGCTTTGCGGATCGGGTCGAGCAGGCCGGTGTAGGTGGCCGGGTTGCTGCGCCGGGAGCCGCGGATCGCGCTCTGGTCGACGACGACCACGCCGTCGCGTCCGGCGACGGAGCCGTGGATCAGTGAGCTCTTGCCGGAGCCGGCGACGCCGGTGACGACGCAGAGCACGCCGAGGGGGATGTCCACGTCGACGTCGCGGAGGTTGTGGGTCGAGGCGCCGCGGACCTCGAGCGTGCCGGTGGGCTGCCGGACGGTGTCCTTGAGGGTCGCCCGGTCGTCGAGGTGCCGGCCGGTGATGGTGTCGCTGGCGCGCAGGCCGTCGACGGGGCCTTCGTAGCAGACGGTGCCGCCGCCGGAGCCGGCGGCGGGGCCGAGGTCGACGACGTGGTCGGCGATGGCGATGGTCTCGGGTTTGTGTTCGACGACGAGGACGGTGTTGCCCTTGTCCCGCAGGCGCAGCAGCAGCTCGTTCATGCGTTCGATGTCGTGCGGGTGCAGGCCGATGGTCGGTTCGTCGAAGACGTAGGTGACGTCGGTCAGCGACGAGCCGAGGTGGCGGATCATCTTGGTGCGTTGCGCCTCTCCCCCGGACAGGGTGCCGGCGGGGCGGTCGAGGGAGAGGTAGCCCAGGCCGATCTGCGCGAACGAGTCGAGGAGGTGTTGCAGGCCGGCGAGCAGTGGGGCGACGGAGGGCTCGTCGAGGTCACGGATCCAGTCGGCGAGGTCGGTGATCTGCATGGCGCAGACGTCGGCGATGCTCTTGCCGTTGATCTTGGAGGAGCGGGCTTCCGCGCTGAGGCGGGTGCCGTCGCACTCGGGGCAGGTGGTGAAGGTGACCGCTCGTTCGACGAAGGCGCGGATGTGGGGCTGGAGCGCGTCGACGTCCTTGGCGAGGAAGGACTTCTGGATCTGCGGGATCAGGCCGACGTAGGTGAGGTTGATGCCCTCAATTTTGATCTTTGTTGGTTCGCGGTGCAGAAGGTCGTGCAGCTCCTTCTTCGTGTACTTGCTGATGGGCTTGTCGGGGTCGAAGTAGCCGCAGCCGCGGAAGATGCGCCCGAACCAGCCCTCCATGCTGTAGCCGGGGATGGTGATGGCGCCCTCGTTGAGCGACTTGGTGTCGTCGTAGAGCTGGGTGAGGTCGATGTCGTTGACCGAGCCCATGCCTTCACAGCGGGGGCACATGCCGCCGAGCCGCGTGAAGGTGGCCTTCTCGGTCTTCGTCTTGCCGGCACCGCGTTCGACGGTGATCGCGCCGCTGGCCTTCACCGAGGGGACGTTGAACGAGTAGGCGTTGGGCGAGCCGATGTGCGGCTGGCCGAGCCGGCTGAAGAGGATCCGCAGCATGGCGTTGGCGTCGGTGGCGGTGCCGACCGTGGAGCGGGGGTTGGCGCCCATCCGCTCCTGGTCGACGATGATCGCGGTGGTCAGGCCGTCGAGGAGGTCGACCTCGGGACGGGCCAGCGTGGGCATGAAGCCCTGCACGAAGGCGCTGTAGGTCTCGTTGATCAGCCGCTGCGACTCGGCGGCGATGGTGCCGAAGACCAGGGAGCTCTTGCCGGAGCCGGAGACACCGGTGAACACGGTGAGTCGGCGTTTCGGGATCTCGACGCTGACGTCCTTGAGATTGTTCTCGCGGGCGCCCTGCACGCGGATCATGTCGTGATCGTCAGCCGCGTGCGGCGGGGGCGGCGGGGTGTGCGTCCTCGTGGCCATGCGTGTCGTGTCTCCAGCGTCCGGTGGTGGGAGTCGGGTCAGCGCACTTCGTTGATGCGGATCAGGTTGCCGGTCGGGTCGCGGAACGCGCAGTCGCGAACACCGTACGGCTGCTCGGTGGGCTCCTGGACGACGTCGGCGCCGCTGGCCTCGAGACGCGCGAAGAGGGCGTCGAGGTCGTCGCTGGCGAGGGTGACAGCGCCGTAGCTGCCCTTGGCGATGAGTTCGAGGATGGTGCGGCGCTCGTCGTCGGTGATGCCGGGGTCGACCGCCGGCGGGTGCAGCACGAGGGAGGTGCCGGGCTGGTTGGGCGGGCCGACGGTGAGCCAGCGCATGCCGTCGTAGCCGACGTCGTTGCGGACCTCGAAA
This sequence comes from Micromonospora krabiensis, assembly GCF_900091425.1. Classification (GTDB taxonomy): domain Bacteria; phylum Actinomycetota; class Actinomycetes; order Mycobacteriales; family Micromonosporaceae; genus Micromonospora; species Micromonospora krabiensis. Next base: position 1,201,289 of record NZ_LT598496.1, read on the forward strand.
CCGAGCGTGTCGCGGTAGAAGGCGAGGGCGGCCTCGGCGTCGGTGTGCGGGAGGAAGGCGTAGTGGATGCTGATGGTCATGGCGGTCACGCTAGCTGCGGCTGCGGGCCGGGGGCTTCTCGATTCCTGACCGGTCTGGTGACCTGTTTGGTCAGGCAGGTGGGCATCTCCGGGGCGGCGGGCGCGTGGCGGGCGCGGTAGGCGCTGGGCGGGACGCCGACCAGCTCGGTGAAGCGGGTGCTGAAGGTGCCCAGGGAGGAGCAGCCGACGGTGAAGCAGACCTCGGTGACGCTCAGGTCGCCCCGGCGCAGCAGGGCCATCGCCCGCTCGATGCGGCGGGTCATGAGGTAGGAGTAGGGCGATTCGCCGTAGGCCTGGCGGAACTGGCGGCTGAGGTGCCCGGCGGACATGTTGGCGCCACGGGCGAGCGCCTCGACGTCGAGGGGCTTCGCGTAGTCCCGGTCGATCCGGTCGCGGACGCGGCGCAACCGGGCCAGGTCGCGTAGGCGCTGGTCGTCGGCGGATCGGCTGCTCACGTGCTGGATGGTGCCACAGGGGGCCGACAGTTGCCCACGTACGTGGCTTCGTGGGCGTGGCAGGTCAGCAGGTGCCGGCGGCGGCGCCCAGGCCGGTCAGCAGGGCGGTCAGGATGCGGGTGAGCTGGGGGCCGACGTCGACGGCGGCGTGGGCGAGCTCGGGGTGGGTCTCGTAGAGGGTGCGCAGTGGGGTGCCGGGTGCGGCCATCTGCCAGAGCGCGCCGGCCATGCCGGTGGCGGTGGCGACGACGTCGACGGCTTGGCGGTCGGTGAGGCCCAGCAGCCGGCGCAGGTCGTGGACGAGCGTGTCGACCACGCTCAGGACGCTCGTCTTGAAGCGGCGGGCGGCGTCGAGCGACACGTTGCGTTCGAGGTTGAGCGGGGCCTGGGAGAGCAGGTCGCAGAAGAAGGGCCGGTCGGTCAGCGACTGGGCGATGGTGGCCGCCACGGTCTCGGGGGTGGCCGGGTCGAGGGCGTCGAGGGACGCCCGCACGCCGATGGACCACTCGCGCCAGCCTTCGGCGGTGAGGGTCAGGAAGATCTGCTCACGGGTCTCGAAGTAGCGCAGCATGGCGGACTTGTGCATGCCGACGGCCGCCGCGATGTCGGTGAGGGTCACCCCGCGGACGCTGCGTTCGGCGCCGAGGGCCCGGGCCGCGTCGAGGATGGCGCGCTCGCGCAGCTGCTTGGCCTCGTCGCTGCGGGCGCGTTGCTGCGGGGTCGTGGACATCACACCCACTCTAACACAACTCCGTTGCGATATTAACGAAACCGTGTTTTGCTATCTGCATGGCTCAGACATGGTTCATCACCGGCTCGTCCCGCGGCTTCGGCCGAGCCCTCACCACCGCCGCCCTGGAGGCCGGCCACCAGGTCGTCGCCACCGCCCGTACGCCCGAGCAGCTCTCCGACCTCGTCGAGCAGTACGGCGAGCGCATCCTGCCGGTGGCCCTCGACGTCACCCGGCAGGAGGCCGTCGCGACCGCCGTCGCGACGGCGGTGGAGCGCTTCGGCCGCGTCGACGTGTTCGTCAACAACGCCGGGTACGCGAACCTCGCGCCCATCGAGAGCGGCACCGAGGAGGACTTCCGGCGCCAGTTCGAGACGAACTTCTGGGGCGTCTACCACGTGTCGCGGGCGGCGGTGCCGGTGCTGCGGGAACAGGGCGGCGGCACGATCATCCAGTTCTCGTCCCTCGGCGGCCGGGTCGGCGGTAGCCCCGGCCTGGGCTCGTACCAGGCGGCGAAGTTTGCCGTCGACGGCTTCACCCGGGTCCTCGCCGCCGAGACGGCGCCGTTCGGCATCCGTACCCTCGTCGTGGAACCCAGCGGCTTCGCGACCGACTGGGCGGGCTCCTCCATGCAGGTGCACGACATCCCGCCGGAGTACGAGAGCACCGTCGGCCTGCGCCGGCAGCCCAACCCGATGCTCACCGCCGGCGACCCGGTGCGCGCCGCCGAGATCCTGGTCCGCATGATGGACCGCCGTGACCTGCCGTCGCACCTGCCCATCGGGGCGCTCGCGGTGCAGATGGCCCTGGACTACTCGCGCCGGCAGATCGACGAGGCCAGCACGTGGGAGCAGGTCAGCCGCTCCGCCGACTTCGAGCAGCCGTACCCGGTCGACCTGCCGCCGGAGCGACCCGCGACGGCCGGCTGAACGCGGGCGTCGCCGCGGGTCGGGGTGACCCGCGGCGACGCGGACGCGCCGTCGACCAGCGGTCAGGACCAGTCGACCTGCGGCGACGGGTAGAAGTTGACGTCCTGCAGGCGCCAGCGGGGTGCCTGCTCCCCCAGCCGCGCCCGGAACGAGTCCCAGTCGTGGCTGGCCCGGCTCGACCAGCCCAGCTCGGCGATCGCGGGCAGGCGCGGGAACGCCATGAACTCGATGTCCTCGATCGAGCGCAGCGTCTCCGACCACAGCGGCGCCTCGACGCCGAGGACCGACTGCTCACCGACGCCGGCGACCCGGGTCGCCGGGTCCCAGTCGTACGCGTCGCGGACCTCGATGTAGGCGGCCCAGGACAGGCCCAGCGGAGTGCCGCGGTCGTACTTCATGTCGAGGTACGCCTTGTTGGCCGGTGACATGACCACCTTGTTGCCCCGGGCGGCCGCCTCGGCCAGGTCGGCGTTGCTGGTGCCGGTGCCCCAGAACTGGGCCACCACGTCGGTGGGCGGGTCGACCTGCATGACCTCGTTCCAGCCGTAGGCGCGCTTGCCGTACTTGGCGACCAGCGGCAGCACCCGCCGCATGAAGGTGGCGTACTCCGCGTCGGTGGTGGCGTGCGCCTCGTCGCCGCCGACGTGCAGGAACGGTCCCGGGGTGATCGCGGCGAGCTCGCGGATGACGTCCTCCACGAACCGGTAGGTGAGCTCGTCGCCGATGCACAGGGAGCTGTAGCCCACCGCGATGTCGGTGCGCGGCGCCGGGGCGACACCGTCGCAGTTGAGTTCGGCGTACGTCGACTGGGCGGCGTTGGTGTGCCCCGGCATGTCGATCTCCGGGACGATGGTGATGTGGCGTGCCGCGGCGTACGCGACGACGGCCCGGTAGTCGGCCTTGGTGAGGAAGCCGGGGCCGACGCCGTCGACGCCGGTGCCGGGGCCGCCGCCGACGGTGGTGAGCCGCGGCCAGGAGTCGATCTGGATGCGCCAGCCCTGGTCGTCGGTCAGGTGCAGGTGCAGGTAGTTGATTTTGTACTGGCTGAGCAGGTCGACGTACGCGTTGATCTCGTCGACGGTGTGGAAGTGCCGGGCGAGGTCGAGCATCGCGCCCCGGTACGCGAAGCGTGGGTGGTCGACGATCCGGCCGCCCGGCACCGTCCAGGTGGCGCGCTGGCGGGTGGGGGCCTCGATCGCCGCGGGCAGCAGCTGGCGCAACGTCTGGACGCCGGCGAACAGGCCGGCCTCGGTCCTGGCCCGGATCGTCACCCGCTGCCGGGTCACGTCGAGCTGGTAGCCCTCCTGACCGACGCGCGCGTCCGCGCCACCGATGAGCAGGGCGATCTCGGGCAGCGGTGTCGAGTGGACCGGCAGGACCGGCAGCGGGTAACCGGTCGCGGGACGCAGCGTCTCGGCGAGTTGCCGACCGACCCGCCACGCGGCGGCGGAGCCGGGTGCCGTGCGGATGACGGTGTGGGGGCGGAGAGTGAACGTGCCCCGGGCGTCGGGGCGGGTCTCGACGGGTGCGGGGATGACGTCTGCCAGCTGCCGTTGCGGGGCGGCGGGCGTGGCGGCGGCCGGGGCTGCCGGCAGGATGATCGGCAGTCCGAGTGCGGCTACGGCCAGCAGCCGCGTCAGGGTGTTCCGGCGACGCATGAAGACCTCCAGGCCTCGTCCTGATAGGTGGCGGTCGATCGGTTTTCGCACGCTACCTGGGTCGGCCCCGGACTGTAAACCTTCCTTATCGTGTCGGGACCGGCCTCTCCCCCTCAGCCGCCGGCGCGACCGGTCCGCCCGTTCCGTCGCTGGCGAGGCGGGCGTGCAGGTGCATGTCGTGCCAGCCGTCCGTGTGCAGCGCCTCGGCCCGCTTGGTGCCCTCGGCGGCGAACCCGGCCCGCTCGGCCACCCGGCAGGAGGCCGGGTTGGCCGTGGAGTGCGCCAGCTCCACCCGGTGCAGGCGCAGGACGGTGAAGGACCAGCGGGCCAGCGCCGTCAACGCGCTCGGGGCGACGCGCCGGCCACGGGCGGCCGGCAGCACCCAGTACGACACCTCGGCCAGACCTTCGGCCAGGTCGAGGCGGCGCAGGCTGATCTGACCCAGGACGCCACCGGGGTTGTCGGCGTCGACGACCGCCCAGCCGGCCCCGGTCTCGCTGCGCCACCGCCGCGGCCAGGTGTCGATCCAGCTGCGGGCCTCGTCGAGGGTCATCGAGCGGCAGTGCCAGCGGCGGATGGCCGGGTCGGCGTAGCCGGCGACCACCGCCGGGCCGTCGTCGCGGCGCCAGGGGCGCAGGCGTACGCCGTGGCCGTCGATCTCGGGTTGGGTCAGCCGGGCCAGGGAGCCGGGCGCGAGAGCGGGGGTGACCAGACTGGGCATGCGGCCGATTATCGGGGCCTCGTGGTGCCGCCGACCGGCTGGCCCGGTCGTGACGGGTTGCGGCCGGCGACGGCGAACGGCGGCTTGCGCGCCGCGCTTCGTCGGTGACGAGAGGAACACCGGGCGTTGCGCCGGATCACGTGATGGGCGATCATCGATCTCACCTGCGCCAGGGGGAGGTCGCGTGGGCAAACGGATCGCGGGGGTTCTCCGTCGCCGTCTGCGCTGGCGCCTGCGTCGGATCGCCGGTTCCCTGGCGCTGATCGCGCTGTCGGTGGCGCTGCTGGCCTGGGGGCGGTCCGAGGACGGTTACGACCGGGACGTGCTGCTCAACATCGGTGCCAGCGTCGTCATCGTGGCCCTCACGTACGCGATCTTCGATCCGCTCTTCGAGGAGCTGCGGCGTTCCCGGGTGGAGGAGCATCCACGCCTGGACGACGAGGAGTTCAGCGCGCACGTGGCCGCCGCGACCAGCGTGGTGGCGATCATGGACACGGGCAGCCATCTGCTCGAAGGCGGCGGCCGGGAACGCTTCCTGAGCGCACTGCGGACCGCGCTGGGCAACGGGGTGGTCGTCCGGGTGCTGCTGCTCGACCCCGACTCGGCCGCCGCATCTCAGCGGGCAGAGGAGATCCGGCCGATCGACGTCCGCAGGGTGCTGGTGGACAACCTGCGGCGGCTGAACGAGTTCGCGACGTCGCTCGACAAGGGGCTGCGGGCGCGGTTCCACGTCCGCATCTACGACGCGTCGCCGTCGATCCACATGTTCCGCTGGGACGACAAGGCCCTGATCTCGTTCTTTCCGATCGGGGCGCGGGCGTCGGCGTCGCCGCACCTCGAGGTGTTCATCGCCAGTCCGCTCGGTGACTTCGTGGAGAGTCGCTTCGCCGAGCTGTGGCGCCATCCCAGCACGCGGCACCTCGATGAGTACGTGTGCCTGCCGTTGACGGTCAGCCGAGGACCGACGGTGCTCCGCTCGTGCGAGGTGCACTTCGTCGCCGAGGGCGACGAGTGGTGCATCGACGGCTCACCGATGGTGGACCAGTTGACCGACCACGGCACCGGCCCGCTGGAGGTGCGGCTGTCCCGCCCGTTGCCCGCGAACGGATGGTCGGGCACCTCGTTCCGGCTCGTGCGGGTGGACGGGGACGAGGAACGGATGCGGGTACTGGCGCTGTTCGACGCGAAGTACGGCCCGCGCAACGTCACCGGTCCAGGGCGCGCCCGCATCGCGTTGCGGCTCATCCCGCGGCTGGAGCTGCTCAGCGGCGTCGGCGACCCGGCGGCGGACGACGGCGCGGAGGTGACCGGCACCGGGTGACCGACGCCGGACGCGGGCCTGCCGAGGTGGCGGTCGACCGGGGTCCCGAGCGCCCCGTCGAGCGGGACGAATCCGGGCGCGCGTCGACCGTTCGGCTCACCGCAGCGACCGTCCGGCGACGAGCCGGTTTGTATACGGTTTTCCGCGGCCCATCGACGGGGGCATGAAGTGAGGAGGATTTCCATCCTCACCGGAGAGGAAGCATCGACATGCTTTCCGCACTCGATCGTCGGCACACCGTCGCGCCGCCGGGGTACAGCCGTTGGCTGATTCCTCCGGCGGCGCTGGCGATCCATCTCTGCATCGGGCAGGTCTACGCGACGAGCGTGTACAAGAACTCGCTCATCGCGCACTTCGACACGAGTCAGACCGCGATCGGCGTCATCTTCAGCATCGCGATCGTGATGCTCGGGCTGTCCGCCGCCGTCGCCGGCACGTGGGTGGAGGCGAACGGACCGCGGAAGGCGATGTTCGTCTCCGCGTCCTTCTGGGCGGCCGGGTTCCTGGTCGGCGCGCTGGGCATCGCGACCCGACAACTGTGGCTGCTGTACCTGGGGTACGGGCTGCTGGGCGGCATCGGGCTGGGGATCGGCTACATCTCCCCGGTGTCCACGTTGATCAAGTGGTTCCCGGACCGGCCGGGCCTGGCCACCGGGCTGGCCATCATGGGCTTCGGTGGTGGCGCGATGGTGGCCTCCCCCCTGTCCCGGCAACTGCTGTCGTTCTACGACTCCGGCTACGACCCGGCGAACGCCGGTTCGACGGCGTCCGGCGGCGCGCTGGTGTGGCTGTTCGTGACGCTGGGCATCGGCTACTTCCTGATCATGATGTTCGGCGTGTTCAACGTACGCGTGCCGGCGCCGGACTGGCGGCCGGCGGGCTTCGACCCGGCTCGGGTGGCGGCGAAGCCGCTGGTGACCACGGCGAACGTGTCGGCGGCCAACGCGGTCAGGACCCGTTCGTTCTGGCTGCTGTGGGTGGTGCTGTTCTGCAACGTCACCGCCGGCATCGGAATCCTGGAGCAGGCGAGCCCGATGATCCAGGACTTCTTCCGCGACAACGGCGCCTCCGCGGTGTCGGTGGCGGCGGCCGGCGGCTTCGTGGGCCTGCTGTCGCTGTTCAACATGGCCGGCCGGTTCGTGTGGTCGTCCACGTCGGACGTGATCGGCCGCAAGCCGATCTACCTGCTCTACCTGGGTGTGGGCATGGTCCTGTACGCCCTGCTGGCCCTCGTGGGGCACGCGGCGACGGCACTGTTCGTGCTGCTGGCGTGCGTGATCCTGTCCTTCTACGGCGGCGGGTTCGCGACGGTGCCGGCGTACCTGCGGGACCTGTTCGGCACGTTCCAGGTCGGCGCCATCCACGGACGGCTGTTGACGGCGTGGTCGGCGGCCGGGATCGCCGGGCCGCTGATCGTCAACGGGTTCCTCGACGCCCAGGGCGAACCGGGAACGCTGACGGCGGCGGCCTACCGGCCGGCCCTGTTCACGATGGTCGGCGTGCTGGCGGTGGGGTTCGTCGCGAACCTGCTGGTCCGGCCGGTGCCCGAGCGGTTCCACGAACGGACGGCACCGGATCCCGACGGTGCGGTTGAGGCGACGACGGCGCAGAGGAGCGGTACGCGATGAACAAGATCGAACCGCGCGGACAGCGGGCCCGCCTGTGGATCTCCTGGCTGGTGGTGTCGCTGCTCCTGGGCTACGGAGTGCTCCAGACGCTGATCACAGCAGCAAAACTCTTCACCAGCTGACCCCCTCCCCCCGTCCCCCTCCCCGTCCCCCTCCCCCGGCGATCTTGCACTTCCTGCCCCGCCATAGCAGGCATATCGACCACGAGCCGGGCCGAAAGTGCAAGATCGCGGGGAGGGGGTGGGGCGGGGGCGTGGGGGGCGCGGGGGGGGTGGTGGGGTTAGAGGCCGCCGGAGACGCGGAGGACGGTGCCGGTCGTGTAGGAGGCGTCGGGGGTGAGCAGCCAGGCGATCGCGGCAGCCACCTCGTCGGCCTCCCCGGCCCGGCCCAACGGAATACGACCGGCGGCGGTGTCGGGACGGTCGGGCACCCCGGAGACGGCGTGGATGTCCGTGCGGATGATGCCGGGGGCGACCGCGTTGACCCGGATGCCACGAGGGGCGAGTTCCTTGGCCAGACCGACGGTGAGGGTGTCGGTGGCGGCCTTCACCGCGGCGTAGTGGACGTACTCGCCCGGGCTGCCGAGGGTGGCGGCGGCGGACGACACGTTGACGATGGCCCCACCGGCGCTCATCCGGCGGGCCGCCTGCTGGGCGCAGAGGACGTACCCGATGAGGTTGACGTCGACGACGCGGCGCAGGTCGCCGGCATCCAGGTCGACGAACGGGCCGATCGGGCTGGTGACGCCGGCGTTGTTGACCAGGCCGGTGAGGTCACCGAGGTCGGCGGCGGCGTCGAACAGTGCGGTGACCTGGTCGGCGTCGGTGGTGTCGGCCGGCACGGCGAGGCCGCGGCGACCGGCGGCGTGAATGTCGGCGAGGACCGCCTGGGCGGCGTCGTGGTCCCGGCGGTAGCCGAAGGCGACGTGGTGGCCGGCCCGGGCGAGCCGGCGGGCGGTGGCGGCGCCGATGCCGCGGCTGCCGCCGGTGATGACGGTGACCGGTTCCAACGTGTCCCTCCCTCTGCCGCAGACGATGCCGCGACGCTACCGTGACCGGCACGAACCGAGGCGGAGGTGAAGATCACATGACGCGGGCGTTGGTGCTGGGCGGCGGTGGGGTCACCGGGGTGGCGTGGGAGTGGGGGCTGCTCGCCGGTCTCGCGGAGCGCGGCGTGGCGCTGGCCGAGGCGGACCTGGTCGTGGGCACGTCCGCCGGGTCGATGGTGGGCGCGCAGCTCTGCTCCGGGCGGGCCCCCGAAGAGGCGTACGCCGGACAGCTCGCCCCGCCGCACGGCGAGGTGGCCGCCCGGTTCGGGCTCGCCGAGATGGCGAAGCTGGTGTGGGCCGGCGCCCGCCGGGACCCGGTTCGGGCGCGAGCGCGCATCGGCGCGATGGCGATCGCCGCGCGTACGCCCTCGGAGGCGTCGCGGCGCACGGTGATCGAGGCACGGTTGCCGGCCCGGGAGTGGCCGGCGCGGCGGCTGCTGGTCACAGCGGTGGACGCGCACTCCGGCGAGTTCGTCGTCTTCGACGCCGGCTCCGGGGTGTCGTTGGTGGACGCGGTCGGGGCCAGCTGCGCGGTGCCCGGCGTGTGGCCGCCGGTGACGATCGGCGATCGCCGGTACGTCGACGGGGGCATGCGGTCGCCGGTCAACGCGGACCTGGCCGCCGGCGCGCGGGCCGTGGTGGTGCTGGCGCCCACGGCCGCCGCGTTCGGCCCGATGCCACGGCTGGCCGCGCAGGTGGCCGCGTTGCGGGCGGAGGGGGCGCGGGTCGCGGTGGTGGCGCCGGACGCGGCGGCGCGTGAGGCGATCGGCCGCAACGTGCTCAACCCGGCGCGCCGCGCGGCCGCCGCCCGGGCGGGCCGCGACCAGGCCGCCACCGTGGCCGGCGACATCGCGGCGGTCTGGGGCTGACCCTCCGCGCCGCACTGCTCTAGGCTCCGCGCGTCGGTGTCGATGCGGAGGTGGGCTGGTGCTGGACGTCGGGGACGTGGTGGAGGACTTCGCGCTGCCGGACCAGACGGGGACGGTGCGGCGGCTGTCGGAGCTGCTGGCGGCGGGACCCGTGGTGCTGTTCTTCTACCCGGCGGCGATGACCCGCGGTTGCACGGCGGAGAGCTGCCACTTCCGGGACCTGGCCGCGGAGTTCGCGGCCGTGGGCGCCCAGCGGGTGGGCATCAGCCGCGACCCGGTCGCGCGGCAGGCCGAGTTCGCCCAGCTGCACGGGTTCGACTACCCGCTGCTGTCGGACGTCGACGGGACGGTCGCGACGGCGTTCGGGGTACGGCGGCGGCTGCCGCTGGGCCCGCTGAGCACGCGACGGGTGACGTTCGTGATCGGCACCGACCGGACCATCATCGCCGTGGTGCAGAGCGCGACGAACATGAACGAGCACGCCGACGCGGCGCTGCGCGTCCTGGGGGGTTGATCGTCCGCGTGTCGCAGCCGCCTGATATCAACGCTGGCATCCAAACGTGTGTACGGAAGAGGGCGTGATGGCGGGCCAGGGTTTGTCCACTGACGAGGTGCAGGGCATCCGAGAGGCGTTGGCCGCGGGCCGCAAGCCGAAGGTGGTGTTCACGGCGGCGGCGGGCCAGATGGCGGGGCAGCTCGGGCAGGTGGTCGAGTTGACCGACCCGGAGGTGTCCGAGGAGTTCGTGGTCGTGCGGTTCGGCCGCGACGAACTGCCCTTCTCCCCCGCCGACGTGGCGATCGCGCCGCGCGGCGCCGGCCGCAAGGCCCCGGAGACGGCGCCGCAGGTCGAGGAGGAGGCGGCACCGGCCGAGCCGGAGTTCGTGTTGGACACGCCGCGGGTGCCGGCGCCGCGTCGGGAGGAGCCGAAGGTGGAGCAGCAGGTGGAACAGGCGGAGACGAAGCCGGCACGCCGGCCGGTGAAGGCGACGAAGCCGAAGAGCCCGGCCGGGCTGACGGTGACCCTGGCGTACGCCGAGGGCGAGTGGACGGTCGCGGCCCAGCAGGGCAGCAAGGCCCTCGCGAAGCCGTACGTGGTGAAGCCGGCGGAGGCGCTGCGCATGGTGGCGCTGGTCGACGTGCCCGGCGTGCAGGAGGCCGTGGAGCAGATCCTCGCCGCCGAGCGGGCCGAGGCGGAGCAGCAGGCCGAGAAGCTGCGCGCCGAGTTGGCCGAGATCGAGGCCCGACTGGCGGAGCTGCGCGAAACGCCGTGAGCGGTGACGCGCCCCGCCCGGTGATCCGACCGGCGGGGCGCGTCGCCCGGCGGCTCAGTCGGCGGTGTGGTGCTCCACCAGGGTGGACAGCAGCCGGACCAGTTGGTCGCGGTCGCGGCGGGACAGCGGGGCGAGCAACGCGTCCTGGGCCCGGTCGAGGGCGTCGTCCAGCCGACGTAGGTCACGGCGGCCGGCGGCGGTGACGGTGACGACGTTGCGCCGCCGGTCGCCCGGGTCCGGGTCGCGCCGCACGAGCCCCTTCTCCACGAGGTCGTTGAGCGCGGCGACGACGTCGCTGCGGTCGATGCCGCAGCGTCGCCCGAGGTCTGCCTGGCTGGTCGGGCCGACCTCGGCGAGCGCCGCGAGGAGCCGGTAGTGGTAGCCCCGGACGCCCAGGGCGCCGAATCCGTCGGCGACGAGGCGGTGCCCCTGGGCGGCGGCCTGGCTGAGCAGCCAGGTGGGGGTCGTCCGCAGGCGGGCGGGTGACTGCGGACCGACGGCGGACTCCTCCATGCGCCGCAGCCTAACAGAAACCGTTGGCTGCACCCACGATTCCTGATATGTTGGTGACGCCAACGTTGGGACGGCCAACGTCAAGCGTCGCCACAGGAGGCTGTCATGTCGTCATCCCCGCTCACCGGTCAGGTCATCGGCCGCGCCCACTACGCCACCCGGGCGCTGCTGGAGCGCCAACTCACCTCGCTCGGTCTCACCTTCCCGCAGTCGATCGCGCTCAACACCCTCGCCGCCGAGGGTGGCGTCGCCGGGCGTACCCACCTCGTCGCCCGGCTCACCGACGGCCTGAAGATCGACGCCCCGGCCGCCGAGGCCGTCCTCACCGACCTGACCGACGCCGGCCTGCTGCGTGAGGAGACCGGCGGCCTGGCGTTCACCGACGCCGGCCACGAGGTGCGGCACGCGATCGCCGACGCGACCACCGCCATCAGCGGCCGGCTGTACGGCGACATCCCCGCCGCCGACCTGGCCGTCGCCGGACGCGTCCTCAGCCTGGTCCGCGAGCGCGCCGACGCCGAACTGGCCAAGCCCACCCCCTGACCCTCCCCCGCACCCGCCGCACGCGGTCGGACCGCGGGCCGGGAGCCGGGAGTGGGGCCGCGGCGGAGCGCGGTGGCGGGTTACAGGGTTTTGGTCAGGCGGTTGATCACTGTGGTGGCGGGGCCGGTGGTGGCGTTCCGGTAGCCGGTGCCCGCCCACAGGTGCAGCCGGTCCGGGTGTCCCGCCGCCGCGGCCGCCGCGCGCATCCCCCGGGTCAGATGGTGCAGCTCCGGGTAGCCCAGCGGCGCCGACGCCTCGTACCGGTCGATGAACGTGTTGCGCAGCCCTCGCGCGGGCCGGCCGGTGAAGGCACGGGTCAGCACGGTGCCGGTGCGGGCCGGGTCGGCCAGCGCGTCGCGGTGCGTCCGGCTGGCCCCGCTCTCGTCCGTGCGCAGCAGCAGGGTGCCGACGGCCACCGCGGTCGCGCCGGCGGCGAGCAGGTCGCGTACGTCGTCGGGGCCGGCGACCCCGCCGGTGGCCACCACGGGCAGCCCCGTCGCCGCGACCACGTCGCGTACCAGCGGGCGGGTGGACACCGGCGGTGCCGGCCGGCGCGGGCTGTGGGTGCCGCTGTGGCCGCCCGCCTCGGTGCCCTGGGCGACGAGGCCGTCCGCGCCGAGGTCGAGGGCGGCGCGCGCCTCGTCGGCCGAGGTCACCGTGACCAGCACCCGGGTGCCGGCCCGGCGCAGCGCGGTGACGGCCGCCGGATCGGGCAGGCCGAAGGTGAAGCTGACCACCGGCACCGGCTGCCGCACCAGCAGGTCGATCTTGTCGGCCCAGTGGTCGTCGTCGTGGACCGGCGCGGCGGCGGCGAGGTCCAGGCCGTACGGCTCGCCCTCGGCGGCGATCTCCCGCGCGTACCGGCGGAACGTCGGCTCGTCGATCTCGTGAGGGCCGGGCACGAACAGGTTCACCCCGCACGGCGTGCCGGTGGCGGCGAGGTCGGCCAGGTCGGCGGCGACCGCCTCGGCGGTGCGGTAGCCGGCCGCGAGGAAGCCGAAGCCACCGCCGGCGGTGACGGCCCGCACCAGGGCGGGGGTGGTGGCGCCGCCGGCCATCGGGGCGCCCACCAGCGGCGTCGGGGCGCCGAACAGATCACTCACCGGCTCACCCTAGCCGCGGCGCCCGCCGGCCCGCCCCGGGGAACGAGGGGAACGGGCGGGCCGGCGGGCGGGTCCTCAGTGCTGCGGGATGTGGACCACGCCGATCCGCTTGCGGAACACCCAGTACGTCCAGCCCTGGTAGGCGAGCACGATCGGGGTGAACACCACCGCCACCCAGGTCATGATCTTCAGGGTGTACGGGGTGGAGGCCGCGTTGGTGGCGGTCAGCGTGCCGGCCGCGTCCAGCGTGGAGGGCAGCACGTTGGGGAACAGCGCGGCGAACAGGGTCGCCACGGCCAGGCCGATCGCCACGGCGGTGCCGGTGAACGCCCAGCCCTCCCGGCGTACGCGGGCGGCGGCGAGACCACCGAGCAGGGCGAGTGCCGCGCCGACGGCGAGGACGACGGCGGCCGTGCTGGACCGGATCCCCAGCGTCCAGGTCAGGAACGCGACGGCGAGGACGGCGGTGACCACGCCGGACCGCACGGCGAAGGCGCCGGCCCGCTCGCGGATGTCGCCGACGGTCTTCAGGGCGACGAACACCGCGCCGTGGGTGAGGAACAGCGCCGCGGTGGTCGCGCCGCCGAGCAGGGCGTACGGGTTGAGCAGGTTGAACAGGCCGCCGACGTACTCGTGTTCGGCGTTGAGCGGCACGCCGCGCAGGATGTTGGCGAACGCCACCCCCCACAGCACCGCGGGCACCAGGGAGCCGAAGAAGATCGCGGCGTCCCAGCGGCGCTTCCAGGACGGCTCGGGGCGCTTGTGCCGGTACTCGAAGGCGACCCCGCGGGCGATCAGGGCGAGCAGGATCAGCAGCAGCGGCAGGTAGAAGCCGGAGAAGAGGGTGGCGTACCACTCGGGGAAGGCGGCGAACATCGCGCCGCCGGCGGTGATCAGCCACACCTCGTTGCCGTCCCACACCGGGCCGATGGTGTTGATGAGAACGCGGCGCTCCCGGTCGTCGCGGCCGAGCACGGGCAGCAGCATGCCGACGCCGAAGTCGAAGCCCTCCAGGATGAAGTAGCCGGTGAAGAGCACGGCGACGAGCAGGAACCAGATGGTCGTGAGGTCCACGGTGTGCGCTCCCGGGTCAGTAGGCGAAGGCGAGCGGGCGCTCGGCGTCGTCGTGGCTGTCGTCGATCTCGGGTTGCGGTGTCAGGTCGGGTACGCCGGCCTTGGCGTAGCGGACCAGCAGCTTGAACTCGATCACGGCGAGGGTCGCGTAGATCAGGGTGAACGCGGTGAACGAGGTGAGCACCTCGGTCAGCGACACGCTGCGGGAGACGCCGTTGCGGGTGAGCATCTCCCCGAAGACGATCCAGGGCTGGCGGCCCATCTCGGTGAAGATCCAGCCGAAGGAGTTCGCGACCAGCGGCAGCACGGGCATGACCAGGCCGGCGCGCAGCAGCCACCTGCTCTGCGGGGCGCGGCCCTTGCGGTGGGTCCAGAGCACCAGCAGGGCGATCGCCGCGGCGGCCAGCCCGAAGGCGATCATGAAGCGGAAGCTCCAGTAGGTGACCGGGATGATCGGGGCGTAGTTGCCCGGGCCGTACTGGCTGGCGTACTGGGCCTGCAGGTCGTCGATGCCGTGCACGGTGCCGCGCGGGTCGCCGGTACCGAGGTACGACAGCAGGTACGGGATCTTGATGGCGAACAGTTCGCGGCTGCCGTCGAGGCTGCCGACGGTGAGGACGGAGAACGAGGCGGGGCTCTCGGTGTTGTAGAGGCCCTCGGCGGCGGCCATCTTCATCGGCTGCACCTGGGTCATGATCTTGCCTTGGATGTCGCCGGTGATGACGACGCCCGCGGCGGCGATCAGGGTGACCCAGGAGCCGAACTTGGCGGCGAACCGGTAGGTGGGGGTGTCGGCCGAGTCGCGGTTGCGGATCAGGTGCCACATCGCGACGGCGACCAGCAGCGAGCCGGCGACCAGGAACGCGCCCGCGATGGTGTGCGGGAAGGTGATGAGGGCGACCTTGTTGGTGAGCACCGCGACGAAGTCGGTCAGCTCGGCCCGTCCGGTGTCGGGGTTGACGCGGTAGCCGACCGGGTTCTGCATGAACGAGTTCGCGGCCAGGATGAAGTACGCGGACATGTTGGTGCCGATGGCGGCGGCCCAGATCGCGGCCAGGTGCAGCCGCTTGGGCAGCCGGTCCCAGCCGAAGATCCACAGCCCGATGAAGGTGGATTCGAGGAAGAACGCGACCAGCGCCTCGATCGCGAGGGGTGCGCCGAAGATGTCGCCCACGAAGCGGGAGTAGTCGCTCCAGTTCATGCCGAACTGGAACTCCTGCACGATGCCGGTGACCACGCCCATGGCGAAGTTGATGAGGAACAGCTTGCCGTAGAACTTGGTGAGCTTGAGGTAGCGCTCGTTGCCGGTGCGGTGCCACAGGGTCTGCAGGATGGCCACCAGCACGGACAGGCCGATGGTCAACGGCACGAAGAGGAAGTGGTAGACGGTGGTGACACCGAACTGCCAGCGGGCGACGTCCAACGCGTCCACCTGGAACCCCCAGCTGTTCATACTACGGGACGTAGTAAATACTACTGCCCGTCGTAGAGAAAAGGGCAGGGGCGGGGGTCCCGAACCGACCCGGGACCAATGACCCTGATCACCCGGGCCGTCCGCACTCCCGGCCCGAACCCGTGCGACCATTCACCGCTGATGGACACCGCCCACGTCACCTGGCAGCCGCCCGCGATCTGGCGTACCGCCCAACTGCTCGCGCGCGGCGTCGTCGGCGCCGTCGCCCGGCTCGAGGTCACCGGCCAGGTCCCGGAGGAGCTGCGCCGAGGCCCGCTGGTCCTCGCCGCCAACCACATCAGCCCGTTCGACCCGGTGGTGCTCACCGCCGCGTGCCGGGTCCGCGGCGTCGCCCCCCGGATCATGGCCACCGCGGGGCTGTTCCGCGCCCCGCTGGTCGGGGCCGCGATGCGCCGGGCCGGGCACATCCGCGTCGACCGGGGCACCGCCGCGGTCGGCCGGGCCCTCGACGACGCCGCGACGGCCGTCGCCGCCGGCTCGGTGGTGCTGGTCTATCCGGAGGGCCGCATCGGCCTCGACCCCGGCATGTGGCCCGAGCGCGGCAAGACCGGCGCGGCCCGGCTCGCCCTCGCCTGCGGCGCTCCGGTGATCCCGGTCGCGCAGTGGGGCTCCCACGAGGTGGTGCCGTACCGGGCGCCGAAGGGGTTGCTGCGCGGGCTCGCCCGCTCGGTGGTGCGCCGGCCGGTGATCCGGGTGCACTTCGGCGAACCCGTCGACCTCGGCGGACTGGCCCCGGACACGCCGGGCTCGGCCCGCCGGGCCACCGACCGCATCATCGACGCGATCACCGACGCGCTGGTGCCGCTGCGTCCCGACGAGCCCGACCGGCCCCGGCACGTCGATCCGGGCCGCCCGGCCGACAGCAGCCGGTCCCACCGCCGTCGCCCGACCTGACGAGGTCGGTCGTTCGCGTGCCGCGATCGCTGACGCATTAGACAACTTTCGGAACTTCGTCTAATCTGTTTACCGTGAGCATGACTGAGGTGGGGCACGACGACCCGAAGCGCGCCGCGGTCCTCGCGGCCGCGGAGGGCGTGTTCGGTCGCTACGGATTCCAGAAGACCTCGATGGAGGCCGTCGCCAAGGCCGCCGGGATCTCCCGGCCGGGGCTGTATCTGATCTTCCCGAACAAGGAGCAGCTCTACCGCGCCACGATGCAGGGCGTCATGGAGCGTGCCCAGCTCGCCATGGAGGCCCGCTTCGCCGACGAGACGCTGAGCTTCCCCGAGCGCCTGGTCGCCGCCCTCGACGCGCTCATGGGTTTCTACGTCGAGACCCAGGTGGCACGCGACCTGGCCGAACTGCTGGAGAACAGCGGCCCGCAGCTCGGCCCGATGTTCGGCGACTACCAGGAACGCGCCCGGGCCACCATCACCGACCGGATCGGGGCCCTGGCCCCGCCCGCCCTGCTCGATCGGCAGAGCGCCCACGACATCATGGACCTGCTCTTCTCCGCCGGGCTGACCTGGAAGTCGACCGCGCGCGACCGCGACGAGTTCCGCGACCGGGTCCGGCGCGCGGTGTCCCTCATCTTCCCCGACACGGCCTGACGGCCCCCGGCCCGACCGTCTCGGCGGCGGCCGGCCCACCCTGACCGGCGTCCGCGCCGGGACCACACCACCGACGGCGCTGTCGTCGCCGCCGTCGTACGCCCCACCGGCGGCGCCCCGACCCGACCGCGCCCTTGATCCGACCCTCCGACCAGGCCGGCGACGACCGTCGCACCGGCCCCGGCACCCGCTACCCAGGGAGTTCCGAAATGTCACGAATTGTCACACCCTTCACCGCTCGGTCGACCGCCGCCGAGGTGGTCGCCGACGTCGACCTGACCGGCCGACGTGCCGTCGTCACCGGCGGCGCCTCCGGGATCGGCCTGGAGACCGCTCGGGCGCTCGCCGACGCCGGCGCCGCGGTCACCCTCGCCGTACGCGACACCGACGCCGGCGAGCAGGCCGCCACCGGGATCCGCGCCGACCACCCGGACGCGAACGTGCGGGTCGCCCGGCTCGACCTGGCCGACCTGGCCAGCGTCGACGCGTTCACCGCCGGCTGGACCGGGCCGCTGCACATCCTGGTGGCCAACGCCGGAATCATGGCCCTGCCGCAGCTGACCCGCACCGCCGAGGGCTGGGAGCGGCAGTTCGCCGTCAACCACCTGGGTCACGCCGCGCTGACCCTCGGCCTGCACCACGCCCTCGCCGCCGCCGGCGACGCGCGCGTCGTGGTGGTCAGCTCCTCGGCCCACCTGATGTCGCCGGTCGTCTTCGACGACATCCACTTCACCGCGCGCCCGTACGAGGCGTGGTCGGCGTACGGGCAGTCGAAGACCGCGAGCATCCTGTTCACGGTCGCCCTGGCGAAGCGGTGGGCGGCCGACGGCATCACCGCCAACGCGCTGCACCCCGGCGGCATCATGACCAACCTCCAGCGTCACCTCGACGAGGGGCAACTGCGGTTCGTCGGTGCCCTCGACGAGCAGGGCAACCGGCTGGAGGTCCCGCCGGGCTGGAAGACGCCGCAGCAGGGCGCCGCCACGTCGGTCCTGCTCGCCGCGTCCCCGGAGCTGACCGGCGTGACCGGGCGCTACTTCGAGGACTGCGCCGAGGCCGCCGTGGTGACCGGACCGAACGACGCCATGAGCGGGGTGGCGCCGTTCGCCCTGGACCCGGAGGCGGCCGAGCGCCTCTGGGACGAGACTCGGCGGCTGCTGGGCCGCTGAGCCGGCCGAACGCGGGCCGAGGATCCTCGGGTCGCCGGCGCCGTCCGTGGCGGACGGCGCCGGCCGGAGCCGGGGATCAGGCGGCCAGTCGGGCGTCGAGCGCGGCCAGGTCCGGCACGAACCAGATGTGCTCGTGCCGGTTGGACTCGGCGACCAGCGCGCGCAGCGCCCCGCTGGCCGCGAGGTGGGCGGAGATGTCACCGACGACCACCAGCCGCAGCCGGTAGTTGACGAACTTCTGCATGACGTCCCCGGCGAAGCGGGTGCCCAGGGCGAAGAAGCTCGGGTCGAGCCGCTCGGCGGGCAGCGCGACCACCTGGGCGCCGCCCCAGGCCGCGCCGCCGATCAGGTCGAGGGCCTGCTCGGTGGTGGCCACCGGCGGGCCGGCGGGGTCGCAGACGAGGACGGGCACCCCGGCGCGCTCCTCCAGTACGTCAGCCACGGTCGCCCTCCCCGGAGAACAGGTCGTTGTCGCCGTGCAGCACGGCGTCGAGCAGCCGCAGCAGCTCGGCGGTGCCGGCGGCGTCGCCCAGGATCACGATCTTCATTCGGTGGCGTTCCTCGTCGTGGACGGTCTGCACGCGCAGCGGGCGTGCCTGGTCGTGATGGGTGTTGACGCCGGCGAGGACGAACGTGGCGAGCCGGTCGGCCGCGGCCCGGTCGACGCCGTCGAGCTGCACGATGCTCGACACCTCCAGCGCCGGGGTGCCGGCCGGCGGAGCGGACGCGGGTCGACCGGTCAGGGCGTCGAGGTCGGCACGGGCGATCCGGTACTGCTTGCCGATCCGCACCGCCCGCAGCCGGCCGGTGCGGATGTAGGTGCGCACGGTCCGGACGTGCAGGCCCAGCAGCTCGGCCACCTGCTCGGCCGAGTACATGTCGTTACTCATCGCTCCCCATGGTAGGCAGATTAGGGAGCGATAGGGAAGTTCTTAACGGGTATGCCAACTGGTCACCTGGGCGCCACCCGGGCCCGGCATACTGCCCGCGTGCAACCCCGCCACCCCTACCTCGACGCGCCCGCGCCGCTGGCCTTCGCCCACCGCGGCGGCGCCGCCGACGGCGACGAGAACACCGCCGAGGCGTTCGCCCGTGCCGTCGCGCTCGGCTACCGCTACGTGGAGACCGACGTGCACGCCACCGCCGACGGGGTGAGCGTCGTCTTCCACGACGCCACGCTGCGCCGGGTCACCGGCGAGTCGGGCCGCATCGCTGACCTGCGCTGGGCCGACCTCGCCTCGGTACGCGTCGGCGGCGCCGCCGTCGTCCCCCGCCTCGACGAGGTGCTCACCGCCTGGCCCGAGGTGCGGTTCAACATCGACGTGAAGTCCGACCCCGGCGTCGAGCCGGCGGTCGCCACCGTCGCCCGGGCCGGCGCGGAGCACCGGGTGCTGCTCGCCTCCTTCAGCGACGCCCGGCTGGCCCGGATGCGCGCCCTCACCGAGGGGCGGGTGGCCACGTCGCTGGGCATGCGGGGCGTGGCCCGGCTGCGGATGGCGTCCCTGACCGGGCGACCGCTGCGGCTGCCGCCGTCCGTGGTCGCCGCGCAGGTCCCGGTGCGCTACGGGCGGGTGCCCGTGGCCGACCGCCGGTTCCTGCGCTACGCCCACGCGCTCGGCCTGCAGGTGCACGTCTGGACGATCGACGAACCCACCGAAATGCACGACTTACTTGATCGTGGTGTGGATGGCATCATGACCGATCACGTCGGCGTGCTGCGCGACGTCTACCGCAGCCGCGGCCACTGGGCCGCCTGATCCCCCACGAGGACCCGATGGCCGAGACCGTGACCCCCGCGGTACAGGGCAACCCGCCACCCCCGGCGAGCACCCGTCGCGAACGCACCGGCTGGTACGTCTACGACTGGGCCAACTCGGCCTTCCAGACCACCGTCATCACGGTGTTCCTCGGGCCGTTCCTCACCACCGTCGCCGAGCTGGCCGCCGGGTGTGAACTGGGCGCCGACACCTGCGACGGGTACGTGCACCCGCTGGGCATCCGGGTCGCCGCCGGCTCGTACTACCCGTACCTGATCTCGCTGTCGGTGTTCCTCACCGTGTTCGTGCTGCCCGTCGTCGGCGCCGTCGCCGACCGGTCGGCGCACAAGAAGCGGCTCCTCGCCGGGGCCGCGTTCACCGGCTCCGGCGCGACCATCGCGATGGCGTTCGTCACCGGGGACCGCTACCTGCTCGGCGGGGCCCTGTTCCTGATCGCCAACATCAGCTTCGGTGCCGCCATCGTGGTCTACAACTCGTTCCTGCCGCAGCTCGGCGGCCCCGACGAACGCGACGGCATCTCCAGCCGCGGCTGGGCGCTCGGCTACCTCGGCGGGGGCCTGCTGCTGGCGATCAACCTGGTCGCCGTCACCATGTTCAGCGAGGAGGGCAACCCGCAGCGCACGCTGGACCTGGCCCGCTGGTCGATCGTCTCCGCCGGCGTGTGGTGGGCGCTGTTCACCCTGGTGCCGCTGCGCTGGCTGCGCGAACACCCCACCGCGGCGGCCCTCGCCGGCGGCGGCAACGTGCTCACCGACGGGTTCAAGCAGCTCGGCCGCACCCTGCGGGAGATCAAGGCGTACCCGCTGACGCTGTTCTTCCTGCTCGCCTTCCTCGTCTACAACGACGGCATCCAGACGGTCATCACCCTGGCCAGCCAGTACGGCACCGAGGAGCTGAAGCTGGAGCAGAGCACCCTGATCACGACGATCCTGCTCGTGCAGTTCCTCGCCTTCGGCGGCGCGCTGTCGCTCGGTGCGCTCGCCCGCCGCATCGGCGCCTGGAAGACCGTGCTGCTGAGCCTGGTGCTGTGGACCGGTGTGATCATCGCCGCGTTCCGGCTGCCCGCGGAGGCGCCGGTGCCGTTCATGATCCTCGGCGGTGCGATCGGTCTGGTCCTCGGCGGCAGCCAGGCGCTGAGCCGGTCGCTGTTCAGCCAGCTCATTCCCGCCGGCAAGGAGGGCGAGTACTACGGCTTCTACGAGATCAGCGACAAGGGCACCAGCTGGCTCGGGCCGCTCGCGTTCGGCCTGGTCTTCCAGCTGACCGCCTCGTACCGGGTCGGCCTGGTCTCGCTGCTGATCTTCTTCGTGGTCGGCTTCCTGCTGCTGCTGGCCGTACCGATCCGCCGGGCCATCGTCGCCGCGGGTAACACACCTCCACGAGTGCTCTGACACCACCCCCGCGTCCGGCCGGCGGTGATCCGCCGGCCGGATTTGCCCTGGTCGATGGGTTAGGCTGCCCGACCGTGACCGACGACGCCGCTACCGCACCCGCCTGCCTCGCCCGGCCCCTCGCCGGCCCGGACGACTCCCCGGCCGGGTGCGCCGCCGCGCGCGGACTCGACGGGCGGCCGCTGCACGCCGCCGCCCTGAAGTTCTTCTGGGGGCCGATGGACTGCGGTAAGTCCACGATGGCGCTGCAGATGAACTACAACCACGCCCGGCAGGGCCGGCGCGGCCTCGTCACCACCCGCATCGACCGGTCGCTCGGCCCGCAGGTCACCACCCGCATCGGCCTCGCCCACGAGGCCATCGAGGTCACCGACGACCTGGACCTGCGGGCCCTGGTCCGCGGCCGGTGGGCCGAGGGTGTACGCGTGGACTACCTGATCTGCGACGAGGCCAGCTTCTACAGCGTGGAGCACGTCGAGCAGATGGCCGAACTGGTCGACAGCTACGACGTCGACGTGTACGCGTTCGGGCTGGCCACCGACTTCCGATCCTGCCTCTTCCCCGCCGCGCAGCGCCTGTTCGAACTGGCCGACGAGGTGGCCCGCATCCAGGTCGAGGTGCTCTGCTGGTGCGGCCGGGAGGGTCTGCTCAACGCCCGCGTGGTCGACGGGCGGGTGGTCCGGGAGGGCGCCCAGGTCGTCATCGGCGACACCGTCGACACCGCCGACGTGCGCTACCAGGTGCTGTGCCGGCGGCACTACCGCAGCGGCGACCTCGGCCCCCGCGACTGAGCCCCGCGCCGCCCGGACACCGGTCCGTCGCCCGGCTCGGAGCGGTCATCGCGCGCCCCGCCGGACCCGGAGCCGGTCGGTCATGATCACCGCCACGGTCACCACGGTCGCCAGCACCGCGCAGCCCGCGATGGTCACCCCCAGCCGCTCGCAGGCCGGTATCAACGCCAGCAGCACCACCGCCGCCGCGATCCGGCTGGCCGGCAGGCCGCGCCACAGCACCGCCGTGTAGGCGGCGTGTCCGGCGAGGAAGAGCGCCGGACCGCCCAGGGTGAAGAGGGCGCTGACCATGGTGGCGGGCGCGCCGGGCTCGCGCAGCAGCCGCTCGTCGCCCGCCGAGGTGACGACGATACCGGCCACCATCACCGGGTGCAGGTAGTTGAACGCCAGCCGGCTCAACGCGCCGGTGCGCTCCCCGGCCCGGGCGATGACCTCCGTGGCGGCCGGCGCCGAGCGGGCGAAGTAGACCCACCACAGCGCCACCGATCCGGCGAACGCCACCAGGAACGCCCCGGACGTCACCAGGTCCACGTGCCGGGTGAGGGTGCTGCCGGTGACCAGGATCGACTCACCCAACGCGATGAGGACGAACGCCGCGCAGCGCTCGGCCAGGTGCCCACCCTCCACCAGCCACCGCTCGGGGCGGGAGCGCCCCCGCCCGGGAAGCGGGTAGCCGATCGACAGGCCGACCACCTCGAGCACGATCACGGCCGCCCAGAGCGCCTCCCGGGCGGCCCCACCGACCAGACCGCCGAGGACCACGAGCACGGACGTCCCGGCGATCCACGGCAGGGACTGCTGAAATCCGGCGACCAACCAGGGGCTGCCCCGCGTCGCCCACAGTCCGAACATCGTCCGACCCACCTGCACGGTCACGTACACGGCTGCGAAGAGCAGGCCCGTCCCGGCGAACGCCTGCGGGATCGCCGCCGACAACAGCAGGCTGCCCAGCGTCACCCCGATCAGCATCGCCCGCACCGGCCCCTGATCCGGATGCAGCCAGTTGGTCACCCAGGTCGTGTAGACCCAGACGAACCAGACCAACGCCAGCAGCAGCGCCGTCCGTCCGGCGCCCCGCCAGTCCGGGTGCTCGATCAGATAGTGCGACAGCTGGGTGATGGTGAAGATGAAGACCAGGTCGAAGAAGAGCTCGGTCGAGGTGGTCGGTTCGACGCCCTGACGCTCGCGCAGCAACCGGGGGTGAGCCAGGTCGATGGCCGGCGGCTCAGAAGGGGTCACCGCAGATCCGCCAGTGGCGGCCCTCCTGCACGACCGGCAGCTTCCGTTCCTCGATGGTGCCGCTGTCGCGGGTGATCTGCACGGTCACCGTGCCGCGCGGGCGACCGCCGCGGGTGCTCACCGACACGTCGGTGATCTCGTAGTCGCGGACCATCGGCGGGGTCTTCACCCAACTGGTGAACCCGACCTCGCTCCACTTGCCGCGGGCCTCCTCGCAGAGCCGGTCGTACGCGCCGTCGGTGTCGCCCACGGTCACCGAGCGCAGGAACTCGTCGGTGGTCTCCCGCACCGGCCCGGCCGCCTGGGTGACGACCTGCAGGTTCCACACCCCCAGGCCGGCCACCCCGACGCAGCACAGCGCGACCGCGACACCGGCGAACACCATCCCGGTGCGCATCGGTCGGCGGGGCCGCACCGGCCCGCTCCACGACTGCACAGCCCCCACGACCCGACGGTAGGCAAACCCACGGGTCCGCGGGCGGCAAACGGCTCTGTCGCCGGTGCCGGCGCATCGTCTACCGTCGGGCGCACCACCCCCGAGTGCGTGCCAGGAGCCACCCATGACCCGCTTCGTGCAACCGGTACCCGCCCTCGACGACCCGTACGCCACGGACACGCTGCTGCGCTCCTGGCTGGAGCGGCAGCTCGGCGCCGCCGGGCACGCCGCCGCCAAGGGCCGGCTGGCCGACCTCGCCGCCGACGTGGTGGGGTCGCTGCGCGCCGCGCACGCCGACGCCGAGGCGCATCCGCCGACCCTGGTGCGCTACGACCCGTGGGGTGCCCGGGTCGACCGGATCGACACGTCCGCCGGCTGGCAGACGCAGCGCGCCGCCGCCGCCCGGCACGCCGTGGTCGCCCTGCCCTACCTGGACTCGGCGCGGGGCACGTGGGGGGCCGCCGCGCGCGTCGTCCAACACGCCCTGCTGCACCTGTACGGCCCGGAGTCGGCCACCTTCTCCTGCCCGGTCGCGATGGCCGACGGTGCGGCGGCGCTGCTCAGCCTCCCCGACGTCGACCGGGACGTCCGCGACGCCTGGTTGCCACGGTTGATCTCCACCGACCCGGCCACGGCGATCACCAGCGGGCAGTGGATGACCGAGTCGCAGGGCGGCTCCGACCTGGCCCGCTCCAGCACCATCGGCCGCCCCGCCGCCGACGGCTCGTGGCGGCTCACCGGCGAGAAGTGGTTCTGCTCTGCCGCCGACGCGGCGATGGCCGTGGCGCTGGCCCGGCCCGAGGGCGCCGGCCGGGGCAGCCGGGTGCTCGCCCCGTTCCTGGTTCCCCGCTACGCCGCCGACTCGCCCCTGGCCGGGACCGCCGCCCCGGACGCGCCCGCGCCGGGCGTCACCGTGCACCGGCTCAAGGACAAGCTCGGCACCCGGGCCCTGCCCACCGCCGAGATCGGGCTGCGCGACGCGTACGCCCTGCCGCTGGGCGACCCCGCCCGACCCGGCCTCGCCCGGGCGATGACCCTGGTGGTGGTGACCCGGGTGCACAACGCCGCCGCGGCCGCCGGCGGGATGCGGCGCGGCCTGGCCCACGCCATGGCGTACGCCGCCGCCCGGCACGTCGCCGGCGGGACGCTCACGGCGTCCCCGCTGCACCGGGCCACCCTCGGCGCCCTCGCGGTCGACGCGGCGGGCGCGTTCGTGCTCGCCGGGCACGCCTTCGCGCTGCTCGGCCGGGTCGAGGTCGGCGCCGACCCGGCCGCCGCGGCGGAGCTGCGCGTCGTGGCGCCGCTGGCGAAGCTCGCCACCGGCCGCCTGGCGGTCAGCTCCGCCAGCGAGTACGTGGAGGCCTTCGGCGGCGCCGGATACGTGGAGGACACCGGCGTGCCCCGGCTGCTGCGCGACGCGCAGGTCCTGCCGATCTGGGAGGGCACCACCAACGTGCTCGCCCTGGACGTGCTGCGCGCGGTGAGCCGCGAGGACGCCGGCGCGCCGCTGCTGCGGCGCCTGACCGCCGCCGCCGACCTGGCCCGGCCGCTGTCGCCGGCACTGGCCGACACGCTCGCCGCGACCACCGCCGAGCTGCGCGACACCCTCGCCGGGGTGACCGCCGACTCGCAGGCCGTCGCGGTGGTCGCCGGGGCGCGCGGGCTGGCCCTGCGCCTGGCCCACGCGCTCACCGCCGCCCTGCTGGTGGAGCACGCCGCGTGGGGCGACGAGCAGGCCGAGCTCGCTGCCCGGCTGTGGGCGCGCCGCTGGCTGCGGCACGAGGACGTCGCCGCGGACGCCCACCACCACCTGGACCTGCTCGCCTGACCGTCCGGCCCGCCCGACCTGCCGGGCCGGGCGACGGGGGCGGGTCGACGAGCGAGGCGGGGCGGAAACGGGTGGAGACCCTGATCGAGTTGGGCGCCGAGCGGGGCGCGGCGCGGCTGAGCGGGCCCACCCCGCCGGTGCCGCGCTGGTGGCGGCCGGTCGTCGTGCTGCTGGCGTGCGTGGTGCTGACCGGGGCCGCCCCGCCCGCCCGACTGCCGGCGCTGACCGGGCCGGCGCTGCCGCAGCGGGCCGTGCTCGTGGCCGCCGGGTCGCTGCTGCTGGTGGTCGACGCGGGCGTCGACCCGCCGACGCTGGCCGCGTACGACCTGGCGGAACCGGGCCGGGGGCCGCGCTGGCGGGTGACGGTGCCCCCGGCCGCCGGGTGGTCCGCCGAGCGCCTCGGCGAGCTGGTGCTGGTCACCGAACGGGACCCGGTGCGCGGGGTGGTCGCCACCACCGCCCGCTCCGCCCACAGCGGCGAGCCGCGTTGGCGCCGCCCCGGGCGGGTGTACGCGACGGCGGACGGCGCCGTCGCGGTCAGCGAGGTACGCAGCGTCGCCGACCCGGGCCGGCGGATCGAGGGCGCGGTCCACGGCGTGGACCCGGCGACCGGGGCGACCCGCTGGACCGTGCCGCTGCCGTCCACGGCGGTGCTGACGGTGTTGCCGGGCGCGCCGTCCCGGGTGCTGGTGCTGCGCGACGACGGACTGGCGCGGGTGTACGACGTGGGTGACGGGACGGTGCGGGGTGTGGCGTGGCTGCCGCCGGCCGACTACGCCCCGAACAATCCGCAGGTGACGGGTGGGCACCTGGTGCTGCGTCACCCGGTCGTCGGCGGCGCGGAGCTCGTCGGTTACGCGCTGCCGGGGTTGGCCGAGCGGTGGCGGGTGCCGGCCGGGGACGGGGAGGTCGCCATCGACGGGTGCGGCGCGCTGCTCTGCGCTCAGGACGGGCGGGATCGGTGGGCGCTGGCACCGGCGACCGGCTCGCGGGTGTGGTCGTGGCCGGGCGGCGCGGATTGGCGGCCCGTCCCGGGCGAACGCGACAGCCCTCGGCTGCTGCTGCGGACGACGCAGGACGGCCGCCGCAACCTGCTCGCCGTCACGGATCGGGACGGCCCACGGGTGGTCGGGGTGCTGCCGGCGGGCACCCGGGACTGTCGCGTGCTCCCCGCCGCGCTGGCCTGCCGGGACGCCGCCGGCCGCCTCGTCGTACGGCCCGGACCGTCGGACGGTACCTGACAGGAGATGGCAGGAACGGGCGTGAGACTGCGAGGCATGACAGTGAACGCCGACCTCGCCATGGTCAACCTGGACAGCTCCGATCCCGCCGGCCACGCCGCCTTCTACCACCGGCTGCTCGGCTGGGAGGTCACCCACAGCCAGCCTGAGTACGCGATGATCAGCGGTGGTGGGGTGTCGATCGGCTTCGGCCTGGTCGAGGGCTACCAGCCGCCGTCCTGGCCCGACACGTCCGGCGGCAAGCGCTACCACCTGGACCTCTACGTCGACGACCTGACGCAGGCCGAGAAGGAGTTCGTCGCCGCCGGGGCGTCGAAGCCGGAGTTCCAGCCCGGCGGAGAGCGGTGGGTGGTGCTCATCGACCCGGTCGGGCAGCCGTTCTGCATCTGCCGCCGCGGCTGACCGGCGGCCGGTGTGGCCGGCGGACGGCCCGGTGCCGACCGCCCGGTGAACCTGACGAATTCCGCGGGTGACCCGCCGGACAAGCGGAGGTGAATTGTGGTGCGCGGGCGGCGCTGAGCCGCCGTTCGCGCACCACACCCGGGCTACGCTGGGCGCCGCTCGGTGATCTCCACCGCGGCGGATGACAGGCCCACCTCTCCCGAAAACCAGGTGTCGTGGTTCACAACGCGTCGTCTTCTCCGTCCGCAGCCCGGTCGGGGGCCTGAATGCCACCACGGCTGAGCGTCGTCGTCCCCTTCTACAACGTCGCGCCATACATCGGCGACTGCCTGCGCTCCGTCGCCCGGCAGACCTTCACCGACTTCGAAGTGGTGCTGGTGGACGACGGCTCGTCCGACGGCAGCGCCGACGTGGCCGCCGAGTTCTGCGCCCGCGACCCGCGGTTCCGCCTCGTCCGGCAGGACAACCAGGGCCTCGGCCCGGCCCGCAACACCGGGACCGCGCACAGCACCGGCGAGTACCTCGCGTTCGTCGACAGCGACGACCTGGTGCCGGCGCACGCGTACGAGTTGCTGGTCGGCTCCCTCGACCGCACCGGATCGTCGCTGGCCGCCGGCAACGCCCGCCGGTTCAACAACACCCTCGGGGTACGCGCCGCGTACCTGCACCGCACCATCTTCGCGGCCGACCGCGAGGTCACCCACATCCTCGAATACCCGGCGCTCGCGCTGGACCGGATGGTGTGGAACAAGGTGTACCGCCGGTCGTTCTGGACCGAGCACGGCTACGAGTTCCCGCCGATCCGGTACGAGGACTACCCGGTCACGCTCCGGGCCCACCTCGACGCGGTCACGGTCGACTGTCTCAGCGCCCCCGTCTACTACTGGCGGGAGCGGGAGTCCGGCGAGTCGATCACCCAGCAGAAGTACGCGTTCGGGAACCTCGCCGACCGGATCACCTCGGCGCTGATGATCCTCGACCTCGTCGACGAACGCGCCCCGGAGCTGCGTACGCCGGTGCACAGGCACCTGACCGAGATCGACCTGCCCACGATCGTGCAGGGATTCGGATCGGTCGAGGAGCACGAGCGGCCGGCCCTGGTGGAGCTGGGTCAGCGGCTCATCCGGCGGCTCGACCCGGCGGCGCGGGCGACGGCCCGCCCCCTGGACCGGCTCCAGTTCCGCGCCCTGGAGGCCGGCGACGCCGACCTGCTGCGCCGACTGGCCGACCACCGGGCCGACAACGGCGTCGACGACTCCCGCGCCCGCCGCCACCCCGTCCTGCCCTGGAGCTACGAGAGCACCTACCCCACACCGACCGGAGCCGCTCGCTCGGTGCCACGCCGGCTCTACCGGCTGCCCCGCCGCGACATGCGCCTGCACACCGCGCTGACCCGGGTCGAATGGAACGACACTGACCTGGTCCTGCGGGGCACCGCCGACATCCGGCACGCACCCCGACCGGCGGACGACACGTGGCGACTGCGGATGTCGCTGGTCCGTGGTTTGCGGGCGGTGTCGCTGCCGGTGCGCCGGTTCCCGGCCCGCGACACCCACGGCGACACCGCGCTCGTCGGCTTCGAGACGCGCGTACCCCGGCGGCTGCTCGCCGCCGCGGTCCCGGACGGCGCCGTGCCGCACATCGCCGTCGACATCCGGGTCGGCCCGCTGCACCGGCGTGGTCGGCTCAGCGGCATCGGGTACGGCTCCGCCCAGTATCCGCACGGGGCGTGGCTGACCGAGGACCTGTGGATCCAACCCAGCAGCGGCGGCGAGCACTTCCTGCTGCGGCCACTGCGCCGGCCGGCGGAGCTGACCGAGGCCACCGTGGACGGTGACGCGCTGGTCCTCGCCGGGCGGCTGGCCGTGCCCGCCGCCGACGCGACGCTGACCGTGGCCCGGTCGTCCGGCACCCTGCGCGTGCCCCTGCTGGTGCGGCCGGGCGGCGACGGCCGCGGGTTCACGGCGCGGGTCCCGGTCGCCGACTTGATCGACGCCGCCACCCCGGACGACCCGTTCAGCCAGCGGACCGCCCGGGTGCCCCGCCTCGACCGGGACAACGCGCTGCTGCTCGCCACCGGGCTGCGGGAGTCGGTGTCCGTCACGCACGCCGGTCGGCTGCTGACCGTCACCCGCTCCCCCGGCGGATACGTCAACCTGTTCGAGGGCCCCGTGCGGCTGCACGCGGACGCGGCCGAGGTGGCCGACGGCGACGCCGGGCAGCGGCTGGTCCTGACCGGTCCGTGGTGGGAACCTCGTGATCCGGGCCGAGTCGTGTGGCGACGTTTCCTGGACGGCTCCGACGCGTTCGTCGACGTGCCGTGCCACACCACGTACGACGACAGGTCCTGGTCGGCGGCGGTGGCGGCCGCCGACCTGCTCCCCCCGCCCGGCGCCGGGGCGATCGACTGGACGCTGTTCGTCGTGCCACCCGACGGCACGTCCCCGTACGCGGTGCAGGCCGACCCCTACCTGATGGCCGCGCTGCCGGTCGACCTCGCCGTCGGCGCGTCGCGGGCGCGGCTGCTGCCGCGGGCCGGCCGGCTGCACGTGGAGGCGGACTGATGCACCACCACAACCACTACTACGGCCAGGCGCACATCCTCGCCCGCCACTGCGGTTTCGACGACGAGTTCCCGCCGCGCATCCGCGGCTACCTGCAGCACGGCTGGAACGTGGGTTGCGGTTGGAACCCGGCGCACGAGTTCTTCGACGGCGCGTGGCGGTACGTGTGGAGCGACGCGCCACGCCGGCGCGGCCACGCCCTGGGCCGGCGCAACTACCACGTGGTGGGCGCCCCCTGGCTCTACCTGCGGGACCTGGAGCCCGACCTCGGCCGGGTGCCCGAGCAGGAGCGGCGCGGGACGCTGTGGTTCCTCTTCCACGGCTGGGAGGGCGGCAAGATCCACGGCGACCACGCCCGCCTGATCGACGAGATCCGCGAGACCGAGACCGAGCCGGTGACCGTGAGCCTGTACTTCACCGAGTACGAGCGGCCGGAGGTCCGCGCGGTGTACGAACGGGCCGGCTTCGACGTGATCTGCTTCGGCCGGCGCGGCTGGAACTACGAGGGCACCGACCGGCGCTTCCTCTACAAGCAGTTGGAGGCGTTCCGCCGGCACAAGAGGGTGGCCGCCAACCGGCTGAGCACGGCGGTCTTCTACGGCGTCTCGGCCGGCTGCCAGCCCGCCGTCTACGGCGATCCGATGGCGATGGAGGGCGAGAACCCGCTGTTCGGGGGCACCGCCCGCGTCGCCCGCCTCTGGCCCGAGATGCACGGCAAGGACATCGACCTCGCCACCGCCCGGGAGATCACCGACCAGGAACTCGGCCGGGCGTGGATGCTGTCGCCCGCCGAGATGCGCACGCTGTTCGATTGGAATCGCCGTGACTGACACCAGCTCGACCGAGATCGCGGTGGTCCGCGGCGAGATGCAGCCGTGGAGCGACGCGACCGGCCCTCGCCGCCCGGCCGGCGGTCCGGTGCTGGCCGCCCTCCTCGACGACCTGCTGCCGCACGCGTCCCACGCGCTGGTGCTCGGCCCGCACGACGGTGACCTGGTCGCCGCCGTGGCCGCCCGCAGCGCCCGGGTGACCGTGCTGCTCCGGTCGGTCAGCGACGCGACCGAGCTGCGGGCCGCGGTGGACGCGCCCAACCTGCGGGTCGTCGCCGGGGCGCTCGACGGCCTCGTGGAGCAGGGGGACACCGGCTTCGACGTCGTCCTGGCCGCCGACGGCCTGGACCGGGTGCTCGGCTACGACTCGCCGGAGTGGGACTGGCCGCGTCGGGCGGCGGCGACAGCCGGGCTGGCGGCGCCGGGCGCCGTGGTGGTCGTCGGCCTGACCAACGAGTTCGCCCTCACCGACCTGCTCGACGGGCGGCCGGCGCACCAGCGGCACGGGGACGACGAGTGGCGGCCGCTGCACGACGATCCGGCCCGACCGGCCTCGCCGCGGCAGTTCCGCGACGCCCTGGCCGCGTCGGGTCTCGACGTGACCGCCCTGTACGCCGCGTTCGACACGGCGGGGTCGACGCACACCCTCCTCGACACGGACGCCGCCGCAGCGGGCCGGCCCGGCCACCCGGCCGCGCGGCTGACCGTCCGTGGTCTGGAGGCCGCGGCGGCGGCACAGCCGCTGCTCGCGCCCGTGGCCATGGGCGCCGACGCCGCCGCCCGGGCGGGCCTGCTCGGCGCGGTCGCGCCCGGCTGGCTCGCGGTCTGCGGCGTACGTGCCGCGCACACGGCGTACGCCGCCGTCGGCCCCCGCCGGGTGCTGTCCGCGGACCTGTCCGGGGACCGCTGGCGGGTCGCGGTGGCCGGCGCCGACGCCCCGGCGGGCACGGAGCTGCAACCGGTCGACGAGACGGCGGAGCTGCCCGACAGCGAGTCCGTCGAGCGACTGCTGTGGCGGCTCGCCGCGGCCGAGGACGTGCCCGGCTTCCGGCGGGTGGCCGCCCGGCTGGGTGACTGGGTCCGCGACGGCGCGGACGGCCTGCTCGTCGTGCTCGACGACACCGGGGTGGACGGCGACGGGTTCGCCCGAGGGCTGCTCGCCTGGCGCGGTGCCGCGCCGGCGTCGCCCGCGGAGCGGCTGGCCGCCGCCTGGCACCGCTTCCACGACCGGCTGGTCGGTGGCCACCACCGCCACCCGTGGCCGCCGTGGCAGACCCGCGAGGACCTGGTCACCGTCTGGCTGGCGATGTGCGGCGAGCAGGCCGACGCGGCGGTGCTCGACCGGGGGCGCCGCCTCGCCGACGCGCTCGCCGAAGCGGCGGACGCACCGGCGGGCGGCGGGACCGACGTGCGGACGGCGCTCGCCGACGCCGAGGACGCCCGCGTCCGGGCGGTCGAGCTGGCCGGTCACGTCGCCGGCCTCGAACGCACCCTCCGCTTCCGCGACCAGCAGCTGAAGGTACGGGAGAACCGGTTGCGGGCGTTGCGCGCCGAACTGCGCGCCTTCAAGGGGTCGAAGGCCGGGCAGTTCGCCGAGGTGATCCGCAAGGCGGCGGTGATCCGCGACCCGAAGCGGGTGGCCCGCGCGGTCAAGCGGCGCCTGCGCTGACCGGGTCCCGGGCCGGGGTGGCGGTTCATCGGCCCGGGGTGGTCCACGCGGTGCGGCACGCCCGGGGCCGAGCACGTCGGACCCGACGGATAGCGTCGGCTCATGCGCGCGAGTCGGCTGGTCTCCCTGCTGCTGCTCCTGCAGAACCGGGGTCGGATGACCGCGCAGGAGTTGGCCGCGACGCTGGAGGTGTCCATCCGGACGGTCTACCGGGACGTGGATGCGTTGAGCGCGTCCGGTGTGCCGGTCTACGCCGAGCGCGGGCCGGCCGGCGGCTACCGGCTGCTCGACGGCTACCGCACCCGGCTGACCGGGATGACCGCCGAGGAGGCCGAGGCGCTGTTCCTCGTCGGCGTTCCCGGCCCCGCCGGTGAGCTGGGGCTCGGCTCGGTGCTGGCCGCCGCCGAGCTGAAGCTGCGGGCCGCGCTGCCCGCCGAGCTGGCCGACCGGGGCGGCCGGATCCGGCAGCGCTTCCACCTGGACGCGCCGACCTGGTTCCGGGAGCCGGAGCCCACCCCGCACCTCGCCGCGCTGGCCCACGCGGTCTGGTCGGATCGTCAGGTGCGGGTGCGCTACCGGCGTTGGCGGACGCCGCGTGAGGTGGAGCGGACCCTGGCGCCGCTGGGCCTGGTACTCAAGGCCGGCCGCTGGTATCTGGTCGCCACGGTCGACGGGCAGGCCCGCACCTACCGGGTCGGCGCGATCCTGGAGTTGACGGTGCTCGACGAGCCGGCCGACCGGCCCGACGGGTTCGACCTGGCCCGGTGCTGGCAGGAGCACGCCGACCGCTACGAACAGGGTGTCTACCGGGCCGAGGCGCGGGTGCGGATGACCGTGTCGGCGCTGGAATCGATGCCGCACGTCTTCCCGCCCGCGATGAGCCGCGCCGCCCGCGCGGCGGCCGGCGAGCCGGACGCGGACGGCTGGCTGCTGACCACGGTGCCGATCGAGTCGGTCAGGCACGGCCACACCGAGCTGCTGAAGCTGGGTGCGGAGGTGGAGGTGCTGGCCCCCGCCGAGCTGCGGGAGCGGTTCACCGCCACCGCGCGCCGGCTGGCCGCGCTCTACCCCGCCGGTGGTGGATGACGGGGTCAGCGTGCGGCGCCGACCGGCCGTTCTGTCGCGGCGAGCCGCCGCAGCGCCACGCGGACCAGGTCCTCGTCCGGCGGCAGCAGGGGCAGCCGCACGGTGGCGGTCGGGATCCGGCCCTCGGCGTGCAGCACGGCCTTGACCACGGTGGGGTTGGGCGCGGCGAAGAGGGCGGTCGACAACCCGGCGAGCCGGTGGCCGACGGCCCGGCCCCGGCCGGCGACGCCGGCCCGCCAGGCGTCGACGAGGTCGACGAAGCCGGCGGTGGCGAGGTGCGCGGAGGCGAGGATGCCGCCGTGCGCGCCGAGCGCCAGCAGCGGGGAGATCACCGCGTCGTCGCCGCCCAGCACCGCGAACCCGGCCGGCGGGTCGGCCAGCAGCGCGACGGTGTCGGGGTCGACCGCGCCGACGGCGAGCTTCACGCCGATCACGCCGGGCAGTTCGGCGATCCGCCGCAGGGTGTCGACGCCGAGCGGCTGCCCGGTGCGGTACGGCACGTGGTAGACGACCAGCGGGACCGGGCTGGCCGCGGTGAGCGCGGCAAAGTGCGCCACCACCCCGGCCTCGCCGGGCCGGACGAACGGCGGCACCAGGGTGAGCGCGGCGGTCACCTCGGGACGCGCGCGCAGCGCCGTCAGCGCGGCCGGCGTGCTCGCGCCCACCAGCAGCGGCGCGTCGCGCTCCCGGCAGACCCGGGTGAGCGTGTCGAGGACCTCCCGCTGCTCCGCCGGGTCCAGCGCGCCCGGCTCGGCGGTGGTGCCGAGCGCGACCAGGCCCGCCGCGCCGTCGTCGAGCACCTGGTGGGCGAGGTCCGCGAGCGCGGGGTGGGCCACCGCGCCGGTGGCGTCGAACGGGGTGATCAGCGGTACGTACACACCGGAGAGCGTCATGGCCTCAGCGTCCGCCAGCCGGACCGGTAAGGTCCAGTTCACATATCTGTGCTGGATCGTAAGCTGTGCTGATGCTCGACGTGCGCCGGCTGCGGCTGCTCTGCGACCTGTCGCGCCTCGGCACCATCGCCGCGGTGGCGCAGGCGCACACCTACACGCCGTCGGCCGTGTCCCAACAGCTGTCTGCGTTGGAGCGGGAGGCCGGGGTGCCGTTGCTGGAGCGCAGCGGCCGGCGGGTGACCTTCACCCCGGCGGGCCGGGTGCTCGTCACGCACGCCGAGACGGTCCTCGCCGCACTGGAGCAGACCACGGCCGCGCTCGCCGCCGTCGCCACCGGGTTGACCGGCCCGCTGCGCATCGGCGCCTTCCCGACCGCCGTCCGTACGCTGCTGCCGGCGACCCTGGTCGCGCTGGGCCGTCAGCATCCGGGCCTGGAGCTGACCGTCACCGAACTGGATCCGGTCGAGGTCCCGGCCGCGCTGCGCGAGCGGCGGCTGGACGTGGGGCTGTTGCACGACTACGACGTGGTGCCGGTCGACCCGGACCCGGCGCTGGACACGGTGCCGCTGCTGGACGAGACGGTCTTCCTGGCCGTGCCCGCCGGCTCGCCGCTCGCCGTGCCCGCCGGCGGGCCGACGGGCCGGGACGCCGGTTCGCCGCGGAGTGAGGACCGCGATCCGCTGCGCGCGGCGCATGACGCGGCCTGGATCATGGCAAGCCCCGGTACCCTCTGCCACACCGTCACACTGCAGCTCTGCCGTAGCGTCGGCTTCACACCGCGGGTGCGGCACCAGGCCGACGACTTCGCGACGGTGCTCGCCCTGGTCGCGGCGGACCAGGGCGTGTCGCTCGTGCCGCGGCTCGCCGCCGTGGACCCGCCGGCCGGGGTCCGGCTCGTGGCGTTGGGCAGCCGCCGGCGCACCCGGGTGGCGTACCGGCGGGGCGCCGCGCCGCACCCGGCCGTGGCCGCGTTCGTCGCCGCCGTCCGCGCGGCGACCGACGAGTTTCTGGCCCGCCGGCCGGCGGACCGCGTCGAGTGAGTCCCGCCGTCGAGCCGGTGACGGGCGGAGCGGCCGCGTCGGCCGTCCGCCCGTCGCCGCTTGTCAGGCGTTGATCTGCTTGCGGCCGTTGCCGTTGGCGGTGATCGCCACCCGGCGGGGCTTCGCCCGCTCGGCGACCGGGATCCGCAGCGTGAGCACGCCGTTCTCGTAGCCGGCCTCGAGGTTGTCCGTGTCGAGGGTGTCGCCGAGGAACAGCTGCCGGGTGAAGGTCCCCATCGGACGCTCCGCGGCGACCAGCTCCACCCGGTCGCCGGCGGGCCGACGGCGCTCGGCGCGGACGGTCAGCACGTTGCGCTCGACGGTGCAGTCGATGCTGTCCGGGTCGACGCCGGGCAGGTCGAACGCGGCGTAGAAGTAGTCGCCGTCGCGGTAGGCGTCCAGGTGCATCACCGCGGGGCGGGCGGCGGTGCCGAAGAACTGCTCGGCGATCCGGTCGATCTCACGGAACGGGTCGGTGCGCATCAGCATGGTCGTGCCTCCTCGGTTCTCCTGGCCGAAGCTGTCAGGTTGAGTCTGGGCGACTCAACTTCCTCCTCAGTATTTAGCGCGCTCGCGCGTCCTCGTCAACTCCGGGCCGGAGCAGTCGTTCGAACCAGTGTTCGGCGTACCTGTCGTGCGAGTACGCGGGGATCTCCCGGTAGCCGTGGCGGGTGTAGAGGGCGCGGGCCTCGACCAGGTCGCCGCGGGTGTCCAGGCGGATCCGGTCGGCCCCGGCGGCCCGGGCGCACTCCTCGGCCGCGGCCAGCAGGGCGGCGCCGCCACCGTGCCCGCGCAGCGCCGGGCGGACGTAGACCCGGGTCAGCTCGGCCCAGCCCGGCCGGAACCGCAGCCCGGCGCAGCCGGCGGGCTGGCCGTCGTACGTCGCGAGCAGCAGGATCCCGCCCGGGGCCACCAGGTCGTCGCTCGGCGACTCGGCCATCGCGGCCGCCACCTCACCCGGATCTGTCGGGCGGCGGTGGTAGCGGACCACCATCTCCTCGAGGTAGTCGTAGAGCAGGCGGGCCGCGTCGGGGTGGTCGGGTGGGACCGGAGTCGTCGTCCAGGGCGCGTGCGTGTCGGTCACCCGTGGATCGTCTCCACCGGGTCAACGCGTTTTCGCCCGCCGCCCTGCGCCGGCCGGACCGCCTACGGCCGGCGGTAGACGCCCCGGTCCCGGGTGAGCAGCAACTCGTCCACCAGGTAGCGGCGCAGCGTCACGTGGTCGGACCCGCCGCTCGCGCACCAGGGGCGAAGGGCGTCGTTCACAGCCCGCTCCGGGTACGCCGTGTCGGGGGCGAACGAGCGTCGGGCGATGTGCTCCAGGACGATCCGCCGCCGGCCCCGCTGCGCGGGCAGGCCGACGAGCACGCCGTCGCGGACGAACGTGCGCAGCACCGTCTCCGCCGGCGCCTCGGCCGGTCGCGTCGGGCGGGGTGTGCGGGCCAGGTCCCGCAGCCGGGGCTCGTCCACGGCGTACGCGCCGTCGGCGTCGGTGAGCAGCCCGACGTCGGTGAGCCGGCGCAGCGCGGTGACCACCTCACGCGGCGGCAGTCCGGCGCGCTCGGCGACCTCGGCCGGGTCGGCGGCTCCCAGCACGACGGCGGCGAAGACCCGCCGCCGCCCCTCGTCGGCCAGCGCGCCGGCCAGTGCCTGTCTCGTCATACCGGCACCCTGCCAGCGACGGTCCGCGGCACGCCACGCGATTTCGCCGCCGTCGAAGGGCGGGGGCGGTCAGTCGGCGGGCTGCTCGGTGACGAGCAGGACGCGGCGCAGCAGGTCGGACAGGAGTCGCCGCTCGGCCGGGTCGAGCGCCCCGAGCAGTCGGTGCTCCTCGGCGCCGAGAACGTCCAGCGCTCCCCGCCAGGCCGCCCAGCCCGCGTCGGTGAGCGCCACGTCCACCCGACGACGGTCGACGGTAGACGGGATGCGCTCGACGAACTGCCGTCGGGCCAGCGCGTCGACCCGAGCGGTGACCGAGGCGGGGGCCATGTCGAGGTCGGTGGCGATCTCCGAGGGCGCGGCACGACCCTGCCGTCCCGCCAGGGCGTGCAGCGTGTCGAACTCGTGCGCGGGCAGGTCCACGTCGGCCAGCCCGCGTTCCTTGACGGCCCGCAGGTGCCGCGTCAGCGCGCCCATCCGGGTGACCGCGCCCTCGACGTCGGGATCGAGGTCGGGCAGGACCGGCAGCCAGCGTTCGACGTGGCGGTCG
This sequence comes from Micromonospora krabiensis, assembly GCF_900091425.1. Taxonomy (GTDB): domain Bacteria; phylum Actinomycetota; class Actinomycetes; order Mycobacteriales; family Micromonosporaceae; genus Micromonospora; species Micromonospora krabiensis. Next base: position 1,238,822 of record NZ_LT598496.1, read on the forward strand.
ACGCGATCGCGAGGAGTCATGAGCCCACAATACTGCAACGTCGAAATATTCGTTGACGAAACATTCGGCGTCGAACTACCTTTCGAGAATGACCCACCCTCTGCGGGATCCCCGCTTCCGGCTCCTCTTCCTCGGCCGCACGGTCTCGGCCGTGGGCGACGCGGTGGTGCCCGCCGCGCTCGCTCTCGCCGTGCTGCGCGCGACCGGATCGACCACCGACCTGGCCGTGGTGCTCGCGGCGGCCATGATTCCCCGGCTCGTCCTGCTGCCCCTGGGCGGCGTGGCAGCCGACCGCTTCGAGGCCCGCCGCGTCGCGATCCTGGCCGACGTGACCCGCTGCCTCGCGCAACTCGTCGTCGGCGTCGAACTGCTCGGCGGCGCTCCGTCGCTGGCCTCCCTCGCCGTGGCCTCCGCGGTCGGCGGCACCGCGGCGGCGTTCGCGCTGCCCACCAGCGCCCCGCTGGTCGCCGGCACCGTCGCGCCCGAGCGCCGGCAGCGGGCCAACGCACTGCTCGGGACGACCGCCAACGCGAGCCGGCTGGTAGGCCCCGCCCTGGCCGGCGCGCTCATCTGGGCCGCCGGTCCGGGCTGGGCCTTCGTCCTCGACGCCGGGTCCTTCGCGGTCAGCGCCGCCCTGCTCGCCGTCATCCGGGTGCGGCCCGTCGCCCGGCCCGAACGCCGGTCCGTCGGCGCGGACCTGCGACACGGCTGGCGCGAGGTGATCTCCCGGGACTGGTTCTGGAGCAGCCTGCTGGCCCACGGGGTGTGGAACGGCGCCGCCGCGGTGCTCACCACCCTCGGCCCCGCCGTCGCCGTCGACCGCCTCGGCGGCGAAGGAGTCTGGGTGCTGTTCCTGCAGGCGGGCGCGGTCGGCATGCTCGTCGGATCGCTACTCGCCGGCCGTACCCGGCCCCGCCGCCCGGTGCTGCTGGCCAACCTCGGACTGGCCAGCTACGCCGCGCCGCTGGTCCTGCTCGCCGTGGCCGCACCCGCCCCGATCGTCATCGCCGCGTACGGGGTGGCGCTCGCCGCCCTCGGCTACCTCAACCCGATCTGGGAGACCGTGGTGCAGAGCCAGTTCCCATCGCACGTGCTGGCCCGCGTCACCTCGTACGACTGGCTGGTGTCGCTGGCGGCCATGCCGGTCGGCTACGCCCTCGCGCCGCTCACCGCGGAGCACTGGGGGGCGCCCGCGCCGCTGGCGGCCGCGGGCGCGCTGGTCCTGGCGGCCTGCGCGGGCACCGCGCTGGTGCCCGGCGTACGGCGGCTGGCGTGGCCGGTGCCCACGGCGCCCGAGCAGCCCAGTGGCGATCCGCTCCCCGCGGGCGGTGACCGTGGCCGACCCGTGACCCGCCGGAGGGCCGCCGGGGCCACGCGAACGGGCACCGGCCCGTCATGATATGCACGTGGCCGAATCCGTCACCGACCTCGACCGTCCGCACCGGCCCGAGGCCACCCCGGCCGACGGCCCACCCGAGCCCGGCCCCCGCACCCGCGGGCCCTGGCTGGTCGCCGCCGCGGTGACCGCCGTGCTGCTGGCCCTGGCCACCCGCTACGGCTACCACCGCGACGAGCTCTACTTCCTGCTGTGCGGCCGGCACCTCGACTGGGGCTACGTCGACCAGGGGCCTCTGGTCCCCGCCCTGGCCCGGCTCGCCGACACCGTCGCACCGGGCAACCTGCTGGTGCTGCGCACACCGTCCGCCCTGATCGCGGGCGGCTGCGCCCTGCTCGTCGCCGCCATCGCCCGGCAGTTCGGCGCCGGGCGGGGCGCCCAGACCTTCGCGGCGCTGCTCGCCGGCTCGTCCGGTCTGGTGCTGGCCAGCGGCCACCTGCTCAGCACCACCACCGTCGACATGGTGGTCTGGCTCGCCGCCGCGCTGTGCGCGGTGCGCGTGCTGCGCACCGGTGACACCCGCTGGGCGCTGCTCCTCGGACTGGTGCTCGGCGTCGGAATGCTCAACAAGCTACTGCCGGCGCTGCTCGCCGCCGGCCTGCTCGCCGGGATCGTGATCGCCGGGCCGCGCCGGCTGCTGCGCGACCGGTGGGTGCTCGCCGGCGCCGGCCTCGCCCTGCTGCTGGCCGCCCCCAACCTGGTCTGGCAGGCCGCGCACGGCTTCCCGCAGCTGTCCGTCGCCGCGTCGATCGCCGACGGCGACAGCTCCTACAGCGGACGCCTCGACGCGTTCACCCTCCAGTTCGTCATCGTCAGCCCGTACGCGGTGCCGATCTGGATCGCCGGGCTCGTCGCCCTGCTCCGCCGGCCCGGCTGGCGGGCGTACCGGGCGCTGGCCTGGGCCTGGCTGGTCGTGGTCGTCGTCGTGCTGGCCGCCGGCGGAAAGGGCTACTACGACGCCCCGCTGCTGCTGGTGCTCACCGCCGCCGGAGCGATCGTCACGCTGGCCTGGGTGAACCGCCGTGCCACCACGGCCCGGCGGGTGCTGCTGGTGCTCGCCGCGCTGCCGTTCCTGGCCCCGAACGCGGTGCTGCTCCTGCCCACCCTGCCCGCCGACCGGCTGCCCGGCTTCGTGGTGGACGTCAACTACGACGCCGGCGAGACGATCGGGTGGCCCGCGTTCGCCGACTCGCTCGCCACGGTGCACCGCGCGCTGCCCACCGAGCAGCGGCAGCGGGCCGTCATCCTCACCAGCAACTACGGCGAGGCGGGCGCGGTGGCGCGTTACGGGCCCGAGCGGGGCCTGCCGGCCGCATACTCCGGGCACAACAGCATGGTCGACTTCGGGCGACCGCCCGACGACGCCGACGTGGTGATCGCGGTCGGCTGGGAGCGCCCCGACCAGCTGCGTGAGTGGTTCACCGACGTCACCCTCGCCGGGCGCGTCGACCAGCGGGTCGACGTCGACAACGAGGAGAACGGCGGTCCGATCTGGCTGTGCACCGGGCTGCGCGAGCCGTGGGCCGCGATCTGGCGCACCGAGGTGCGGCACGCCGGCTGACGCGCGCCCCGGCCCGACGCGTCGCCCGACGGGTCAGGCCGCGGCGATGTGCGCGGCGAGGATCCGCCAGCCCCGCGTGTCGTCGTACACCCAGGTGCGGGTGTAGCGCAGCCGGGCGGCGAAGGGTGCGCCGTCGAACCGGCCGCTCACCCGTCCCACGAAGAACGTCACCCCGGTCGTGCCCTCGACGATCAACTCCAACCCGTCCTCGACGAGCTCCTCGACGACCGACGCCCCGCTGCGGTGCGCGGCCAGGTCGTCCTCCTTGGTGTAGCGGCCGCCGTCCGGCCCGACGGCGATCAGGTGTTCGTCGAGCAGGTCGTCCAGCGCGGCGACGTCCCCGGCCCGCTGCGCGGCCTGAAGCCGCCGCTCCGCGTCCAGCAGCTCCGCCTCACGTTCGCTGTCCGGCATGATGCCGTCCTCCCGGTGACCCGTCCGCCGGTGCCCTCGCCGAGCGGTCGCCCGCGACCCGCCCCCCGCATTCTGGCAGGGCCGCCGGCCTGGTGGCGGTCGCCCCCGGGAACGGCACCCCAATCCCCCGAAGGCCGGACCGGCGCGTCCGGTCGCACCCGATAATCCCTGGTAGGTAGCGGGCGTTCACGGCCGCGCGGTGCGCTGGTCGACGAGGCGTCGCGCGGGCACCCGGACGCGACGGGCGGCGGGAGGCCGGGCATGACCACCGGAGGCAGCGCCGAGCTGGTGCGCCGCCCGAACGGGTCGACCCGGGCCACGCTGCTGGAGCTGCTGTTCGACGTGATCTTCGTGGCCTCCCTGGCGCTGGTGTCGATGCTGATCGCCGACCAGCAGTCCTGGACCGGCGCCGGGAAGACCCTCGTCCTGCTGGCGGCGATCTGGTGGACCTGGGCGGTCACCTCCACCACCACCGACTTCTACGACCCGGAGCAGCGCCCGATCCAGAGCATCCTCATGGTGACCATGCTCGGCGCCGTCGGTATGGCGGCGGCGCTGCCCCTCGCCTCCGACGGCCACGCCCTGATCTTCGCGACGGCCTACGTCATTCCCCACGTCGTACGGGGCCTGGTGCTGGTCGGCATCCTGCGACTGCACCGCCACCAGGCCCAGCAGCGGGCCGCGCGGTTCTTCTTCTGGTTCCTGGTGTCCGCCGTGTTCTGGATCCTCGGCGCCGTGCCGCCCGGCCAACCCCACTGGCCGCTGTGGATCGTCGCCGTCGCCATCGACTACGTCTCGAGCGCCGCCCGCTACCCCACCCCCTGGCTCGGTCGGGTGCCCGTCGGCCAGTACGAGAGGTCCACCGAGCACCTGGGCGAGCGGTACCAGCAGTTCATGATCCTCGCGCTGGGCGACATCATCCTGGTGCCGACGCTGGAGATCAGCACCGCGGACTTCAGCGCCGCCCGGCTGGGGGCGTTCGTCGCCGCCTTCCTCACCATGCTGCTGCTCTGGCAGGTCTACGTGTACCAGGCCGGCACCATCCTCCGGGCCTCCACCCGCATCCGCGGCCGGGCGGCTCGGCTCGGCCCGTACACGCACCTGGTGATGCTCGTCGGCGTGGTCTGCACCGCCGCGGCGTTCGACCTGGTGGTCAGGCGGCCCACCGGCGAGACGCCCGTACGCTGGGTCGTCCTGATCCTCGGTGGTCCGGTCGTGTTCCTGTTGGGGCGCACCCTGTTCGCGTACCTGGTCAGCGGGGCGGTGCCGTGGCACCGGCTGGCCTGGCTCGTGCCGCTCGCCGCCCTGGCGCCGTGGGCGCCCGGGTGGCCCCCGGCCATGGTCACCCTGCTGACCGTCGGGCTGCTGGTCGGGGTCGTGGCCGGTGACATGGTGGGTCGCAACCGGGGGCGGCGCTACCTGCGGGGGAGGCCCGGCTGACCGAGCCGGGCCAGGACCGCCCGCGTCACTCCCCGGTCGGTCCGCCGGCGAGTTCGGTCACCACGTCGAGGTGTCCGACGTGGCGGGCGTACTCCTGGAGCAGGTGGAACAGGACCCGCTCCAGCGACGCCGGCTCGGCGCCCTCCCACCGCGGCCCCGGCGCGCCCACCTCGGCAAGCTCGTGCGCCGACACCACGGCGGTGGTGTGCGCCCCCTGTGACCGCAGCGCCGCCACCAACTCCTCCCGGGTCTCCTCGGGTGCGACGTACCAGCGCTCCCCGCGGCGGTCACCCCACGGTGCGGCGACCTCCCGGCCCTGGAAGCCCCACTCGATCCATCGCAGCTCGACGTGGCGCAGGTGCTTGAGCAGCTCCAGCGGGGTCCACCCGGACGGCAGACGGGTGACGCGCAGCTCCGCCTCGGGCAGGGCGGACACCTTCGCCAGGGCGGTCTCACGGAAGTAGTCGAGGTAGCGGAGGAAGACCTCGGTGCGGTCGGCGGCCGGGACGGTGGGCGAGGGGAACGGCGTGGTCATCGCGCCATTCTGCTGCCCACCGCCCGGACCGGCGCAACCGCCCGCGATCAGCGCAACGCCTCGGCCTCCTCGATGACCTTCGCGAGGTCCCGCACCTCCCCGTCGTCGGTGGCGCTCGCCGCCCGCTGCGCGACGGCCGCCAGGTCCGCCAGGCGCGCTCCGTCGTCACCCTTTAGGACCAGCGCGAAGTACGCGGCCGCGTAGCAGGTCTGCAGCCGGGGCGACACCTCCGCGAAGTCGGCGTCGACGTCGGCGGCGGTCACCGACTCGGACGTCTCGGTCGGCTCGCGGTTCGACGGGTCCGCCCAGCGCACCTGCACCCGGGCCAGCCGCGCCGAGCGGGAGACGCCCTCGACGAGCCGGACCGCGTACAGGGCGGTGACGCTGTGCCCCGGCCCCACCTCGCCACCGTCGACGCGGTCGTCGCGGAAGTCCTCGTCGGCGATGGCCCGGTTGTCGTAGCCGATCAGGCGGTACGACCGCACCGCGTCGGGTTCGAACGTCACCTGGACCTTGGCGTCGAGCGCACGGATGCTCAACGTCGCCGGCAGCTGACGGACGAACACCTTCCGAGCCTGGCTGCGCTCGCTGACGTACACGACGAACCCGTCACCGCGGTCGGCCAGCTGCTCCATCAGCTCGTCGCCGTACTCGCTGCCGACCCCCACGCCGAGCAGCCCGATCTGCTTCTCCGCCTCGTCGCGCACCCGGCGCAGGATCGGCTCCGCGTCGGTCGCGCCCACGTTGGCCAGCCCGTCGGAGAGCACGATCACCCGGTTCGTCGCGCCGGACCGGAAGCCCTCCCGCGCCACCTGGTAGCCGAGCACGAGGCCGGCTTCCAGGTTGGTGCTCGCGCGGGTGTGCAGGGAGTCGATGGCGTCGTGCAGCCGCTCGCCGTCGGCCACGGGGGTCATCTCCCGCACCACCCGGGCCTTCTCGCTGAACTCGACCACGGCGATCGAGTCGGTCGGCCGGAGCTGGTCCACCAGGGTGTGCAGGGCGTCCTGGACGAGGTCGAGCCGGCCGGGCTCGCCCATCGACCCGGAGACGTCGACGACGAAGGTCAGCGCGGCGTCGGGGCGGCTCTTCTCGTCCTCCGAGCGGGTCTGCAGGCCGACCCGCAGCAGCCGGGTGTCGTCCGGGGCCTCGTGCGCGCTCGGCAGGTGGCCGCCGTCGACGTGGACGGCGAATCCGTCGCCGTCGGGCTCGGCGTAGTCCTGCCGGAACGCGTTGACGAACTCCTCGGGCCGTACGCCGGCCCGGTCGGGCAGCCGCCCGTCGGCGATCTGCCGCCGGGCGTAGCCGTAGGAGGCGGTGTCGACGTCGATGCCGAAGGTCGAGCGGGGGTCGTCCTCCACCGCCATCTCCTCGCCGCCCCAGCGGGTCACCCCGTCGGGGTGGCGGACGGGAGCCGACTGGTCCCCCTGGTCCCGCCCAGTACCGCAGGCGGGGACCGCCATCGTGATCGCCAAGACCGCCAGCAGCAGCGGTGACCGTCGCAGGTGGACCATCGGACTCCTTCGGGGCGGGGGTGCGATCCGGGGTGGCACACCGGATCCGTACGGTCATTGGACGCCCGACGCGAGGCGATGTCGGCGCTCCGTGATCGAGCCGATGCACAAGCGTGAGCGCCGTGACCGGTTCGTAGGCGGGCCGTGACCTGCGCCGCCGGCGGGGCGGCGACTCCGGACCCGCGCGGCGGAGCCCGATGCGGCAGAGTGACGCGCGAAGCCGGGACGGGAGGAGTGGCCGTGGAGGGTCCGACCGGGGTGGTGTTCCCCGCGATCGAGGGCAGGCGCAGCACGACGGCGCTCGGCCGGGCGGTTGTCGCCGACGCGCTGCGCGCCGTGGATCCGGTCGGTGCCCGGTCCGCCGAGCACGAGACGGACTGGCGGCACGCGTACCTCGGCCACTTCCGTCGGCTCGTCGAAGCGGGCCTGCTCTCCGGCGACGCCGCGGTCACCATCGCCCGCGACGGCTTGGCCGCACTGCACACCCGGATGCGGGTCGTCGACGACGAGGGCCGCGAGCGCGGGCTGGACGAGGTCTTCGCGGCGTCCGACCCGCACCCGCCGCTGGGCACCGCCACCGTAGGCGGCGACGGCCCGGTCGAGCGGGAGTTCACGCTCCCGTACCGCGGCGACCGCCTGCGGGGCGACGACCTGCGACGCCGCCTCGACGCCTGGGTCGCCGCCGGGGTCGTGGAGCCGTCCTGCGCCGAGGCCGTGGGCACGGTCCTCGACAATCCAGACTGGCTGGACCTGCGCGACCAGCGGATCGTGGTGCTCGGCGCGGGCGCCGAGATGGGTCCCCTGACATCCGTGCTGCGGTGGGGCGGGGACGTCGTCGCGGTCGACCTGCCCCGCCCGGAGATCTGGCAACGTGTGCTGCGCACCGCCCGCCGCCGCGGTGGACGGCTGCACCTGCCGCTGGCCCCCGGCGCCGCCGCCACCGACGACGACCAGAAGCTGGCCGCGCACGCGGGCGCCGACCTGCTGCACCGGTTGCCGCAGGTCGCGCGGTGGCTGGACGGCGTCGACGGGCGGCTGGTGCTGGGCAACTACGTCTACGCCGACGGCGCCACCAACGTCCGGGTCGCGGTCGCGGTGGACGCGCTCACCCGACACCTCCAGGGGCGCCGCGACGACGTCGCGCTCGCGTTCCTCGCCACCCCCACCGACGTCTTCGCCGTCCCCGGCGAGGCCGTCCGCCACGCCGAGCGGGGGTACGCGCGTCGCGGCGTGGGCCGCCGGGCACTGCGGGTGGTCTCCGGCGGCCGGCTGCTGCACCGCAACTACCCGCCGGGCGCCGACCCGGGCGTCAACGACAGTCTCGTGCCGCAGCAGGGCCCCAACTACGCGCTGGCCAAGCGGCTGCAGCGGTGGCGGGCCACGGTCGCCCGGCAGTCCGGCGCGACGGTCTCGTTCACCGTGGCGCCGCCCACCCGCACCCGATCGGTGCTGCGCAACCGGGCGCTCGCCGCCGCGTACGCCGGGGCGCACCGCTTCGGCATCGAGGTGTTCGACCCGGCCACCAGCAACACACTGATGGCCGCGCTGCTGGTGCACCACCTGCGCACCGGCCGCCCGGCGTCCGCGCATCCCTGGCAGGACGAGGCGTACGCCGCCGCGCACGGGGGACTGTGGCGTGTGCCGTACGCCCCGCGGAGCGCCCTCGGTCTCGCCGTCCTGCTCGGTCTGGGTGGCGCCCGCACCTGACCCGGCCGCCCGGGTCCCGCTAGGACGCGAGGGTCGCGGGTTCGGCGCGCTCGGCCGCCGGACGGTGGCCCCGGTCCTGGTCGCGGATTCGGGTTGGGGTGGTGCCGCGGCGCAGCTGGAGGGCGCCGACGGAGGACAGCACGAGGGCGGCCCCCACGAACTGCACCGTGGTCAGGGTTTCACCGAGGACGAGGCCGGCGAGGGTGGCGGTGACCACGGGCTCGAACGTCGACAGGATGGCGGCGGTCGACGGGCCGGTCCGCCGGAGCCCGGCGAAGAAGGTCAGCATCGCCACGACGGTGGAGACCACGGCGATGCAGGCGAGCCAGAACCATCCCGACCGCCCGAAGTCGAGGTCGATGCCGCCGGTGGACAGGGCGATCACGGCGAGGGTGCCGGCCGCGCCGGTCATCACCAGCGCGGACAGCACCACCGGTGCGAGCCGCCGCACGACGGTGTCGGCGACGAGGATGTAGCCGGTGTAGGTGATCGCGGCGCCGAAGGCCATCAGCGCCCCGAGCGGGTGGAAGCTCACAGCCCCGGCGCCGAGCAGGACCAGCAGTGTGCCGGCCGAGGCGGCCACCAGGGCCGTGCCCCGTGCGGGGGTGAGCCGGTCGCGGCCGAGCAGCACCGCCGCCACGGTTACCAGCACCGGGTAGGTGTAGAGGACAAGGGCCAGCAGTGAGGCGTCCATCAGCCGCAGCGCGGAGAAGAACAGGCCGGCCTGCGTGGCGTACCCGATGGCGCCGAGGCCGACGGCGGTGGCCAGGGCCCGGCGCCGCGTCACCGCCGACCGGCCGGGTGCGGCCTCGGATCCCGCGCGGCGGAGCGCCGGCCGCACCAGCAGGACGACCCCGAGCAGGACGGCGGCCAGGGCGAAGCGCACCAGCAGCAGGCTGCCGGAGGAGACGCCGTCGTCGTAGGCGAGCTTGCCGAAGATCGCCATCGCGCCGAAGCACGCCGCGGACAGAAGACAGAGCGCTGGTCCCATGGATTCAGGATCCGGGGCCGGATTGGTCGGGTCCAGCGATGATTTCTGGAGATGAGCCGTTAGGTTTTCCGAATGATGGAGCTGGACCTCCGACGGCTGCGTTTCCTTCGGGATTTCGAGGAGCGGGGCACCCTGGGCGCGGTCGCCGCCGCGCTGGGCTACGCTCCGTCGACGGTCTCCCAGCAACTGGCCGTCCTGGAACGCGAGATCGGCACCCCACTTCTCGCGAAGGCCGGGCGCGGCCTGCGGCTCACCGACGCCGGCCACCTGCTCGCCCAGCACGCCCGCGTGCTGCTGTCCGCGGCCGAGGCCGCGGAGGCCGATCTTGCCGCCCTGAGCGGCGACATCCGGGGCACCGTCCGCGCGGGCGGCCTCCAGTCGGCGGCCCGCCGACTGCTCGTGCCGGCACTGACCCGGATGCGGGCCGACCACCCACAGGTCCGCGTGGAGATCTTCGAACTGGAACTCGAACAATCCCTGCCCGGCCTGCGACTCGGCACGGTCGACCTGGTCGTCGGCGACGAGTACGACGGCCACCCCCGCCCCCGCCCGGCCGGGTTGCGCTTCACCCGCCTGCTCGAAGAGCCCCTGAAGATCGTGCTGCCGGCGGCGCACCCACTCGCCGGGTCCGGCGGCCCTGTCGCGGTCGCCGACCTGCGACCCGAGACCTGGACCGCCTCCGCCGAGGGCACCGGCCACCACGCCATGGTCATCGGCACGTGCCGCGCCCTCGGCGGTTACGAGCCCGACCTGCGGCACCGCTCCAGCGACGCCGACGTCCAACTCGAACTCGTCCGGGCCCAGGCCGCCGTCGCCCTGCTGCCCACGCTGACCCTTCCCGCCGACGACCCCGCACTGGCGGTCCGTGACATCGCCGAGGCGACGCTCAGACGCCGCCTGGTCGCCGCGACCCGGGACACCCGACCCGCGCCGGCCCTGACCGCCCTCTTGACGTCCGTGACGGGCCAGGTGCACCGCCTCGCCGCCGACCCCGCGGCAGCTCTCCAGCCGGCGGGAGACCACCGTGCCGGGCAGGCGCCGGGCCGACTGTCCGGCCAACCGGGGCAGCGGCGGCCCGGGCAACTGTCGTGACCACGGTGCGCCCGCGCCACCGGTGAGATGCCGGCGCCGGCCGGGCCGTCGGCGGACCGGCCTCAACCGGAGCGTTCGACGCCCCCGTCCTCGACGCGCAGCGTGACGGCCCGGTCGGTGTGCTCGACCGCGAGCAGTGTGCCCGGCGGGAAATCCGCCAGCGTCTCCGGCGGCAGCTGGATGGTGCCGTCACCCGCCACGACCGCGAACTCGCGGCCGTCCCGGCCCTCAGCGCCGACCCGACCGTCCCGGATGGTCACCGCCCGGCCCAGCCGCGCGCCGACCTCCCCGTCATGGGTCACCACGACCACCGTGGTCCCCCGCTCGGTGTTGATCGCCTCCAGCGCGGCGAGCACCTCGTCCCGCCCGGCCGCGTCGAGCTGGCTGGTCGGTTCGTCGACCAGGAGCAGCCCCGGCCCCGCCGCCAGGCCCTGCGCCAGGGCGGCCCGCTGCCGTTGGCCCGGGGTCAGCTCACCGGCGCGCCGCCGGCCCTCCCCGGCCAGGCCGACCAGCTCCAGGATCGCCTCAGGCGGGTCCAGCCGCCGCCCCGGAAGGCGCGCGGCGGGGCGCTGCGCCAGCCAGATGTTGCGCCACAGCGACACGTACGGCAGCAGGTTGCGCTCGGCGCCCTGCAACACCGTGCCCACCGTCGTCCCCCGCAGGCCGGCGAGCCGCCCCGGGGTCAGCTTGGACAGCTCGTGCCCGCCGACGTACGCCCGGCCGGCGCTGGGCCGCAGCAGCCCACCGAGGATGGCCACCAGGGTCGACTTGCCCGAGCCGGACGGCCCGACCAGCGCCAGCATCTCACCGGCGGCGATGCGCAGGTCCACGCCGGAGAGCGCGACCACGTCACCGGCCCCGGTGGCATAGATGTGGATCAGCCGATGGCAGGTGACCTGGGCACCCACCGTCGACGACGGGACGCTTCCCGCCTCGTCCGGCGGCGGGGCGCTCATCGCGTGGTCCGGCGGCGGACGGCGGCGGTGAGCACCCAACCGAGGACCACCGCGGTCACGGCGAACACCGTCACCGCGGACACCGTGACCGCCAGCAACCGCCCCACGTCCGGCCAGGCCGGCACCGGCGCCGGCGAACGGCCGTCACCGAACAGTCGCTGACCGTCCCGCGCGAGGAGCCAGATCACCACCGTGGCGGAAGCTCCCGCCACCGTCGCGAACACCACCGGCCACCCGTAGCCGCCGCGCACGGCGCGGACCGCGAGCCCCTGCCGGCGCAGCGCGACCAGCATGGCGACCCGGCTGCGCTGGTCCGCCGCGGCCGTCGTGACGAGACCGGCCGCCCCGATCAGGACGCCGGCCAGCGCGGCGAACAGGTTGAAGGTCAACGCCAGCGCCGGTGCCTGGCTGAGCAGCTCCTCACGCTCGCCGCTGATCGTGCGGTCGTACCGGACGGCCACGCCCTGCTCGCGCAGCCGCTCCAGGACGTCGGCCGGCGCCGCCGCGCCCAGCCACACCTCCTTGGTGCCGTCCTGCCCCGCGACGGCGAGCCGGTCGGCGTACTCGAGGTCGACCAGCAGCCCGGACCCGCCGAGCCGCGGCAGCCGGTCGACGAAGCCGGCGATCAGCGCGTTGGTCGGCGCCCCGTCGATGCCGTCGTAGCGGAACGACCCGTGCTGTGTCCCCCACGACCGGGTCAACCAGGCGGGAAGGGGGTTGGGCGCGTCGGCCACGGCGATGGGGATCGGTGCCGTCCGACGGCCGTCCGGCACGTCGAGGAGCAGCGCCGGCTCGCCGCCGACGGCGCTGTCGAACCAGTAGTCGACGGTCTGGCCCGGTTGCCGCCACCGTCGCATGTCGGCCAGGTCCGCCCCGGAGAGCTGGACCGTGCCGTCGCCGGCGCGCACCTGCTCCAACCGGATCTTCAGCGGACCGGGCGTGACCTGAGCGCTGACCTCGAACCGCACCAACCGGCACTGCGGGACGCACTCGGGCACCGGCACCCGGTACTCCTCCCGACCCGAGGCCAGCGGACGGTCGACGCCCACCAGGCGGCTGCCGGTCGGGCCGGCGACCAGCAGGTGGAGCCGGGGCGCGTGGCCGGCGAACGCGAACTCGTCGAAGTCGGCGTCGACCGTCACGGTGAGGTCGCGCCCGCGGAGGAGAACCGACTCGGTCTGCGGAGCCGGGCGCAGCGGTCGGGCCAGCTCGGCCGGCGCCACCCCGTACGCCGGGTGGGTCGCGGCCACGGTCGCCAGCCGGGGCGAGTCCACCGCGAGCACCGGCGTCTTCGCGTCACCGCCACTGCTGGTCACGACCGCCATCGCGTACCTGCCCTCCGGGTCGACGGCCCGCACGGCCGACAGCAGATGGCTGCGGGACAGGGCGTCGACGCCGATCACCCGTGGGGCGCCGACGTCCACGACGGCCCGGTCCGCGTACGCCTCGGTGGCGCGCTGCCGAATGCCGGCGGTGAAGGCGAGCATCGCCACGGCCACCGTGAGCAGCGCGATCAGCGGTCGGAACCGCGGTTGCCGGCCCACCTGCAGCAGCGCCAGACCAGCCCGGATCCGTCCCCGTGCCAGCAGCGCCGCACCGACCGCCGCGGAGGACAGCAGGGCGAACCGCGCCAGCAGCACACCGACCGCGAGCGCCGCGACGACCGGGGCCAGCAGGGCCAGACCGCTGGGTGAGCCACCGGAGCGCAGCTGCGCCATCGCCGCCACCGCGACGGACACCGCGGCGACGTCGCCGAGGCTCGTGCGCCAGCCCCGGGCCCGCGCCGGCACCCTCCGCAGCAGGTCGACCACCGGCGCCGACAGGGTCCGGGTCTGGGCCAGCAGCACCGCGGCGAGCGCGCCGGCGGCGGCGATCGTCGCGTACGCGAACGCGGCACCGCCCAGCGCCAGCCGGGCGTCACCGGTCAACGTGTGCGCGGCGAGCAGCTCGGCAGCGGCCAGACCGGTCAGCGCACCCAGCGGAATGGCGGCCAGCGCCGGCACCGCGGACTCGCCGAGCGCGAGGGCCCACAGCCTCCGGCGCTGCACCCCGCGCAACAGCAACAGGCCCTGCTCGGGCCGCCGCTCGTCGGCGGCGGAACCGACCGCCACGAAGAGCACCAGCCAGCAGAGCAGGACCAGCAGCCCGGCGCCCAGCGCCACGCCGGATTCCAGCTGGTCACGCTGCACGGCGACCCGGTCGAGCAGCTGCGGCAGGCCGCTACCGGTGCCGAACCGCACGTGGGGGGCGCTGCTCGTCGCGGTCGCGACGGCGGCCTTGATGTCCTCGGCCGATCCGGTGCTGACCAGCTCGTCGGTCACGAACACGTCGGCCAGCGGTCGCTGGAGGACGGCGTCGTCGTCGGCCAGCCGCGACGCGGCGGCGGTGAAGATGGCGTCGTCGGCGCTGCCCACCGCCGACGGCGGGGCGGCGCCCGGCGCGGGTGGCCGGAGAAGCTCGTCGCCGAGCCAGTACGGCTCGGTCGGGTCGAGCGGCCGGTAGACGCCGCTGACCCGCAGCGGCACGCCGGCGAAGGTCACCTCGCCGCCGGCGGTCACGCCCAGGTGCGCCGCGGTGTTGGCGCTCACCATCACCTCGGGCCGCTCACCCTCCGCCGTGGAGCGCGGGCAGCTGCCGGTCACCGTCACCCGCTCGCAGACGCCCTGCCGGAAGACGAGGTTGCCGTTCACCGTCCTGCCGGCGGGGCCGACGGTGACGCCCCCGGCCTGCGCGCCGAGGACGACGTCGTAGCCGGCGGCCGCGAACGGTGTGAGCAGCCCCTGGAACGGGGCGGTGCCGGGGTCGTCCGGCAGCCCCGTGTGCTCGCCGATCGAACTGATCCGCACCCGCTGCTGGTCGGAGGGGGCGTCAGCGAGCTCCTGACGGGCCAGGGCCTGGCCGGCGGCGCTCACGTAGAGCGGCGCGGCCGCGGCGGCGGCGCTGGCCAGCACCGCGAGGAGGAGCACCGCGAGGGCCTGCGCCCGGCGTGCGACGAGTGCTCCCGCGATGACGGCCAGCATGGACAGTGATGCTAGGTAGCCGGGGAGGCACCCACCGTCCCCCGCCGGTGAATCGATACCGTCCGGTTACCGGCGGCCACCGTCAGCCCCGGCGCAGCACCGCCGCGCCGTCGGAGAGGTGCAGCTCCGCCTCGCAGGCGGCCGCCACCTCCGGGTCGTGGGTGGCGAACACGACGGCGGCGCCCCGCCGCGCCTCCTCGTGCAGCAGGTCCAGCACCCGCTGCCGGTTGCCCGCGTCCAGCTCGCTGGTGACCTCGTCCGCGAGGACCACGGCGCCGCTCAGGGCCAGACCGCGGGCGACGGCCGTGCGCTGCTGCTGGCCCCCGGACAACTCGTCGACGAGCTGGTCGGCCTGGGGCGCGAGGCCCAACCGGTCCAGCGTCGCGGCGGTGAGCCGACGCGCCTGCGCCGGTGCCACACCCGAGGCGAGGAGGGCCACGTGCACGTTCTCCGCCGCGGTGAGGATCGGTGCCAGCCCGTTGTCCTGGGGTATGAGCACGACCTTGCGTTCCACCGCGTGGTCGCGGTCGCGCAGCCGCTGCCCATCCACGGCGACCGCGCCCGCCCGGGGTGGCAGCAGGCCGGCCATCGCGCTGAGCAGCGTGCTCTTGCCCGCTCCGGACGGGCCGGTCACGGCCAGCACCTGACCCGGGCGTACGACCACCGAGACGGCACCGACGACCGTCGGCCCGTCGCCGTACCCGAGCGTCATGTCCTGGACGGCCAACATCGGCAACCCCCTCAACCTCGGCGCCCGCAGGGTGCCACGCGGCGGGCCCACCGCACAACGCCCCGGCCGGTTCCGTCCCGACAACCGCGGGCCCGGGCCGACCAATATGAACGCAACGATCATCTTCGACGCGTCGGCTCCTTAGCTGTCCTCACCACCACCGGCGGTGACCCGCCACCGGGACGCGACGAGGAGCCACACCATGACCCCACCCCCCACGTATCGACGACACCGCCGCCGCGCGGCGACACTGGCCGCCTGCCTCTCGGCGCTGGCCGCCGCGACGCTCGGCACCGCACCAGCCGCGCAGGCATCGGCCCGGCCCCCGACGCCCGCCGACTGCCCGGCCGGTGTGGCCGGGAAGGCGACCTGCTACACCGGCCAGGACGCAAATGGGGCCCACTACGCGATCGCCGTTCCGCACCGGTGGAACGGGGCGCTCGTCGTCCACGCCCACGGCGGACCCGACCTGGGCGACGCGTCCGACCCCGGCCGCAGCACCGAGGACCTCGGGCGGTGGGCCGTGATGGTGGACGAGGGCTACGCCTGGGCCGGGTCGTCGTACCGGCGGGGCGGCTACGGCACCCGGATGGCCGCCGTCGACACCGAGAACGTCCGCCGGCTGTTCGTCCGCACGTTCGGTCCGCCGAAGCGGACGTACCTGCACGGCCAGTCGTGGGGCGGCAACGTCGCCGCGAAGGTCGTCGAGACGTACGGTGGCGCGCACGGCCCGTACGACGGTGCCCTGCTCACCAACGGTGTCCTGGGCGGCGGCTCCCGCGGCTACGACTACCGCGTCGACCTGCGCGTGGTCTACCAGTTCTACTGCCGCAACCATCCGCGTCCGAGCGAGCCGGGATATCCGCTGTGGCAGGGCCTGCGCGCCGACTCGACCATGACGACCACGGGACTGCGCGCCCGGCTGCGGGAGTGCACCGGCTACGACCTGGCCCCGGGCGAGCGGACCGTGCAGCAGCAGCGCAACCTGGACGACATCCTGGCCGTGACGCGCATCCCCGAGCGCACGCTGGAGTCGCACCTGCGCTTCGCGACGTTCACGTTCCGCGACATCGTCCACACCCGACTCGGCGGCCGCAACCCGTTCGACAACCGGGGCGTCTGGTACTCCGGGTCGCACGACGACGTCGCGCTGAACGCCGGCGTGGAGCGTTTCGCCGCCGATCCGACCGCCCGGCGCGACCTGTCGTACGACAGCGACCTCACCGGCGACGTCGCCATCCCCGTGCTCACCCTGCACGCGATCGACGACCCGACGGCGTTCGTCGAGCACGAGGCCGCCTACCAGGCCACCCTGCGGGGCGCGCACCGGGACCGCCATCTGGTGCAGACCTTCGCCCGCGAGAGCGAGCACAGCGAGTTGAGCACCACCGAGTACGCCACCTCCATGGCCGCTCTCGACGGCTGGGTGCGGACCGGCCGTAAACCCACGGCGGGCACGGTCGCGGCCTCCTGCGCCCGGTTCGACGCCCGCTACGGCACCGGCTGCCGCTACGACCCGGACTTCCACCCCGCCGCGTACGCCTCGCGGGTCAACCCCCGCCCGGGCGGGCTGCGGTGGCCGGCGATGACCAGCGTTCAGGAGCGGACGTGGAGCCGGATCGACGGCGTCGGGATCGCCTCCTGACGTCCGCGCACGCCGAGGGCCCGGGTCGTGCCCGGGCCCTCGGGGTCGCGACGCGGCTCAGTCGGCGTCCGCCGCCGTCGTGTCGACGACGGTGACGGGCGTACCCAGCTCGACGGTGCGGGAGACGGTGCAGAGCCGGTCGTGCGACTGCCGCAGCGACCGGGGCAGCGCCTCCCGGGCCTTGTCGCCGCCCTCGCCCTCGGGGAAGGTCACCGTGAACGCGACCCGCAGGTTCCGCATCCGGTTACCACCGGTCTCGTCCTTGATCTTGTCGCCGGTGACCTCGACCCTGAAGCCGGTCGGCTCGGCGCGGCGACTGGTCACGTAGTCGACGTCGACCGCCGTGCAGCCGCCGAGCGCCGCCAGCAGCAGTTCCACCGGCGTGAAGCTGTCGTCTCCGCCGGTGCCCATCGACAACGATCCGCCGCGAACGTTGCGCACGACGTACTGCCCGACGCTGCTGCGCTCGATCTCGACGGACCGGAAGCTGTCCTCACTCATGCCCGGACGCTACCCCCTGGTGATCCCGCTCCGGCCGCCACCGGTCCCCCGCCCGGCTTCGCCGTGGGCGCCAGGACGGGCCTCCCACATGTCGCGGGTCATCTCGTACTCGACCTCGCCCGACTCCGCGTCCGGCAGCGGGTCGTCCCAGCGTGGGAAGAACGTACGCACGTACCGCATGCCGATGGCCGCCATCACGCCCCGGGACCCGGCGTTCACGGCCATGGTCTGGGCGATCACCCGACTCTGCCCGACCGTGTCGAAGGCGTGCCGCAGCAGGGCGCGGGACGCCTCGCTGGCCAGGCCCTTCCGCCAGTGTCTCCGGGCGAGGCGGTAGCCCAACTCGGCGACGGTGGGGTCGTCCGGTTGGTCGGGACCGTGCGCCGGCGGGAGCATCATCAGCCCGACGAACTCCCCCTCGTCCTCCCGCGCCGGCGGCGTCGAGCCGGACGCCGCGCCGTCGGACCCGAACGCCATCCAGTAGCCCAGGCCGTCCACCGTGCGCGCCAGGGCCATGCGCTGCCGGTGGGAGGCGGCCACCTCGTCCCGGGATCGCGCCCGGCCGAACAGGTAGCGGAGCACCTCCGGGTCGGAGTCGAGCTGGACCTCCAGCTCGAGGTGCCGGTCGGCGAGGGGAACCAGCAGCAGACGGTCGGTGCGCAAGATCGGTTGCGGCATGCGGCGACGATCTCATGGTCGATCGCGGCACGGGACCTGATTTTTCGCCGACCTCAGCGCAGGTGGGCGGTTCGGTGCAGGTGGTCGAAGATGATCTGGTCCACCGGGGAGACCCGGTCCCGGTCGGCGTGGGTGAGCCAGCGGATCTCCTCGATCTCGCTGGCCGGCCGCAGGGTGCCGCGGTAGTCGGCGGTGTAGCAGGTCATCCGTACGACGGTGCCGTCCGGGTGCCCGTGGGCCTGGGCCTGGAAGGTGCCGAGGTGGGCGGCGCTGTCGGCGGCGATGGTGACGCTCAGCTCCTCCCGGATCTCACGGACGAGGGTGTCGAGGTCGCTCTCACCCGCCTCCCGCTTGCCGCCGGGGAGGTAGTAGACGTCCTTGCCGCGGGAGCGGGAGCTGAGGATCTCGCCGTTCTCCAGCCGGATCCAGGCAATCTTGTCGATGACGGTCACGGTGGCCTCCCTCGTCGCCGGGCCCGCAGCAGGTTACCCGCCCGGGGTGGGGGCGGCGCACCGGACGCGGCTCAGATCGCGGTCGGGCCCTGACCGCCTGAGCCGCGTCCGGTGCGCTCCCCGCCTCTCCAGGTCCGGCGGTCACTCCGGGCGCAGGCGCTCCCGCCGCCGGAACTCGTCGACCGGGAGCCCACCCCGCCCCCAGTTCTCGACGTCGACCTCGTCGATCACCACGAAGGTCGAGTCCAACGGCTTGTTCAGGACGTCGAGCAGCAGTTGGCTCACGCCCTTGATGAGGGCGGCCTTCTCCTGCGCGGTCGCCGCGGACGCGTCAGGGGTGCTGCCTTCGCGGGTTATCTGGATCGTGACGATCGGCATCGCAGTGGTCCTCTCCGAATGGTCGGTGGGTCAGTGACCGGCGTTCTGCCCGCCGTCCACGTGCAGGATCTCGCCGGTGACGAACGGCGCCGACTCGAGGTAGACGACGGCGTCGACCACGTCGCTGGTCTCGCCCATCCGACCGACCGGGTGCAGCCCGGCCAGCGCCTCGTGGGTCTGCACCGGGTGCATCGGGGTCTTGATGATGCCGGGCGCGACCGCGTTGACCCGGACACCGCGGCTCGCGTACTCGATGGCCAGCGACTTGGTCGCGGAGCTGAGGCCACCCTTGGTCAGCGACGCGAGCACGGACGGGACGTTGGAGTTGGGCTGGTCCACGAAGCTGGTGGTGATGGTGACGATGTGTCCTCCGCCGACGGCCGTCAGATGCGGCAGGACGCGCCGTGTGAGGTGGAAGAACCCGGCGAGGTTGATCCCGGTGATCAGGTCGTAGTCCTCGTCGGTGTAGTCGGTGAACGGCTTGGCCACGAAGATCCCCGCGTTGTTGACCAGGGTGTCGATGCGGCCGAAGCGCTCCAGCGCCGCACTGACCACCCGCTCGGCGGTGCCGGCGTCGGCGATGTCACCGCGGACGGTGACGATCTCCGGATCGTCGGCGTCACCGATCGAGCGCGAGGTGGCGACGACGCCGTACCCGAGCTTGCGGTACGCCTCCACGAGGCCGGCGCCGATGCCCTGCGACGCGCCGGTGATCAGCGCGACCTTCTGTCCCTGACTGCTGCTCATGGTGATCCTTTCCTGGCCGGGCCTCGTCCTGACGGGGCTCCGACGGCTAGTAGACGACTGGTCGACAAAAGCTAGCCGACCGGTCGTGTATTCTCCAAGTCATGGGACGGACCAGTGACGCGCGAAACAAGATCCTCGTGGCGGCGGCGAGGCTGCTGGAGCAGCGTGGGTACTCCGCGCTGGGCGTGGCTGAGATCTGCGCCACGGCGGGAGTGCCCAAGGGCAGCTTCTACTACTTCTTCGAGTCCAAGCAGGCCCTCGCGCTCGCCGTCATCGACGAGCACTGGGTGAATCAGCGGCGCCAGTGGGTCGAGTTGCTCAGCAGCGACCACGACCCGCTACGGCGCCTGCGCGACCTGTTCGAGGCCACCGAGGAGGTGCAGCGCACCGGGCAGCGGGAAGCAGGCCGGGTGGTCGGATGCCTCTTCGGCAACCTCGCGCTGGAACTCAGCAACCAGACGGAGGAGATCCGCAGCCGCCTCGAGGAGATCTTCGAGGCCCAGATCGACCTCATCGAACAGGCGGTCGTCGAGGCGAAGGAGCGGGGCCAGGCGGGCCCGTCGGTCGACGCCCGCGAGGTCGCGCGGTCGCTGGTCGCCCAGATCGAGGGCCGCGCGCTGCTCGCGAAGCTGCTCAACGACCCGGGCCAGCTCGAACTGCTGTGGCACAACAGCCTCGACCTGCTCCAGGTGCCGCCGCAGCAGCGAGCCGCAATCGACCAGGACGGTGACTGACAAGCTCAGCCGCGGCGGCGGGACCGCGCCGCCCACACCACGTACGCCGGGTCGCGGTCGAGGTTGTGCCGGTCCCGGTCGTAGCGGCGGGTGGTTCGCGGGTCGGCGTGCCCCATGGCGTCCTGCACGTCCTCCAGGGGCACGCCCTCGGAGCGGGCGGTGGTGGCGAAGGCGTGCCGCAGCGAGTGCGGGGACAGTTTCGCCCACGCCGGGATGCCGGCCTCCCGGGCCAGCCGGCGGACCATCCGGAACACCGAGTGGCGGTCGAGGCGGGCGCCGCTGGCGGTGACCAGCAGTGGTCCGGTGAGCTGCGGTACCGGCACGCCGGTCGTGGCGGCCCGGTGGGCCAGGTAGGCGTCCACGGCGTATCCGGTGCCGGGGGTGAGGGCGCGCCGGCGCTGCTTGCCGCCCTTGCCGACGAAGCGCACGCTGCGGTGGCCGCGTTCGGTGCCGAGGTCGTCGAGGTCCAGCGAGATCAGCTCACCGACCCGCAGGCCCAGGTCGGCGAGGAGCGCGATGGCGGCCCGGTTGCGCGCGGCGGTCGGGCCGGTGTCCTTGTCGGCGGCGGCGAGCAGGGCGTCCACCTCATCGGGAGTGAGCCCGACGGTGGCGGAGTGGTCCCGGTCGACACGGGGACGGTCGGCGCCGGAGACCGGGTTCGCCGGCACGGCGGCAAGTTTGACGAGGAAGTCGTACCAGCTGGACAGCGCGGAGAGCCGGCGCGCCACGGTGGCGGGGGTCAGCGGCCGCCCGCTGTGCGCCCCGACGGTGGACTCCAACGCCCGGGCGTACTCGTTGACGTGCAGGAACGTGGCCCGCAGCGGGTCCAGGTCGCGGCCAGCGCACCAGGTGAGCCACCCGGTGACGTCCCGGCGGTACGCGTCGCGCGTGTGCGCGGACAGCCGCCGGTTGCGCAACCACGCCTCGGTGACGTCGAGCGGCCCTCCGGGTAGGACGGGCCGAGCGGCGGGGCGGACGAGCACCGGGGCGTCGGGCGACAGCATGTGAAAAAGGCTCTCAGCATCGGGTGGGATCGGCGTGCAGGCGCGCCGATCCCACCCGACGCGGCCGGGGAACCCGGTCGACGTGCTACTCGGGGCGGCGGCGGGCCGGCAGCAGGGTGATCAACGCGACCGCCACGGCCACGTGCGTCGCGCCGAGGGTCAGCTTGGCGCCGCCGGTGGCCTCGGTGCCGAACACCGGACCGAAGGACAGCAGGGTGACGGCGACAGCCAGCGAGATCCAGATCGGACGGGCCAACCGGGGGGCGAAACGCTCCAGCAGGGCCAGAGATGTCCAGCCCAGCAGTGCTGCGCCCAGGGCGACCACGGCGATCGCGTCAGGGCCGAGGACGACGGCGCGCTGGCCGGGGCTCTGGACGGTGTAGTCGACGCCGGCCAGCGCGCCGATCGCCCAGATGGCCAGGCAGGCCAGGACGGCGGTGGCGACGGCGAGCGCGCGTCGGCGCAGGGGTGAGTTGGTGGGGGTCGTGACGGCGGTAGCGCTCATGACGGCTCCTCGTTCAGCGGAAGCGAACGAGTGAGACCGTATCAGATAGTCTTGTTCGGAACTATCTTGTTCGGTATTAACAGCCGGAGCGGGCCCCCGGCGCATATGGGGAGGTGTTGGCCAGCGGACCGCCGATCAGCGCGACGAGCGACCGCAGGAAAGCCTCCCGGTCCTGCTCCGGCAAGGTGGCGAGGAGGTCGTCCTGGATGCGTCGGACGATCTCCTGAGCCCGCCGCAGGATCTGCTCCCCCGCGGGCGTCACCGCGACCAACCGCGCGCGCCGATCGGTCGGCGCGGGACGACGCTCGGCCAGCCCGGCACGCTCCAGCTGGTCGAGCGTGACGACCATGGTGGTCTTGTCCACCCCGCAGCGCTCGCCGATCTCCCGCTGCGTCAGGTCCCCGGTGCTGGCCTGCGCCAGCACGTAGTGCGCCCGCGGCGAGATGCCCAGCTCGGCCAGACCCGCGGCGTGCTCGGTCTGCAACGCGTGGCTGGCCCAGGAGAGCAGGAACAACAGGTCGGGCGGGCCGTCGGCGGGCGTGCAGGAGGTCATGCGCCGAGGCTAGCAAGATCCGCCGCGACCAGACCGAGCCCCGCTTCGGCGATCGGGGCCGGTGAGTGTCGTGCTCGCGGGTCCCTGGCCGGTGGTCAGTGAGATGACCACCGGCCGGCGCGCGGCCTGGGTGGGGCGAGAGACACCGTCAGGACGGGCCCGGCAGGTCCCGGCCGCGCTGGTCCACGCCCGCGGCCCCGTACGGGTAGTCGCCCACGGGCGGGGCACTCGCCTCGTCCAGCAGCCGCACCTGTTCGGCGTCGAGCACCAGGTCGGCGGCGGTCAGGTTGTCGTCGAGCTGCTCGGTGGTGCGCGCGCCGAGGATCACCGAGGTGACCGCCGGGCGGGCCGCCAGCCACGCCAGCGCCACCGCCGACATGGACGCGTCGCGTTCCCCGGCGACCTGCCGGACCGCGTCGAGCACCCGCCAGGTGCGCTCGTCGGCGTTGCGACCCGCGTACGCCTCGACGCCGCGCTGCGGGTTCTCGCCGAGGCGGGTGGCGCCGGTCGGTGTGCTGTCGCGCTGGTACTTGCCGGTCAGCCAGCCGCCGCCCAGCGGTGACCACGGCAGGATGCCGATGCCCTCGTTCTCGCAGACCGGGACCAGTTCGAACTCGATCTCCCGCGCCAGCAGGTTGTACTGCGGTTGCAGCGTCACGATCGGGCTGAGATTGAGGTGCTGGGTGAGCAGGGCCGCCTTCTGCAACTGCCAACCGGTGAAGTTGCTGACCCCCGCGTAGCGGATCTTGCCAGCGCGCACCGCGTCGTCGAAGAACCGCAGCGTCTCCGGCAGCGGGGTCAGCGGGTCCCAGGCGTGCGCCTGGTAGAGGTCGACGGCCTCGACGCCGAGCCGGCGCAGGCTGGCGTCCAGGGCGCGGGTGAGGTGCACTCGGGACAGTCCGGCGTCGTTCCCGCCGGGGCCCATCGGAAAGCGCCCCTTGGTGGCGATGACGAGGCGGTCACGCACGCCCGGCCGCGCCCGCAGCCAGCGGCCGACGATCTCCTCCGACACGCCGGCGGAGTAGACGTCGGCGGTGTCGATGAAGGTGCCGCCGGCATCGACGAAGCGGTCCAGCTGGGCGAAGCTGCCCGCCTCGTCGGTCTCCGCTCCGAAGGTCATCGTGCCCAGACACAGAGTCGACACCACCGTTCCGGTGGCGCCCAGAGTGCGATACCGCATGTCCGTCCTTCCGGTCCGAGTGACAAGCTGATCTTCGCACCGGGTCCGGCCCGCCGCACAGCGAGGTCCTCGGGGGCCGCGACACGCGGGTACGGTGAGATCGTGCTCTCGGCCGTGAAGGGTCTGTCCCGTCACTACACCGAGGAGTCCCTGCGCGCCCACCTGCTCGAGCGCTCCCACCGCCGTGAGAACGGCTGCCTCGTCATCCACGGCTACGGGCCGCGACGCGGGGTGCACCAGAAGGTCGCCGGTCGGGCGTGGGCGCACATCGCCGCGTACGTCGTCTTCGTCGGCGGGTACGACCCCATCCTCGACGTCGACCAGACCTGCGGTGCCGCCGACTGCATCGAGCCGACCCACCTGCGCCAGGTCAGCCGCGCCGAGGCCAGCCGCAACCGGACCCAGTCGGGCCTGTGCCGCAACGGCCACCAGCGCGAACTCGACCCCGAGACCGGCCGGTACCGCCGGGTCTGCCGGACGTGCAACCGGGAGGCCCAGCGCCGGTGGCGGGAACGCGAGGCCGCCGCGGTGGCTCAGGCCCGCGCCGCCTACGGCCGCTTGTAGCCCAGCCCTCCCCCGCGCTCGCGTGGCCCGACCGGGGTCAGACGGTTGGGTGTCACTCCCGGGTCAGTCCCGGCGGCAACGCGTCTTCGTCGGATCGGACCCGGCGGGCGTTGGCCAACGGGTCGCGTTGGAGGGTGTTGATCAGCGGTTCCGGGCCGCCGACGCAGGTCCAGGTGTCGTCCCAGAGCGCGGAGACCAGCCATGATCGATCGGCGGGGAAGAACAGGTCGGGTAGCGATCCTTGGCCGTGGCGCATATGACCGGTTCGCCAGGTGAGCGCCTGCTCGGGTCCGGCTTCGACCAGGACGTACGGCCAGTTCCAGTAGAGAGACACCCTGGGGGCGCGCGGAAAGACGATGTCGTGCGCGCCGGTGTCGAGGTAAGCCAGCCACCAAGGCTGTTCGGGGGTCTGCGTGACGAGGTCCTCGACCAGGGCGTGCTCGTAGGCGGCGGCGGTGACGTCGTCGGCCTGGTACGTGGTGGCGTAGGCGTCGAAGATCGGCGGGATGGCGGTGGCGATCGAGATGCCGGCAGTGGTGTGACCGGCGATCCACTCCACGTCGGTGGCGGCGCCGATCCGCCAGCTCCGCCCGTCCTTGGTGACCCGCACACCGCTATTGAAGTCGCTGCGGTGACGGTTGGCGTAGGAATCGGATCGACCCAGGCCTGCGGCAGGACGCCGACCCGGTGAGCGCAGGGTGCACCACTCTGATTCATTACGCACAAGAACTGTCATTATGGTGTAGCGACGATATGTCCAGACTGTCCGAACCAATTTTCGGATTACCGGTAATGACAATCCAGTAATGAAGGCGCGCTGCGGGGCCGGCTTCACCGAACCTCCGGCGTCGACGCGGCGGGCGAAAGGGCTGGACGGGGCGATGCCCGGGCTTGTAACTTCCAGGTGCCTGTGACACCGCCCGAGGAGGTGAGACCCATGAACGACGTTTCGATGTGGGTGCTCCCCCGTCCCGTCACGGCCGCGCGACTGACGTAGGTGTCGCCGGGAGCGCCTCCCCCATGAGGCTCTCCCGAAAGGCAACACCTGTGCACTCTGCCCACGGCACCGAATACGACGTGATCATCGCGGGCTGCGGTCCGACCGGCGCGATGCTCGCCGCGGAACTGCGCCTGCACGACGTACGGGTCCTCGTCCTGGAGAAGGACACCGAGCCGGCGTCGTTCGTCCGCATCGTCGGCCTGCACATCCGCAGCATCGAGCTGATGGCGATGCGCGGGCTGCTGGAGCGCATCCGTGAACGCGGACGGCAGCGCCCGGCCGGCGCCTACTTCGCCGCCATCGACAAGCCCGCGCCCGCGAACCTGGACTCCGCGCACGCGTACCTGCTGGGCATTCCGCAGCCGGTCATCGTCCAGCTGCTCGAAGAACACGCGATCAACCTGGGCGCACAGGTCCGGCACGGGTGTGCGGTGGTCGACGTCGCGCAGGACGACCAGGGGGTGACCGTCCGACTGGCCGACGGGGAACAGCTGCGCTCGCGCTACCTCGTCGGCTGTGACGGCGCGCGCAGCACCGTACGCAAACTGCTCGGCGTCGGTTTCCCCGGCGAGCCCTCGCGCAACGAGACGCTGATGGGTGAGATGGAAGCGGGCGTGCCGCCGGAGGAGGTCGCCGCCACGGTGTCCGAGGTCCGCGAGACCGACAAGCGCCTGATCGTCGCCCCCGCGGGCGCGGCAAGGTATCGCGTCGTGGTTCCCGCCGCGGGCGTCAGTGACCGTGCGGAGCCGCCCACCCTCGAGGACTTCCGGCGACAGTTGCGCGCGGTCGCCGGCACCGACTTCGGCGTGCACTCCCCGCGCTGGTTGTCCCGCTTCGGGGACGCCACCCGGCTGGTCGACCAGTATCGGGTCGGGCGCGTGCTGCTGGCCGGCGACGCCGCGCACATCCATCCGCCCATCGGCGGGCAGGGCCTCAACCTGGGCGTCCAGGACGCGTTCAACCTCGGCTGGAAACTGGCCGCGCAGGTCCGCGGCTGGGCGCCGCAGACACTGCTGGACACCTACCAGGCGGAACGTCGTCCGGTCGCCGCGGACGTGCTGGACAACACCCGCGCACAGACGGAACTGCTCTCCGACGGGTCGGGCCCACGGGCCGTACGCAGGCTGCTCACCGAACTGATGGACATCGACGAGGTGAACCGCCGCCTGCTCGAGAAGATCACCGGGATCGGCGTCCGCTACGACCTCGGCCCCGGCCCCGACCTGCTCGGTCGCCGCCTGCCCGACCTCGACGTGACGCCGGGCCGCCTCTACGGGCTGCTGCGTCGCGGCCGCGGCCTGCTGCTGGACCGCACCGAACGCCTGACCGTCGGCGGCTGGTCGGACCGGGTCGACCACCTCGCGGACCCAGGTGCGGCGCTGGACGTTCCGGCTGTTCTGCTCCGCCCGGACGGCCACGTCGCCTGGATCGGCGAGGACCAGCAGGACCTGGACGACCACCTCTCCCGCTGGTTCGGCACGCCCACCTGACTCGAAACCGGTTGAGCCCGCCATCCGCGTTCCCGTAGGTTGCGCCTACCCCCGCCGCCGTGAGGACAGAGGACGACCCGCGTGACCCCGCCTGCTCTCTAGACCTGACACCTTTCTCCACTCACCTGTAGCCGACGTATCCGTCGGTACTGCCGGGCTGCCCTGGTGCGCCCGGCCCTACAGCGTCCGAGGCCGCGCGTGATCGGCCTCGTGTCAGGTCTAGAGATCAGGTCTAGAGATCATGTCTTCACAACCTCATATCGTGCTGCCCTGGGTCGTTCGCCGGACCAGGCTGCCGCTGCTGTCGTTGCGGTGCGTGGACTGCCGTTCGGGGTCGGCGACCACCGGCGCGGGCCGGTTCCGCGTCAACGCCAACGGCAAGCTGCTGGACGTGTGGCTGCTGGTCCGCTGCGTGTCCTGCGATCGGACGAGCAAACTCGCCGTGCACGAGCGGACGCCGGTCAGCGCCTTCGATCCGGTCGAGCTGCGCGGCTACCAGCTCAACGATCCAGGGCTGGTGGCGTCCCGGCTGCTGGACCCGCTGTTCGCCCGGCGCAACCGGTACGCCCTGGACTGGACGGGCGCCTGGCAGCTGATCACCCCGTCGGCGTGGCCCGACGACGCGTGGCCGGTGCACGTGGACGTCGTCTTCGACGATCCGGTGCCGGTGCGCCCGGACCGGCTCATCTCGCGCGGCCTGCGCCTCAGCCGGAACGAGGTGCTGCGCCGGGTCAAGTGCGGCGTTCCGCTGCGCCGTCCCACGGCCGCCGGATTCAGCTTCACCGTGCTGGCCGGAGAGTAGGACCCGCGGCCGGGCGGACCATCCGGCCCGCCCGGCCGCACCGGGAACTGCTTGCTCAGCCGATCCCGTCGAGGATCGGGACCAGCTGCTCCTCCTCGTACGCCAGGTGCCGCTCCAACTCGTCGGTGAGCCGGTCGACCTGCCGGCGTACCTCCGCCGGGTCTGTCCCGTCGTCGCCGACGACGGCCTGCAGCCGGTCGACCAGCTCCGCCACCCGGACGTGCTCCTCGCGCAGCCGGTCCAACGTCGGGGCCAGCTCGGGCCGCTGCGCGGCCAGGCCGACGAACATCCCCGCGTCCTCGCGGGTGTGGTGGTGGTGCAGCCCCTGGCAGACGGCCAGGCAGTTCACCCGAAGCTGCGCCCCCAACCGCGGTCCACCGGCGGCCGCCTCCCGCCGGATCAGCGCCAGCTCCCGGCGGAACGCGTCGTGGATGCGGACGAGGGCGGCCCCCCAGGACGGCGCCTCGGGTGGCCCGGCGTCGGCCGGTTCCAGCGCGATCACCGGGATCTCCCGGCTCGTCTTCGCCTGGTAGTCGGCCCAGCCGGGGTCCGCCTCGACCGCCCGGGCGAACCGCTCGTCGCGCTCCGCCCCGGCGAGGACCACGGCCCGGGCCTGGTAGGTGAAGATGCCGTCCTCGACGGTGACGAGGGGCTCGGCGAGGATGTTGCGGAACCAGTCCGGGTGGCGCGGTGCGCCGCCGGCCGAGGCGATGACCAGGATGCGGCCGCCGTCGTCGGGCAGGTAGCCCACCGGAGTCGTGTGCGGTCGCCCGGTGCGCGCGCCGGTGGTGGTGAGCAGGATCAGTCGGGCGCCCTCGAACGGGCCGGCGACCCGACCCCCGGTGGCGCGAAACTCGTCGATGATCTGTTGGTTGAAGTCGTTCGGCATGCTCCGCATTTCTTCGCTTCGGCGGTACGCGGGAACGCCGCGCACCGGTCGGGCGCGTGCGCGGTCGGGACGTGAAGAAGGGGGCGTGGCCGGCAACGGCGCACGCGGAAAAGGCAGGAGCCCGGTTGGGGCGGCGCGAAGGATGGCGGGGCACGGGCCCGCCGCGCGGTCACCCGGCGGCCGGGTACCCGACTCGCTCGTGGCCCATGGCCGACCCGGCAGTCACGTCGACGACCCTAGTTCCCGCACCGGCCGGCGGGCAACGCCGAGGCCGCACCTCGTGGCGGTCGCGCCCGATCGGACCGGTCAGCCGACGAGCGCCTGGGTGCCGAGCACCGTGAGCAGCGCCAGCCGTTCGGCGTCGTCGGTGCCGGGCTCGGCGGTGTAGACCATGATCCGCAGGTCGCTGCCCGCCACGGTCAGCACGTCACAGTCCAGGGTCACCGGGCCCACCCCCGGGTGGTCGATCGTCTTGCGCGCGCTCTCGTGCCGGCCGACCGCCCCGGACTCCCACAGCTCGGCGAAGCGGGCGCTGTTCGTCCGCAGGTCGGCGATCAGCCGTCGCAACCGCTGGTCGGCCGGGTAGCGGGCGGCGGCGGAGCGCAGGTCACCGACCAGCGCCGCCTCCAGTTCACGCCGGTCCTGCGGCGTGTACCGGGCTCGGCCGGCCGGGCCGAGGAACTGCCGCCACACCCCGTTGCGCTGGTTGCCGCGCCACCCGGACGGGTCACCCATCAACGCGGCGTAGGGCGGGTTGGCCAGCAACAACGTCCAAGAGGCGTCGTACACGGCGACGGGTGTCCCGGTCAGCCGGTCCAGCAGCCGCTGCACGCTCGGGGTGAGGTAGGCGGGCACCGTCTCCGGGCCTGGCGGCACCATCCCGGCCAGTCTGAACAGGTGGGCCCGCTCGGTGCCGGACAGCCGCAGGGCCCGGGCCAGAGCCTCGACGACCTGCGCCGACGGGTGGGAGGCGCGGCCCTGTTCGAGACGGGTGATGTAGTCGACGGAGATCCCGGCTAGCAGGGCAAGCTCCTCACGGCGCAGCCCGGTCGCACGCCGATGCCCGCCGGCCGGCAGCCCGGCGGCCTCGGGTGAGACGCGGTCACGCCAGCGACGCACCGCCTGCCCGAACTCCACCGTCGCCATGACCCCAGTGTGCGCCGACGACGCCGGAACCTGCCTGGTACCGGCAGTCCCAGGAAAACCGGACGCCTGGCAGACCGCGCCGGCGCGCCGGACCGTGGAGGGCATGACGACAACACTCATCACCGGAGCGAACAAGGGTCTCGGCTTCGAGACCGCCCGGCGGCTCGTCGCCGCCGGCCACACCGTCTACCTGGGCAGCCGGGACGCCGAACGCGGACGCCGGGCCGCCGAGCAGCTCGGCGCACGGCTGCTCGTCCTCGACGTCACCGACGACGCCTCGGTTTCGGCCGCCTTGAAGGCCGTCGAGGCCGACGGCGGGCTGGACGTGCTGGTCAACAACGCCGGGATCGAGGGGCGGACGCCCGACGGGGGCGTCGTCGGCGCGGCGGAGGTCACCGCCGAGTCGATGCGCCCGCTGTTCGAGACGAACGTCCTCGGCGTGGTACGGGTCACCCACGCGTTCCTGCCCCTGCTGCGGCGCTCCGCCGCACCCGTCGTGGTCAACGTGAGCAGCGGCCTGGCCTCGCTGGCCCGCGTCACCGCCGAGGGCACCCCGTCGTACGCCTACCCCGGGGTCGCGTATCCGGCGTCGAAGGCCGCGCTGAACATGGTCACCGTCCAGTACGCGAAGGCGTTCCCCGACATCCGGATCAACGCGGTGGAGCCCGGCTACACGGCCACGGACCTGAACATGCGGACGGGCACCCAGACCGTCGAGCAGGGTGCGGAGATCATCGTTCGGATGGCGCAGATCGGCCCCGACGGACCGACGGGCGGCTTCTTCGACGTCGAGGGCCGCCTGCCCTGGTGACCGGTCCGGCGAGGTAGCGGGAGGTGGTGCCGCGCCCGGCGTCAGCCCTGGTCGGCGCGGCGGACGTGCCGGTGTCCGTCGCGCGGGAACGGCGGCCGGGCGGGCAGCACCTCCTGGAACCGGAAGCCGGTCTTCTCGGCCACCCGGCAGGAGGCCGCGTTGTCCACCTGGTGCAGCAGCTCCAACCGGGCCAGGCCGGTGTCGCCGAAGCGGGCGAACGCCCAGCGGCTCATCGCGTCCAACGCCCGGCCGGCGACGCCGCGCCCGCGCGCCGGTGCGGCCGTCCAGTAGCCGACCTCGGCGTCCGGGCGTCCCGGTGTGACCTGTTTCAGCACGACGTTCGCCACCAGGCGCTCGCCGGCCTCGGTGTCCGGTTCGAGCACGGCGAAGCTGAACGCGGAGCCGTCCGCCCAGCCCTGCCGTCGCTGCGCCAGCCACCGGTCGGCGTCGGCCGGGCTGGTGACGTGGAACCGGGTCCAGCGCAGCAGCACCGGGTCCTGGTAGGCGGTCAGCAGGGCGTCCCGGTCGTCGTCGCGCCACGGTCGCAGGATCAGCTCCGGCGCGGACGCGCGTGCCGGCG
This sequence comes from Micromonospora krabiensis, assembly GCF_900091425.1. Lineage (GTDB taxonomy): Bacteria > Actinomycetota > Actinomycetes > Mycobacteriales > Micromonosporaceae > Micromonospora > Micromonospora krabiensis. The sequence goes on from NZ_LT598496.1 coordinate 1,269,831, forward strand.
CGCGGAGAATGCTCGACATGCGGCCAGTCTGCCGCCTCGGGCCGCGACGCGGTGGCCCGGCGGCGGCGTCAGGCGGCGGACCGGCGGCGCCAGGGCAGCCAGGACCAGGGCGTACGCGGTGCGCGCGCCGGCGGCTCGGCCGGTGCCGCCGTGGTCGCGGCCGCGGGGCGGCGTTCCTCGCGCCAGCGGCGGACCACCGCGTCGACGTCGACCGGTCGCACCACCACGCGCGGGCCGGTCGGGGTGCGCAGCCACGCCATGACCTCGGCGTTGAGGACCGCGCAGAACGCGCGGACGGCCTGCTCGGTGGGCAGGTCACGGACCTCGTCGGGCACCTGTTCGATGCGGCGGCGCAGCTGCAGCGGGGTGGGCAGCAGCAGGTGGGCGGGTAGCTTCTCCCGCTCCATGAAGCTCCTGATCCACCAGCCCTCGTCGTAGGGCAGGTTGCGGCCGGGGATCGGCTTGCCGGCGCCGGGCAGGTTGTCGAACTCGCCGCGCTCCTGGGCGGAGCGGATCTGCGCCTCGACCGCCGCTTCCCACATGTTGCTCATTTCCGACACCTCCCCGGGTCACACGGTAACGCGCCGCCGGCCGGCGGCTGCCCGCCACGCACAGCGCCCGCCCGTCCGCGGGGCATTCCCGGCCGGGCGCGGGGGTGGCCGCCACCACGCGCGCGGCCGGGGCGCGAGCGGTGGTCAGCGCGCCCGGTCGCGGGCCCGGCGGACCATTCCGGCGGCCAGCGGCGCGGTGTCCAGGTCACCGGCGGCGATGCGCCCGGCCACGGTACGGCGCACCAGCCGGTCGGCCAGCCCGGGCGCGTGCCGGGCGAGCGCCAACTCCAGTCGCCCCCGGGCGGTGGTGGCCACGTCCCGTGGGGCGCGGCGGGCGGCGGCGGCCCGCTGGATGGCCCGGACCACCCCCTGCACCGGCTCCGGGCGGGACACCCCTTCCAGCGACAGCCCGGCTTCGACGGTGCTGTCGTGGATCGGCGACGACACCATGCTCGGGTAGACGACGCTCACCCCGACGTGGGTGCCGACCTCGTGGCGCAGCGCGTCGGCGTAGGCGACCAGGGCGCGCTTGCTGACGCCGTAGGCGGCGGCGAGCGGCAGCGGCAGCAGCGCCATCCGGCTGGCCACGAAGATCACCCGGCCGCGGGCGCTGATCAGGTCGGGCAGCGCCGCCGCGGTGGTCCGCCAGGACGCGAGGAGGTTCACCTCCAGCTGGTGGCGCACCACGTCGTCGGGGGGCAGCTCGGCCGGGGCGGGCCCGCCGACGCCGGCGTTGTTGACCAGCAGGTCCAGCCCACCGAGCCGCTCGACGGCGGCGCGGACGGCCGCCGGGACGGCGTCGGCGTCGGTGAGGTCGCAGGGCAGCACCGGCACGCCGGCGTCCGGCGCGGGGTGCCGGTCGAGGCCGACCACGTTCGCCCCGGCTCCGGTCAGCGCGGCGCTCAGGTGCCGGCCGAAGGTGCCGCTGGCCCCGGTGACCAGGACGCGCCGGCCGGCGAGGCGGTTCACGGCCAGGCCCCGGAGCGGGCCCGGCGGGCGCCGGCGGTCAGTTCCCGGCCGAGCTGCGCCAGGTACGCGTCGAAGTCGACCCGCATCGCCGGGCGGCGCTGCCCCCAGCGGGCGGTCGCCGCCCGCAGCTCCGCCCGGCAGGCGGCCCGTTGGGTCGCCGGGTCGGGCAGGGCGTACCGGCCGGCGAGGTAGCCGGCGACGAGCCGGGCCTGCGCCTCGACCAGGGGGAACGCGGCGCCGGTGGACTGCATGAGGCCGACGAACATCAGCCCGGGGGCGTCGGTGTGGAACACGTGCCGGTACAGCGGCAGGGTCTCCGGGCCGTCGCCGAGCAGCGCCGGGTCGAGGAACGGGACCTCCACCCGGTAGCCGGTGCACCAGACGACGAGGTCGACTTCGTCGACGCGGCCGTCGGTGAACTCCACCCGCCGCCCGTCGAAGCCGGCGATCGCGGGGCGAGCCTCGATGTCGCCGTGGGTCAGCCGGGACAGCAGCGCGTCGGAGAGCGTGGGGTGGTCCTGGAGAAAGCCGTGGGTGGGCGCGGGCAGGCCGTAGCGGGTGGGCGCGCCGACCGTGGTGCGGAGCATCGTCTGGCTGATGCGTTGCCGAAGCCGCCACGGCAGCCGTCGGGCCAGCGCCCCGTTGAGGGTGTCCGACGGGCGGCCGAGCAGGTATTTCGGCACCACCCAGACACCCCGGCGTAGGGAGAGCAGGGTCCGCTCGGCGGCGTACGACGCGTCGACGGCGATGTCCATCGCGGAGTTGCCGCCGCCGACGACGAGGACCCGGCGGCCGGCGAGCTGCTCCGGGCCGCGGTAGTCGTGGCTGTGCAGCTGCTCCGCGGCGCACGTGCCGGGGTGGGGCGGGGTGGGTGGCTTCGGTACGCGGTTGTGGCCGTTGGCGACCACCACGGCTTCTACGGTCACCTCGACCGTCCCCTGCGGACCGTCGGCGCGCACCGTCCAGGTGCCGTCGGGTCCGCGGGTGACCCGCTCGACGGTGTGCCGAAGTCGCACGGCCGTGCGCAGCCCGAAGCGGTCCGCGTAGTCGGCGAGATAGCCGGCGACGCGGGTGTGGTCGGGGTAGTCCGGCCAGTCGGCGGGCATCGGGTGGTCGGCGAACTGGGTGCGCCCCCGGCTGGTGTTCAGGTGCAGGGTCCGGTACGCGGGCGAGCCGGGTGACCCGTACACCCAGAGGCCGCCGACCTGGTCGGTGGCCTCGAAGCAGACCGCGGGCACGCCGGCGTCGGCGAGCGCCTTCAGGGTCGCGAGGCCGGCCGCGCCGGCGCCGACCACCGCCACCGTCGGCCGCACACCCATCCCGCCCCCCGCCTCTAATCCAACGTCCGATGGATAATTGCCGGCACCGGCGGGATCCGTCAAGAGTCGACCGGCCCGTACAGGCGGTCGAGCAGGTGGTGCACGAACCGGCGGAACTCCGCCCGCTCCCGGTCCCGCGCCGGTCCCGACGCCAGCAGGGCCACCACGTGCCCGTGCACCGCCCAGACCAGGCTGCGGGCGGTGACGTGCGGGGTCGGCTCGACCAGCGCGCCCGCCGCGGCGGCGGCGCCGAGCAGGTCCGTCACCAGGCCGTAGAGCGGGGTCGCGTAGCGGGCGTCGAGGTCGGCGTGCCGGTCGGGCTCCAGCCAGCGGCGCAGCCACAGCGCGGTGGTCTCGGGGCGCTGTTCGAGGAAGTCGACGAAGACGTCGACGAGGTCGTGCAGGGCCCGCCGGGCGGCCGCCGGCCCGGCCGCGAGGGCGGACCGGGCGCGCGCCGCCGCGGTCTCCAGCACCTCCCGCTCGGCCGCGAAGACCCAGGCGAAGCAGGCGTCGTAGAGCTGCGCCTTCGTACCCAGGTGGTGCGAGACCGTGGCCACGTCGACGCCGGCGGCCGCCGCGATCTCCCGCAGCCCGACGGCGTCGAAGCCCCGTCGGGCGAAGAGCGCGGTGGCCTCGGTCAGCACCACCTCGCGGGTCGGGCGCGTCTCGTCGCGGCGGGGTCGGCCGGGCCGGCGTCGGGGCATGGTCATGGCGGCCATTCTGCCCCTAGAATCCATCAACCGTTGGATTGGCGGGCGGGCGCGCCCGGACAGGAGACCGCCGTGACCGGGCTCGACCAGCAGCCGACCAGCACGGACACGACACTGCCCCGCGGCCCGCTGGTCGGCTTCGCCACCGGTTCGCTCGGCATGGGCGTCTGGGTGACCGTGCCCGGCCTGCTGCTGCTCTACTTCCTCACCGACGTGCTCGCCGTCGCGCCGTGGCTGGCCGGGCTGGCCCTGCTGCTGCCGAAGATCGCCGACGTGCTGCTGCACCCGTGGGTCGGGCACCGCAGCGACGTCGCGCAGGCCCGCCACGGCAACCGGCAGCGGCTGCTGCTGCTCGGCTGCGCCCTGCCGGTCGCCTTCGCGGCGCTGTTCGCGGTGCCCGGCGCGCTGACCGGCGCTCCCGCCGCCGCCTGGGTGGCCGTCGTCTTCGTCGCCGGCAACCTGCTGTTCGCCGCCTACCAGGTGCCCTACCTCGCCACCCCCGCCGACCTGCGGATCGGCTACCACGAACGAACCCGGCTGATGGCGTTCCGGATGGTCGTGCTCACCCTGGGCATCCTCCTGTCCGGGCTGCTCGCTCCCCTGCTCGCCGGCGGCGACGCCGCGACCCGGGCCGGCTACCAGCGGATGGGCCTCCTGCTCGCTGCCGGCATGCTCGTCACCCTGCTGGTCGGAGTCACCGGCATCGCCCGGCTGCGCCGGGCCGCGGCCACCCCGACGCCGACGCACGGCGGCGGATGGCGGGCCCTGGTCGCGGCGCTACGCGACCGGCAGTTCCGCTGGCTCGTCGCCGCCTACCTGGCCATGTCCACCACCACCCACCTGGTCCTCGCCGCGGTGCCCTACTACGCCGAGTACGAGCTGGGCCGCGCCGGCCTGACCACCGTGCTGGTGGGCGCGTTCGTCGCGCCCGCGCTGCTGGTCACCCCCGCCTGGCTGGTCGTGGCGCGGCGACTGGGCAAGCAGCGGGCGCTGCTGGTGGCGCAGGGCGCCTTCGCGGTCGGCTCGCTGGTGCTCGCCCTGGGCCGCCCGGCCGGCCTGCCAGTGCTGGTCGGCGCGGTGGCGGTGCTCGGCGTCGCGTTCGCCGGCATGCAGCTGCTGCCCTTCTCGATGGTCCCCGACGTGATCCGTGCCGCCGGCGCCGCCGGCGCCGGCACCTACACCGGCGTCTGGACCGCCACCGAGGCGACCGGCGCCGCGCTCGGCCCCTACCTGTACGCGCTGAGCCTGGCCGCCGGCGGGTTCGTCGCCTCCGCGGCCGGCGAGACGGTCACCCAGCCCGGCTCGGCGCTGGCCGCCGTCCGCTACGGCTTCGGACTGCTGCCGGCCGCGCTGATGCTCGCCGCGCTGCTGCTGCAACGCCGCTACACGCTCGACGCGACGGCCCGCGCGGCCAACTGAGCCGACCCGCGCGGTCCCGTGCCGTCGGGCCGGCCCGCGACGGGTCGGCCGGACCGCCCCGGCACTAGACTTCGGCCTCGATGGACGCCCAGCCCACCCCCGTCGAGACCCGTCCCTGCGGCCACTGTGGACGGCCGGTGCCGCAGCGCGTCGGCGCGGGTCGTCCGTTCCGGTACTGCCGCGACAACGACGGCGCCTGCCAGCGCGCCTCCCGCAACAGCCGGATGCGGCACCGCAACGCCCCCGGCCTGCCCGGGCAGGTGGCCCGCACCTGGGAGGCGGTGGACCGGCTCGACCAGATCGTGGAGACCCTGGCCGAGGCGCTGCACGCCGAGCTCTCCCCGGTCGGCGTCGAACGGCAGCTCGCCGAGGCGCGGGCCGAGGCGGCCACCGCCGTGGCCGCCGCCCAGACCGAGCGCGACGAGGCGCGCCGCGACGCGGAGGACGCCGCCGCCGCCGGCGCGCAGGCCCGGGAACAGGCGCGAGCCGCGCTGGCCGAGCGGGACGCCGCCCGGGAGGCGGCCGAGCGCGCCGCGCTTCAGGCGGCCCACGACGTCGAGCGGGCCCAGCGCGCCGAGGCGGCCCGGGACGAGGCGCACCGCACGGCCAGCGCCGCCGACGCGCTGCGCACCCAGGCCGAACAGGACCGCGACGCCGCGCGGCGGGAGTTGGCCGCCGTGCGCGGCGAACGTGACACCGAGCGGCGTCGCGTGGCCGACCTCACCGCCGAGCGGGACACCGCCCGCGCCGACGCCGAGCGGGCCACCCGCGCGGCCACCGAGGCCGCCGACCGCGCGCAGCGGTGGCGCGTCGAGGTCGAGGACGTACGGCGACAGATCGAGCAGGCCCGCACCGACACTGCCCGCGCCCGTGCCGGCGCCGCCGATGCCGTGCGCGCCCGGGAGCAGGCCGACCGGGCCCGGGAACGGGCCGAGGAGACCACACGGCAGGCGACGGCCGCCCGCGAGGAGGCGCTCGCCGAGGTCGGGCGGCTGCGGGCCGAGCTGGCCGGCGGCGTCGCGCGGCACGAGGCGCTCGCCGGGGAACTGGCCACCGCCCGGGCGGCCACGGCCGCCGTCGAGGAGCGGCTCACCGACCTGACCGTACGGCTGCGCGCCGCGGAGGCCGACCGCGACCTGGCCCAGCAGCGGGTCGCGCAGCTCGCCGGCCAGGTAGGCGACCTGGCGGCCGCGCTGGCCCGGCTGGGCACGGGCACCACGCCCAGCCCGGCGGCCGGTCTCGACGTGTCGGCGACCTGACCTCCGCGCACCCGCGCGTCATGCCCCGTTACCCTCCGTTCATCAACCGTCCATTCAGGTATTTACTGATGGCGATTCTCGGGAGGGCGTCACCGGCCCGCTCCCCTAGCATCGGCACAGACCGATACGGCTTCGACGTGTTCACGGGGGGACGCACGTGCCGGCCAGGCCGAACGAGTATGTCTTCGCTGCCTCTTTCGCCCAGGAGTGGATCTGGCTGGCGAGCCGGATCGGGGCCGAGGCCTCGGCCTACAACCTCCGGACACCGGTCCTGCTGCCCGCCGGCACCGACGCCGAGGTGCTGCGCGCCGCGCTGACCGAGTTGACCCGGCGCCACGAGCCGCTGCGCACCGCCCTGCGGCCGGGCGACAGTGGCCTCACCCAGGTGGTGCTCTCCGACCTGCCGATCCACCTCGACGAGACGGACCTGTCCGAACTCGCCGCGCCGGAGCGCGCCGCGCGGCTGGCCGAGCTCACCGCCGCCGACCTGGCCACCGCGTTCCCGCTGGAGGCGGCGCCGCTGTGGCGGGCCCGGCTCGTGCACCGCCGGCCGGATCGCCCCGCGCTGCTGTTCACCGCCCACCACACGATCTTCGACGGCAGCTCGACGCCGATCCTCATGCGCGAGATCGAGGAGCTGTGCCAGGCCCGGCTGGACGGCCGCCCGGCCCGGCTGCCCACCCTCGACATCCAGTACGCCGACTGGGCGGTGTGGCAGCGCGACCAGGCGGGCAGCACCGCTGCGGCGGCCGACCTCGCGTACTGGCGGGAACGGCTCGCCGACGCGCCGCCGGTGCACGGGCTGCTGCCCGACCGGCCACGTTCCGCGTCGACCGCCCGCCCCGGGGCGGAGATCACCTTCGCGGTGCCCGCCCCGCTGGGCGAGACCCTCGCCGAGGTGGGCGGCCGACACGGGGCCAGCACCGCGATGGTGCTGCTCGCCGGCTACGCGGCCCTGCTGCACCGGCTCAGCGGCGACCCGACGGTCCTCGTCGGCATGCCGGTGGCCGGGCGCGACCGGCCCGAGCTGGCCCCGATGATCGGCATGTTCGTCAACACCCTGGTCCTGCGGATCGACGTCAGCGGCGACCCGAGCTTCGCCGAACTGATCGGCCGGGTACGCGAGACGATGCTGTCCGCCTGGGAACACCAGGACCTGCCGCTGCCCCGCCTCGTCGAGGCGCTCAACCCGCCCCGCCTGCCCGGCGTGCAGCCGCTCTACCAGCTCGGCTTCAACTACCTCGGCGACGTGGGGCTGAGCACCAGCAACGGATCGGCCCGTGAGGAGCTGCTGCTGGAGGTCGGCGCCACCGAGGGCCGCCTGGAGTACCGCAGCGACCTCTTCGAGACCGCCACCGCCGAGCGGATCGTCGCCCGCTACCTGACCCTGCTGCACGCCGGGCTGACCGCCCCGCACCGGCCGGTGTCGGCGCTGCCGCTGCTGCCCGCCGAGGAACGGGACCTGCTCGTCGCCGGCTGGGCGGCCGGCCCGCCCGCCCCCGACCCGGGTCCCGGCCTGGTCGACCTGATCCTCGCCCACGCCGCCAACACCCCCGACGCGGTCGCGATCCGCGACGGCGGCCGGTCGCTGACCTACCGGCAGCTCGACGAGCGGTCCCGCCGACTCGCCGCCCGGCTGCGGGCCCTCGGCGCCGGGCCGGAGCGGCTGGTCGGCCTGGCGCTGCCGCGCGGCACGGACGTGGTGGTCGCGATGCTGGCGGTGCTGCGGGCCGGCGCGGCGTACCTGCCGCTGGAACCCGGGTTCCCGGCGCGGCGGCTGGCCGACCTGATGGCCGACACCGCCGCCGAGGTGGTCGTCTCCACCGCCGCGATCGCGGACACCCTGCCCGCCGGGGCGTACCACCTGGTGCGGGTCGACGACCCCGACGACGACCCGGCGCCCGACGACGTCGCGCCGGTCACCGTCCACCCCGCCGCCCTGGCGTACGTGCTGCACACCTCGGGCTCCACCGGCCGACCCAAGGGCGCGATGATCGAGCACCGCTCGCTCGCCGCCCACGCCACCTGGTTCGCCCGCCGGCACGGCATCACCCCCGCCGACCGGCTGCTCGTCATCGCCTCACCGAGCTTCGACGTGTTCGGTCAGGAGGTCTACCCGGCGCTGATCGTCGGCGCCACCCTGGTGATCGCCCCGCCGGCCGGAGCACTCGACCCGGCCGGGGTGCTCGACACGGTCCGGACCGAACGGGTCACCCTGCTCTCCAGCGTCCCGACGGTGCTGCGGCACCTGGTCACGCAGCCCGGCTTCGCGGCCGCCACCGCCACCGTGCGACAGGTGGTCTGCATCGGCGAGCAACTCGACGGTGACCTGGCCGCCGACCTCGCCACGGCCCGGGCCGTGCCACTGCACAACACCTACGGCCCCACCGAGACGACCATCGCGGTGTCCGCCCACACCGTGCCGCCCGGCGGTGCCCGTCCGGGCCCGGTGCCGATCGGCGTGCCGATGGAGGGCGCCCAGCTCTACGTCCTCGACGAGCGGGGTGAGCCTCTCCCGGTCGGGGTGCCCGGCCACCTGCACATCGGCGGCGTGCCGGTCGGTCGCGGCTACCTGAACCGTCCCGTCGAGACGGCGGCCGCGTTCGTGCCCGACCCGTTCGGGCCACCGGGCGGCCGGCTGTACCGCACCGGCGACCGCTGCCGGTGGCGCCCCGACGGGACGCTGGAGTTCCTCGAACGACTCGACCGGCAGGTCAAGGTCAACGGCGCCCGGGTGGAGCTGGGCGAGATCGAAACCGCGCTGCGCGCCCAGCCCGGGGTGCGGCAGGCCACCGTCGCCGTACGCACCGACGGCAGCGGCGGGCAGCGACTCGTCGGCTACCTCACCGGCGACGCCGACCCGACGGCCCTGCGCACCGCGCTGCGGGACATCCTGCCGTCGCACCTGGTGCCGACGGCGTTCGTCCAGCTCGACGCCCTGCCGCTGATGCCCAGCGGGAAACTCGACGTCGCGGCGCTGCCCGAGCCGTCCGACGCCGGCGGCACCGCCGAGTCGTTCACGGCCCCGCGCACCGGCGCGGAACAACTGGTCGCGACGGCGTGGGCCGAGGTGCTGGGCGTCGACGCCGTCGGCGTGCACGACAACTTCTTCGACCACGGCGGGCACTCCCTGCTGGCCAGCAGGGCCGTCGCCCGGATCGGCGGCCTGCTGGACCTGGACGTCCCGATCCACCTGCTGTTCGCCAACCCCACGGTCGCCGAGCTGGCCGTCGAGGTGGAACGGCTGCTGGTCGCCCGCCTCGACGAGCTCTCCGAGGACGAGGCCGCCGCGCTCCTCGCCACACTGGAAAGGTAGGCCGCTCACATGTCCACAACCCCGGAGTCGGCGGCCCGGGAGGCACCCCTCTCCGCCACCAAACAGGCCCTGCTGCAGCGGCTGCTGCGCCAACCCACCACCGGCGGCGCGGGCCGCCTCGAGCGGGCGCCCGCCGACGCCCCGCCGACCCTGTCGTACGCGCAGGAGCGGCTCTGGTTCATGGACCAGTTCGCGCCGGGCGTCGCCGCCTACCACGTGCCGGTGGCCGTGTGGCTCGACGGAGACGTGGAACCCGACGCGCTGCGCGACGCGCTCGCCGACGTCGTGGCCCGGCACGACAGCCTGCGCATGCGGTTCCCGGCCAGCGACGACGGCGCACCGACCGTACGGGTCGACGAGCCGGCCCCGGTGCCGCTGGCCCGGGGCACGGTCACCGCCGACGACCCCGACGAGGCCCGCCGGCAGGCCCTGGACCTGGCCCGCGAGCACGCCGCCGAGCCCTTCGACCTCGCCGCCGGGCCGCTGTGGCGGGCCCTGCTGGTCGACCACGGCGACCGGCGCCGGCTGCTGTCCCTGGTCACCCACCACATCGTCAGCGACGGCTGGTCCATCGACGTCCTCGTCGGTGACCTGCTCACCGCGTACCGGGCCCGTCGGGACGGAAACCCACCCTCCTGGTCGCCGCTGCCCGTCGGCTACGGCGACTACGCGCACTGGCAGCGGCACCGGCCCGACGCCGACCGTGGGCTCACGTACTGGACCGGGCAGCTGACCGACGTGCCCGCCCTGGAGTTGCCCGGTGACCGGGCCCGGCCGCCGACGCAGCGCTTCGAGGGGGCCACCCACCGCTTCGCGGTGGACGCCCCGCTCACCGACGCGGTCACCGCGCTGGCCCGCCGCCACGACGCCACCCTCTACATGACGCTGCTCGCCGCGTACGAGGTGTTCCTCGCCGGCCACGCCGACCAGCACGACTTCGCCGTCGGCTCGCCGGTGGCCGGGCGGCACCGCCCCGAGCTGGAGGGCCTGGTCGGCATGTTCGTCAACATGCTGCCGATGCGCGCCCGGCTCGACCCGGACGAGTCGTTCCACGACCTGCTCACCCGTACCCGGCAGGAGGTGCTGGACGCCCTCACCCACCAGGAGGTGCAGTTCGAGCACCTGGTGGCGGAGCTCGACGTGGCCCGCGACGTCAGCCGGTCGCCGCTGTTCCAGGTGACCTTCGCGCTGCAGAACTACCAGATGCGCGACCACAGCGCCGGCGGCGACGGACCGGCCGTGCACTGGGAGGTACCGGACCTGGGGGCCACCCGGTTCGACCTGGAGCTGCTGGTCGTGCAGACCGGCGACGGCGAGCTGTGGTGCGAGTTCAGCTACGACACCGCCCTGTTCGACGCCGACACCGTCGCCCGGCTCGGTGAGCGGTTCGTGGCGCTGCTGCGCACCGTGACCGCCCGCCCCGACGCGCCGCTGCGCACGGTGGAGCTGCTCACCGACGCCGAGCGCTCCCAGGTGCTCGACGGGTGGGGCGCCCGCACCGGCCGGTTCCCCGTCGAGCGCACCCTGCCCGCGCTGTTCGAGGAGCAGGCCGCCCGCCGCCCCGACGCGGTCGCCCTCGTGCACCGCGACGAACAGCTCACCTACGGCGAACTGGACGCCCGGGCCGAGCGCCTCGCCACCCGGCTGCGTCGCCTCGGCGTCGGCCCCGACACGCTGGTCGCGCTGCACCTGCGCCCCGGCACCGGCACCGTGACGGCGATCCTCGGCGTGCTGAAGGCCGGCGGCGCTTACGTGCCGCTGAACCTGGCGTACCCGCGCGAGCGGCTGGAGTTCATCCTCGCCGACACGGGCGCGCCGGTGCTGGTCACCGACGAGGCGTCGGACGCGGAGCTGCCCACGTACGACGGTCGGGTGGTGCGCCTCGACGCGCCGCGGGACGACCCGGAACCCGTCCCGGACGACCCGTCCCGCGCCGCCCGCCCCGGTGACCTGGCCTACGTCATCTACACCTCCGGCTCGACCGGCCGACCCAAGGGGGTGCTGGTCGAGCACCAGCAGGTGGTGCGGCTGCTGACCGCCTCCGAGGCGCACTTCGACTTCGGCCCCGACGACGTGTGGGCGCTGCTGCACTCGTACGCGTTCGACTTCTCGGTCTGGGAGATGTGGGGCGCGCTGGCCTACGGCGGCCGGCTGGTGATCGTGCCGCCGGAGGCGGTACGCGACCAGGAGCGGCTGCTGGACGTGCTGGCCGAGCAGCGGGTGACCGTGCTCAACCAGACCCCGGCGGCGTTCCGGGGGCTGCGCGCCACGCTCACCGAGACCGACCGGTCCTTCGCCGACCTGTCGGTGCGCGTCATCGTCTTCGGCGGCGACGCCCTCTACGTGCGGGAGCTGCGGCACTGGCTGAGCCGCTACGGCGACCAGCGCCCCGCGCTGGTCAACATGTACGGCATCACCGAGACCACGGTGCACGTCACCGCCCAGCGGATCCGGCGCGCCGACGTCCGCCGTGGCGCGGACTCGCCGATCGGGCGGCCCCTCGACGACCTCCGCGCGTACGTGCTGGACCGGCACCTCAACCCGGTGCCGGTGGGGGTGCCCGGTGAGCTGTTCGTCGCCGGGGAGGGGTTGGCCCGCGGCTACCTGAACCGGGCCGGGCTGACCGCGCAGCGGTTCCTGCCGGAGCCGTTCAGCGGCGAGCCGGGCGCCCGCATGTACCGCACCGGCGACCGGGTGCGTTGGCGCGCCGACGGCACCCTGGAGTACCTGGGCCGCGTCGACCGGCAGGTGAAGATCCGCGGCTACCGCATCGAGCTGGGCGAGATCGAGGCGGCCCTGCAACGCCACCCCGAGGTGCGGACGTGCGCGGTGCTCGCGCAGCCCGACGGCACCGGTGACCGGCGGCTGGTCGCGTACGTGGCGGCGGCCGACGGCGCCCGCCGGCCCACGCCCGGGCAGTTGCGCGAGCACGTCGCCCGCAGCCTCGCCGACTACATGGTGCCGGCCGCGTTCGTGGTGCTCGACGCCCTACCACTGACCCCGAACGGCAAGTTGGACCACCGCGCGCTGCCCGACCCGGACCTGGCCCAGCAGCAGGTGGAGCAGGAGTTCGTCGCCCCGACGACCGCGAACGAGCGGCTCATCGCGGAGGTGTGGACGCAACTGCTGCCGGTCGAGCGGGTCAGCGTCGACGACGACTTCTTCCTCGTCGGCGGGCAGTCGCTGCTGGCCGCGCAGGCCGTCACCCGGATCCGGCGGGCCCTGACGGAGGCGGGGTCCACCGGCACGCTGTCCCTGATGGACCTGTTCCGCTGCCGTACCGTCCGGGAACTGGCCCGACTGCTCGACGACCCGGCGCCGGACGACCAGCCGGCCCGGCTGCTGCACGAGCTGACCCGCCCGGTCCGCGACGACGAGCACGTGCGCTCCCTGGTCTGCGTGCCCTACGGCGGCGGCAGCGCCGCCGTCTACCAGGCGCTGGCGGACGCGATGCCGCCCGGGCACCGGCTCTTCTCGGCGGCGATCCACAACCAGGAGGCCGGCGGCGCGGAGGACACCCTGCCCTTCGGCGACCTGGTCGACGCGGCGGTCACCGAGATCCTGCGGGACGTCACCGGGCCGCTGGTGCTCTACGGCCACTGCGGCATCGGCAGCGCCGTCGTGGTCGAGGTGGCCCGCCGGCTTCAGGTGGCCGGGCGGCCGGTCGAGGCGGTGTACGTCGGCGGCATCTTCCCGTTCGCCCGGCCCCGCGGCCTGCTGTCGCGGCTGTCCCGGCTGGCCGAGATGGAGCGCTTCCGCAGCAACCGGACGTTCATCACCCGGCTGGTGGGGCGCGGCGTCGACATCGAGGAGCTGGGTCTCGACGAGGTCGACCGGGTGATCCGCAACATGCGCCACGACACGCGCAGCGCGGAGGACTACTACAGCGGCCTGCTCGACGGGCGGGTCGACCGGATCGACGCCCCGGTCATCTCGGTCATCGGTGAGCAGGACCCGGCGACCGACTACTACGAGGAACGGTTCCGGGAGTGGGACTTCCTCTCCGACACGTGCGCGCTGGTCGTCCTCGACGAGGGCGGTCACTACTTCAACCGTTACCGGGCCACCGAGGTCGCCGAGATCGTCACGCGTACCCACGTGGCCCTGGCCGACGGCGACACGGCGACGCTGACCCGGGCCGCGCGTGGGCCGGACAGTGACTGGTGGCTGCACGGTGTGCACCGGCGCGGCGACGCCGAGCCACCCGCGGGCGACGGCGGCGGTGCCGAGCCACCGGGCGACGGTGACCGGCCCGTCGCGGGCACGGTGGGGCCGCGCCGGCGACCCGCCGAACCGAGCATGCCCCGGTTCCTCGGCGTGGCCGCCGGGCAGCTGGTGTCGCTGATCGGTTCGGCGTTCACCCAGTGGGCGATCCCCATCTGGATCTATCTGACCACCGGCTCGGTGATGCAGCTGGCGCTGTTCGTGACGTTGGCGCTGGTGCCCGGCCTGGTGATCGCCCCGCTGGCCGGCGCGGTCGTCGACCGGTCACACCGCAAGACGGTGCTGATCGCCGGCGACGTCGCCGCGTGGGCCACCCAGATCGCGCTCGGTGTGCTGCTGTGGACGGACACCCTGCAGATCGGGCACATCTACGGCCTGATGGTGGCCCTGTCGCTCGCCACGGCCTTCCAACGCCTCGCGTACGTCGCCTCGGTGCCGCAGTTGGTGCCCAAGCGCTACCTGCGGCACGCGATCGGCGTCGTGGAGATGGTCAACGGCGCGGGAACGCTGTTCGTGCCCCTGTTCGCCGCCGGACTGCTGGCCACCATCGGCCTGGACGGCATCCTCGTCATCGACATCGTCAGCTACGGGGTCGCGGTCGTGGTCACCGCGCTGATCCGCTGGCCGGCCCGGATGGGTTGGCACCGCCGCGAGTCCCTCGCGGCGGAGATCGCCAACGGTTTCCGCTACTCGTGGGGCCACCGCCACTTCCGGGCCATGCTGCTGTTCTTCCTGGTGCTGAACATCTTCCTGGCGCCGCCGCTGATCCTGCTGAGCCCGCTGGTGCTGTCGTTCGGTGGGCTGGCCGACGCCGCCCAGGTGTCGTTCGTCTCCGGCATCGGGGCGACCGTGGCCGGTCTGGCGGTCGCCCTGTGGGGCGGCCCCGCCCGCCGGCCGATGCGCGGGGTGCTGCTGTCGGTCCTGGCCATGGCCGTGGCGTGCGTGCTGATCTCGGTGCGCCCCGATCCGCTGCTGATCGCCGTGGGCGCCTTCGGGCTCACCGCCGGGCTGACCCTCACCACCGGCATCTACCGGGCCATCGTCCAGGTGAAGATCCCCCAGCGCTACCACGGCCGGGCCGCCGCCCTGAACCAGATGATCTCGTGGTCGACGCTGCCGCTGGGCTTCGCCGTGATCGCGCCGGCCGCGACCGCGCTGTTCGAGCCGATGCTGATGCCCGACGGGCGGCTCGCCGGCACGGCCGGCCGGCTGGTCGGGGTCGGCGAGGGACGCGGCATCGCGTTCGTCTTCCTGCTCTGCGGCGTGGTCATCGCGGTGCTGGTGGCGGTGGCCTCACGGATCCGGGCGGTCGCCCGGTTCGACACCGAGGCGCCGGACGCGATCGCCGACGACCTGGTGGGCGTGGAGTCGCTGCGCCACCGCCGGGAGCCCGACGGGTCGGGCCCGGTCGTGCCGTCCCGACCGCGCGCCTCGGCCGGGCGGTCGGCGTGACCGGGCTCGACGCGCCGGGCGGGGTGACGGCCGGCGGCCCGCTGGACATCGACGTGATCATCGTCGACGGTGGGCGGGTGCTGGGTCGCCGCGGTGACGGTGCGGTGGCCCTACCCCGGCTGCGGTTGACCGAGCCGTGGCCGCCGCCGAGCAGTCAACTGCCCGCCGCGGTGGCCACCGAGACCGGCCTGCGGGTGGCGCTGCTCGCCCCGCTGGACAGCACACTGTTCACGGCCGAGCCGGTCGACGGGCAACCCGCGGGCGGGTACGCCTGGC
This sequence comes from Micromonospora krabiensis, assembly GCF_900091425.1. Taxonomy (GTDB): domain Bacteria; phylum Actinomycetota; class Actinomycetes; order Mycobacteriales; family Micromonosporaceae; genus Micromonospora; species Micromonospora krabiensis. The sequence goes on from NZ_LT598496.1 coordinate 1,285,326, forward strand.
ACGACGTCGCCGCGTTCGGCGCGGGCCCGGTGCGGGCGTGGCGGCACCGGCCGGAACCGGCCGGCGGCCCGGACTGGTACCGGCCGGGCTGGTTCGCCGCGGCGTGCGCCTGGCTGGACGAGACCCTCGCGGAGCGGGGCGCGCGGCGCAGCGGGCCGGTGACGCAGATCCGGCACTGGACCACGTCGACGGTGCTGCGGGCGCCCACCACGGCCGGAGCGGTGTTCCTCAAGGCGTCCCTGCCGGTCCTCACGGCCGAGCCGCGGGTGATCGCCGAGCTGGCCCGGTCGTGGCCGGGGGCGGTGCCCGAGGTGCTGGCCGACTCGCCCCGCCACGGCTGGTGGCTCAGCGCCGACTTCGGCGCCCAGCCGCCCACCCGCGACGCCGTCGCGGCGCTGCGGACGTTGGCCCGGATGCAGACCGCGACGATCGACCGGACGGATCCGCTGCGCGCGGCGGGTGTCCCCCAGTTGACCCTGGCCGACCTCGCCGACCGGGTGCCGGCGGTGACCCGCCGCGCCGAACTGTGGGGCGCCGGGGGCGGGGTGAACCTGACCGGGGTGGCGATGTGGTTGCAGGACCGCTGCGCCGAGTTGGACGAGTTCGACCTGCCGCTGACCCTGGTCCACGGCGACCTGCACCCCGGCAACGTGGCGGACGGCCCGGACGGGCCGCTGCTGTTCGACTGGAGCTTCGCCCGGGTGTCGCACCCGCTGCTGGACCTGGGCGGGTGGCTGCACGCGGCCCCCGAGGCGCAGGCGCGCCGCCAGGTCGACGCGTACCTCGACGGGTGGCGGCAGGTCGCCGCCCCGGCGGAGTTGCGGGAGGCGTGGCGGGTCGCGAAACCGGTCGCGGCGCTCGCGGAGCTGGTGAAGTTCGCCGACCTGATCGACGCGACGGGCGCCGGCTACGAGTTCGACTACCTGCCGATGGCCGGGATGTGGGCCCGCCGGGTCCTCGACGCGGTGGCCGGACGCGACGAGCACCTCAC